>CANQXE010000018.1 GCA_947627725.1 uncultured Clostridia bacterium | reverse complement strand
TGTCTCATTTTTTTATCTTTTTTCATAAAAATAAATGTTGAGGCTCTTCCGTTACCCCAACATTTATTATAGAACCATAATTATTGGTTTTATAATTGGTATATAAAATTTATTATTCCTCAATTGCCGAAAAAAGTAAGAAAACAAAAATTTTAAATGAAATAATACAATTCTTGTTAAAATGCTTGACTTTTGGTTTGTTTTTGTTTATAATCTTGCTCGGATATTAAAGAAGTATCAAATACCCCCGAGGCGGTCGGAGGGAGGGAATTGAATGAGTCAAGTTAAAGTTAAGGAAAATGAATCTCTCGACAGTGCGCTTAGACGTTTTAAGCGTCAAACTTCCCGTGATGGTATTATTCAGGAAGTTCGTAAGAGAGAGCATTATGAAAAGCCTTCTGTTGCTCGTAAAAAGAAGAGCGAGGCTGCTCGTAAAAGAAAGTATAAATAATTTACATATGGGAGCGTCTTTGGATGCTCCCATATTTTTATTGACGTCAGATGAAATTTAGATTATTATAATTATCAGGTGATAATATGAAAAGGATACTTATTTTAAACGGTCCTAATCTTAATATGACGGGTATCAGGAAAAAGAATGTTTACGGCGGAGAAACCCTTAAGCAGATTAACGATGAGCTGAAGCTGTACGGCAGGGCAAACGGAGCAAAGCTGACCTTTTTTCAGTCAAATCACGAGGGCGATATAATTGACGTTATCCACGAAAGCAAGGACGAGTTTGACGGCGTTGTTATCAATGCCGGAGCCTATACACACTATTCATACGCTATCCGTGACGCGATAGAGGCGGTACACGATTACACTCCCTTTGTTGAGGTGCATATGTCCGATATTCATAATCGTGAGGATTTTCGCAAAATTTCCGTTATAACAGATGTCTGCGTTAAGCAAATCAGCGGTTACGGTAAGGACAGCTATAAAATGGGTATTGATTTATTGATGGAAATAATATAAAATAGATAAGTAAATAAATTACAATAGTTTTATGAGTATCTTGGAGGTATAAATTATGGTAACAGCAGGTGATTTCAGAAACGGTGTTACATTTGAAATGGACGGTAAGGTATATCAGATCGTTGAGTTTCAGCATGTAAAGCCGGGCAAGGGTGCTGCTTTTGTAAGAGCGAAGATTAAGAATGTTATTGAGGGCGCAGTTGTAGAAAGAACCTTTAACCCGACTGAAAAATTCCCGACTGCATTTATTGAGAGAAAAGAAATGGCTTATTCGTATAACGACGACGGTCTCTACTATTTTATGGACAATGAGACGTTTGATATGATTCCCGTATCAGAGGCTGATCTTTCAGATAACTTTAAATTTGTCAAGGAGAACGAGATTTGCCGTGTTCTTTCATATAAGGGTAAGGTATTCGGCGTTGAGCCGCCAACCTTTGTAACACTTGAGGTTACGGAAACCGAGCCGGGTCTCAAGGGAAACACGGCAACAAATACACTTAAACCTGCCAAGGTGGAAACAGGCGCTGAAATTCGTGTTCCTCTCTTCATCAATGAAGGAGATATGATAAGAATTGATACCAGAACCTGTGAATATATGGAAAGAGCTTAATTTAACTTTATAAGGAGTTTTTACTATGGAAACAATTGAAAGTCTCGGTTATCTCAAGGGACTGCTTGACGGTCTTGATTTGGACGATAACAAAAAGGAAACCAAGGCAATTAAAGCAATCGTTGACGTTCTCACGAACTTAACGGAAGATGTTGAGGACATAACGGAAGGAATGGGAATCCTCGCTGATCAGATTGACGCGGTTGACGAGGATCTCGCGGAGGTTGAGGACTATCTTATGGATGACGACTGTGACTGCGACGATTGCTGTGACGATGAGTGTCAGGAATTTGAGGTTGAGTGTCCGAACTGCGGTACAGAAATAACTGTTGACGAGGATACTGTTCTTGAGGGTTCAATGGCATGTCCTAACTGCGGTGAAATGCTTGAGTTTGAAGTTGAGAACGATGAGGATGAAGACGAGGACGAGGAATAATTATCCTGTTCAAATAGTTTTCGGAAAGAGGGAGTTGTTATTAAAAAATTAATTGCGGTATTATTATCTTTAGCGGTGATTTTTACTGTTTTCGCGGCTTGTTCAAAAGAACAGAAAACCGAAACTGAATCCAAATCCGAAACAAGCTCCACATCACCCACAATTGCGACGGGAGAGGCAAAAATTAAAGATGCCGACGCAATCAGCTTTATTGAGCAGTCTTATACAAAGAAAGAGCTCGGACTTGACAAGACAGATAAGGATTATAGCTTTATGGTTTCGTCAAACGGTACAGAAATTGACGGAGAAAAATATGTCAGAGTTTTTGCCAATGTTGTTACTCAAAATGATGAAACGAATAAGGAAGGCAAAAAAACTTTTTCAATAGAAACAATCGGTGAATACGGCATTTCCTTTGACGGTACAAAGGTTATAAAAAAGGATATGGAAACAGGCAAGTACACTGAGCTGGAAAACAGATACGCTGATTACAGTGCAAAGGGACAAACTGTTTCAGAGCATAATCACTCGCATAATGAGACAACAAAAAAATAACAAAATTTTAAAAAGGTTGACAAAATGTCAGCCTTTTTGTTTTAATATAGTATAGATATGTTAAGGGTGGGATTTTATGAGCGAAGAAGGAAAAAAAGAAACCCGTTATGTAGGCGTTAAAGAAAACCTTGCCTACGGCTTTGCAAACGCGGGTCAGGTATTCGGTTACAATTTAGTGGCAGGCGGTTATCTTTCAATTTTTTTCACTAAGGTTTTTGGTTTACCTGAAAAAGCAGTTGCAACAATGATTTTGATTCTCGGTATATGGGACACAATAAATGACCCGTTAATCGGCGGTATTATTGACAGAACGAGAACCCGTTACGGTAAGCTTAGACCCTATCTTTTGATTGTGCCTGTTCCGCTTGCCGCCGCAACGGTTATGCTTTTCGCGGGACCTGAAATTTTAGCCGATGCCAAATCCGTAACGGTTAAAATTATTTATATGTACATATCATATTTTATATGGGAATTCTTCTATACAATAGGTGATGTTCCTTTCTGGGGTATGAGTACGGCAATTTCGCCGTCACCGAGTGACAGAACAAGAGCTATTTCCACTGCGAGATTTATTTCCGGTATTTTAGGCGGCTTGGCAACAACATTTCTTGTTATTATGATGGATTTTTCAAATAACGGTGTCTGGGGACTTACTCTTTCGCAGGACTTCCTTATTTTATCGCTGGTTGCGGCTGTTATGATATTGGGATTGTTTTCACTCGCTGGAAGAAAGACAAAAGAAAGAGTAGTTCAGTCTGTAAAAGAACCTTCGGTTATTGACGGCTTTAAGATAATGTTTAAAAATAAACCGCTGATGCTTATCATTCTCGGTAATGTTATCGGTGCGTTGGGCGGTCTTGCAGGCGTTTTTCAAACATATTACTTTTCTGAGGTTTTAAATCTCAACTCTGCTGTTTTATGGATAAACCTCCCCGGAACTATATTTGGCTTTTTAACATATCTTTTAATTCCGAAGCTTAAAAGAAAACTTGATAACAGGCAGATTGTAATACTTAATCTCGTTTGCAGGGCTGTTGTGGGAGCTCTTGTATTTACCATAGGTCTTAAATTTTATAATTCAAGTGTTCTTGTTATTTCAATTCTTTTGATGATACAAAACTTTATTTTCAGCTTTTTCAATACAGTCAATATGGTTATTCCGACGGAAATGATTGGTGATACAGTTGATTATATGGAATGGAAAACCGGCGAGAGAAACGAAGGTATTTCATTCTCTGTTCTTACTTTTGTCGGCAAATTGACCGGCTCAATTTCAACATCAATCGGCACGGCAATTCTGCCTGTTATCGGGCTTAATTTCACCAAAAACGCGGCAGGCGAGCCTGTAACGCTGAAAGGTGATCATACGGACTTATATATCTGGGCGTTGTTTACATTAATTCCGTATCTGCTCGGACTGCTTTCACTTGTTCCGTATCTTTTCTATGACCTTACAGGCAAAAAGCTTGAGGGTATCCGGGCCGATATGAAGGTTCGCCGTGAAAAACTTTCAAAAGAGGTTTCGGGAGGTGGCAAAAATGAAGAATAATTTGTGTCCGAAATGCGGCGGAAAGCTAAGCCCCTTTTATATTAAAGAAACGTGTCCTCATTGTAAGGTCAATCTTCTTTATTATAATTTTGAGGACAGACTGCGTGCCGACGCGTTGCAGGCACAAAAAGAGGTCGGCGCCGTAAATAAATTTGTCAATATTATTAAATCCTCTACTATTGCGTCACCTGTGCTTATTGTGCGGCTTGTGCTTTTTTTCACACCGCTCGGCGCAATGTGCCTGCCTATGTATAAAGACATCAGCCTTATCCGTCTTATTATGGGAATTATAAACGGCAGTATTGATATAGGCTCGGTTATAATGCCGCTTATCAGCATGGCTCTTGTAATCGTGCTTTCGCTCGCTGTTATTATTTCTTCGTTGTTTTCTTCAACAAAAACAGGATTTATAAGAAATATGATTTTCAGTTTTGTCAATACAGCCGTTTTTATTGTACTCGGCTTAATTATAGGCTCAATGGGCGCAGGCTGGTATTTAACGCTTGTAATTTATATTTTTGAATTCGTTTTGCATATAATATGTAATAAGAGAATAAATAAAAATATTGACTAAAGGATTTTAAAGTGTTATTATATTTGCAATACTATAAAACTTTGAGTAGGAGAGTAGCTGCCTGTCGATGTTTCAGAGAGCTGTCGGTCGGTGAAAGACAGTATAAGCAGTCAGTGAAAAACACCTATGAGTTCCCGAAAGAAAGCGTTAAGCAAGTAGAATCGGGCGTATGAGGAGCGTTAATCCAGAGAGTGAGCTGTTTATTAACAGCTAATTTAGGTGGTACCACGGAAGCAGTCTTTCGTCCTATTCGGACTTAAGACTGCTTTATCTTATTTATAAGGAGTGTGTTTTATGGAATTTTCAACACTTTACAGAACAAAAACAATGGATCAGTTTTCCGAGGATGATATCAACAGCACCGTTAAGGTAGCAGGCTGGGTGGAAAATATACGCGACCACGGCGGCGTATCCTTTATCGACCTGCGTGATATGAACGGCGTTATGCAGATTGTAATGCGTGATACGTCACTGCTCAGCGGAATATCAAAGGAGGACTGCGTTTCCATTGAGGGACTTGTTGAAAAACGGGACGAGGATACAATTAACCCAAAAATCGCAACGGGAACAATTGAGGTTGAGGCTCATAAGGTAACAACTCTCGGCAAGGTGCGTTGTCCTCTGCCGTTTGAAATTCAGACATCTAAGGAAACAAGAGAGGATAAAAGACTTCAATATCGTTTTCTTGATTTAAGAAATCAAAAGGTTAAAGAAAATATCGTTTTCAGAAGCAGGGTTATTTCTTACCTCAGACAGAAAATGACAAATATGGGCTTTCTTGAAATTCAGACACCTATACTCTGCGCTTCATCACCTGAGGGCGCGCGCGACTATGTTGTACCGAGCCGTGTGCATAAGGGTAAGTTTTACGCTCTTCCGCAGGCGCCGCAGCAGTATAAACAGCTCCTTATGGTTTCAGGTATTGATAAGTATTTTCAGATTGCTCCCTGCTTCAGAGATGAGGACGCGAGAGCTGACCGTTCGCCGGGTGAATTTTATCAGCTTGATTTTGAGATGTGCTTTGCCACTCAGGAAGATGTATTCAGGGTAGGAGAGGAAATTTTAACTAAAACCTTTAAAAAATTTGCCCCAAAAGGATATAGTGTGACGGAAGCTCCTTATCCTGTTATCAGCTATAAGGACGCTATGCTCAAATACGGTACGGATAAGCCCGATTTAAGAAATCCGCTTGAAATTATTGATGTAACCGATTTCTTCCAGCGCTGTACCTTTAAGCCGTTTCACGGTCAGACAGTAAGGGCAATTAAGATACACGAGGAAATTTCAAAGGGTAAGCACGAAAAACTACTTAAATTCGCGCAGTCAATAGGTATGGGCGGTCTCGGTTACCTTCTTGTACAAGAGGATAAATCCTATAAAGGACCGATTGACAAGTTTATTCCCGACAATATGAAAACGGAGCTTGCCGATATTGCTTCTCTTGAAATCGGAGATACAATTTTCTTTATTGCGGATGCCGAGGCAAAAGCCGCAGACTATGCTGGTCAAATCAGAACAAAGCTCGCGGAAATGTTCGATTTAATTGAGAAAAACGCATACCGTTTCTGCTTTATCAACGATTTCCCGATGTATGAGTATAAAGAGGAAGAAAAGAAAATCAGCTTTACGCACAATCCGTTTTCAATGCCGCAGGGCGGTCTGAAGGCGCTTGAAAATGAAGATCCGCTCACAATCCTTGCATACCAGTATGATATCGTATGCAACGGTGTTGAACTTTCATCCGGCGCGGTCCGTAATCACGATATTGATATAATGAAGAAAGCGTTTGAGATTGCGGGCTATGATGAAGAGGTGCTTAAGCAGAAATTCGGCGCGCTTTACACAGCGTTCCAGTTCGGCGCTCCCCCTCATGCAGGTATGGCTCCGGGCGTTGACCGTATGATTATGCTTCTCAGAAACGAGGAGAACATACGTGAGGTTATTCCATTTCCTATGGACGGTAAAGCGCAGGATTTGATGTGCAAAGCGCCTAATGAGATTACGGAGCAGCAGCTCAGAGAAGTACACATTAAGCTGAGAAAGTAATTTGAGGTCGGTAATATGATTAGTAAAGAAGAAGTATTAAAGCTTGCTCATCTTGCGCGTCTTGATTTTTCCGATGAGGAGCTTGCTAAAATTATTAAGGATATGGACGATATAATCGCATTCGCGGACACCATCAACAATTCAGTTGAGGGAGACGCTGAAAAAATCAGAAACGTATCATCGTTTGCGACACCTGCCGAAGATTTCAGGGAGGATGTTGTTAAGGAGTCGCTCCCGAATGAAAAAATCCTTTCAAACGTAAGCGCATCAAAGGGTATGTTCTGTGTAAAGGGAGGAATATAAATGAGAGAGATTATTGCCCCCTTATCGCAAATGCTTAAAAATAGGGAAATATCTTCAAAAGAGCTTACCGAAAAATATATTTCCGCAATTGAGGCTGACAATAAGAAATATAACGCGTATGTTTCAACCACCTTTGACAAGGCAATTAAAAATGCGGAAAAAGCAGATGAAATGCTTGCAAACGGTACGGCGTCAGCACTTACGGGCATACCGATGACCCTAAAGGATAATATCTGCTCGGACGGTGATTTGACTACCTGCTGTTCAAAAATCCTTGAGGGCTTCAGACCGTATTATGATTCGACTGTTTGGTCTAAGCTCAAGAAACAGGGCGCGGTTATGCTCGGCAAAACAAATATGGACGAATTCGCAATGGGTTCAACAAGCGAAACAAGCTGTTACGGCGCGCCGCTTAATCCGCGCAATGTAAATCACGTTACAGGCGGTTCGTCGGGCGGCGGTGCCGGTGCGGTTTGCGCGAATTTGGCTGCTTATGCATTAGGCTCTGATACGGGAGGTTCAATCCGCCAGCCCGCATCATTCTGCGGAATTGTCGGTCTTAAGCCTACCTACGGCGCTGTTTCACGTTACGGACTTATCGCATACGGCTCATCACTCGACCAGATTGGTGTGCTCGCAAACTCCGTAAAGGATACGGCAACCGTATTTGATGCGATTTCGGGTGTGGACTCAAACGACCAGACAAGCGTCGATTTTGATTTCGGTAATATTTCAGGCTCACTCGGTCAAAATGACGTCAGGGGACTTAAAATAGGTATAGCCAAAGAATACTTTGACGGTATCGGCTCTGAAATCAAAGAGGCAATTGACGGCGCGGTTAAGTTTTTCGAGGATAACGGTGCTGAAATTATTGACATCAGTCTGCCTGTACTAAAGCAGGCGCTGCCGGTTTACTATATAATTGCCTGTGCCGAGGCATCGTCAAATCTGGGCAGATATGACGGCATACGCTACGGTTACAGACCCGAAAGCTTCAACGATGTTGAGGAAATGATATTAAAGACGCGTACTGAGGGCTTCGGCGATGAGGTTAAGCGCAGAATTATGCTCGGAACATACGTTCTTTCATCAGGCTATTACGACGCTTATTATAAAAAAGCGTGTCTTCTTCGTGAAAATCTTATTGCTGATTTTGATGAAATATTTAATTCCTGTGATGTTTTGATTGCTCCGACAGCGCCCAACACCGCTTTCCCGCTTAATTTCAGCGGCGCCTCTCCTGTTGATATGTATCTTTCGGATATTGCGACAGTTCCGATTAATATTACAGGTGTTCCCGCAATCAGCGTTCCGATTAAGAATGACAGTAAGGGACTTCCTATCGGTATGCAGATTATAGGTAAAAAGTTCAGCGAAAAAACAATTCTTGATACAGCGTATTTCTATGAGAAAAACGCCGAAATAGGCGTTGCGGATTTTGAGGGAGGTGTAGTGCTTTGAGCTATCAGCTTGTATGCGGTATTGAAACTCATATTGAGCTTGCCACAAAAACAAAAATTTTCTGCGGATGTACTACACAGTTCGGCGGAGAGCCTAACACGCATTGCTGTCCTGTGTGTACAGGTCAGCCGGGTGCGCTCCCAATTTTGAACAAGCGGGTTATTGAGTATGCTGTGCGCGCCGGTCTTGCCGTTCATTGTGAGATTAACAACAACTCTCATATGGACAGAAAAAATTATGTTTATCCCGACCTTCCCAAAGCGTACCAAATTTCACAGTTTGACGAGCCTGTCTGCATTAACGGGTATGTTGAGCTGGATTCAGGCAAAAAAATCAGAATAGAGCGTATTCATATTGAGGAGGACGCGGGTAAACTTGTTCACGACGGCGGTTATACCTATGTTGACTATAACAGGGGCGGTGTTCCTCTTATAGAAATAGTTTCCATGGCTGATATTTCCTCACCTCAGGAGGCAAGGGAATATGCCGAAAAGCTCCAGCTTATTATGAGAAATGTTGGCGTGTCCGACTGTAAAATGCAGGAGGGCTCCATGAGATGTGATGTCAATGTGTCGCTTCATCAGCCGGGCGAGCCGTGGGGAACGAGAACGGAGATTAAAAATATCAACTCCCTGTCAAACATTGTGCGCGCGATGGAGCTTGAAACGGAGAGACAGGAGGATATCCTCGAGTCAGGTGAAAAGGTTATCCAGTCCACCATGCGCTACGACGCAAACAGCGATACGGTTTACGTTCTCCGTACAAAGGAGAATGCCGATGATTACCGCTATTTCCCGGAGCCGGATATTCTGAGATTTTACATTTCTCCCGAAACGGTTGAGTCAATACGTTCTTCGCTTCCCGAGCTTCCCGACGCTAAGCTTAAGAGATATACAAAGGATATGGGACTTCCCGAAAACAACGCAAGGCTCATTTATAAATACAGAAATGTTACCGAATTCTTTGACTCGGCGGTTAATGCGGGAGCAAGCGCAAATAATGTTCTCAATATGATTTTAGGTCCTGTCTATGCAACTCTCCAGACAGAGGAGGATAAGGAGAACTTTAAAATTAAAACGACATCCGCCCAGCTTGCCGAACTCGTTAAGCTGATTGATGATAAGAAAATCAGGGCAAACAAGGCAAAGGACATTCTTTCAAAAATGCTTGAAAGCGGTCTTGACGTAACAGAATATGTCAGGGAGGAGGACCTTGCGGGTCTTTCGGATGATGACCTTAAAACGCTTTGTCAGGGCGCAATTGACGCAAACCCGAAGGCTGTTGAGGATATAAGGGCAGGCAAGGATAAAGCAATCAATGTAATGTTCGGCTACGTTATGAAAAATTCAAGAGGTAAGGCAGACGTCAAAAAGGCTGAGGCTATCATAAGAGAATTAATCGGATAAATTAAAACGGCGGTCAAAAACCGCCGTTTTATAGTTTATTCCGTTATATCAGTCAACTGAAAAATTATCATTAAAATCTTCTATTGATTTGAATTTCCCTGCATAATTCAGACTGTCCCTGTAGGCGTTTTTCATATCTATCTCCGTCAGATATTCCGATACAAAGCAGTTTTCATAGTCATCATTTACGACTACTGCGATAGTCTTGTCATCATCTGTATCAGAATAGTCATTATCGTAATAGGTGCCCTCAATCAGATACAGTTTAACTTCATCATACGGCAGTATTTCAGTTTTGCCGAGCCTTTGGCAGTAATAAATATCTTTTTCACCGAGACCGACATTTTTCTGATAATCAAAGTATGAAAAGGTACCGGCGGCAATAATGATAACAACTCCCGCAACGGCTAATATTGCGTTTGTTTTTACGTCAAGCTTTGTTGATTTGCTGTCATAGCCCTCCTTTTTTCTCATAAACAGCCACTTCAAAGGACTGTTCAAAACTAAATAAAAGCCTATGCTGAGAAAGACGATTATAAATATGTTGTCAAGCGTGACCTCCTCTAAAAGCAGATAGTTTTTCTCTATCCTTTTTTCTATAAAAGAACTTATCAGTATATCAAGCGCTAACGCGAATATAAGGCTGATTATGTAAGTAAAAGAGCTTGATTTCTCAATTTTACTTGATATTTTTTGATTTTTCTTTACGCTTTCAACCGCGTCGGTATCAGTATTTTTAAAATCATTTTTATAAAGATAGTCAATATATCTCTTTTCAAAAGGCAAAAGTTTATTCTTTTTAGTTTGATTCTTGTAAAAATTCTGGAGTTCACGTGTAGTGCCTTTTGTGATATGTGAAGTGAACGCCGTTTCGGCAATGCGCAGATAGTACATATCAATATCGTGATTGCTCAAATATTTTTTTGGATTTTCCCTGATTTTATCAGTTGTGATTTTTTTGGACGCTATTTTGAGTCCGCTTTCAAATGATTCATTCAGCTCTTTTTGCAGGCGCTGAGAACCGCTTATGCTTCTTATATTTTCTTCATTTCTGTTAATAAAGGAAATTACGGTTTCCAAAGCCTTACCAACAGACGCCTCATCATAAAGACAGTGAAACGCATACGTTCTGAAGATACCGTCTTCCACCGCATTGTGTATATCGTAAACAGAATATTCAATTTCGGAAAACGGGAATATAAATTTAGGTATAAGCGATTTGCCTATATTGTCATCCTCCAGAAAGGAGTAGTCCTCCGTTATGGTATCGCCGTATTTCAGTTTAACCGTAAAGCCGTTATATATAAGAGTAATAATCAGGTTGTCGCTTTCCTCATCAAAAGATATTTTTCGGCTTAAGATATTTTTGTTTTCAAGACAAATTGAATTGATTTTCTTTTCAATAAATTCATAATAAGGAATTGCATTCATCATATAACCACCCCTTTCTATTTGAATTTTACCACAATAAATAAATACATTCAAGATATGTTATATTTTCTAAGAATATAGTGATTTTCAACAAAAATAGCTATTGATATGTATGTTTTTTTATTGTATAATGAAAATGGTAAAAATTTGAGAGGAGCGTTTTGGTACATGAAACACCCAGAAATTATTGAAAAAATGAGCCTTGAGCAAAAGGCGGCTTTTGTGTCGGGCTTCGACTATTGGCATCTTGAGGAGTCGGCAGAGCTTGGGCTTCCCAAAATAATGGTTACTGACGGACCTCACGGTCTGCGTAAGCAGAATACCGACAAAAAGGCGTCAGACGGTATCGGGTTGGGAAATTCAGTTCCCGCAACCTGTTTTCCCACGGCAGCAACATCTTCCTGCTCATGGGATGAAAATTTACTTAAGGCAGAGGGCGAGGCACTCGCGGAGGAATGCTTAAAGGAGCAGGTTTCGACGATACTCGGACCCGGTACAAATATCAAGCGTTCACCTGTCTGCGGACGTAACTTTGAATATTTCAGCGAGGACCCTTATCTTGCCGGCAAGTGTTCCGCAAGCCTTGTAAACGGTGTTCAGTCAAAGGGGGTAGGCACATCTCTTAAGCACTTCGCGTGCAACTCTCAGGAGGCTTTCCGTATGGTTATCAATGAGGTAGTCGATGAGAGAGCGATGAGAGAACTATACCTCACAGCATTTGAAATCTGCGTAAAAGAGGCTCAGCCTTGGACAATTATGAACTCATATAACCGCATTAACGGTGTTTACGCATCTCAAAATGAGTGGCTTCAGGAAAAGGTCCTTCGTGACGAGTGGGGCTTTAAAGGGCTCCTTCTCACTGACTGGGGCGCATCCGTTGACCGTATTCCCGGTCTTAAAAACGGAACTGATCTTGAGATGCCGTCCTCAGGCGCTCTCAATACCAAGAAGATTATTGCCGCAGTTAAAAGCGGAGAGCTTGATGAGGAAATCCTTAATAAGAGAGTTGACAATGTTGTTGACCTCATCATTAAATCAAAGCCCGCTCTTGAGAAAAAACATACGTTTGACGTTGACGAGCATCATAAACTTGCGCAGAAAGTCGCTGAAGGCTCAATGGTTCTTCTTAAAAATGATGATTCCATTCTTCCTCTCAAGTCGGGACAGAAGGTAGCTGTTATCGGCGAGATGGCAAAGGCGCCGCGTTTCCAGGGAGCCGGCTCATCCGTTATCAATCCTACCAAGCTTGACAATGCTTATGACGAGCTTTCCAAGCTCGGTGTTGATATGATTTACGCCGCAGGCTATGAAAAGGGCAAGGACGAAATCAATGATACTTTAGTAAACGAGGCTGTTGAAGCCGCTAAGAAGGCTGACGTTGCGGTCGTATTTGCGGGACTTACAGAAGAGTTTGAGGGCGAGGGCTATGACAGAGAGAATATTGAAATGCCTAAGAGCCATAACAATCTTGTCAGCGCTGTTGCCAAGGCTAATCCCGATACGGTAGTTGTTCTTGCGGGCGGCTCGGTTGTTAATATCAAATGGCTTAACGAGGTTAAGGGTATTCTTAATTCAGGTCTCGGCGGTCAGGCAGGCGGAGCCGCTGTTGCGAATATTCTTACGGGAGCAGTTAATCCGTCAGGTAAAATAACGGAAACATATCCGCTTTCATTTGATGAAAATCCTACATACGGCAATTATCCCGGCGGACCTGTAACAAGTGAGCACAGAGAGTCTGTTTATATAGGCTACCGTTACTATGATAAGGCAGGCAAGGATGTTCTTTTCCCGTTCGGTTACGGAATTTCATATACAACCTTTGAGTACAGTGATATTAAGCTTTCCGCGGACAGTATAAAAGATACGGATACAGTTACAGTATCCTTTAAGATTAAAAATACAGGCAGTGTTGACGGCGCGGAAATTGCGCAGATTTACGTTGCGGATAAGGAGTCGACAATCTTCCGTCCTGTTAAGGAGCTCAAGGGCTTTAAGAAGGTATTTCTTAAAGCGGGAGAGGAAAAGGAGATTTCAGTCGACCTTTCAAAGAGAGCGTTTGCTTTTTATAACGTGGAGCTTGGCGACTGGATGGTTGAAACAGGTGAGTTTGATATTCTCGTCGGCGCCTCAAGCCGTGATATTAAGCTGACTGCAACAATGACTGTTACATCAACAACAGACGCGGTAATACCCGATTACAGAGAATCGGCGCCTGCTTATTACACCGCGGATATTGAAGGAATGAAAGGCGCTCAGTTTGAGGCTGTCTACGGCAAGCCTGTTCCGAGTTCTGAACCTGATACAACGAAGAAAATTGATATTTACTGCTGTCTTAATGACGCGCGTCACACCAAGTGGGGCGGCAGGCTTTGCAATCTTATTGAAAAACTTATGTCAGGTATGGGCTCGGCGGAAAACGGCGACGGCAAGATGCTCGCCGCTATGGCAACTCAGATTCCTATCCGTAACTTTATTGCAATGAGTATGGGCGTATTTTCACCTGAAATGGCAGACGGTCTTCTTATGATGCTCAATGACGACCAGTCAACCTTTGTCGGCTTCAGCAAAATTTTCTGGAGAATCGGCGGAGCGCTTACAAGACTTCCCGCGCTCTTAAAGGCAATTTAACAAAACAAACTGCTTTGGATTTACCAAAGCAGTTTTTTGTATATCATTAAGCCCTTTAATCATAAAAACGAAGGACAATTTGTTGGAAATATAATTGTACAAACAAATAGATTATGATAAAATAATCTATAAGGGGGGATGGTGAAATGAAGAGAATATTATCATGCATTTTTAGTGCCGTTGTCTTTTTTGGATTGCTTTATTCAGTCAGCTTCGTTTCATCAGCCGGGAATCAGACAGAGGATATTGAAAAAACTCGGCTCGGAAGCACGGATACATATTATTCCTTTGACGCGGACACAAAGACACTGACAATAAGCGGAGAGGGCGCCACCCCGAATTTTATAAACAGCAATAATTCCCAGCCATGGTACCTGTGGAGAAGCAGCGGCTCTATACAGCACGTAGTTGTTGAAGAGGGAATTACCTCGCTCGGCAATTACTTTTTCTACTATGTAAGCGCGGAGGACTTCAAATTACCGTCAAGCCTGAATTCTTTAGGTACATATTCCATGAGCGGTGTAAATTCACTTAAAACCTTTTCCTTACCGAATCATCTAAGCGTAATCGGTGATTATGCACTATATTATTCAGTGAATCTGGAAAGTGTGGCTATTCCGTCATCAGTTACTAAAATAGGAATATCCGCATTTGAAAACTGTTTTGCGCTTAACAGCGTCAGCTTTGAGAATTTGAACGCAAGTATGACAATCGGCAGGAGAGCCTTTTTCGCGTGCAGCGGCCTGAAAAGTATAACAATACCGAAAAGAGCGGAACTCTCTTCATACAGTCTCGGCTTTTACGACGCCTCGCGCGGCTCTGTATACAGGGATTTTGTAATGAATGTTTACAGGGACTCACCGGCTTATACGTATGCTGTTAAAAATATTGTTGATTATAATATTATCAATGAGATGGAGATAAAAGAGGGACAGAGCATAGAATGTGCATATTATGACGATTCAGTCAGCATGGATATGGTATTTGTTTTTATACCCGATGTAAGCGGAAACTACATATTTTATTCAAGCGGAAAGGTGGACGTTGACTGCGTTTTAACAGACGGCGGCAATAACGAGCTTGCATCTCATGCCGACAATTCACTCGACGATTTGAATTTTACTGTTGAATACTGTCTTGATGCGGGAAAAACATATTATTACACTGTAAAAAGCATAATGTCAACAGGTGATTTCCATGTTACTCTTTATCCGCGGGATATAAAAAGCATTGACTTTGACATTGATATAACGATTTCCTGTAATGATAATACGGACGGTGTTTTTGATGTTATGCCTCTCATTGAGGGCAGAGAAATAACGGTCATATATAAAACAGGGTATATTGATAAAATTAATTTTACGGATAATATGAAATATTTTAATAAAACCGTACGCTATACCGATAATCAGGAGAACGTAAAATGGCTATGCGGTGTGCATACGGGTACAATCAGCATAGGAGAATGCTCAAAATCTTTTGCTATTACAATCAATCATTTTTACACCTCTGTTAAAATCCCTCCCTCGTTGGAAAATGACGGCTATACAGAGTATACCTGCTCGTACTGCGGCGACAGCTATAAAGCCGATTTTGTAAAAAGAACGGGTGTTTTAGTTTCAGGCAGGGTAGTTTTAATGGAGTCGCCAGACGGCTCACACCCCCATAATTTTCCCATTGTAAACGCGGTTGTATCAGTTGACGGTGTGGATATGGACGAAACAGATATAAACGGTGAATTTGAGTTTTACGTTTCGTCCCATTCTTCACAGGTTTATATTTCTTCCGAGTTTGCTGTTGATAGGACTTTTGAGTTTGCTTATGATGATAATTTGGAAATGGAGCTTGGCGATATAAGCTTTTTCCATTATGATTATAATCAGGACGGCTATGTGAACGCAAAGGACTTTGCGCTTCTGCGCAGTATATACGGTAAATACTCAAAAGAGTATTACGACGATTATATAACGGTTGACTATAATCAGGACGGTATCATTGATTATGAGGATTTCAAGTATGCCGAAAACTTCTTTACATATGGGAAAATAGCCGAAAGTATTTATGATTAAATGAAGAAATTAGGTGTATTTCCATATTGAAAATTATGGAATCTTAATATATAATATCTGTGTTATTTAACAGAACTATATGATTTAAGGAGAGTATTATGAAAAAGGTTGCAATCATTATGGGCTCTGACAGCGATTTGCCTGTCGTTACACCTGCAATCAGACAGCTTAAGGAGCTTGGAATTGAAACGGAAGTCAGGGTTATGAGCGCCCACCGCACACCGCAGGAAGCAAATGAGTTTTCCGCAAGCGCAATTGAAAACGGATTCGGCGTTATTATTGCCGCAGCGGGTATGGCTGCGCATCTCGGCGGAGTTTTAGCGGCTTCAACCACACTTCCCGTTATCGGTATTCCCTGCTCGGCAAAGGTGCTTGACGGTATGGACGCAATGCTTGCGACAGTTATGATGCCTCCGGGAATACCTGTGGCGACAGTAGGCGTGAATGCCGCTAAGAATGCGGCTATCCTTGCGGCGGAGATTATTGCCGTAGGCGATGAAGCTTTAATGCGGAAGCTGCAGAATATGAGAAAGAAAATGGCGCAGCAGGTTCGTGAAAAGGATGCCGCGCTTCAGGAAAAGCTGAAGGAGATTTAGTGTAATACATTACGCTGAATCGGTTATATGCCCTTCAATTACGCACAGAACACGGTATTTGAAGACGGCTGAATTTCCGTTATGCACCTTGTTTGCCCATAAGCAGGGTGCGAGTGAATTTTAATGGGATATTTGTGGGCAGAAAGGCTATGGAAATTGCGATTATGGAAAAAAGTTTCAGTGAAAGCTATGCGGCAGCGGGAGTTGACGTGACAGCGGGCTATGAGTCTGTCGAGCTTATTAAGTCACACGTTAAGAGGACTAACATACCCGGCGTACTCGGCGGAATAGGCGGTTTCGGCGGTATGTTTGAGATTGCCGCTAACGAGTATAAAAATCCTGTTCTTGTTTCAGGAACAGACGGTGTAGGAACAAAAATCAAGCTTGCTTTTCTTATGGATAAGCACAATACGGTGGGTATTGACTGCGTTGCAATGTGTGTAAACGACGTTGCCTGCTCAGGTGCGAAACCGCTCTTTTTCCTTGACTATATTGCCTGCGGCAAGAATTACCCCGAAAAAATTGAGCAAATCGTTTCAGGTGTTGCGGAGGGATGTGTTCAGGCAGGCTGTGCGCTTGTAGGCGGTGAAACTGCCGAGCATCCCGGCTTGATGCCCGAAGAGGAATATGACCTCGCAGGCTTTACGGTCGGTATCGGAGAAAAGGACAGGCTTGTTTCGGGCGAAAATTTAAAGGAAGGCAATGCCGTTATAGGCGTTGCGTCGTCGGGCGTTCATTCAAACGGCTTTTCTCTCATCAGAAAAGTGTTTGATGTAAACGAAAGGACGATTTCAGTTAAATATGACGAGCTTGGCAAAACACTCGGCGAGGAGCTTATTACCCCGACAAGAATTTATGTTAAGCCGTTGCTCGCGTTAATGGATAAGGTAAACGTAAACGCAATCAGCCATATTACAGGCGGAGGATTTTACGAAAACGTGCCGAGAATGCTGAAGGACGGCTTTACGGCAGTTATTGAAAAGGACAAGTGCTTTAAAAAGCCGATATTCGACCTTATTGCAAAAACAGGCGATATACCTGAAAGAGATATGTACAATACCTTTAATATGGGTACAGGTCTTGTGATTGCAGTTGATTCCGAAAAGGCAGATGAGGCTGTCCGTATCCTAAATGAAAAAGGGGAGCGGGCATCAGTTATAGGCGAAATAAAATCAGGTGAAAAGGGCGTTGAATTAGTATGATGAATATAGCTGTTCTTGTTTCAGGCGGAGGAACAAATCTTCAGGCGCTTATTGACGCCCAGTCGCGCGGTGAAATACAGGGCGGAAAAATTACCTGTGTTATTTCATCAAAGCCTGACGCTTACGCTCTGGAAAGAGCGAAAAATAACGGCATACCCACACGCGTTATACCGAGAAAGGACTATGACGATATTCACTCGTACACTAAAGCAGTAAGGGACGCGCTTGTTGAGGAAAGGGCAGACCTTGTTGTTTACGCGGGCTTTATGACAATTCTGGATTCACAGGTTGTTGAGGAATTTGAGGGCAGAATGATGAATGTTCACCCTGCGCTTATTCCCTCATTCTGCGGTAAAGGCTTTTACGGTCTCAGAGTCCACAGGGCGGTGCTTGACAGCGGAGTAAAACTAACGGGAGCTACCGTGCATTTTGTTACGGAGGACTGCGACGCGGGACCTATTATAATTCAGAAAGCGATTGAAGTTAATAACGATGATACTCCCGAATCCCTTCAGAAAAGGGTTATGGAGCAGTGTGAGTGGAAAATTCTTCCGAAGGCAGTTTCACTTTTCTGTCAGGGCAGAATTAAAATAATCGGTAATAAAACAGAAATCATTTGAGGTGGAAAAATGGAAATTACAACTCTTGAAAAGGAATTGAGTACAAATACTTATCCCGGACGCGGTATAGTTCTCGGTAAATCAAAGGACGGAAAAAATGCTGTTATCGCGTATTTTATTATGGGAAGAAGCGTCAACAGCAGAAACCGTATCTTTGAGGAGAATGACAGGGGAGGTATCCGCACAAAGGCATTTGACGAGTCAAAAATGGAGGACCCTTCTCTTATAATTTATAACCCTGTGCTTAGGCTTGACGGAAAAACAATTGTTACAAACGGCGACCAAACGGATACAATTTACGATTTTATGAGCGAGGGACATTGTTATCGCCACGCTCTTCTCACAAGAGAATTTGAGCCTGACGCGCCTAATTATACCCCGAGAATTTCAGGCGTTGTTAAACCAAACGGTGATTATGTTCTGTCAATTCTCAAATCAAATATGGGAAATCCCGAATGTCTGAGATTTTTCTTTGAATATCCTGCACAGGCAGGTCTCGGCCATTTTATCCACACATATAAGTGTGACGGCAATCCTATCCCTTCATTTGAGGGAGAGCCCACTCCTGTTGTAATTGACGGAGATATTGACTCATTCACAAATATGATTTGGGATAACCTCAATGAGGCTAACAAGGTTTCACTTTTCACACGTTTCATTAATCTTGAAACAAAGGAAGAGGAAACGAGAATTATAAATAAGAATAAATAAAGGGTGACGTACGTCACCCTGAATGTGTTTTAGGAGGTTTGTATGAAAGTATTAGTAGTAGGCGGCGGCGGAAGAGAGCATGCCCTTATAAAAAAAATCAAAGAATCCGAGAAGGTTAACAGCGTTGCCTGCTGTCCGGGAAACGGCGGTATTTCATATGACGCCGAGTGCTATAATGTTTCAGCTACGGATATTGGCGGTGTTGTCAATCTCGCAAAGGAAATCAAGGCGGATTTTGTTGTCGTTGCTCCTGACGATCCTCTTGTTGCAGGTATGGTTGACGCTCTTAACGCGGAGGGCTTTAAAACCTTCGGACCGACCGCAAACGCCGCGATTATTGAGGGTTCCAAGGTCTTTTCAAAGAATCTGATGCTTAAGTACAATATTCCTACTGCCGATTACAGAGTATTCGAAAATCCCAAAGATGTCATTGCCTACCTTGAGGAGAAAAATGAATTTCCCGCTGTTATTAAGGCTGACGGTCTGGCGCTCGGAAAGGGTGTAATTATTCCGGAAACGCTTGACGAGGCAGTAGCGGGTGTTAAGGAAATCATGGAGGATAAAATTTTCGGCGAGTCGGGCAATCATGTCGTCGTTGAGGAATTTCTGACAGGTCCAGAGGTATCTGTTCTTGCGTTTACTGACGGTAAGTGCGTTAAGCCGATGGTGTCGTCAATGGACCACAAGAGAGCGCTTGACGGTGACAAGGGACTCAATACCGGCGGTATGGGTACTATTTCTCCGAATCCGTACTACACCGAGGAAGTTGCGAAAGAGTGTATGGAAAAAATCTTTATTCCTACAATAGACGCAATGAACAAAGAGGGCAGGACCTTTAAAGGCTGTCTTTATTTCGGACTTATGATTACGCCGAAGGGACCGAAGGTAATTGAATATAACTGCCGCTTCGGCGACCCTGAAACACAGGTCGTTCTCCCGAGACTTAAAACGGATATTATGGATATTTTTGAGGCGATTAATAATGAAACTCTTTCAGAATTAGACATAGAATGGTACGACGAGGCGTGCGCCTGCGTAATAATGGCGTCGGGAGGATATCCGAAATCATATTTAAAGGGTGTTGAAATCACAGGTCTTACGGACGGTCAGCTTGACGGAGTTACTGTGTATCACGCGGGTACTGCCGTTAAAGACGGCAGACTTGTAACATCAGGCGGACGTGTATTAGGCGTTACTGCTTTGGGAAATACTCTTGAAGATGCACTTAAAAAGTCATACAGTGCCGTAGATAAAATCAAGTTTGAAAACGCTCATTACAGAAAAGATATAGGACAAAAGGCGTTAAATATAAAAAAATGAAAAATTAAATAAAAATTTTACAAATTGTTGTTGACAATTATACAAAATGGAATTATACTTATTTTGCAATATAATTAAACAAAGCAGAGGTTAGTTTTATGGCAACTGTAAAGAAAAGTAAAAAGAAAATAATAGTGCCGATTTGCATTGTTCTTGTCATTGCGATTGCCGCAGGAGCAATCTTTGGTATATCAAGAGCAAACAGAGGCGAAGAAGTAACTCTTTATACTATTGCTACAGATGACATTTACGAAACGGTTTCTTTAACAGGTGAGGTTTCAGCCGGTACCGTAAAGGAATATAAGGTAGCAACTGTTGCGACTGTTAAAGAGGTATTTGTTAATGTAGGCGACAAGGTTAAAAAGGGCGACGTGCTTGCTACATTTAATGTAGAATCACTTGACAGCCAGATAAGTTCACTTCGCTCAAACTATAATGACGCTTTGAGCAGTTATAACAGCTCTGCTAAGGCACAGAAAACAGCTAAGGCAAAGGCTGACGAGCTTGCGTCACAGATTGCTGCGACTGAAAGGCAGATTGAAAAGCTAAGTTTAAGCACCACGACTGCCGCAAAAAAAACAACTACGAAAAAGCGTACAACGACAACAACAGAAACAGTACCTACAAGACCAGTTGCAGTTCCATCGTCGAGAACAACAACAACTACTACCACAACCACCACATCATCAACTTCAACAACAGAGGCAGATATAAACACACTCGCTGACGCACTCAGGCAATTAAATGAAAATTTAACTGCTATAACCAACGACTTAGACACACTCGCAACTATGACCGAAATCATTACGTCAACCATTACGGATGTGCTTGCAAGCGGTATAGTTGACAGCGATTATATTGCTCAGCAGGTTGGAAAAGCTCTTTCCCAGGCAATGAGGGATGGCATAATTGATTCCGCTCAGCTTCTTGTTGAGAGTGATGTAGCGGTTAAGATGGTTGAGGCTGCCGTTTCGGCTATTGATTTTTCGTCAATCGCGAGCAGTCTTGTTAATTCAAAGAATGTTTCGTTAACGGCTGCGGAGCTTCAGCTTGCCGCTCAGCAGGCACAGTACGCTATTTATAATGCACAGGCAGACGATTCTATTGTTAAGGCACAGAAGAAGGCTGCTGACGCGTCAAAAAAAGCACTTGACGCACTTGAACAGCAGAAGAAGGATATGGAGGAGGGCTGGATTGCCTCCTTTGACGGAACTGTAACAGAAGTTGCTGTTGAACCGGGTCTTCAGACAACCGCTTTCACAACCGGTATCAAGCTTGAAAATCTTGACAGTATGGCAGTAACGGTCAGCCTTAGTGAATATGATTTACATAAGGTTAAGGTTGGTATGCCTGCGGAAATAACAACCGCTTATGGAAGCTATGAGGGCGAGGTTGCCGCAATTGCGCCTACCGCAACAGGCGGATCGTCATCAAGTATTCTTGACAGTGTAGGCTCGATGGCAGGAATCAGCGGACTTTCAAGCCTTACCGATTCGGGCGCCGGTGTTGACTGTACTATTACGATACCTGACACAGACGATAACATCGTTGCGGGTTTTGACGCCAATGTTCAGATTGAAACAGGGGAGTATCTCGGTGTTACCGTTGTTCCCAATGAGTCAATCAAGCTTGAAAAAACGGGTTCATATGTATATGTATATAATGAAGAGGACAGCACAGTAACAAAAACACAGATTGAAACGGGTGCTGTTTCGGATACATCATATGAGGTTAAGTCAGGTCTTAAGGTCGGAGACAAAATAGTTGCCGCGCCCGCGTCTGATTATGAAGAAGATACCTTCAAGGTTAAGGTTGTAACGAAGTAAGGAGATTTCAGAGTGAACATAAAAGAAAGTCTGAGAATCGCTGTTAAGTGCATCAGAGCAAACTGGATGCGTAGCCTTCTTACTATGCTCGGTATAATTATAGGTATCAGTTCCGTAATTATGATTATAGGAGCGGGTACAGGCGTCAGGGACTATATTGTCGGTTTAATTGAGGATATGGGTTCTAACGCTGTTATGGTCAGTGTTGACGCAACATCGGCAACCGACAAGGATTACATTACTCTTGATGATGTTCAAAACATCAAGACTAAGGTAAAGGGCGTTGAACGCTGCTCACCGATGCTGATGGGATTCGGAAGGGCTACCATTGATAAAAGCGCAACGGAAGCTACTGCAATGCTTATCGGCGTAAACAGCGATGTTCAGTTTGCACTCACAGAGCCCTGTGAATACGGTCGGTTTTTCACGGACGAGGAATATAATGCAAATGCCCCTATAGCCGTTATCGGTACAAATTCAGCCGATATGGCATTCGGTTATCAGGACGTTGCTAATGAATATATAACTGTTTCCTCAAGCGGTAAGTCTATGAAAATTAAGATTTGCGGTGTTGCGAATATTGATTCAATGGCAGGCTCGTTAGGCGGAAATTCAAGTATGATGAGTTCAATGTTTTCAAACGGCTCTGACCAGCTTGTAATTGCGTTATTTATGCCGTGTACAACTCTTACGCAAATCACAGGAGCCGATGCGCAGATCGGAAGCGTTTTTGTTATTGCCGAGGATGGATATGATTACGACGCTGTGGGTAATTCCGCGGTAAACTATTTAAAGTCAGCTCACAGCAATTACTCAAACAGTATGTATACAGCTCAGAATATGGCGACATATATTGAAATTGTTGACATTATTATGTCTGTTCTTACGGCATTTATTGCCGGTGTAGGCGCTATCTCGCTTATTGTCGGCGGTATCGGCGTTATGAATATTATGCTCGTGTCGGTTACGGAGAGAACGAGGGAAATCGGTATAAGAAAATCACTTGGCGCAAAGACCGGTGTAATTACATTACAGTTTTTGACTGAGTCGGTAATTCTTTGTTTAATCGGCGGACTGATCGGAATAGCAATCGGCGTCACGGGAGCGTTTGCGGCATGCTCTATTATTGACATAACGCCTAATATTACATGGTGGCTTATAGTGATAGCGCTCTTATTCTCAAGCGGTGTCGGCTTGTTCTTCGGAATTTATCCGGCAAGAAGAGCGGCGCAGATGAGTCCTATTGATGCGCTGAGAAGCGAATAATTAGCAGTTTTAAACCCTGTATACTTTAGTATGCAGGGTATTTTTTTGTTGCATATGACACTCTGTTATGTTAAAATTTATTCAGGGAGAATTCACTATGGAAGATATTAAAAAAGTTATTGATAATTTTAAATTTAAGGGGAATATGACTGACTGTAAAATTTTCGGTTCAGGTCATATTAATACTACCTATATTGTGTCGTATAACGATAACGGAAAAATGCACAGATACATTATTCAAAAGGTCAACACAAATGTATTTAAAAATGTTGACGAGCTTATGGACAATGTTTTTGCCGTTACATCTTTTCTCCGTGAAAAAATTAAGGCAAACGGAGGTAATCCTGATAGAGAAACGCTTCACTATATAAGAACAATAAACGGCGATAAGTATTATAAGAGCAAAAACGGCAGTTGTTACAGAGCTTACAGATTTGTCGAAAACAGCAAGAGCTGTGACAGTGTTGATTCGCCTGAAATATTTGAAAAAAGCGGTATTGCTTTTGGCAGGTTTCAGAAGTATCTTTCTGATTTTCCGGCAACAACGCTCTATGAAACAATACCGAATTTTCACAACACCATATGGCGATTTGAAAACGAATTTTTACCGGCTGTTAAAAATGATATGAAAAACAGAGCGGATAAATGCAGAGAAGATATAGAGTTTGTTGCCGAAAGAAAAAATGACTGCTCTTATCTTGTGGATTTAATTGAAAACGAAAAACTGCCTGTCCGTGTAACTCATAACGACACTAAGCTTAACAATGTTATGTTTGACGAGGATACGAATGACGCAATATGCGTTATAGACCTCGATACCGTAATGCCCGGGCTTGCGCTGTATGATTTCGGAGACGCTATACGTTTCGGTGCAAACACGTGCGCGGAGGATGAAGCAGACACATCAAAAGTCGCTATTAATCTCGAATATTTTGGGGCGTATGCTCGGGGATTTCTGAAAGAGGCAGGGAATAGCCTTAATCAGTGTGAAATTGATAATCTTGCTTTTTCAGCCAAACTGATGACGCTTGAATGCGGTATGAGATTTTTGACCGACTATCTAAACGGAGATACTTATTTTAAAACGGATTATCCGGAGCATAACCTTGTACGCGCGAGAAATCAGCTTGCGCTTGTTAAGGATATGGAAAACAAAATGGATAAAATGGTGGATATCATAAAAAACATTTAGAGCTTTAGTAATGAAGAAGGACTTAGGAATACCTAAGTCTCAGCCATGTTTGCTTATTCGTGAAAATATTATTTTCAGAAAAATGTGCGAATTCAATCAAACTATGAATTTTTTTAAAAGTATTTTTACGATTTGTTTAAAAAATATAATTTAAAATAAAAGATATTCAGTTATATTCCCAAGGAGCCAATGTTTTTATTGGTTCCCTTTTTTATGTGTTAATATAACGAGGAAAAACATATTGATAACTGTTGTATTTACTCTCATTATTGTATTATCTATTTTATTGATTTTATTTTTATCTGACGTTATAATAATGTTGCAGCGTTGAAGTAAGGCTCTCAGCTTTGCAATTTTTCGGGGGCTTTGAGCGATTTGATTTCAGAAGCTGATTGCTCTTTTTATTACTTAATTTTTTATTCTATAAAACAAAGGAAATAGCTATGGCAGATTTTAAAGATGAAGAATTAACGGGTGTTGAAGATATATTTGAAAATGACGAGCTTGTTCTTATGAAAGCAACCTTTATCAGAAACTCTGAAACAGTAATCGAGACGGCTGTCGGTATTAAAGATACCGTAGGTGATATTGTAAGAATTATTACGGTTAATAAGAAAGTGTTATAATAAGTAATATTAGTGTTTCAAGTATTCATCCTGCTTTTGGGAGCAATAAAGGGAGCAATCAGACTATAAATAAAAGTATCAGAATACACCAAAGCAGCTGAGTAAAAATTGCAAGTACGCCGTTTCAAGCTGTTTTTGGTATACTTGCAAACAAAAAGGCACGGCTTTGAAACCGTGCCCTGTGGTCGGAGTGACCATACTTGATTTTTTATCCTATCTTGAAATTCGCTGATTTTATGCGGAAAATCAAGACTTAATATTTCGATAGAATTCAAATCTACCCCAATTAGTACCCCAATTAAAACACATTTTAAATATTGACTTTTAATCTTTGATTTATTATTTTCAAAATAATAATATCTTAAATATTAAAACAGGGCAATACTTTTACCCTGTTTTTGTTTTAGCTAACATTTGCTAATTTATTGATATAGCTGTCTAATTTTAAAATTGAATCATTGTGCATACTATTAAATACATCTGCATATGTATCAAGGGTAATATGAATATCTGTGTGTCCCAGCCAATTTTTAATTACAACAGCGGGAATATCAGCCTCAATACAGCGAGTTGCAAATGTATGTCTTAAAGCGTGTTGACCCCGTGAATCAATATTACATTTTTCGCAAGCTCTTTGAAAGAAACAATTAACTTGCGAAGTATTTATGATTTTATTGTTAATATTATCATAAAATAACAAACCATATGGATTTTCTGTCACTTGTTCTAATGCTTTTTCTAAAACACTTTTTAAACCTTCCATTATTGGTATATCTCTGATACCTGCATAAGTTTTTGTACCGTCTTTTATAAAGGTTCTGTAATTTTCACCCCTTGAAACCGTTGATCTTACTTTTATTACACCTTTTTCAAAATCAATATTTTCAGGTTTAAGTGCATTTACCTCTCCCATTCTCATACCGCTGTAAAGCGATATGAGTAATTGCAGGGTATATTCATTTCTTCCTTGAGGGGCATTATAGTTTTCTAAAAAGTCAACAAGTCTTTGCTGTTCACTTTTTGTTAAAGCTAATACTTTTTTATCCTTTTTATCAGATTTAGGACATTTAAGACTACTTGACAGCATTATATCTTTTTCAATTATTCCCTTATTAAACGCCTCTTTGAAAGCTAAACGAATCATACGATATATTTTTACAATCGTGCTGTTTGAGTAATCTGTAATTGAACGAAGGTATAAATCAATGTGTACTTCTGTTAATTCTGCTATTGGTATTTTGCCGATAGCGCTTTTTTCAATTATTGAAACTGTATACATATTTCTTGCATAACCTTGTTCGTGAACATAGTTTTTATCCAAGTCCATTTTGCATTTTTCTTTTACGATTTCAGGTATAGTTGCCTCCGCATCAATTCCTGACTTTTTCTTCTCCAAGATTTCAAGAAACTTTTCAGCTTTTTCTTTGCAAACTATATCACTTTGTCCATAAAATGATTTTCTTTTAGAAATACCATATTCATCATCATATATTATACGATATTCAAATGTACCATTAGGGCGTTTTCTTAATGTTCCTTCCCCGTTCTCGTTCTTTTTTGATTTTTTAGCCTTTGCCATAATATTACTCCTTTACTTCCAAAATCCGTCATTCTCCTTAATATGTTTATTGGAAAAGTAATTTATTAAAGCGTGAGCCTCAACTACTTTTGTTCTTCCAAAATCAGATGAAGGAAATTTTGGATCATTAAATAATTTTTGCACTGTATTCTCACTCCAACCAAGCATTTTAGTGAGTTCTGCGATAGTATAGAATTTGACTTCACTTGAAATATATAGCTGCTTATCGCTATCGCTTATTCTCATACTTACCTCCTTCGCCTTGACTCTATATCAAACTTAAAGAATTGTTAATTATGCGATTTTTAAATTTGCATACTTGACATTATTAATCTCTAATTATCTGTTTTCACTCATTTTGTTCAATCAGATTTAAACTTATGCAAACTGCTCTATCGACTTGTTTCATATGTTCGTCGCTTAAATGCCCTATATATGAATCCAATCGTTTTTTATCAATAGTTCGTATTTGTTCCAACAAAACTATTGACGGAGTTTCAAGACCGCTTTCGGTATTCACAAAATAGTGCGTAGGCAGTTTTGTTTTTACACCAACTCGGCTTGTTATAGCTGCGATAATTACTGTCGGACTATGCTTGTTACCAACATTGTTTTGAATAATAAGTACAGGTCTGTAACCCCTTTGCTCAGAGCCTATGCCTCTGCCTAAATCGGCATAATACAGATCTCCTCTTAAATAATCTTTCATAATTAAACCTCCTCATAGACTTTTGCCTATGTAAGAGCCAATCAGTAAAACTTTTATTCGTTGAGTTCTCACAGAGAATATTAATCTTGTTTTACTGATTGACTGATATATGAAAGCAATTTAATTTGTCCTCAACACCCCAAATTGCAAATAAGGGAATCATCAAACGACTGACTGCTAATCAGTTCCACAGGAATTTCACCTCTCCGATTTCATCCGAGCTGCCCCCATTGCCTGCGACATCGTCGTCACTGACTTCGCTTAATCGCTTACGGAGAAATTCCGAAAGCTCATCCGCTCCGTAGTTCCTCCTCTTTCCACAAAATCTGCGATTTTGCGGAAGCCTTGTGACCTAATGCTCGGACTGTGGCTGAGCAGGAGTATCATTGTCCCTACTGCCTGTCATCGCCGTATCAGTAGCAAGCTGATACTCTTAACAATCATTTTTCGCTCGGCATTAAATAAGCGTCTTGGCGTGATTATCAAATCGGCTTATGCACTTGCATAGCAATAGGAATGTATTTGATGAATGACTTATTCGGTTGTATGAAAGTAAGTCCTTTCATAAACTTCAACTTGTTCGGGGTATTTTGTTCGGGGTATCATTCAAAATTTTTTAAAAATTTTTTTCGTGCAGTTGTAATTGACTCATAAATTGTTGATACTGCTTTGCCTTCCTCCTCTGCAATTTCTCTGTATGTAAGGTGTTCTGAATAGTGTTTTAAGAATCTTCTTTTTGGTAATGGCGAAAGTGTAGATAATGCCATTTCAATCTTGCTTTTCAATTCGGCATTATTTAGTATTTCGGCAATAGAATCAGTTTCATATCTCATCAGAGTATCTGATTCGATTTTCTTAGACTGCCTGATTTCCCGCATTTTATGCTTGGATTCATTTCGGTTATATAATTTGTTGATTTCCAAATACTGCTGCCATTCATCAGTACTAAAAACCTTATTAAAATTCGTTTTTAATTCAGGTAATATTGAGAACAGCTTATCCTTTTCAATATTACTTACAAAAATTAAAATCGAATTATCCGCCATTTTATATTCTTTTGAAATGTCATATATTTCACATATCTTTTTCATTTTTTAACCTCCGAATTTTGAATTGTCCTGATTTCAAAATTCGGAGATTACGGGTATCTCGCTATGAAGGATTGCCAAGAATAGATAATCATATTGTCCTTTTAATGAAAAAACAAAAAGATAGAAGCCGGATTTCTCCGACTTCTATCTTTTATTATCTATCTTTTTGTTCGCTTATTGAGAACACACCTATCAAAAATATATCCCACATGGGATATACTTTTGGTTTTCTATGTTTTATTTTTATTATGTCTGATTTGAGATTTTATATCTTCATTGTTGCTAATATATGCACTTATATCAACAGGAATGTGAAAGTTATTTATATCTTTTTCTTTTGTAAAAGCGGCACTATCGAAAAATGCTATACACTCATTCTCAGATAAGTTCAATATATCTGCCATAAGTAATACCGATTTATCATTAGGTGCAGGCTTTTTACCATTTTCAATATCAGATAAATATGAGTATCCCAAGTTCACCAATTCAGACATTCTTCTTAATGATATATTTCTTTGCTTTCGTTTTTCTTTTAGTAAAGTACCAAAATCCAATTAATTCTCAGCTAATCTATGGTTTAATAATCTCCCAAAAATCACTAAAATGGTTTCCAAAACAAAAGCACATATAATTGCTACTGCAACAAATTTAATTTTAAAATATAGCAAAATGCAGTTTGTTGCAAATAAAATAACGCCTATATAAGTAACTATTCTCTTAAATTGTTTTCGCTCATTTAAGGTGAGTGGTTTTTGGGGTGAATCTGCCGGTGAAACAAGTGGTAAGACAATAACACATATCAAATCAATGATGAATAAATAACTATTATCAATATTAATAAATAAGTATTTAATAGCAACAATGCAAAAAAACAGAAATGATAATGATATTAGTTGACAATGTAACTCTGTCTTTGCGTGAAAACCACCTGCAAATCGTCGTATAAGGAAAAATGTCACAAAGAAAACTATACTTGATAACGTAATATTAAATATTACACCAAATATTAGAGTAAATGCGAATAACCATAAATCTGATAAGACAACAAACCACCCATAATGGTATAATTCATAATCTTCTTTAGATATTATGTTTTTATTCACCCAATTTTGTGTAATGAATTCCGAAATATTATTTATCATTTTTTATTTTGAATGCATCAAGTTTTGCAGGTGTTTTTGGCTGGTAGGCAGCTCCTGTGCTTGTTGAATTAGCATCAACCTTAAGAGAAAAATTGATAAACTCAACCACCTTTTTTATTGCATCATTCATATAAATTCACCTCCGATAAAAAGCATTCTACTTTTTATTTAATTACACTTCAATAATATAGAGAATTTTTAGGATTTATTTTACAAATTTGCACTATATTCCAAGTATAATTATGAATTGTAAGGAAATGTTTGCTTTTTGACAAACATAACTTGGTAATTCATAATTATACTTTGTGTACGAAAATATCAACTAATGCTATGATTAATAAGGGTGATATAATGTTACTTTTAGAAGATGATTTAATAGCAGAAAGGATCAAACATTTCCGTGAATCAGCTAATCTTACACAGGAAGACTTAGCTGAAATAATAGGTATTTCCCGGAATCAAATATCTAATATTGAATGCGGGAACAACAAACTGTCTTACAAAACTTTGCGAAATTTATGTGATGCGTTGGATATATGTCCTTGTGAGTTAATATGCGGTGCTAATCATAGAACAGTTCTTGAAAACACAGTAGATTTACTCAAACATATGGATGAAGATCAACAAATGGTAATATATCAAATGGTTCTTGCTTTTTATGAAACTAACGCAGAATTGAAAAGCAAAAAATAATGTGTTATACTATAGTTCAGGGAAACCTGAACTTTTTCATTTTAGAGGTCAATATGGTTATTAGTGCTTTAATTTGTGATGATGAGCAAAAGTACATAGATGAAATTAAAAAATGTCTTTGTGATTATTGCTATGATCACAGCATTATTTACAAGGTCGATACGTTTACTAATAGCACATCCGCAATTCATTCACCGAATACATATAATATCGCTTTTCTTGATATTGAAATGGACAATGTATCGGGACTTGATATTGCTAAATCTTTAAAAGACAAGAATAAAAATGTTATTGTATTTTTTATTACTGCATATGAAAAATACATAGATGATGCCATGGATTTATTTGCATTGAGATTTATCAAAAAGCCCATTGACAATATGCGATTATACAGTGGTATAGACAAAGCAGTTGACTTAATTAACGAGGATGAAATCAGCTTTTTTCTTAAGTCTTCAGGCACTGTTATAAGGGTGAAAGCAAATGAAATTATGTATATTGAAATCGGTGACCACAAGACAATTATTTATACTGAAAATAATAATTATGATTCTGCCGAAAATCTTGATTATTGGGAACATAAACTCACTAATGTTTGTTTTAGCAGACCACATAAAAGTTTTATTCTTAACATGGACTATGTGGATAAATATCAAAGAAATGAAGTAACTCTTAAAAACGGAAGGATAATACCTGTTGCCTATCGCAATCAAAAAGATTTCAGAAAAATTTTCTGGGATTATTTAAAAAGGAGAAAATGATGGTATCAGAACTGCTAAATATCTGTTTGCAGATAATAGAAGCGTTAATTGTTTTCTATTTTTATGAAAGCATATCACAATTACCTAAAAGAAGAATTCAAAGAATTTCTATTATAATTATCGGATATTTGATAATGTGCGGTATAAATCTCGCTTTTAACTATAATGTTGTCATTAATAATATTGCACTATTGATATTTCATTTTCTTTTTTCATTTATTTTATACAAGCAAAAAGTTTCAACGTCAATTTTTTATACACTGATGTTTGCCTGTTTAATAACGGTTTCTGAAATCGGAGTAATAGATTTAATATCTGCAACAACAGGAACAAATTCCCGAGCTTTTATTAATGATGTTACCTCTTATTCACTGCTTATTGTTTTCAGCAAATCTCTACTTTTCTTTGCAATAAAAATTATTAGTAATATAATAAACAATTTTAAATCGAATGAAAAATTTGATTTTGAATTCTATATTTACCCAATAGTATTATTAATTGTTATAGTTGTTTTTGTTATTATATCTTATCAAAATGATTTAACATATCAAAGCAACATTGTAATTGCTGTATCATCAATAGCTTTAATTTTTATGATAATAGTCATGTGTATTTTACAGCAACAATCCGCAAAACGAAAAAGTGAATTATTGGAATTAAAAACCATGCAGCAAAAGCAGGAAATTGAAAACACATATTTTGAACTGCTTGAGCATCAGAATGAAGAATTGCAAATTTTTGTTCATGATATGCAAAAGCATCTTGATAATATATATAAATTATCCTCCAATTTTGAAAAATCAAAGGAATATATAGAAAATCTTTCAAATGATTTATCAGACAGCAACAAAATTGGCAAAACTTCAAATAAGCTTCTTGATTTGATAATTGATAAATACAAATACATTTCTCTCAAACAGAATATTAAGTTTGAAACAGATATACTCTCATCAGATTTAAGCTTTATAGCAGATAATGATTTAACATCTATTTTCAATAATATGCTGGATAATGCTGTTGAAGCCGCAGAAAAATCAACAGAAAAAAGAATCAATTTAGCAATAAAGAGCTTTGGTAGTATGCTGACAGTTGATTTATCTAACTCTTGTGATGCTCCACCGATACTAAAACACAATAAATTAGTGTCAACAAAGAAGGAACAGGGCTTACACGGGTATGGCTTTAAAAGCATAAACAAGGCGGTTAAAAAATATGACGGAGATATTGAATGGGATTATAATGAAAATGATAAAACTTTCAATATATCTATCCTCTTTACGAAATCGTAATAATCAATGTATTAAACGCACAGGTAAAATCCTGTGCGTTTTCATTTTGGGCTCAATGTCAAATGTTGGGGGTAACGGAATATCCTCAACATTTATTATAGAACCTCATTTTGTCAATTACAAATTTTATCCAAGATATGTAGTTTCGTATTTAAAATAATGCACTTTCGGTGATTTATTGTTTTTAATAATGTTAATGATTTAATATGAAAATGACAATGTAAAAGATAATGTGAAAGGTGGTATATAAACACTAACAAACTATGGTAGAAATAAAATTTCAGACTTTTTGAGGAGATGAAAAAATATGAAGAATAATAAAAAATTACCCTTTAAACTATAATCTATTTTTCTAGCTATGCTTATGGTAATCACTGTGATACCAATGAGCGCATATGCAGCTGAAACAGAGGAAACGGAAGTAGTACAGGTTTCTGAGCTTGAAGATTCAAGAGATTTGTACTCTAAAACTTATGAAACTTCAGAAGATACAAACGTAGTTATCTCTGCTGCAGTTCCGATTCACTACAACGAAAATGGTGAGCTCAAGGATATTGATAACACTCTTGTAAAATCTGAAACAGACAGCTCTGTTTTAACAAATACTGCAAATGTATATAATGTTGAACTTCCAAATAAATATACACATGATTCAGAAATTAAACTTGATTATGAGAATAGTTCAATCAGTTTCAAACTCATAAATGATGTAAAATCAAATAAGGGTGAAATTGCTGAGACTGAAAAGGTTGATATTGATGAAACAAATGCTGAAAGCGTAGCATATGCCGAAAGTAATATAGATAAATTATCTTCATCAATTACATATGAAAACATTATGCCGGATACTGACTTTGAGTATAATATTCAGCCAAATGCTCTTAAGGAAAGCATTATCATTAACAAAGTACCTGATGAAAATTATACTATTCAGTATGAATTGAATACTGGAAATCTCGAAGCAGTATTGAATGAGGACAATTCAATTTCGCTTGTTGATAGTGAAAATAATGAAGTATTTGCTATTGAATCTCCATATATGTTTGATGCTGACGAAAACATTTCTGAAGATATTACAGTATCATTAGAAAAATCAGAAAACGCATATATACTCACCTATACGCCAGATTACTCTTGGCTTTCAAATGAGAATACAGTTTTCCCAGTAACCATTGATCCAACAATAACAATCAATAGTAAAGAAAATGGCATTGAAAACATTGAAGATACTTATACTACTTCTTCAAGCAGAAATCCTAAAAGTAATTTCAATTCAGCTTCAATAAGCATTTCGAAAAGTAGTAGTGTTGAAAATTGGGGATGTTATTTAATTAAAAACTTACCTACGATTTCTAATAATACTAAATTAATTAATGCAACATTAAACTTATATTCGAAAATTGATTCAACTAGTGGATTGAACATTGCTGCATATAATGTTTTAGATGATACAAATATTTCTTCTCTAAACGATATCACTCGAAATAGTGAACTTTCATTAAAAGATTCAGCAATTGATATTGAAACGGCTCCGTTAATATGTGGTTTAATGCAACTTGATATTACAACTTCTGTAAATAAATGGTATGCAGATAATACTCTTTCAAAAATAATTGTTTTGAAGGCATTAGAAAGCAGCAATATTGAACTATATTCAAATAATAATAATGCTAATGTTCCGTTTCTAACTTTTGAATATGCGGAAGTGAATGGTATTAATAGTTTATATAATTATCACACTCAAAATAACGGATTAGCGGGTGTCGCATATATAAATGATTATACTGGCGAATTGATTGTTGAAAGAGATGAAATATCCTCAAATGGTACAGCAGATGATATTGTTTTTTATATTGGAAATAATGTCAATACTCCAGAAAACAATTATTTTGGTGAAAATACTTCTATTAACTATTTCAAAACTGTAGATATTGATGATTCTGATGCAAATAACACAGCATATATTTTAACTAATGGTGATGGTTCAATTGAAAAAATAGAAAATAATGTTGACGGTTATGTTGTTGAGTCTAAAAAGAATTCAAGCACTGATGAAATTGAATCAATAATAATATCAAAAATTGATGATGGTTTAATAACGACAGAATGCTTTGAAACTGGTAAAACTGAATTAGTTAATGGCAATTTTGTATTAACTTCTGTGTCAACCAAATTGCTTATTGATAATGAAGAAACTGAGGATAAAGACGAAAAAAAGCCACATACAACACATATTTTTTATGAAGGCGGACGTCTAAAAAAAATATATGATGAAACAATCACTTTTGATTTTTCATATTCTAACGGTGTGCTCTATTTCATTGATTATTATTCAGATGAAGGCAACGAAAATCTGAATGAGATTATTGATTATACATTTTCAGACAAATATATTTCCAGTATAAGAAATGAATATAGTTTTGAACAAGACAGTACATCTATTACTTTGGGCGAAAATGACCAAAATTATTCACCTTCATTGATTAGTTATGTGAATACTGAAAATAAATATATAATAAAAAATGAATTTAATGCATCTTACGAATACACATTCAATGATGCAGGTCAAGTTATTAAGGTACAAGAATTTAACAGTGAAGGCGAAGCCGGAGATTATCTTACCTTTGAATATGGTATTAATTCAACAATAATTTCAGACGGAACTAATACATACACAGAATATTTTGATAATAACGGAAATCTTTTGTCAACAATTGATCAATATGGAAATGCTATTTTCAACAACTATGATAATGGTTTGATTACTCAATCTTCAAAGATTAGAAATAGCAGTAATTATATTGCTGATTTTTATGGCTTTGAGAGCAACAAAGATAGTTTTATCTCATTGAATAACAGTGGTACAAAAACACTTGATAATACTGTTAAGTTTAACGGAGAAAAGTCCTTAAAACTTACTGCACAAGAAAATAAAAGAGCTACGTTTGATGGAAATATAAGTGGTCTTGATAAAGAGACTACCTACACTGTATCTATGTGGATTAAAAATAGCAATGATGCAATTACAAATTTCACATTAACTAATGACAGCGGAATAACAGAAGATTTTATACCATGTGACAATGTAGGAGACTGGTATCAATATTGCTGCACATTAGATACAGAAGATGATACTTCATTGGAAATCCGTTTGGAGATTAATAATACGGGCATAAACTCTACAAGTGCTATTTATTTGGATAATGCATATGTGCAAAAATCCACAACAGTTGCACCTATTAACTGTATTAAAAATGGTGAATTCACCAACGGCATTGAGTCGTGGATTGCAGGTTCTAATGCAAGTGCTATAGAAAACAATGAAACTATTGCAACTGCTGATTCTAATTGTCTTAAACTTACCGGAATATATAATGACACTAATACAATTTCACAAACTGTTAGTTTAAGTAATGTAAAAGAAAATGATAAATATGTTTTCGGTGCTTGGGTAAAGGCTGTAAATGCACTTCCGGCAAAAGAAGGTACTAACAGAGAATTTACAGTCTCTATTTATCCGATTGTATCAGGTACAACAGTTGCCGAGCCATTAGAGTCGATAACATATTCAACAAATAATTCTTATTGGCAATACATTGAAGAAGAATTAATTTTAAATTCTGACTCAGTTAATAATTTAAATATCTTGAGTGGTTTGGAAATAAGAATCAGTTATAATTATCAAATGGGATATGCTTTAGTTGATGGTGTTTCCTTGCTAAAAGATAACCTGTATAATATTACTTTTGAATATGGTGACAATGAAACTATAGAGGATGTTTTAGTGGATGATGAATCAGTATTATCTGAAGAGAACAATAGTGGAAATACAGATGAAGCATCATCAGAAGAAACCGAAACAGATTCTACAAACGCACCGAATATTACATATGATTATGACGAATACGGAAATTTAGTTAAAACAGTTTCATCTGCAACTATCAATGATGTAACTGAAAGCATGTTATCAAAATACGCTTACGGAAATGAAGGTTCTCTTTTAATATCATCATTAAACCGCTTGGGATACAACACAACATACGGCTATGATTATTTTGGAAATGTTGCTGCAATTTCAGATGCAAATCAGTTGTTTGATGAGGATGGTAATCTAATAAATTACAATACAACATTTTATCAATACGATAATTTTCAGAATCTTTCTTCAATAATTAACGCCTTTGAACAATATCCTGCTGAAGATTCTATCAATGAAACTGCAATTTTGAATGTAAAGTACACATATACCGGCAGTCGATTAGATAAAATAGAAACTATAGATCTTGGTAAAACTGATAATTCTGAAAACGAAGACTCCATTGAAACTTGTTCTAACAGTATTTATTCATTTGAATATGATTCTTGGGGAAATCTGATTAAAATTTTCATTGAAAAAGTAGATGTGACTGATGATAGCGGCTCATTACCTTATGTTAAGTATGAATATGATGACAGTAATTATCATCAATTAAATTCTATTTCATATATAAATGGACAGAAAATTCAATACACTTATGATGAAAATGGTAATATAATCCATCAGAAAGATTCAAATAATTCAGGTGAAGTTTCTTTGGAATACAGTTACTTTTATCTTGATGATGGTACTTGTTATGCTAAAAAGGATTTGAATTTAGGTACAATTGAAACATATTCTAATAATACTATAACTTTAAGGGATTCAGATGGTAATGTTATTCATTCATATTCATATGATTCAAAAGGCAACACCATTGAACAAATAGGTAACAATTCTTTTGAAACATATGTAAAAGAAAACTATGACATTTTAAATAACAAAGAAGATAATAACGCTACAACCTATTATACAGAAGTTAATGGTACTAATAATATTCTCTCTTCTAAATATGATGATTTAGGTAGAATTTCAGAAGAATACTTTTCGAGTGGTAGTGCAGATTCTTATATTTTAAGGGAATATACTTATTATAGAGAAACAACTACTGACGATGACAAAAACAGTACCGATCTTTATGAAAATATAGTCAACGGAATAGAAGAAACCTATGGAGAGAATGATCCTGAATTTAATTCTTCTGAATTACCAAGATATATAACTTATTATTATGTTAATTCTGAAGGAGTGAAAACGAAGTTATATGAATATAGATATACATATCTCCCCAATGAAGAAATTTATACATATACATTAGTTTCAGGAGGAGATGATGCTGTCCCCGGCGAATCAAATAATGAAGAAGCACAACAATTAAGAGTAATTCAATATAATTCATCTAATATAGTGACAACTGACTTGAACCTTGATGTTGCTAAAATTGCTTCAAACACATCAAATGAAACATCATCGTCGACATCATCGTCATCATCAACATCATCATATTCTTTTTGGGAATTACTAGTAGATATAATATCTGGTATAGGTACCGGTATTGGTCAATTTTTAAGTAATAATACAACTAATATTTACTACGATTCAAATGGCAATATTTTGGCGAACGAAAATGATTCTAGTGGACTTATCTATTATACTTATGACGAGGCTACTTCTAATTCCAACATTAGCAACTGTTTGACAGGAATCCATATTAATGAAAATGATGATATATCAATTTCTTATGATGAAAGCGGAAATGTAAATAAAGTAGACTTAAGTAACTCACCTACATTCAATTACAATGGAATCCTTGATTCTGTGAATTTAAATTGGTCAAGAGGAAATACATTAGACAGTATCTATCTGAAAAGCCGAAGCTTTATGGGAGCCTCTGCTAATATAAAAGTTCTTGATTATAAGTATGATGACAATAATTTAAGAACTCACAAAACAATTGATTTAGGCAGTCAGTTAAGTTATTTATTTGGCGCTCAGGCAATTGCAAACGCTGAAATTGATTATATTTGGAATGGTGACAAGCTTGTTGGCGAAAATATAGATTGTTCTGGATCAATATTCAATGAATTCAGTGGTGATGATCAAATCAACGAAGCAGGTAAATTTAATATTGTTATACTTTATGATAACAACGGAAATGCTTATGGAATAGTGGTCAATAAAACAGAGGATGCCTACGGTAATGCAGTAAATGAAAGTGATACTTATTATTATCTAAAAGATGCCGATAATACAATTACTGGATTATTAGACAGTGAAGGAAATTGTGTAGTTTCTTATTCATATGATACATTCGGTACAGCAATAGCTGACCACGCAGAAGGATATAAATACTTGATGCTTATAAATCCATTAGCATATAAGGATTATATATATGATTATGAAACAGGTATGTATTACTTACAGTCAAGATATTATGCCCCATATGTTGGCAGATTCATCAGTGCTGATAATCTGTTAGATACGGGTTCAGGAACAGCAATGTGTACTAATTTATATGTATATTGCGAAAATGACCCTGTAAATTATGTTGACCCTGATGGAAGAATAAGTATATATAGTAAATCAAATCTTAAACGAGTTACAGATCACTTTACTATACCACTAACTGATTGGGTTTCTACAAAAGGAAATCCAACGATAACATGGTCAAAAAATAAATCTGTATCAGCGGGAATTTCCGGTTCCATAACGGGGAGTGCTAAATTAATAGCCTTATCTTTAGGTTTAAGTGCATCGATAACACTATCGGCATCATCAAGTTATTCCTGGACAGTAAATAGTAAAAAAGGAAAATATGCTAGAATTGTTGGAAAACTAGATGCCAATAAATATAAAGTTACCCAAAAACAAATAAAAATAGGATTGCCGCGTTTTATAATTTCAACCAAATATGGATACATCTATATTCCAATCAGATCAAGTCTCTCCGTTGAGTTAATATACTCTAACAAAAAATATTAAAAGGTGATGAGTAAATGCAGCAAAAAAATAGTATTAAGTGGATATTATTTTTATTAGGAATGATAATACTTTTGTTTTCAACAAAGTTTGGAATTCTGCTTACTACATTAAATATTGATGGCACAACAGAAAATATGGCACTATCATATTTAAATAACTATTCTTCATCATTTAGATGTATAGGCCTTTCTCTTATAGTGTTCCCATTGTTTTATTACAAGTAAATTGAACGGAGTGTTGTTTATGAAAAAACTAATATCATTAATAATGTCAATATGTATGGTGATTACAGAATTACCGATGGTGGTATATGCGGCAAACATCGCTCCTGAAATATCACTTGAAGAATTTTCAGAACAGTTTTCAGAAATGAATGAAGAATATGCTGACGAGCCTGTTTCAAATAGAATTATTGTAAAGTCCAAACGCAATATCAATAAGTTTGACAGTGTGGATGTTGTTGAAGGCTATGATGATTTACATATTGTTCAGTTCGATAATTCTGATAGTGCGGAGCAAGCTCTTGAGCATTATGAAAACAATGAATACATTGAATATGCTGAAAAGGATATGATTGTTTCTATTGCCGAAACAGAAAATTCATTACTTTCAAGCTATGGCGATCATCTTTCATGGGGTAGCGAAACAATCGGTGTCGATGATTATTTTGATTATCTCGATGATATGTCTGCGTTGCCCCAAATTGTTGTCGGCATAATTGATACAGGTATAGATTTAGATCACGAATTTCTTAAAGAGAGAATTATTGAAACAAATTACAATAATAGTTCAAGCGGTAAAGCAAATAGCGAAAATGATGATAATGGACATGGTACTCATGTTGCAGGTATTGTAGTAGATAATACTTCTAACAATGTTAAAATTGAAGCGTTCAAGTGTCTAAACAGTGAAGGAAGAGGCGCTTTATCTGATGTCTGTTTGGCAGTAAATGCTGCTACTGAAAGTAACGTGAATGTAATCAACATGAGTTTGGGAATTAGAGGTAAAAGCGACTTACTGGAAGATACAATTAATAATGCCATAGATCAAGGAATAACTGTATGTGTGGCAGCAGGAAATAATGGTAACTATGCTTATAATTATACTCCTGCTAACATTGAAAATTGCATTACAGTTGGCGCAATAGATGCTTATGATGAAAAGCCGTTATGGTCAAATTTTGGAGATCCCATAGATATATATGCGCCAGGTTCGTCAATCTATAGTACATACAATGATGGAGGTTATGAAACTTTAAGCGGTACATCGATGGCAACCCCATTTGTTGCCGCTGCCGCTGCTCTTTTGCTTAGTAATAATATAAATCTTAAACCAAACGAGGTAAGAGATTCACTTGTAGATAATTCAAGGCTGATTAAAGAGGGATTCATTAATAAATATGATATCAATATACTGTATATCGGTAATTTAAATGATTTTGCAAATGTAAGAACTGCTCAACCTGTTTTTAGTATGGAGGGTGGTATTTATAGTGAAAGCATAACAGTTGAAATAACTTGTGATGATACAGATGCAGAAATATATTATACAATTAATGGTACAAGAGCTTCAAAAGATAATGGTATTTTATACACAGAGCCAATTATTATCGATGAAGTAACAACACTCAATGCCTCTGCTTATGTTGAAGGGAAACTAAGAAGTTTACAGACTAGTGCAGTATATAATATCGCAACGACTGATCCTGACGAAAATTTTGAAATAAATGAAGATGGCATTATAACTAAATACATAGGCGACAATATTTATTTAACAATTCCAGAAAAGATAAACAATATTACAGTAACAGGCATAGGCGATTCTGTATTCAGAATCAAACCTTTGAAAATAATCGTTTTACCAGATACATTAACATATATCGGACCTAATGCTTTTCGTAGTGCCTCATCATTGATATCGGTATTTGCAAACAATATACAAACTATTGAAAAATATGCTTTCTATAGGTGCCGTAATTTAACTGATATTGATTTTTTAAATGTCGAATTTGTAGGAGAGTATGCGTTTGAAAGTTGTGAAAGGATTGAGAGTATATATAGTGAAAAGTTAATCGAAGTAGATAAAAGAGGTTTTGACGCTTGTAACGGTTTGATTTATCTTGAACTACCAAATGCTATAACGTTAGACGATCACTCTTTCTCATATTGTGGTAATTTAGAAGTTGCAAAGTTACCAAATGTTGAAACACTTGGAAATGCAGCCTTTTATTTTGATGGCTTATTAAAGGAAATAGATTTAGCAAATCTAAAAAAGATTGAAGGTAAAGAAACATTTTATGATGCTTATTCTTTAGAAACAATATATTTTCCGTTTTTGGAAGGTGAAATTCCGGAAGGTGCATTTTCTTTTTGTCATTCGCTAAAAAATTTATACATTCCAAAAGTCAAATCAATCGCATCAAATGCATTCAACAACTACACTACTATGAATGCAATATTTGCACCAAGCCTTGAAAACGCACAATCACTTCCATTATGTAATGATGTAAATATATACTTATCTGATAAATTTGTAGGTACAGCTAACCCTACATATAATTATACAATCATTGCTCCAAATGGTTCATACGCTGAACTATGGGCTAATGATAATAATTTCACTTTTATTCCAAGTGATTACCGAGATTCTACTATGGATTCACCTATAAATGTAGAAGATAAAGGTCGTTCTATTCGAGTAACAAATGCAGGACTCCGTTTTGGTTTTTCTTGGAATGAAATTCCTGAAATTGAAAAATTGGCATCTGATATAGAATATGGCTTTGTTTATCATTACAACTATGATAACGAGCCTTATGGATCAGATCAATTAACTATTGATAATGTTGGTATAGATAACATTAAAAAGAAAGAAGCAGTTAATTTAGATGATACCATTGATAATAATATTGTGTTCAATTTGGTTTTCACTAATATTCCTGATGAAAATCAAAATACAAATATTTCCGTAAGAGCTTATGTTTGTATTGATGGAATGTATTTTTATTCTAACAGTCTTAATGGTAGCTTCGCAGAAGTATCCGGCAAGGTGCTGCAAGATGAAGAAATTGATGAATCAATAAAAATAACATTAAAGCAAATATTAAAAAGTAAGGTATAATTATGAAAGAGATTTATTTAAAACCAATAACAACAGTTGAGCAATTTAAAACAACAGATGTTGTTACCACAAGTATTGATGACACACAAAAGGGTGATACTGATTTACCGTTTGGTGACTGATGAAAAGGAATATATTATTTGTTTCGTTAGTTATAGTTATTGTTAGTTCTTTTGTTGCCTGCTCTGCAAACAGCGGTAGTGATAATGTTCTCACTACTGCTGTTACGGACAGTAAAGGAACAACTCATTATTATGAGCCTGTTACTGATTCTGACGGAAATATAGTAACCACAGATGAGGATAACAGTGTATTTGCTGATATAGAAACGCAATCAAACGGCAAAGCTGTAACCAAAAAAAATGGTACATATGTTACTAATGAAAACACAACAATCTTGACTGCTACAAAAGAAGGCAGTGGTAAAACTACCTCTGCCAAAGAGCAGAAACAGTCAACCACTACCAAAGTAAATGTTAGTAACACTACTAATTCAACAACTAAAAAACAATCTTCAACTAACAGTAATTCAAACGCAGATAACGAGGTGCCTTTTGAAACATCAAGTCAAAAGAACACAACAAATACCACAACAGAAGAAAAGCAGTCTTCAACATCAACAACTAAACCAATAGCCACTACCGAAAAAACAACACAATCAGTTACCGATGAAGATGGTTGGATTAATAAGTGGTATTAGTAAGGAAAATAATAATGAAAAACAAAATATTTTGTATTGTCATAATCGCAAGTATTTGTTTTACATTTTCTTCATGTGCAAAAACTTTCGATAATGATAGTAATAAAACAGAAACCGATTCGAGTTATTCACAGTTAACAAATAATCAAATAAACGAACAAACCCAAAATAGTAATTCTCTAGAATACAATGGAAAAAAAGTAAAAGATATTATTTTGAATTTGCTGGATTCTAAAATATCAATGGGGACAGAAAATGCTGAAGATTTATTAAATATAGAAGAATTGTCAAAACCTGTTGATGTTAATCTAAATATGCAAATAGGTAAAATTATTATTGTGTATACTGATGACAGTGAATATGAGTTTGGAAAAATATTTATTGGAACAAAAAATAATTACTATTTGCAAATAGAAAGAAATGGTAAAACAAATAGTTACGAATTAAATGACGAAATTGCTTATTAAATCATAACCACCCGTCAAATGCAGAAGTCAAGTAAAAGTAGACATTAAAAACCACCAATTAGCCAAACCCTTGTTCAATTCTGTATTGAACAG
>CANQXE010000017.1 GCA_947627725.1 uncultured Clostridia bacterium | reverse complement strand
TCTCAATATATGACCTCTTCGGCCCCTCTCTCAAGAGTGCTTTGCAATCTTAGCACATTTATTTCCCTTTGTCAACACTTTTATTTAAGTTTTTATAATGATTTTCACACTCCGCCGAGTGTTTCAAAAGTATAATATATAGTTCAATAATGAAATAATATCAGAATGACTCTCTATATATATTATATACATTATATTACTACCGCATTATGATGTATTCGGATAACGATTGTATGTGAGTTTTGGGGTATAATTGTACTTACCCTGTCAATAAAGTCAGAAATATCCTTATAATAGATATCAAAATCCATAAATGAAATTTTTTTATCGTCATATTCTACTAACTTTGCGTTTTCATCAAATCCAAAGGATTTTGTATTATAATACGCGACGCTCATACCTACACCCAGAACAATAGCAGCACAGCACATAATAGCGGCAATCTTTTTTTTCAATTTTTACACTCCTTATTTTTCCGTATATTCCTCTTTCAGCAGTTCTCCAAAGGCAGTTGCAAACAGACGCGCTGAATAACATGCCTCATCCAAAGTATTGGCATCTGTTCCGATTTCCAACAAAAAAGAATTCTTTGTTTCATCCATATTATATTTGCGCTCCGAAAATAAAACAGGGCGCATTAATCCGTCATACATTTGGCTAACCTTATTCTGGACTGCCAAATCAAATCTCAGGTTATACTCCCAATCGGGATAATTTTCAACTCTGCCGTATTCGGCGCCGGCAATTATCATCATTCTGGCAGCCTTTTTACCGTTTATCTTTGCGGTAGGCTTAACCTTTGTCTTGTTGTCATATGTAATATCGTCACGGTGAACATCTATGGTTACTTCAATAGTCGGATATTTTTCAAGATATTTTTCAATGGATTTTCTTGACGAATCATATGCGCCGCTGTAATTTTCGTCATGAATAGCAGTATCGTGAACAACTCCTATTCCCATATCCTCAAGATATTCACAGAGCTCGTCTCCGACCCTCACCATATTTCTGTCATTATTTTCTGAGCGAAGGTCGAAAGACTCTGTATAATAACCCACATCCAGAAGTGTGTAGCTTTCTGTTGTATGACTGTGGTAAACAAGAACAGTTGGTTTTGAAATATCTTGAATAGAGAGGTCAGCCTTCTGTTTAAGGAGTTCCTCAATATTGAGCTTGTAAAACGACTCTGGTATTTTACTCTGGATTTCAACCCGGTCAAAGGACACTAATGTCCCCCCACCGAAGTAATCCTCTTCTGACGTTTTGCCCTTTACCGTTTCATTTTTAATGGTTTTTTTAGCGTCACTCATCAGCTTAGCTATGTCATCCGGAGTTTTTTTGATATCGGAATACCGGTCGCTGTCCTTCCCTGATATTCCAGAGGATGACTTCATCACTTCTGTTGCGGTGTTATTATTATTATCCGTTGTTTCTTTTTTAGTATTGGAAATATCAGTTAAATTCGCAAAAATTTTTTGCGGAGAAAAAACTCTTATTACGCCTTGATTAAAAACTCCTATTTCAGCTGCAATATTCGGCGCAACATTGATAATTAATACCACGGCACAGAGTATCGCAACAATATTAGTTATAAAAATTGCTATATCCTTTTTCATATGGTCACCATATATAATTTATTATATACAAATATATATGATGCAATTTGTCACATTATCCCACGAGAGAAAATAAATCCTGAGCGCTGATATTTTTTTGCAGGCAGACATTAATCGTCATACCGATAAGCTTTGCCCCCTGCTCTGTTATTTTGTCGATTTCTCTCGGAGTTACAAACATTTGTTCATCCATTTGTCCTTTACTGATAACGGCAGTTGAAACAACTGTGGGAATACCGATGGACACAACGGGTATTCCGAGCGTATTTTTTGAAATTTCATATCTGTGATTACCTACTCCAGAGCCTGGAGAAATACCTACGTCGGAAAGCTGAACGGTTGTGCCTAATCTTTCCGACGAGGATGCCGCGAGCGCATCGACAACAATTACGCACGAGGGCTTTGTAACGTCAATAACACCCTTGATTATTTCAGCAGATTCAATTCCCGTATCGGCAAGCACGCCTGTTGTTACACCGGACACATTGAAAATATCCTTAAAAATTTCTGATTTTTGCTCACTCTCAATAATATGCCTTGTAGCTAACACATAATTATTCGTTTTCGGTCCCAAAGCGTCCGCGGTTATATCAAGATTGCCGACGCCTGCCACAAGTACGGAATCAACATTTTCAGGCAAAAGCGATTTTAATATAGATGACAGCTTATCAAGCCTGCCGTCAAAAATATCCGTATCATTGATAAATGAAGGGACAGAGCAGGTAATATACTTCCCGACAGGCTTTCCGATTGCCTCGGCGCCGTTTTCATTCAAAACTGTTACGACTGTTACGCCGTCCGTTTCTTTAACCTTAACTCCGTCAATAGCAGTTTTGTCTATTGATTCATATGATTCAACTGCCAAATCGGTACGGTTTTCCATAAAATACATCCTTTTTAAATCTTTTTTCATTAAAAGTATATCCAAAAATAAAAAAATACTTGCATTTTATAAAAAGGTATGCTAATATACATAAGCGTAAAAAATACAAGGGAATTAGTCCCTTTATATCTAAAATCCACCTGTTATCAAAGGAGTGAGAATCATGCCAAACATCAAGTCAGCAAAGAAGAGAGTAAAGGTTAACGCTGTTAAGGCTGCTAACAACAAGGCTGCCAACTCAGCACTCAAGACAGCTATTAAAAAGGCTAATGCCGCTATTGAAACAAATGCTGATGATAAGGACGCGCTTGTTAAAGCTGCTGTTAAGAAGATTGATCAGGCGGCCGCAAGCAATCTTATCCATAAGAACTGCGCAGCAAGAAAAAAGAGCAATCTTGCAAAGAAGGCTAACGCATAATTATTTGAACTCCTGTTATTGCAGGAGTTTATTTTTTCGCTTGACATTATAATGTAATCAATTTATAATATAAACAGAATTTGAAAGGGGTTACTATTATGGATTTCAAAAAGATATTAAAAGTAATCAGCGCTATCGTTGCTCTTGCCGCTGTTGCAGCAGCCGTGTATGTTGCTGTTAAAAAGTTTACGGGAAAGAAAGAGCCTGAATATTTTGACGACAATGATTTCTTTGAGTGCGACAATGAAATTGAAATTGTTGAGGCTAAACGCGAGGAAACAGTTGTTGAAGAGGCACCTGCCGAAGATAAGGCTCCGAAGAAAAAGCCGGAAAAAAAGGCAACTAAGAAAAAGGCTGAATAAAATTACAAAAACACCCGGCTGTTTCACAAAATGAAACAGCCTTTTCATTTCCTGAATTTCGGTGATAAAATGAATATCAGACACATGACAATAAATGATTATGATGAAGTTTATGGACTTTGGCGCTCATGCAAAGGAATGGGCTTGAATAATCTTGACGATTCAAAAGAAGAAATTGAAAAATTTTTAAACAGAAATCCCGACACATGCTTTGTCGCTGAAATGGATAATAAAATCATCGGCGCAATCTTAGCGGGCAATGACGGCAGAAGAGGCTATATTTATCACACCGCAGTATCTCCGTCATATCAAAAGCAAGGTATAGGAAAAAAGCTTGTAAATAAAGCAATCAGCGCATTGAGCGGCATCGGAATAAGCAAAACGGCACTCGTTGTGTTTGAAAAGAATGAAAACGGAAATGCTTTTTGGCAAAAGCTCGGTTTTACCGTAAGAACGATTTGATTTACAGAAATAAAACTATCAATGAATTTGAAAGAATTGATATATAATGGCAGTTGTTTTTTGGGATTTTGACGGAACACTTGTCCACTCTAATCCACTTTGGAGCAGAAGTGTTTACAGAGCATTAAAGGAAACAGATAAGCATACGAAAGTACAGTTTAATGATATTAGAAAACGCATGGCTGTAGGTTTCACATGGCATACGCCGAATGAGGATTACAGCCGTCTCACAGAGGATAAGTGGTGGGACTTTATGCAGAGAAAATTTACAAATGACTATATCAGTCTCGGAGTAGATGACATAACCGCTGAAGCGGCAAGTAAAAAAGTCCGCAATATAATAAAATATGCATCTAACTACGAATTGTACCCTGATTCAATTGAAACATTAAGGGCAGTAATAAAAACGGGATATAAAAATGTTATACTTTCTAATAACCACCCTGATCTGGTTGATGTGATAAAGTCACTTGATTTATACAAATATTTTGATCATTTTATTATATCAGCTGTTGTAGGATATGATAAGCCGATACCCGAAATATTTAAAATAGCAAAGAATTTATATACAAATGAAAATGAATTTATAATGATAGGCGACAGTGTTAGTGCGGATATAAAAGGCGGAAAAAATAACGGTATGAAAACAATCTTAGTACATAGCGGGCAAGACAGCAATGCAGATTATTGTTTCGATGATTTAAAATCAATTTTGAAAGTAATATAGATGATTAAACAAATTAAGGAAAAGCATATTGACGAATGTGCTAAAGTGATTAAAAACAGCTTTTTGACAGTTGCAAAGGAGTTTAATATTACGCGGAAAAATGCTCCTCGGTATGTTGCCTTCGCGACAGATTCCGATAAGCTGTTAAAACAGATTGACAGCGGTATAAATATATATGCTTATTTTACTGACGGCAAAATAGCAGGTGTGTATTCTTTAAAAAATTTCGATAACGAATGCGAAATATGCAACCTTTGCGTTCTGCCGGAATACAGACATCAGGGTATAGGAAAAAGTCTTTTGCATCATGCTTTTAAAAGAGCCGAAGAGCTTAACTGTGAAAAGATAAATATCAGCATTGTCGCGGAAAACATGGTTTTAAAGGAATGGTATAAAAAGTACGGCTTTGTTACAACACATTTTAAAAAATTTGATTTCTTTCCCTTTACCTGTGAGTATATGGAAAAGGTAATAAAACAATGATTATTTATTTGGTTAGGCATGGACAGGACGATAATTCCTACCGTGGAGGATGGAGTAATCTGCCTTTAACTGATATGGGAATAAAACAATCAAAAAAGCTTGCAAATGAATTATATAGAAGCAGGAAGAAATACAACATTAAAAAAATTTATTCCAGTGATTTGAAAAGAGCGGAACAGACAGCAAAGATAATTGCAGACAAACTAAAAGTATGCATTGATTTTATTCCGCAGTTCAGGGAAGTAAATAACGGCGATTTGGCAGGAATGAATAATGAAACGGCAGATAAACAATACCCCGGCTTATACTGGCGGTTAATGGAGTGGGAAAATCATTATCCAAACGGTGAAAGTCCGAAGGAATTTTACGAACGCATTAAACTTGCGTGGGAATGTTTTATAAATTCACTCGGTAAAACAGACGGAAATATTATTCTTGTAACTCACGGCGGCGTTATTAACGTAATTAAAACTTTAGTTAACAGACAGAAATATTCAAACAAGGAAAAATATGAAGGTATACCCTGCGCAAAGCTGATACCGATTTATGAAGGGAACAAATATAAAAATATATCGGACACATAATTTAAAAAATTTGACGGATAAAAGTGTTTTAAATAGGTTAAATATTACCGAAACTGTAATTGAGAAAGTTAAGCAAAGCAAATAAAGAAGGTTATAGAATGTACAAAAACGGATTAGTGCTTGAGGGCGGAGGACTTCGCGCGATATATACAAGCGGTGTGCTTGACGCGTTTATGGAAAACGATATTGAATTTCCTTACGTTATCGGAGTATCGGCAGGCACCTGCAACGGCGTTTCCTTTCTCGGCAAGGATATCCACAGAATGAGGGATATATCTATCGGATATTCAGGAGACGAAAGATATATGAGCCTTAAATCCATGTTAAAAAACGGCGAATATCTCAATTCAAAATGGATATTCGGCGAGCTTTCATACGATATGTTTCCGCTGAGCTATGATAATTATGAAAAGTCAAACGCCGTTATGTGCTGTGTTGCGACAAATGCGAAAACGGGAAAGGCGGAATATTTTTATCCCAAGGATTTCAGAAACGGCTGTGAGGAACTCAGGGCAAGCTGCGCTCTGCCCGTTGCGACAAAGCCTGTACCGCTTGGAAAAGATGTTTACTACGACGGCGGTTTAGTTGATTCAATCCCGCTCAAACGCGCGTTTGAGGACGGATGTGAAAAGTGCGTTGTTATACTGACGCAGGATAAAAATTATATTAAAAATCCTATGTCTCATACGGGTATTCTTAAATGGGCACTCAAAAAATACCCGCTTATTATTGACGATGTCCTTGCAAGGCATAACATCTACAACGACCAGCGCGAATTTGTTTTTGAGCAGGAAAAGCTCGGCAACGCGGTTGTAATTTGCCCCGATAAGCCCCTTAATGCTCCCACGCTTGAAAAAAATCCCGAAAAGCTAAGGGAAATCTATAATATCGGATATAAGCAGGGAATAGAAAATATTGATAAAGTAAAAGAGTTTATGAATCACTGAAAAAAGCTGTATCAAATTTTCATTTGATACAGCTCCTTTTTATATATATCAAAAAATCTTACAAAATCAGAATATCGATAATTTTGCATATTTTTAATATCTCTATTGATTAATATTTCTTATAAATTATAATAAACATATGAAATATTTGAAATGAAGTGATTATATGTTTTGAGGAAAATTTATTATAAAATATATTTTTAATTTGAAGGAAAATAACCATGAAAAATTTTAACGGTAAAAAGTTATTAAAGAATTTTGCTATAGCATTATTGGGAGCAGTTATAGGATATTTATTATATTATAGTGTCCTTATGGAAACGATTCCTTTGCTTGTCGAAAGTTCGGGTATCAAATATATTGCCATCAGCATTTTTGCTCTTGTTATAAGCGTAGCAGGATGTATAGCCGTTTTGAGCTTGATAATTAATAGAAAAATAAATAAGCTATTGTTTTTTACTATATGTATTGCCTACTTTGCAGTATTATTTGCCGCACTGTTTCTGCGGTCTTCGATTGAACGGGTATTTATATTTAATCCTCTGACAGGTTTAATAGATACTTTTTCAAACCGGGAAATGGCGCTTCAAAGCATCATAAATCTTGCATTGTTTATCCCAATGGGATATTTTGTGCGAAAGCTTAAATACAGCAAGCTTTTTATCTTTTCAATTGGGATACCTTTGGCGATTGAGCTTATTCAGGTTGCTACAAAGCGCGGATTTTTCGACGTTTTCGATATTTTACTTTATTTTATCGGGATTAATATAGGGTATTTCATATTTAAGAAGTGGCAGCTGATTGTGGAATAGATGTTTATATATTGATTGCAAATATTTTTAGTTCTAATTTAATTAAAAAGGAAGAAATTTTTAAATCAAAAAGAATTATTTTTTGTCAAAGATTACAACATTCTCTTATGCTTTAGTTTATTGGCAAGTACAACATTAATGTCTTATGCGGGTATGGGAATTCGTGCAAAAGCATCTGTTCAAAATCATCAGATACATACAGACTATATTTTTCTTCGACGGCTCTTACTGATGGAACAATTCCATCATTTGATATTAGCACAACTGTAAAAAATAAATATTATCATCTTTTTGTTTTCATGATTTCAATTTTCTGCACTTCTTATATTATGGACATTATTGACAATTTTTTATCTCCGCAACGTAAAAACGGACTGCCTCATAAAGACAGTCCGTTTTAATTTACAGTAAATCCGCTAAGGTTTTTGAGGACAGGTAATCCTCAATCAAATCGTCAAGCTCTTTCCACATTGTATATGTTTTGCAGTTAGGTGAATTTTCACAGCAGTCACTCTCAACACACGCTACGGGAGCAAGACTTCCCTCCGCCACATGAAGAATTGTTGAAAGTGTGTATTCTTCAGGTGCTTTATTTAGTCTGTAACCGCCGTTTTTTCCTCGTGTGCTTTCAAGCAGACCCGCTTTATTTAATGAGGCAACAATAATTTCAAGGTATTTGATACCCATATTGTTATCCTCCGCTATATCCTTTAGCGATACAGAGCCTTCATTCTGATGCTCCGCCAGATATGTCATAATCATCAGCGCGTATCTGCCCTTTGTTGATATCATCATTTTTCATTACCTCCGAAAAAAGCCTCGGCTATTCTAACGCTTTCCATTGCGTCCTTCGCGTAAAAATCCGCGTTTATCATCTGTGCGTAAGATTTTGTAAGCACCGCTCCGCCGACAAGCACCTTTGCGTCGGTATTTTTATGGATGAGCTCAATAGTCCTTTCCATATTGGGAACAGTGGTTGTCATAAGCGCGGAAAGCGCGACGAGTTTGCAATCATTTTTTATTGTTTCCTCCAGCACTTTTTCGCACTTGACATCCTTGCCCAAATCAATTACATCAAAGCCGTAATTTGAGAGCAGTACCTTAACTATATTTTTACCTATATCGTGTATATCTCCCTCAACAGTGGCGATAATCATTTTATTTTCGCTTTTCTTTTCCTGACCGGTCAGAGCGAGATGCTCCTTGATTACATTAAACGCCTCTTTTGCGGAATCGGCACTCATTAAAAGCTGAGGAAGAAAAACCCTGTTTTTCTCAAAGCCGTCGCCGACAACATCAAGCGCAGGGATTATATACTGATTAATAACCTCCAGAGGCTCGGTTGTTTTTAAAAGCTCTTTAGCGCATGCCCCCGCATCCTCCTTTACACCCTTTATAATCGCAGTTTTCAAATCGTACGAGGAGGTCACAGGCGCGGAAGACTGAGACGAGGTGACGGATTCAATATATTCCGCACAGTTATCGTCATATCCTGACAATGCATTAAATGAATAATATGCGTTCATCATTGATTCGCTCAGCGGATTTATGATACCTGCCGAAAGTCCGTTTTCAAGCGCGATAGTAAAAAACGCAGTATTAATCGCTTCACGCTTCGGCAGACCGAAGCTGATATTTGACACGCCGAGAACAGTACCAACTCCAAGCTCATTTCTTATATATCTAACCGCCTTGAGTGTTTCAAGAGCGTTGTCCTTGTTTGTTGAAATAGTCATCGTCAACGCGTCAACAACAAGGTCTTTTTTGTCAATTCCGTATTCTTCTGCCGTACTGATTATTTTTTTCGCAATGTCAATCCTGCCCTGCGCCGTTTCGGGAATACCGTTTTCGTCAAGGCATAGGCACACGACAACACCGCCGTACTTTTTAACAAGCGGAAAAATCTCCTTCATTGAGGACTGCTTTCCGTTCACAGAGTTCACCATCGGCTTTCCGTTATAAATACGCATTGCCTTTTCAAGCGCCTTCGGGTCCGAGGAGTCAAGCTGTAACGGCAGAGGAAGAACGCTCTGAAGATTATAGACAGCGTCACTGAGCATTTTCACCTCGTCAATCTCAGGCAAACCGACATTGACGTCAAGAATATGCGCCCCTCTCTCCTGCTGGGACAGCCCCTCCTTGATTACATAATCAATATCATTGTTCCTGAGCGCCTCTTTAAACAGCTTTTTGCCTGTCGGGTTAATCCGTTCACCGATAATTACAGGCTTTTTGCCGATAGTAACTGATGCAGAATAAGAGGTAACGACAGTATCATTTTTCCATTGCGGTACCGAATCGGGTATATTTTTACAAAGCGCTATCATCTCTTTGATATGCTCGGGTGTTGTACCGCAGCAGCCGCCGAGATACGAAACACCTATCCTTGCAATTTCAAGCATATCATCCGCAAATTCCTTAGGAGAAACATTATATACCGTTTGTCCGTTTACCGATTCGGGCAGTCCCGCGTTAGGCATAGCAAGAATCGGCAGAGAGGTACATTCTCTGAGTTCCTTTACAAGTCCTATCATTTGCTTTGGACCGAGACCGCAGTTAAGACCGATTACGTCAACACCAAGCCCCTCAAGCATTGCGCAGGACGTTTTAACATCTCCGCCTGTGAGAAGCCTTCCGGTTTCATCAAAAATCATAGACGCGATAACAGGCAAATCACAGTTTTCCTTAATGGCTAAAACAGCCGCTTTAAGCTCATAGGTATCGCTCATTGTTTCAATAATTACTATGTCGCTGTCATCTTTACCCGCAATTACGACCTCTGAGAAAAGCTCAACCGCCTTTTCAAAATCAAGATCTCCCATAGGCTTTAACAGCTTACCTGTGGGACCGATATCAAGCGCAACCTTTTTGCCTGTCCTTTTTGCAAGCAGAACGCCTGCCTTAACAAGCTCAGCTACGTTGTCATATTTAAGCGAATTTGCACCGAAAGTATTGGATGTAATAAATTCCGCGCCCGCCTCGGCGTAACCCTTATGGACAGCGTAAACCCTGTCAGGCTGAGAAATATTCAGTTTTTCGGGGAGTTCTCCCGCTGAAAGCTTCAGCATACTTCCCATGCCGCCGTCAAAAAATCTAATCATTTTCAATTCCTATAATCGCTGTTACTGATTTTGTGGGTACCATCTGATATGTATCCGTCAGCGTAAGACCTATACGCTTTGTCAACTCAATCATATCGAATATCTTTTTATTTTCCCTTATATCCAAATCAAAATATCCGGGAGAAAACCTTTGCCTCAAACGCATACCCTCTGCCTTTAGCGTATCCTCAAGATTGTCGCAAACCTCTTCAATTTTAGAGGCGAGACAAGCCTGAAGCACCATTGATTTTGAAATATCTGTTGTACTGTATGTCCTTAAAAGTCTGTCACATTCCGTTCCCAGAGTTGCACCGAAAATGCAGACACGTCCGCACCCCTTAACGGTATCGGCAAGTCTCCCGCTGTGAAACACGGCATTACCGATAATCAAGCTGTCGTCAGTTACCTCACAGTCAAATATTCTGTGAAGCGTTTTCGGCTTGACACAGGCATTAACCTCAAGACAGCACTCGTCAATCAAGCGTAAAAGTCTTTCATCTTCTGTTTTTGACGATGTCCTTAAATATCGCAGAATTTCAGCCTTATTCATTGATAATTGCTGACAGCCCTTTCATTATATTATGAGCGACATCCGGCTTATTCATCGTATAAATATGAATATTATTAACTCCGTTTGCCATTAAATCTATTATCTGCTCGGTAGCGTAAATAATGCCCGCCTGTTTCATAGCGTCTGGGTTTTCACCGAAACGCTCCATAATTTTTTCAAATTTCTTAGGAAGAGAGCAGTTGGAAAGCTCAACGCTGCGCCTAATCATTTTTGCGTTTGTAATCGGCATAATTCCCGCAATAACAGGGACATTTATTCCCTTAATCGCGCACATTTCAAGAAAATCATAAAATACGCCATTATCAAAAAACATCTGTGAGGTCAGAAAATCAAGACCGCAGTCAACCTTTTCCTTAAGATGAGCAATATCCTCAACCCTGTTATGTGACTCCGGATGTGTCTCAGGATAGCACGCTCCGCCTATACAAAAATTACCCCTTGCCTTGATTTCCGTAACAAGCTCATACGCATTGTGATAATACTGATTTTCGCTCATTACGAAATCCTTTGGAATATCGCCTCTGAGAGCTAAAATATTTTCTATGCCGTTTTTCTCAAACCCGTCAAGAACAGAATCTATTTTTTCCTTTGTGGATGTTAGACAGGTAAGATGTGAAAGCGGAGATATGCCTCCCTTTCTAATCGCGTTTGCAATCTCGGTAGCATATCCGCTCGCGGTTCCCGAAGCGCCGTATGTAACGCTCATAAACGACGGCTTGTCCTTCACCATTTCGCTGATTACCTTTTTGGTATCAGCCAACTTTGCCCACTCCTTCGGCGGAAAAACCTCAAAGGATACGGTTACCTTTTTATTTTTTAAAATTTCATTTATTTTCATTGATTGCTTATCCTTAAATAGTATTAAATATATAAGCATTATACTACCGTTTTAGTAGGAATTCAAGTTATATTTGCGTTCTCATCCTGGTTACAGTAAATTTCATTTCCCGCCTGAATGGTTTCAAGAGCGTCTCCAAGCTGATTAAAAAATACAGAAAGAAGAGTAAGCTCATTGTTGCTCTTGCCCTTTGCAATGGCGCAGGCAAGCGCTGAAATTGATAAATTTAAGGAGCATCCGTCCAAAATCAGCCCTCCGTTTTCATAAATAATAAATTAGATTTTTATATGATTAAGTTAGAAAAAATGAGAAAATAAAAGAAATATACCTTTTAAATAAAATTATTTCAAAATTTTTATTGACTATCAAACCGCTCTATGATATTATATTCAAGCACTAAAAAAATGACTGCGCCGGTTACGGTCTGAATTATGCGCGGTCAAATTAATTCAGTTTGGAGGATATTGATTATGTCAACATTTATGCCAAAAGCTGACGAAATCGAGCGCAAGTGGTATATTATTGATGCTGCTGACAAGCCTCTCGGACGTGTGGCAAGCGAGGCTGCCGTTCTTCTCAGAGGAAAGCATAAGCCAATCTTTATGCCGAATGTAGACTGCGGCGATTTTGTTATTATCATCAATACTGATAAGGCTGTTCTTACAGGCGACAAGCTTAATAAAAAACTTTATCAGCATCATACAGGTTACATCGGTAACCTCAAGGAAGTTAAGTACGCTACTCTTATGAATGAAAAGAGCGATTTTGCTATGCAGCTTGCTGTTAAGGGTATGATTCCCGATACAACACTCGGCAGAAAACAGCTTACAAGATGTCGCATCTATAAGGGTGCCCAGCACAAGCACGAGGCTCAGAAGCCTGAAGCTTGGGAATTATAAGGGAGGTATCTGAATTATGTACGAAACAAATCCTTATTTCTACGGCACAGGCAGAAGAAAAGAGTCTGTAGCTCGTGTACGTGTTTACGCAGGTACCGGCAAAATCACAATCAATGACAGAGATATTGACGACTATTTCGGTCTTGAAACTCTCAAGCTCATTGTTCGTCAGCCTCTTAATCTTACAGAGACAACTGAAAAATTTGATATCGTTTGCCGCGTAAACGGCGGCGGCGTTACAGGTCAGGCAGGAGCAATCCGCCACGGTATTGCGAGAGCTCTTCTTCAGTATGACGAAGCGCTCCGCCCTGCACTTAAAAAGGCAGGCTTCCTTACACGTGACCCACGTATGAAGGAAAGAAAGAAGCCCGGTCTTAAAAAAGCACGCCGCGCTCCCCAGTTCTCAAAGAGATAATTATTTTATACACTCCTGTTTGTTCAGGAGTGTATTTTTTGTTAAGATATAAGTAATCATTTATATAGGGGTAAATGAATATGTGTTTAATCTGTAACAGAATTGATATGATTAAAAAAGGAGAAAATCCGTATTTTGTAAAAGAACTTGAAACGGGCTATGTTGTTATCGGTGATTTCCAGCATTTTTATGGGTATTCCCTGTTTCTTTGCAAAGAACATAAAACAGAACTTGAACAGTTGGAAAAGAGATTTCGTGATAAATTTCTATCCGAAATGGCAGACGTAGCCGCAGCAGTATCGAACGCCTTTCCCTGTGACAAAATGAACTATGAGCTTCTCGGAATGGGTGACGGTCATCTGCACTGGCATCTTATGCCGAGAAGAGACGGTGATTTGGAAGGACACGGATATAACAAAAAGGGACCTATATGGTGGTATCCCCTTGATAAAATGTACGATGAATCAAACAGACCGACCGTTGATAAGCTTGAAGAGATGAAAAAACGGCTGCTTGCCGAACTGGAGGTATAAATGGAAGATTATATTAAATATATACGCGGTAAAATCGGTCATAACATGATTATTCTTAATTACGCAGGATGTATAATTTCTGATGAAAGAAATCGACTGCTGTTGCAGAAACGTTCAGACTGTAATAATTGGGGATTTCTCAGCGGATTGGTTGAACTTGGCGAATCTGTTGAGGAGGCTGCCATAAGAGAAATCAAGGAAGAAAGCGGACTTGATGTTGCAATTACTTCTTTATACGGAGTATATTCAAAATATTTTGCCAAGTATGAGAACACAGATGAAGCACAAACTATAGTACATGTATTCAAAGCAAAAATGATAGGCGGTAAACTGATTGAGAAAAATGATGAATCTGTTGAACTGAAATTTTTTGACGTAAATGATATACCTCCGCTGTTTTGCAAACAGCATCAGGATATACTTGATGACTTCAGAGCAAGAAAACAGTATGTCTACAGATAATTAAAGGAAGATGTTATGAGCTACATAAAAGAAATCAGAAAATTTATCGGGCATGCTCCTATGCTTAGCGCAGGAGCAACCATCGTTGTGTTAAAACAGCATAAAATTCTTTTAAACTTGCGTTCGGATACAAACACATGGGGAATACCGGGAGGAGCGATTGAACTCGGAGAAACTCTTGAGGAAACAGCTGCAAGAGAGCTAAAGGAAGAAACAAATTTAACAGCAAACAGCTTTTCTCTTTTAAATGCGTTTTCGGGGAAGGATTTTTATTTCAAATATCCAAATGGTGACGAACTTTTTTCCGTGGTCGTACTTTATCTTGCAAACGGAGTTTCGGGCAATTTAAAAATAACTGACGGAGAAAGCTTTAAACTTAAATATTTCGGCAAAAATGAATTGCCTTGCCTTGAAAGCAGAGCTAAAATAATTATTGACTGGCTGATAAAAAAAGAATATCTGTAGACAGGAATATTATTAAATAAGCTCTGTAATAAGAACAATATTTTTTTCGGCACTTTTAAATCTTAAAGGGAATTATTCAAATATCAGTTGAATTTATTTCAATAAACAAGTTATTGTTTTTTCAATCTTTTCGGGATATTATTAAATTACAGACGGTACCGCTGAAATTTTTTGAGGTGATTATATGAAAATTTATTTTGGTGAAAATCTGAAAAGACTGAGAAAAGAAAAAGAACTCACTCAGGAAACGCTTGCTGATTTTTTAGGCGTATCCTTTCAGGCGGTAAGTAAATGGGAAAGAAACGAAAGCTATCCCGATATTGAAATTCTGCCTGCTGTTGCATCTTTTTTCAACACTACAACGGACGAACTTCTTGGAATTGATGAGGCACAGCGTGAAAGCAAAATTCAGGAATATATTGAAAAGTACGACAGCTCATATATGATTGATACTCCAAAAACCTTGAGAACAATGAAAACGGCTGTCAGAGAATTCCCCGGAGATTATAGACTTTTAATAAGATATTTCAATGTTCTTATTATTGAAAAGGGAGGAAGCAAAGAGGGAATGAGCATTCTGCCTGAGGTAAGGTCCATTTACGAAAAGATAGATAGCTTCTGTGCAGACGACAGCATAAGAATATGGGCACAGCGACTTATGGCTACTTACTGCAAATCTATGAGCCGTGTTGAAGACAGCGGAATCGGTCTTGACGATATGGAAAGAATACTGCAAAAAATGCCTGAAATGTATAACAGCAGGGATTTTGCTGCAACGTATCTTTATCCCCCAGGAGAAAAACACCGTGAAGCCTGCCGCAATACTATTGACGAGTTGCTCTATCTTTTATCCAGCACGGTAATAAATTATTACAGCGATTTCAGCGAACATGCTATTAAAGCCAAATCAGAAGCAATAAAAACAGTTCTCTCGGTACTGAATACGGTTTACACAGACGGGAATTACAGGAAATGCTGGGTGCATGTTATTTACAATTACGGTCATCTGGGGTATTTGAATTTTCAGCTTGGAAATACTGAAGAGGCACTTAAAAATCTAAAAATCTGTGCAAAGCTTTCAAAAAGATATGACGAGGAGCCGCAGACTGTTACGAGTAATTGTTTATTATTTAACGGCTCAAAATTCACAAAAAAGCAACGTGGAAAAACATACTGTGAAAGAATGAAGGACAAAATGCTAAACGAGTATCCTCTTTCCGAAAAATTCAAGCAAAGTAATGAATTTAAGAAAATACTAAAAATATTTGACTGACATAAACGAAGTACGGTTACAACATGCTTCACTCATTTGATTGACTAATAATTTCTGCTGTGTTACTATGTTTTTGATAATTTGGAAGAAATGAGCTATTCTGTACATTTATTGTAAAGATAATAACAATAATAATTCCACTTGTAAGTTAAATGGAATTTTTTTGCAGTACTCATTTTCGGTTTGATTAAAATTTATTTGTACATTAAAGCCGTTGATGATTGCATCAACGGCTTAATTTTTTGGAGAATTAATGTTAAAGCCGGTAAAATTAAGCAGAAAGTATACAAAACAGCTTAATGATATGATGGATGAATGGACGAGTACAAACGAAAAAATCGTACCATATGCAATCAGGAAAAATGAATATCACAACTTTAATAATTTATATAAAAGCAATTGATGACACAATAAGAATAATCCCAATATTGTACCAAGCATAACCTACTTCTGCTTAGATAAAGTCAGAAATATTTTTGCCGGCGCTGTAAAGATAAGGCATTATCTGAACAATAATTTACTGAAATCGGGTGTACATATCGGTGACGGCATAAGACCTTCGTAAAGAAACAAGGGTTACGGTACTGAGATGGTTTCTACGGCTATTGACAAGTGCGGAAAATCGGGTATTAAAAAGGTTTTAATGATATGTGATTGTGATATGCCTTTGCAAAAGTTATTATTAAAAACGGCGAAATAATAAAAAATGAAATGCTTGACCATGGTACACGGATACAGCGTTATTGGATTAATATTAGTAAAAAGGATGGTAATTAATATGACTGAAATTGAGATGATGCCTCCCCTAAGACATTGCGGAACAAAGACAATAAAAACAGAAAGACTGACATTACGTAAATTTGTAAAAGAGGATTATATTGATATGTATAAATGGGCAAGTAATCCTGCTGTTGTAAAATATTTATCATATTATCCGCATAAAAATCCTGATGTAACAAAATCAATTCTTGAAAAATGGATTATCAACTATCAAAAACCAAACGAATATAACTGGGCAATTGAATTTGATGGTAAATGTATCGGAAATATAAGTACAGTTTCTCAAGACAACGAATGCTTCTCCTGCCATCTCGGGTGGCAGATTGATGTAGATTTTTGGAATAAAGGAATAATGACAGAAGCAGCAAAGGCAGTTGTTAATTTCCTTTTTAGTGAAGTCGGTTACGATAGAATTACCTCAGGACACGATACAAGGAATATTGCTTCAGGCAGAGTAATGCAAAAAATCGGTATGAAACTTGAAGGTACTTTTCGCAGATATTGCTATCGGAAAGACGGCAGCATAGGAGATAAAAACTACTATGCTATATTAAAGTCAGATTGGGAAAGCTTGACGCAAAATAAACTTAATAACTAAATGTTGATTATGGCTGATAATTAATCCCGCTAAGAATTTATAAACTGGTTATGCTTTAAAAAATAGTTCTGAAAAAATTCATATATATTAAAAAATAGATTTCAGCAAATGATTTTAGCTCTGTGACACTTGTCACAGAGCTTTAATTTATCTGTATAAAATATTGCGAATTAGTATTTGTTATGATAATATAAGTAAAATAAATTTTTCGGGGATACTAATGAGAGGAAACATAAAGCAAAATTACAACAACACGATTTACGCCAGCTTTATCGGATACATAGTTCAGGCGGTTATCAATAACTTTTTACCGCTTTTATTTATAACCCTTCAAAAGACTTATAATATTGCGCTGAGCCGGATTACACTGCTTGTAACCATCAACTTTTTAGTTCAGCTTACTGTCGATTTGCTGTCCGCAAAGGTTATAGATAAAATCGGCTATAAAAAGAGCATTATAGCGGCGCACATTTTCTCCGCGGCGGGACTGATACTATTACCTATATTGCCGGATATTTTGCCCGACGCTTTTGCGGGAATTTTGATTTGTGTAATCATTTACGCTGTGGGCGGCGGAATTATTGAGGTTTTGATTAGTCCGATTGTTGAAAGCTGTCCGACTGATAACAAGGAGAAGGCTATGAGCCTGCTGCACTCCTTTTACTGCTGGGGACACGTCGGCGTTGTACTTATTTCAACAATGTTTTTCAGGCTGTTCGGCATTGAAAACTGGAAATACCTTTCGTTCATCTGGGCGATTTTGCCCGTTGTCAACGCGGTACTGTTCAGCAAAGTTCCCATCGCCCCTTTAATTGAGGAGGGCGAAAAGGGTTTATCTTTAAAAGAACTCTTTTCAAAAAAAATCTTCTGGCTGATGCTTTTAATGATGATTTGCGCAGGCGCTTCGGAGCAGTCAGTCAGTCAATGGGCGTCCGCATTTGCCGAACAGGGGCTCGGCGTTTCAAAATCGGTCGGCGACCTTGCGGGACCTATGGCATTTGCACTATTAATGGGTACGTCAAGAGCCTTTTACGGAAAATACGGTGACAGAATTAACCTGGACAAATTTATGACCGTCAGCGGAATGCTGTGTATTATTTCTTACCTATGTATTGCGTTAATAAATTCTCCTGCCGTCAGCCTTTTCTTCTGCTCAGTCTGCGGACTATCCGTAGGCATTATGTGGCCCGGCAGCTTCAGCAAAGCGTCGGCGTCAGTACCAAAAGGCGGTACGGCAATGTTTGCGCTGCTTGCTCTCGGCGGTGATTTGGGCTGCTCCGCAGGTCCTGCCTTAGTTGGTATGATTTCAGGCAGATTCAATGACAACTTAAAAACAGGTATTCTTTTTGCAGTAATTTTCCCGATTCTGCTTGTTACCTGCGCAATTATCAGCAAGCGCAAAAAGCATATCGGTTAAATAAACTTACAATTATCTATAAATTATCAGCGTTTAGGCAAAAAATGCTTGCTTAATTTAGTAAATATTCGTATACTTAATTGTAGAATTAAGTATAACGGCACGGAAAAATGAAAGATAAGGAAAAAACCACATTCAGAAAAATTGAATATCATAAAAAGGAAAGCTTTTATTTGATAATAAGAGGTCTTGAGGTTGGTGTTGCCGCAGGTCTTGTTTCCGTTTTTTACAGGTTCCTTTTGACAAATGCCGAATCCCTGCTTTTGAGAGCGGCGGACTTTGCAAAAGAAAGCACTTTAAAATGTATTATCTGGTTCATAATTCTTGTGCTGATGGGTTTTTCCGTAGCAAAAATTATTAAATGGGAGCCTATGTCATCAGGAAGCGGAATACCACAGGTCAGCGGTGAAATCAAGGGTAATCTTACCCAGTGCTGGTGGAGGGTCATTCTTGCCAAGATTGCCGGAGGAACATTGTCCATACTCGGCGGACTTTCACTCGGGCGTGAGGGACCGAGTATTCAGCTCGGAGCAATGGCAGGCAAGGGCGCCGCAATAATAACCAAAGCAGACAAGACAAGCGAGCTCAGAATGATAAGCTGCGGAGGCGGCGCGGGCTTGGCAGCCGCATTCAATGCTCCTCTTGCAGGCGTTATGTTTATGCTTGAGGAAATACACAGAACAATTGACAAAAGCATAATATGTATGGGAATCGTCGCCTGTATTACTGCCGATTTTGTTTCAAAAATATTTTTTGGACAGGATAATATTTTCTCATATGAAACGGCTAATATTCCGCTTAGATATTACTGGCTGCTCTTAATTTTAGGCGCTCTGCTCGGTATTTCGGGATGCGGCTACAACATAATAATGAGCAAGGGGCAGGATATATTTAAAAAGCTTAATAAAATACCTGCTTCGTTTAAAATGATTGCGGTATTTATCACAGGCGGTCTTGCCGCGCTCTTTATCCCCGAAATAACAGGCGGCGGACACGAAATGGTAGTCCTGCTTTTGAAGAGCAAGCCTGAAATCTCGGTTTTAATATTCTTGCTGATTGCAAAATTTTTGTTTTCCGTTATCAGCTTCGGCTCAGGAGCGCCTGGGGGAATCTTTTTTCCTTTGCTGATTTTAGGAACATATATAGGAGCAATTTACGCAAATATCTTCATACCTCTTTTTAATCTTGATGAAAGTCTGTGGCAGGAATTTGTGGTTATCTCAATGGCGGGAATGTTTGCTTCTATTGTGCGCGCACCGCTTACAGGTATTATACTTGTATTTGAAATGACAGGAAATCTTGAAAGTTTGCTGCCTCTGGCAACTGTCAGCCTCATAAGCTATGCCGTCGCAAATCTATTCGGCGTTAATCCTATATATGAAACTTTACTTGAAAAGATTTTGAGCTCTAATCCGAAAAAACCTGAATTTCACAATGAAAATGAAAAGGTGCTTAAAACCTACGTCATTCCTGTCGGAAGTCCGCTTAACAATAAAGCCATTATGGATATTGACTGGGGACGGCACTGTCTTGTGGTAAGCATCGACAGAAATGATGTTTCAATCACGCCTAAGGGCGAAACCATGCTTAAAGAGGGCGATGAGCTTGCTATCCTTGTGAGTCAGAGGCATTTTTCAAAAGACAGTGAAAGGCTTGAGAAAATTATAAACGGGTAAAATTATGAAAATGAATTTATCTAACGCCAGGAAAATAAAAAAACTTAAAGGCTTCGGAGCGTCAGCCTGCTGGTGGAGTCCTCAAATCGGGGACGAGAAAACCGCTGATGATGTAACAGAGCTCCTTTACGGTGACAGCGGTCTTAAAATGAATATATACCGCTACAATGTAGGCGGTGGATTTGAGGAAGATAATCTGCGTATGGATAATCCATGGCGCAAGGTTGAGTCCTTTATGGAAAAGGACGGTTCATATAACTGGGAAAGAGATAAAAACGCCGTCAGGGTTATGCGCAAGGCGCTTGACACGGGAAATATTGACACGCTTATTTTCTTCGTCAATTCACCGCACTTTACCCACACGGTATCGGGTCAGACAAGCGGCGGATTTACCGAGCATTTTTCAAACCTTGCCAAAGATAAATACAACGCTTTTGCAAAGTATCTAATTGATATTGCGGAGCATTTTATTTCAGAGGGATATCCTGTCAAATACATCAGCCCGATTAATGAACCTCAGTGGAAATGGGGAGGAGATTATGTTTGGCAGGAGGGCTGTCATTACGAGCCTGAGGAGGTCAGGGACTGCTTCCTTGCTTTTGCTGAGGAGCTTGAGAGGCGCAAATCCCCTCTTCTGCTTTACGGTCCGGAAAGCGGAAGTATTACAGACCATACAAGAGAATATTACAGACTTCTGTCGGCAGAGCCGCTGATAATGAAATATCTTGGTGTGTTTGCCTACCATTCCTACGGCTCTGACAATAATGTTGAAAATAAAACAGAACTGAGAAAATGGGCAAAGCGGAATGTTAAAACCCCGCGCTTTGATATGAGCGAGTGGTGTGAGCTTCCTTGTAAGCATGATACAAAATCTATTGAGGGCGCTTTGATTATGGCAAGGATAATCGGCGAGGATTTAATTTATTCGGGAGCAGACAGTTGGACTGCCTGGGTATGTGCTAATCAGTGGGAGCGGGCTATGCGTGACGGCAAATGCTACAGCGACGGACTGCTTGTTGCCAGTGACAATTTTTCACAGTACTATAAAGCAATGCGATATTACGCAATGGCTCATTATTCAAAATATATTCCAAAAGGAAGCACAAGCCTTGATATAGGTTATCAAACCTCACGCGGACTTTCGGTATTTGCCTTTCAGGCGCCTGACAAAAGCAGAATACTTGTTGTTTCAAACAACAGCATGGCAAATAGAACGATTGAGCCTGATATTAAGTTCAATACTGCCCATATAATAACTTCCACACAGTATGAGCAGTTGAAAACGCAAACATCTTCAAACAAAAAAATATCAGTTGCGCCAAAGAGCATTGCAACGGTTATAATGAGGTGACAATATGGAAGAAAGACAATGGTATAAGGGTGACACACATCTGCACACAATAAACAGCGACGGCGTACTTACAAAAGGACAGCTTGTTGAAGCCTGCAAGAAAAAAGGTCTTGATTTTATGATTATCACTGACCATAATTTCAACTCTGTCAAAAAAAGCTACTATGACGGCGATATGCTCATCATACAGGGGCAGGAGATTACAGGCGAGCTCGGTCACGTTAACATATGGGGAAAGAAGGTACCTGTTGACCCTCCGTATGCGCTTGACAATGCTGAGGATTACAAAAAAATAATTGATAAGTGTAAAAAGGCGGGCGCAACCATATCGGTAAATCATCCTTTTTGCTCCAAATGCGGCTTTCACCTTGATTTAGAGGCTTACCCGTTTGACTGTGTAGAGGTATGGAATACAATTCAGCATAGTGATAATATGAAAAATCGTAACTGGTGGGTTGAACAGCTTCTTAAGGGAAACAGGATAGCCGCTGTCGGCGGTTCCGATTTTCATAAAGACTATTACAATGTACCGCTGCTTGCGAGTCCTACAACATATGTAAACGCAAAAAGCAATTCGGAAAAGGATATACTCGAGGCAATGCGTGAGGGCAGATGCTTTGTTACGAACTCGCCAAACTCAACGACCTTATTCCTTAACTGCTCAAATGCTGAAATAGGCGACACCGTCAGCCTTTCGGATAATCAGAAGCTTGAAATTAAAGTTTCTGATATGAAACGGGGCCACACTCTCCGTGTGTATAACAATGACAGGGTTATTTTTGAAAGCACCGCTCAAAAATCAACTGAGGCTTACCTTACCGCAATTGATATTGAGGAAGCAGGCTTTGTCAGAGCTGAAATTACATATAAATTTTCTCCTGTTGTTAAAAAGCTTTACACCGCTGTGGAAAGTAAATTTTTAAACGGAAGCGGAGAGGTTCCTGAATTTATCTGGGCATTCACAAACCCGATCTGGGTTGAAAAGTAAATATTGATAACATTAAAAGAGCTGTCTCAAATAAATGAACTTGAGACAGCTCTTTTGGTTTTTATACTACATCAGCTCGGCTATTGTGTCTGAAAATTCTGTAGGATTTGCAAGGTCAAGTCCCGCAATCAGCCTTGCGGACGCATAAAGAAGCTTCGTATATTTAACAATAGTTTCATCGTCAGCGTTCGCAAGTTTCTCGGCAACAGGATGATTTGAGTTAATTTCAAGAACAAGCTGTGCCTTTACTCCCTGATTTGCACCGGGCATTGAATTTAGAACCTTTTCCATTTCAAGTGAAACATAACCCTCTGCCGTAAGGCTTACAGGGTGCGATCCGAGCTTATCCGAAAATTTAACAGCGGTAACCTGTCCGTCGAGTGCGTTTTTCATTTTTTCAAGGAGATCCTTTGAATCCTCATTCTTTTTGTTAATTGCCTCTTTTTCCGCATCTGTGCTTAAATCAAGGTCATCCTTGCAGATATTGGCAAAATGCTTGCCGTCATATTCCATCAGCATCTGAATGGCAAACTCGTCCACCTCGTCAGTAAAGTAAAGCACTTCGTAGCCCTTTTCCTTTACTGCGTCAATCTGGGGAAGAAGTGAAATTTTTTCAGCGTTATCACCGCAGGCATAATAAATTGACTCCTGTGAATCAGCCATTCTTCCGACATATTCCTTAAGCGTTGTATAGCCGTCACCGTTTGACGATTCAAAGAGGAGTAAGTCCTTAAGACCGTCCTTTTCCATACCGTAGTTGGCATACACGCCGTATTTAAGCTGTAAACCGAACGCCTTAAAGAACTTTTCGTATTTCTCACGATCGTTCTTAAGCATTTTTGAAAGCTCGTTTTTAATCTTTTTGTCAATTGCCTTTGCAATTATTTTAAGCTGATGGTCATGCTGAAGCATCTCACGGCTGATATTCAGACTCAGGTCTGCGCTGTCAACAAGTCCCTTGACAAAGCTGAAATAGTCCGGAAGAAGGTCGGCGCACTTGTCCATAATCAGCACGCCGTTTGAATAAAGCTGTAAGCCCTTTTCATATTCCTTTGTGTAAAAATCATACGGCGGGTTTTCGGGAATGAACATTAAAGCGTCAAAGGTAGCCTGTCCCTCAGTCTTTGAGTGGATAACCAAAAGCGGATCGGTATAGTCCATAAACTTATTTTTGTAAAACTCGTTATAATCCTCCGCCTTAATCTCGCTTTTTGATTTTCTCCAGATAGGCACCATTGAATTAAGGGTTTCAAGATTAACCTCAGTAATATATTCTCCCTCTTTTTCAGGGTCAGGCACCTGCCTGCTCATTTCCATAACAATGGGATAACGGATATAATCACTGTACTTTTTAACAAGCTCGTCAATCTTATACTGCTCAAGATACTGGGAATAATCTTCATTTTCCTTATCCTCTTTGATATGAAGTACAATAACTGTTCCGGCGTCCTCTTTTTCGCACTCCTCAATAGTATATCCGTCCGCTCCTGTTGATATCCACTTATGAGCGGTATCCTCACCAAACGCCTTAGAAATAACCTCAACCTTGTCCGCTACCATAAACGAGGAGTAAAATCCGACGCCAAACTGACCTATAACTGAGATATCCTGTGCCTTTTCGTCTTGCGCATTTTCATTCTTAAAGTTAAGAGAACCGCTTTTTGCTATTGTTCCGAGATTGTTTTCAAGCTCTTCAGCCGTCATACCAATACCGTTATCGGTTAAGGTAAAGGTACGGTTATCCTTATCAATATTAATTTCAATCTTAAAATCATCTCTCGCGAGTGTAACCGCATTATCGGTCAAAGACTTAAAATAAAGCTTATCAATAGCGTCTGACGCGTTTGAAATAAGCTCTCTGAGAAAGATTTCCTTATGAGTATAAATTGAATTAATCATCATATCAAGGAGCTTTTTGGACTCCGCTTTAAACTGCTTTTTTCTCACAAATATCATCCTTTACTTCATAAATTAGCACTCTCACTTTTTGAGTGCTAATATAATTATAGCCTTTATTTTCCAATTGTCAATACTAAAGTGAAAAATTATTACAATTTACGCTTTAATGTAGATTGACTTTTAAATTGTTATATATTAACATTAAAAGGGGTGATTTTCTATGGAAATAAAAACCAAATCAAAAAAGAAAAAGGGTGTAAAAATACTTGCATTTGCTGTTGCAGTTATTACAGCTTTAGGAATATTTCTAAATGTCGAGGGATTTTATAAATCAAATCCCGATAAAATTGAAACCTATGATACAGATAATCCGTATATATTGACCGACACGGATATCTCAGGTCACAGGAGCGGAGGCGGTATTGCCCCCGAGGAAACTATGATGGCGTTCAAGAACTGTGCCGAGAATGATGATTTTTCCGTTGATGTTTTTGAATTTGACCTTCATATCACAAAAGACGATGTGCTTGTTCTGCTTCACGATGATACGCTTGACAGAACTTCAAACAGTGAGGAAGTATTCAAAGAAAAAGATGTCCGACCCGAAGACAAGACATATGATGAGCTCAGGTTACTGAATATGGGGGCAAAATTTGAAAACGAACAGGGCGAAACGCCGTATGCCGAGTTCGAAAACAACGAAGTCCCCGACGACCTGAAGATTTTAAGAATCGAGGATGTTCTTGATTATCTCGGCTCAGTCGGCAACTATAAATATATAATTGAAATTAAAAACGGCGATGAGCTCGGTAAAAAGGGCGTCGATATTCTTCATCGGATTCTTGTCGAAAAAAATCTTATTGACAGAGTTATATTCGGCACATTTCACGGTGAAGTAAGCGAATACGTTGATGAGAAATATCCCGATATGACGAGAAGTACGGGAATTGACGAGGTACTCGATTTCTGGTCGGCGGCACTTACCGACAGCAAAACATACAAACCGCCATGCAAGGTGCTTCAGCTTCCGTACGGCTCTCCGTTCCAGAATTTAGGCTTGAATATGGCAACGGCAACCGTAATCAACTATGCCCACGAACATAATATGGCAATACAGTACTGGACAATAAATGACGAGGAAGATATGGAATACCTCATTGAGGTCGGAGCAGACTGCATTATGACAGATTATCCCGACAAATTATATGACGTGATGAATAAGTAGGAGCTATTTTTATGGAAATTAAAGCAAGTTCAACAATGAATGCAGCCGCTTGTAAAGCATTGTTTCAAGCGACCCATGCCGCATACACAGACTCCCGAATGGTCTTTCAAGGCATTTTAGCGGCTATATACGAAATATTGCTGTTATCCTGCTATTTTGCTTTTGCTGATATATTAAGCGAAGCAATAAGAAAAGCAGTCATTGCTTTAGCGATTATTTTACCGTTTCTGGAAGCATTAATAGTATTACTGTACTTTTATACTCCTAAACAGATGCTCAAAGGGCTTGGAGATTATAAAGACGGGCTGAACTCTTTTGTATTTAATGATTATAATTTTACTGAGGTAACAACTACACCGGATGGGCAAAAAAGCAAAAGCTCAACCTTTAATTACTGTGATGTATTAAAAACAATTGAAACTGATAAATATATTTTTATTTATATAAACAGGCGCAGTGCTTACGTCATTGATAAAGAAACAATAGACAGCGGAAAAATCGGAGATTTAAGGGCAAAGCTCGCAGACAAAAAATACATATTTAAATAACTAAATGGTACTGATAATCAGTACCATTTTTTCATATATTCTTTAGTAGATTTTGTATTGAATGTAAATTTTAAATTTTATTATCCCCCGTTTAAATGTGGGATTATTATATCAATTACAATAATTAAAACATCAGTTTTAATAAATTAAACATCATTTTGTTTTCCAAAAAATCACAAATTATATTTAGTATATACGACTTGAATATGTACAAAATATTACAGATAAATTTACATTATTTGAGGAGTAGATATTATGAAAGCAACAGGTATTGTCAGAAGGATTGATGATCTTGGCAGAATAGTAATTCCAAAGGAAATCAGACGTTCCTTCAGAATTAAGGAGGGCGACCCGCTTGAGATTTTTACAGACGCCGAGGGTGAGGTTATTTTTAAAAAATATTCACCCATAGGCGAGCTATCAAATTTCGCGAATCAGTATGCGGAGGTGCTTCACAAAAACGGCGGACTTCCTATCGCAATTATGGATAACGACCATGTTATTGCCGCGTCAGGCATAAGCAAGAGAGAAATTCTTGAACGCAGGGTAACGAAAAACCTCGAGGAGCTTATGGAAAACAGAGCAATCCATATTTCGACAGACCAGGTACCCAGCATGAACGCTATTGAAGGTTTTGACAGAAAGGCAAATGTTGTGTACCCGATTATATACGGCGGAGATGTCAGCGGAGCGGTAGCTCTTATTGAGGAAAACAATAATTCCGTTCCAAGTGAAACAGACATAAAGCTTGTTCAGGTTGCAGCTGCCTTTCTTGGAAAGCAAATGGAGTAATTTTTTGTTGATTTTGCATAAAATATTTAATATTATTTTGTGCAAAGTGTTACATACAGAGAAAGTTGCACAAATAACTTGATTTTTTAAATCATAAGAATATAATGAACACAAAGAGAGGCAAAGAAACACAAGCAGAGGTCAGATATGAAAAATTTGAAATCGGAAGCCTACGGATATATTAAAGATATGTTTGCCCAGCACAATATGGTTAAACGTATAGTTCTCTCCTTTATCAGCATTATCGTAATGGGCTTTGGTATTTCTCTTTTTTCTGTTTCCGGTTTTGGTGTTGATCCTTTCACCTCAATGAATATGAACATTGCAAGCACACTGGGCATCAGCTTCGGTACATATCAGATGATTATAAACGCTGTCATTCTGCTTTATGTCATACTCGTAGCTCACAGGGGCTTGGTTGGTGTAGGAACTGTATTCAATATGGTCGGCTGCGGATACACCTGCGAATTTTTTCAAAAATTAATTCAGCCCGCAGTTAAAAACCACTACACATTAGAAATAAGAATACCGCTTCTTATTGCGGGTATAATCACTCTGTGCTTTGCTTGCTCGCTCTTCTTTACAGCCAATATCGGCGTAGGTCCGTATGATGCGCTTGGATTTATGCTCAGCCGCTCAACTAAGATAGCGCACAAATGGATTAGGGTTATAACCGATTTCACGGTAATCCTTATCGGTTTAATTGTCAGCGGCGGTTTTACGGCAATATTCAGCGGCAGTCTTTCAGAAATTAAAAATATCGGATTAGGTACAATCATAACGGCATTTTGTATGGGTCCGCTGATTAACACGTTTAATAAATACGTATCAGCTAAAATATTTAATGTAGATTATGAAAAAATCAGTAAGGACGTTGCTTTCTTTATGATAAAAGGCTCAATTGTAAAAAATGCGAAGCCTCTTTATATACTGAAAGCGGAAAGAAATTCCGCAATAAATTCTTACGGTCTTTTAAAATAGTCAACAAGGTTGCTGAAATTTTTTCTCAACCTTTTAATATATACCAACAACGTTTTCACATAAATTTTTACCCCTTATGAAAAAGGCACGGCGTGTTATACGCTGTGCCTTTTTCATTTATGATATTTTGAATTATTGGATATTGAAAACGCACGGTAAATCTGCTCAAGAAGCACCATTCTCGCAAGCTGATGGGGCAATGTCATTTTACCAAAGGACAGCTTTATCTTACCGAGCGACTTAACCCCGTCGTCAAGCCCGTATGAACCGCCTATCACAAAGCATATATGAGAACAATTAAGTGAAATTTTTTCAATCACAGCGGAAAAATCACGACTGTCATATTCCGCACCCTCAATACAAAGGGGAATTACAACAGCACCCTTTGGAATTTTTTTAATTATCCGTTCTCCCTCTTTTTTTATAACGCTTTGTATTTCACCGGTTGATGGGTTATCCGAGCATCTTTCCTCATTAATTTCAATAACACTGACCTTTGCATAAGCACCGAGACGTTTTATATATTCACCGCAGCCCTCACGCAGATAATTCTCTTTAAGCCTGCCGACCGCAATTACCGTCACATTTATCATAGCAAAATGCACCTGCCTTCGTTTTCAGGCGGAGATACAAAAAGCCGGAAATCGGAGTCCTCTGTCAAGCCGATTTCATTAAGAGCAGACAGCGCCGTCTGCCTTGCGATATGAGGTATATTGTTTTCTCTGCTCAGGTGGGAGAGGACAAAGCGTGTTGTCCCGCTTTGCGCAAGCTCCTTTATGTACTCCGAGCAGGCAAAATTTGAAAGATGCCCGTGCTCACTCAATATTCTACGCTTTAAATGGTAAGGATAAGGTCCGGTTTCAACCATTGAGGTTTCGTGATTTGACTCAATAAAAATCAAATCCGTTCCTTTAAGAATCTCCCTTGCGCTGTCCGTTATGAATCCTGTGTCTGTGCAGACGGAAACGCTCCTGCTGTCCTGTAAATTAAATCTGTACCCGAGGCAGTCAACGCTGTCGTGGCTCTGTTTAAAGGTCATAACCTCTATACCGCCTATCTCAGTACCGCAATCAATCGGTTCTGTCTTAACCTTTTCATTAAGCACTCCCGAATACATCATATCTTCAATACAGGACTCAGCGGCAAATACAGGTAAATTATACCTTGAGGCAAACACCCTCACACCGCTGCTGTGGTCTGTATGCTCGTGAGTGACAAAAACGGCGTCTATGCTCTCCGGGTCAACGCCTATATCCAAAAGCGCATTTTCACACCTTTTTGCAGATATACCTATATCAACCAAAAAATTATGCCCTTTTGAAGATATTAATATTGAATTACCGCTGCTGCCCGAAAAGAGCTGACAAACCTTTGACATACCAATCTCCCATAAACACCAACAAAAAAGCGTATCGTTGCGATACGCCTTTTATTTTTAACCCGCTGCGTCAGCTACTGCGTCCGCCTCGCTGATTTCAATACGCTTGATATCGGCACCGAGCATACCGAACTTTTCAACCACATCCTCATATCCGCGGTCAATATACTGGATATCCTCAACCGTCGTTTCACCGTTTGCAACAAGACCCGCAATAATCATTGCCGCTCCCGCGCGAAGGTCTGTAGCCTTAACATTAACGCCTGTTAAATGTTCAATTCCCTCAATAACGGCAATCTTACCGTCCACCTGAATATCAGCACCCATTCTGAGAAGTTGTCCGACATACTGAAAACGGTTGTCCCAAACGCTTTCGGACAAAATGCTTGTACCCTTTGCTACTGAAAGGAGGACAGCCATCTGCGGCTGCATATCTGTCGGAAAGCCCGGATGCGGCATGGTTTTAACATTACATCTCATAAGCGGTTTAAAACGTGTTACACGTACCGCGTCATCGTACTCTATAATTTCCGCGCCTGCCTCTTCAAGCTTGGCGCTGATTGACTCCAGATGCTTGGGAATAACATTTTTAACGAGAACATCTCCGCCGCATGTCGCAGCGGCTACCATATACGTTCCCGCCTCAATCTGGTCGGGAATAATTGAATAGGTGCAGCCGTGCAGCTTTTCAACACCGCGTATTTTGATAACGTCCGTACCTGCGCCGCGGACATCCGCTCCCATTGAGTTTAAAAAGTTAGCAAGATCAACAATATGCGGCTCCTTAGCTGCATTTTCAATAATTGTAAGACCTCTTGCCAATACAGCGGCAAGCATAACATTCATCGTCGCTCCGACAGATACAACGTCCATATAAATAGACGCGCCCACCAGCTTGTCTGCATTTGCACAGACCATACCGTTAATTGTTTCCACCTTGGCACCGAGCATTTCAAAGCCCTTGACATGCTGGTCAATAGGTCTTACGCCGAAGTTACAGCCGCCGGGCATAGCAACCTCAGCCTTTTTAAATCTGCCGAGCATTATGCCGATAAGATAATAGCTTGCCCTGAAATGAGACGCAAGCTCATACGGCACGGGCTGGCAAGTTACTGAACGTGAATCAATTTCAATTGTATTGTTATTTATCATTTTGATTTTTGCGCCCATACGGTCAAGAATCTGAATGATAAGACTTACATCACTGATATTAGGAATATTTTCTATACGAACTACGTCATCACAAAGAAGAGATGCTGGAATAATTGCGACAGCAGCATTCTTGGCGCCGCTTATATTTACCTCACCGAAAAGCTCATGGCCGCCTTTAATGACAAAATTTTCCAAATACAGTTCACCTCTCTTAAGCGCTTTTGATTATCTATAATCTTTAGTAATAATGTTTGTAATTAATAATCAAATATGTATTCCGTAAACATTCATATTATAGCAAAATATAATTCCAAAATAAATCACATATATAATATTTTATCCAAAATGTAATTACTTTAAATTGTGTAAATAAAGCAGTTTTTTGTCGTTTGATATACAATATATTGGGTTTGTGATTTGAATTTTTAATTTTAGCCAAAATATGGTACACGCAATTTGTAACAAAAGAGTAACACACTGTAATAAAATTGTCAAGTATATTGTTAGTACTTTTTATTAATTTATTCAATACGGGACTTGTCCCGTCATTCGACGTGGCAAGGTGCGGCGTCAGCCGTGCTGGGGAATCTTTAGGGGATTGTATTCCCTGCAGATTCCAATAACGAAACCTGCCGCCTTAGGGGCGAGGATATCTTGTCCAAGTTATAAAATCATATAGTCGCTTTCCGATTATCAAATCTGCCGCCTGTAAGGATAGAATCTATGGCAAAAATCAGTTTTTTCATATTGGTATTCTTTTTCATAATCCTGCTTGGAATGGAAACTACGGACATTACAAGCCGATAATAATCATCTTCTCTGGTGTATTTTTGAATACTTCCGTCAAAAACAGAAAGCATAATCTCATCGGCAAAAGATAACAGCTTTTTATTTTTAAATTTTTCGACAAGCGATTTGTCAATATTCCTTGCAAGACCTAAATGCTTTAATTTTTTATAAAGTTTTTCTACGTCTGCCGTTCTTATAAATTTGAAAAGGGGTAAAATTACACCCGAATATTTTGAGAGCTTCCTTCCGTTTAGCTGGAGCGCTGTCAGTCTGTCGGCAAGCTCCTGCCTGTTCGGCGAGGACAAAAGCCTGTGAATTAAGGCAAGCGCATGGTTTTTTAAAAATTTTTGAGCGTCAATCTCGTTTCCGTTAAGGTTAAACGTTTCAAGATGCTCCACCTCATAGCTGAGCGTCATATCGTCATTTACGGTCACATTTACAATCGGCGCGGGATAACCTACAAGTGAGCCGACATTTACCTCCGTTATAACATTTCCTTTTTCCGATTTAAAATCAGTTGTATTCTGAATATGCGAGTGACCGACAAACATATAGCGAAGTCCAGCATCCGCGAGCCGTGAGGCAACGTATTCCCTGTTTGCGACACAAACACCTCCGCCTGTAATCAGCGGACTTATGTGAGGGGTAAGAAGGTGATGCTCCATTCCTATAATCAGGCATTTGTCCTCCCGAGCTTTTTTTATCTGCTCTTCAATCCATTTAAAATGCTCTTCGGTAAAGCCTGCGTGATTATCCTCATTCTTGTCGTCATTGAGCGCGAGAAGTCTTACGTTTTCAGAGAGCTGTGCAACATACGAGCAGGTGCCTATATGGGTAATAAATTTGCTTATTGCGTCGCCCGGACCGAAATCCCTGTAAAATTCAGGGAGCATATCGCTTTTCATAACCTCAACATCGTGCGTTACGGTGTTACCGCTGAAACGTCTCGGATTTTGGTCACAGCACCAGTCGTGCGTCGCGGTAATAAGATATATTCTTTTTTTTTCTCTGAGCTTATATAACTTTTCACGAAATTCGAGGTGCGACACCATCTCGCCGTCATTTGTAACATCGCCCGCAATCATCACGGCATCTGTATCGGAAACGGCAATTTTCTCAAACGCGGCGTCAATGATTTCCCCCGTTTCCGCAAGGCATTTCTGGTCCGAGCCGGAACGAAGATGATATTGCCTGCCTGTTGTGCCGAGGGTTTTGCTGTAATGATGAGTATCTGCAATAAATGTTAGTTTAGTCATTTTTTCTCCTACTTTATTTGTTCAATTCTGTCACCCGTAACAAAGAACACATGGTCTGAAATATCCATCATAGCCTTGTCGTTCATTGAGTCGGTATAAAAATTATCAATATGCGCGTTTTCAAAAACCGCATTAAAAATCTTCACCTTATTTTCCAAAAAGCAGAGACGCTCAAATTTTCCCGTTTTTTTATCTATTGAAGAACCGATATAGTTTTTTATACCCATTCTTTTCATAATTTCGTCAAGAAGAAAATCAGTCGTCCCCGAAACGATAATATCATCGTCACGCCTTACCTTATCATACCACGGTTTGATTTTTCTTTCATTCTCGTCCCAGAATTTTTTTACATCTTCCTCAATAGTATCAATTTTAACATAATACCCCTCAAGAAAGCCTGCATAAGCGCGAATTGCTTCATCTACTGTAAACAGATGAAATCTGTCTTTAAAATAAATATAGAGGAGTTTGGGGACATATTTCCATATACCCGGGTCTGTTTTAATATAATACATAATAAAATCCACGAGCGTTTCACCGTCATAGATTGTGTTGTCAAAATCGTAAACATTCACAAATAACCCACCCCGCTTTCATTTTATTTGATTTTATCATATCATATACGCTTTTTCAATCTTGACAATAATGATAAAAAATTATATATTAGAATAAGTATAACTTAAAATAGTGTACTTAAACCATAATACATTTTCAGGATAAAGGATTTATGGATATAAAAGATTTAATTAAAACAGATACGGTAATTGTAGGAAGCGGTGTCGCAGGCTTATTCTGTGCGCTTTGTCTGCCGAAGGACAGGGATATACTTGTAATAACTAAGGAAAATTTAAAGGAATGCGACTCCTATCTTGCGCAGGGCGGGGTTTGCGTTTTAAAGGATATTGATGATTTCAACTGCTATTTTGAGGACACGATGAAAGCGGGTCATTATGAAAACAATCCCGAATCAGTCAAAGTTATGATTGAATCGTCAACGGATATTATAAAAACGCTTGTTGATTTAGGTGTTAAATTCGATACCGATGAAGAGGGAGATTTTGACTATACGCGCGAGGGCGCTCACAGACGAAACAGAATACTTCATCATAAGGACGAAACAGGAAAGGAAATAACGGCAACTCTTTTAAGGATAGCTAAAAAAAGAGAGAATATCACCTTTGTCGCACAGACAACCATGATTGATTTTATCGAAAAGGATAACATCTGCCAGGGTATTGTATGCGAGGATGAATACGGTGAAATGGGGGCAATTATTGCAAGGGATATTGTCCTTGCGACAGGCGGAATAGGCGGACTGTTTCTAAACTCAACAAATTATCCGCACATCACAGGCGACTCCTTTGCCCTTGCATTAAAGCATAATGTTGAGCTTCAGGATATGAATTATATTCAGATTCATCCCACAACACTTTACAGCAAGCAAAAGGGCAGACGCTTTTTAATCAGCGAAAGCGTTCGCGGTGAGGGCGCGATTCTTCTAAATGAAAACGGTGAAAGATTTACCGACGAGCTTCAGCCGCGTGATGTGGTAACAAACGCGATTGTTGACGAAATGGCAAAATTCAATACCGACCATGTATACATAACGCTGCCGACTATGAGCAGCGAGGAAGCGGCTGAAAGATTCCCAAACATATATGAGGCATGTATGGACGAGGGATATGATATAACAAAGGACAGAGTTCCCGTCACGCCCGCGCAGCATTATATGATGGGCGGAGTAAAAACGGATATTAACGGCAAAACATCTATGGAGCATCTGTATGCTGTCGGCGAGACCGCCTGCAACGGTGTTCACGGAAGAAACAGGCTTGCGTCAAACTCACTTCTGGAAAGTCTTGTCTTTGCCAAAAGAGCGGCGATTTTAATTGCACAGGATGACACGGAAAAGCCGGTTGATTTGCCGGGTCTTGATTTAAAATCATATCCTGTTAAAGCCGTGAGAGAAAAGGAATTCAAAAAGCTGATTATGGATGAAATAAGAGGAAAGGACCGGGAATTTTATGATAAATGGTGTAACCATGAGAATTAATATTGACGATTATATTCTCAATGCGCTTAAAGAGGATATCACCTCAGAGGACGTATCAACTAATGCCGTAATGCCGTGTGAAAAGCAGGGAAAAGCCGATCTAATCTGCAAGCAGGACGGAATCATCTGCGGTCTTGATATTTTTAAGCGCACCTTTGAATTGCTTGACAGCACAAGCCGTTTTGAGCCTAATTTCAAGGATGGGGACAAGGTACACAGCGGCGACCTTCTCGGTGTTATTTACGGAGATATTAAAGCTATTTTAAGCGGTGAAAGAACCGCTCTCAATTATCTTCAGAGAATGAGCGGTATAGCTACTCTTACAAGAGAATACGCGGACGAGCTTAAGGGATACTCAACAACGCTGCTTGACACAAGAAAGACGACGCCGAATATGCGTCCCTTTGAAAAATACGCGGTAATGGTAGGCGGCGCAGCTAATCACAGATATAATCTTTCAGACGGTGTTCTTTTAAAGGACAACCATATAGGCGCCGCAGGCTCAATTACAAAGGCAATTCAAATGGCGAGGACATACGCGCCGTTTGTCCGTAAAATTGAAATTGAAACGGAAACGCTTGAACAGGTAAAAGAGGCTCTTGACGCAGGCGCGGACATCATTATGCTTGACAATATGGATAATGAAAAAATGAAAAAGGCTGTTGAAATGATTGACGGCAAAGCGCAGACAGAATGCTCAGGAAATGTTACAAAGCAAAGGCTTAAGGAAATTGCAAAAATCGGAGTTGATTTCGTATCCTGCGGTGTACTCACCCATTCCGCTCCGATTATGGACGTAAGTCTTAAAAATCTTACTCCTATTGAATAACAAGATAAAGATTAAAGGCGTCGGAGCTTTTCCGACGCCTTTTAAAATTATTAATAATTTTCTGCTTTAATTTTGAAGTATGCCTGAGGATGCTTGCAGACAGGACATTGATTCGGCGCCTGTTTGCCGATAACAATATTTCCGCAGTTTGAGCAGATCCAGATTTTGTCCTCATCTCTGCTGAAAACAAGTCCGCCCTTAACATTTTCAAGCAGCTTTTTGAAACGCTCCTCGTGCGATTTTTCAATTTTGCCCACAGACTCAAACAAAAAGGCGATATCGTCAAAGCCCTCTTCCCTCGCTTCCTTCGCAAAGGCAGCGTACATTTCGGTCCACTCAAAATTTTCACCGTTTACGGCATCCTGTAAATTAGAGGCAGTATCCGCAAGCTCGCCGCCGTTAAGATACTTAAACCAGATTTCCGCGTGTTCACGCTCATTTTCAGCGGTTTCCCTGAAAATTTCGGCAATCTGTACAAAACCGTCCTTTTGAGCCTTATCGGCATAATAGGTGTACTTATTTCTCGCCTGGCTTTCACCCGCAAATGCCGCCATCAGATTTGCCTGCGTTTTTGTTGACTGTAAATTTTTCAAAAAGACCTCTCCTTCTGAGTATTAAAAAGAATACTCCTATAATCCTAGCCTTTTTATTTTTGACACAATTTCAACAAATATACACCACAGCGCCTGAAAAATTACAATATTTACTGCTCCGAGCTGTTCAATTCCTCCTGTAGCGCCCAAAAGCGTTGCAACACCAAAGCCGAGCGCACAGCCAAAGGAAATTAAAACACTCAGCAGCTTTCTCGTATCCTCAATATTTTCCGCTCCGTTCATTGCGGATACAAAGCCGAGCGCGCTTCCGTCATGGACAACATACGCGGGGGATTTTTCAGCACACATTTCCGAATACTTTTCAAACGCTCTGCCGTTTGAGGAGCTCATAACACGTATAAAGCCGTCAGGCAGCGAGAAAAGCTCTGCTATACTCTCATCATTAATAAACGGATCAGAGCTTTTCACAAGTATTGTCATCCCGCTTTTTTCAAGCTTCCTCAGCGCCCTTTTAAGCGACGGGTCCGCATTGTATGACACAACAAACATTGCCATTACCTTGCCTGTAACCGCAAGGTAAAGTATCTTTCTTCCCTTGCGCGTATACTTTGCCTCATATTCCTCTCTCGGCACCTGAACCCCGTGATGAATAAGCAAATCTCTTGTACCGACAAGAATTTTCTTTCTGTATATCCAAGCTGATGTACCGAGCCTGTCCTCATATAAAACTCCGTCAACATCGGGTAAAATCGTCTGCTTGCCGATAACTACATCATCAAAAACATATGAAAGCGGACTTTTTGTCTTCATAATAACTGCCGCTGTTTTTAAAATAACGTCATCGTCTTTGGCGCCGTTAAAGGTTTTAACGCCGTGAATTTCACAGCTGTTGGGTCCGAATAAATCCTGCGCCTCAATAACAATCGCGTTTGTGTTATCAACAACCTTTGCGCCCTCAAATCCGTTAATCATAGCTCCGCTGTTTCTAAGCGCCTTTGAAACGCCGAGTAGCGCGCTGTTTGTATTAAAGAGCGATATGCATGGAACGGAAACACACATTGCGCATACCGCAAGATTAAACCCTATATGCCAGTTATGATTGATTATTGAAAAAACGGCAAACAAAACAACATCAAGTCCGAGCATAACCATACCCGTTATTTTCGCAATATTGTCAGCCGGCTCATCACTGCACCCGATATCAAGGAATTTTGTGGGGAAATCGGTTTTAATGCTTGTCTTAAGCCTCGGCTCGCCCGTAAGTATTCCGCGGCTTATTATAGCTGCGTCCACTTCGTTTACAATGTCCTCAACGGTGTGCGTTTCTTCCTGCCCTGTTAAAAACTCGAAATTCTCAATTAAACGCGATATTAAAAATCTTTTTCCTATACTGCTTAATAGGAGAGCGAAGGAAGCGGCAAGCGGATAAATATTCCCGGAGTCGATATAGACGTTGCTGTCGGCAAGCATAAGTATCGTATGCGCCAAAACAACTATACTTACAATCGCGATAGGAAAATCGCTGTTGATACCGTTTTTCAGATTCAATCCATGGATAATGCTTTTAAAATTAACTACGAGAATAACACCGTACAAAACGATTAAAGCAATAAAATACGCGGTATAATCGAGTAGAAACGACGGCATATAAGCGCTGTCCTTAAAAAATGTTAAAAGACCGAGCAAAACCGAAAGTATTAAGGTAAGGATTGCCGTTAAGGAAACTGATGATTTGGAAGCAAACAGCTTTTCTAAAAAAACTGTTTTTTCATCGCCGCTCTCATATTCACCTTTGAGGTTTTTTTGCCTTTCCTCCTGCGTATTCACATCATCGGGACTGAAAAGACGGAATTTGTTAATTTTTTCCTTTCTCCTTTCCCTGAGTTGTTTTTCGGCAATATCCTCATCTATTTTTGAAACCTCTTCTGTGACGTCCTCAAAGCCATCAAGAACGATCTGCTCACCCTCGTCGCTTTTATACTGTCCCTCTGATTTTATGTATTTTACGGGTGAAATCTTCGTATGCTCAAGCTCATCAACCGCAACTATGGTGGGAAGCTCCTCCAAATCCGATGTTTTGTCAAAGCGTGATTTACTTTTAATAGTTGCCGGTCTTTCAATAATCTCAGGCGGACGTTTGGAATAAAGAGGCTCATCCGACTGACTGCCGAAAAAGCTCTTTTTCTTCTTCACATCTTTTACATTTTCTATAACGCCTGTTTTTTCCTCAACTGATGCTCTTTTCGTCTTTTGATCTGCAATCTTCGTTTTTTCACGGACGGCATCATCATTTTTAACGTATTTCTTGTCAATGACAACCGTTTTCTGATTCAATTCGCTGTCATTCGCCTTAGGCTTTGACCCAAGCTTAATGTCCTTATGCTCAACCTTCGGCACTTCAATTTTCTTTTCTGTTATCTCCCGCGCGGTTGAGTCAATGTCCTTCATAGTCGACCGAGCGGTTTTAATTGTCTTCTTTCTTATTTCCTCTGCCTGTCTAAGTATTTCGTCTATTGATAAATTTTCACTCATTTTTCATCACTCACAGTCCAAGTCTTTGTTTCGTCACTTCATACATAATAATTCCCGCCGCGACGGAAGCGTTTAAAGAATTAACTTTCCCGCGCATCGGCAGACTGACGGTCGTGTCACACCTTTCCTTAACAAGCCTGCTTACGCCTCGCCCCTCACTTCCGACAACCAATGCGCAGCCGCCTGAAAAATCCGTATTGCACCAGGTTTGACCGTCCATATCGGCACAATAAACCCAAATGTTTTTCTTTTTCAGTTCATCTATTGTTGAGGCGAGATTGCTCACTCTTGCTACCCTCATATATTCAAGCGCCCCGCACGAGGTTTTCGCGACAATAAAATTAAGCCCTGAGCTGCGCCTTTTCGGAATAATGATTCCGTGAACGCCGCACGCTTCGGCGCTTCTGATTATAGCGCCTAAATTATGGCTGTCCTCAATTCCGTCACAGATAACAATAAACGGCTGTTCATTTTTGCCCTTTGCGTATTCCAGAATTTCATTTACTGTCGAATAACTGTGGGCGGAAACATTTGCGGCAACACCCTGATGATTTGCGTTTTCCGACATCAAGTCAAGCTTTTTTCTGTCAACGCTCTTAACGACAATTCCCCTTTCCCTGCATATTGCGATAATGCGATTGATTGAGCCTTCACGCTCACCCTTGGCAATAAGAATATTTTCAACCTCACGTCCGCTTTTCAAAAGCTCCAAAACCGCATTTCTGCCTATGATTAAATTGTCATTATTCACATTCTCATCCTTTGGCATATTTTGTGTCTCCATACATTTATTCACAATAATTATAACATTATATAGTTATTATATCAACCAAAAGAAAAAATTTCCAAAATAAAAAAAGGCAGACAGATGTGAACTGCCTGCCCGGTATTTATAATCTTACCGGAATATTATTTTCATTAAGATACTTTTTGAGCTCAGGAACAGGCAGCTCGTTAAAATGAAACAGACTTGCCGCAAGAACAGCGTCCGCCTTTCCCTCTGTAAACGCATCATAAAAATGCTCTGCCCTTCCCGCGCCGCCTGACGCGATAACGGGTATGCCTACATTTTCACTTACAGTTCTTGTAAGCTCAATATCATAGCCTGTCTTCTGACCGTCCCGGTCCATTGATGTAAGCAGTATCTCACCTGCTCCCCTCCGCTCCGCCTCGACAGCCCATTTTACAGCGTCAATACCTGTTGGAATACGTCCGCCGTTAAGATATACCTCCCAACCGCCGTCTGATTTTTTCTTGGCGTCAATAGCGCAGACAACGCACTGCGCACCGAACTTATATGACGCATCATTAATTAAATCAGGATTTCTGACCGCCGCCGAATTAACGGAAATCTTATCAGCGCCTGCGCGGAGCAGCTCTTTAAAATCATCTACTGTCTTAATTCCGCCACCTACCGTAAAGGGGATAAATACCGTTTCGGCTACCCTTGTCACAATATCAACCATTGTGCTTCTGCCCTCGTGGGTGGCTGTTATGTCAAGCAGTACAAGCTCATCAGCGCCCTGCCTGTCGTAAGCCGCCGCGCACTCCACAGGATCTCCCGCATCTCTTAAATCAACAAATGATACGCCCTTTACAACTCTTCCGTTTTTCACATCAAGACAGGGTATAATTCTCTTTGCGTACATAATCAGCCCTCCCTTAAAAAATTTTCAAGGATTTTAAGTCCCTCTTTACTGCTTTTTTCAGGATGAAACTGAGTGGCACAGAGCTTCCCCTTTTGCACGGCACACTCAATGCGTACACCGTATTGCGTTGTAGCCGCAACAACATCCTCGTCGGCATCTTTAAGATAAAATGAGTGTACAAAATAAAAGTAGCCGTCATCAGCAATATCTTTAAAGATTCCGTTCGTTTGCCTTAACTTAATGGAATTCCAGCCCATATGCGGCACCTTAAGCTCATTGTTCTTGGGAATTTCAACAATCCTGCCCTTAAGAAGTCCCAGTCCCTTTACGCCTTCGCTTTCCTCACTGCTCTCAAACAAAAGCTGAAGTCCGAGACAGATACCCAAAAACGGCTTGCCGCAGGTCGCCGCCTTCTTAACCGTATCAACAAGTCCTCTCTCTTCCATTGAGCGCATAGCATCACCAAAAGAGCCTACACCCGGAAGAATAACGTGAGAGGCGGACAGAATCCTATCCCTGTCCTGTGTAATTTCACTTTCAGCGCCGAGATAATCGAGTGCCTTTTTCACGCTGGAAAGATTACCCGCGCCGTAATCAATAATCGCAACCATATTTTTCTCCGTAATTTGTAATAAAAGTATTCTATCATAAATAACTTTCACTTTCAACTCATTGACAAATTGCGTACGAAATGTTAAAATCATCAGGCAGTAGTAAACGGAGACGTATCGAAGTGGTCATAACGGGGCTGACTCGAAGTGGTTGGCTTCTGTGTCAGTTTTGTCCACCCGAAAATCCCCATTTTACGGGGCTTTTGTTCAGTTCGAAAATTGAATATTTTGCTGTTCTGTCCTGCTGTTCTACCCTCGGATTTTTCGCAGAATTTCAGGCTTAACAATACACGGAGAGTTGTCCGAGTGGTCGAAGGTGCAGCACTCGAAATGCTGTGTTCCCTCAAGGAACCTAGGGTTCGAATCCCTAACTCTCCGCCAAAAAGTCCAGTAACCATGCGGGTTTCTGGACTTTTTCCTTTTTCGGCAAAGCGTTTTCAGAGCACCGCATTTTTAGGGCAGAACAACATTTTATTCTTCGGATTTTTCATCGGCTGTCTCCGAGTCTTCGGTCAGGTCGCTCCATTTGCTTTTGAATTCCCCGGCTTCGGGCAGCGGCATTCCGCTCACCATCGCCTGCGCCGAGGACAGCTTTGAGGAATAGTCCAGATGCGCATAGATGTTGGCAGTGGTGCTGAAATCCGAGTGACCGAGCCACTCCTGAATCTGCTTGAGGGGAACGCCATTGGCGAGAAGCAAACTGGCGCAGCTGTGCCGAAGATCATGGAAGCTCATTTTCCGCAGGCCATGGCGCTGAATAAAAGCAGGAAATTGCGAGGTCAGATAATCCGGCTTCATGCGTTCGCCCAGTTCATCTACGAAAACATAACCGTCGTATTCGTAATTGTAGCAGTTCCCGCAGACCTTTTTGTTCAGCTCCTGCGCCTCTTTTACTTGCAGGAAGTATTCCCGAAAGCTCCCGACAAGCGGCAGGGTGCGCATACTGGATTTTGTCTTAGCCGAGTCCTGATCGATGATCTGCGTTTTTCCGTTTAATTGAACGGAAGTCACGGTGCGCTTGATCGTAATTGCGCCTCGCTCAAAGTCGATAGCGTCCCATTTAAGACCGCATACCTCCCCACGCCGCAGACCGTAGAAGGCGGCTACCAGAACCGGCAGCTCCAGCTTGGTTCCCTTGATGACCATGAACAGCCTTTGCAGCTCCGCCGCATCGAGAAACACCGGCTGAAAATCGTTCTTTTTCGGCCTGTCCACCTTCATTGCCACGTTCTGCGTTACCAGATCGGTTTTCAGTGCGTATTTCAGCGCCTGATGAATGACAGCATGATAGTGAATCACGGAGTTGGGCTTGACGGTTTTCAGCTTCTCCGTGTAGAATTGCTGAATGTGCCGAGCCTCCAATCCCCGCAGAGTGTATCCCTTCTTGCGGAAATACGGTTCAATCGTGCTTCTCACCATGTTTTCGTAGGAACAATAGGTTGCAATCTTCACTCGCACCTTCACGATTTCCAGCCATTGCAGCAGATAATCCGCAAAGGGCATATCCGAATTTAAGTCCTCCACCTCCTTCGGCGGCTCGTAAGTACTGCGGATGCGGGCAAGCTCCGCCTCCGCCTTTCGTTTGTTTCCTTTTTCGGGAATCCCCGTCGAGATCCACGGTCTGTGCCGCCTGCCGTTGACATCGACGTAGCTGAGTACCACGTAGTAGTACCCTTTTTTGGTTTCCAAGTGTCCTGATACCATTTTTTAACTCCTTTCTTTTCCTCGGCAAACAGGACAGCTCACACCGACAAGGACAGTATACCTTGCCGGTGTGCGTTCTGCCACTGTGCGATTTTGTCTTTTGAAAACGCCGCTCGGCTCGAATTTACCGGGCGTCCCGGTTTCGCTCTCGCTGGCGCTTTAAGAGCTCCAAGCCCTTCAAGATGTCCCGCTTAATTTGCTCGTCGGTATACCGTGGCGGGAAAAATTCTTTGAAATCCTCCCGCCGGAAACGCAGCTGCTCTGCCTGATTCGGCTTTTTCTCGCTCATCATGTCGTAAATATCCTGCTCGCCGAGAACACCTTCCTGCGCCATTTTCTTGAGGCGGATCGCCTGTGCGTGGGACGGCGTGCAGTCGTTCATGGTCATGGCGTCGAGCAGCGTCTTCTGCTCACCCGGTTCCAGATAGGAAAGCTCCACGGCGGGATTGAATGCAATTTTCCATCGTCTACCATAGAGAGCAGTTCGGGAATCAGATATGTCAGGCGGATATAGCGTTTCACCTGATTTCGGCTTTCTCCTGCATCTTCGGCTACTTTTTCAACGCTTAGTAGCTTCTGCCCAAGTTGGGCAGAAGCTACACCCTGATGCTGCATCGCATCCAGCTTCATTTTGTAGGCAAACGCCTTTTCACTGGGGAGAATATGTTCCCGCTGCAAATTGGCGTCCACCATAGCAATCACCGCCTCATTGTCGGTCATTTCCCGGACGATCACCGGCATGGTCTCCATGCCAAGCGCCTGACACGCCACCAGCCGCCGATAACCGGAAACAAGCTCGTACCCACCCTCCGGCAGGGGTCTCGCCAGCCCCGGGGTCAGCGTTCCGAAGCGCCGGATGCTCTCGATTATTCGTTCCATTTCCTCATTGTTCTGTACCTTAAAGGGATGATCCTTGAACGGGTGCAGTTCCTCAAGCGGAATCTCTTTTACCCTTTTGAGCTTTGCATCGTCCCGCTCCTCCTGCGTGGAAAACAAATCATCCAAGGTCGGTAAAGTAAAATCGGATTTTCTCTTTGTCATCGTTCGTAATCTCTCTTTCTTTGTTTTTTCGAAGCGTAAATTTCCTGCCGCATCCGCTCCTCGATGCGGATATTCTCTTGATTTTGGGGTTGTCCTCAATCAGCCGCCTAGCGGTCTTAATGTCCTTTCGGAGCTCCGCAAGGACGGCGGTGCAGTCTTTCCGTTTGGAAATAAGCGCCGCCTTTTCCTCCGGTTCACGGCACCGGTCGTTCATAGAGGGTCTTCCGGTAGTCGGTCAGAAGCTTGATTTCTTCCTTGCTTTTCCCGATGAACGCCCCCACAGCGGGAAGATCGTGCAGCTTGTGCTTGGCAATCAGCTGCACCTGTTGGGAATACCGGTCGAGAAATCGCCACGCTTCCCGCATCTCCGGGGAGAGCGGTCGGTGCGGTTTACTCTTCGGAACCACACCCAAAAGGTAGCAGTAATGCAGATACAATGCCCGCAGGCCGGTCACCTTTTTTACGGATTTGAAACTTCCTTTTAGCGAAAACTGCCGCCGTTGAATCGTCATGCCGAGGTTTGTTTTCCTGGTAAATTCTCCGTACAAACGGTACGCCTCCTGCCAGTTGTTTCGCTGGTTCTCCAGCATTTTGGCATACAGCGATTTCCGGTCATAGGCTTCTCCAAGGCGGTATAATCGGGTGGCTTTTTGGCTGTTGACCGAGCGGATTGTGGCGTATTTGTGATAAGGATTCAGGTCAATCACATACCCAAAGCGCCGCATCACATAGCAAAAAGTCTTCTCGTTTGTACTCATGGTCAGCGCCCTGTCGATGGCTTCCCGCATCAGGTTGTACCGGGTCGGCTCGCCGTTTTTCTCGGCGAAATAGAGCTTGCGTGGCGTCTTTCCCTTGGGATTTTTCAGCACCGTCAGCCCGTGTTCGGCGCACAATTTATCGGATAGATGGCGAAACTTCCAGTAAGCGCCCTCGTTGCAGTTGAACTTTTTGCCGTCCCACATTCCCACGGCATTCACCACAAAATGGTTGTGGTAGGTGCCGGTATTGAAGTGGGTGGCGACCAACACCTGATACCGGTCACTCCACATTTTCTGTGCCAGCTCCACGCCGATCTGGTGGGCAAGCTGCGGGGAAACCTCGCCTGTTTTGAAGCTCTGGTAGGCGTGATAAGCGATGTTGCCGGTGATCTTTCCGAAGCGCTCCTGCACGGCGATCATCTCCTCCTCCGCCGTTTCCGCCCGACAATTTACCCCGGTGACGTACATGGTTTTCTCATCGCCAATGACGGTTTTCTCATCGTTTTCGGCGTAGTGAAGGACGCTTTTCATCTCCGAAAATTTCGTCTTTTCCGGGTTCCTTGCGTACCCGACCACCCGCCCGATACTGTCCTTCACTGGCCAGATTTTCGTCACTGCCACGGCACATCACCTGTCTTTTGGGAGCCTTCTTCGCCGCCGTTTAGGTCGTGATACGCTTCCAAAAGCAAGCGAACGAACTCCTCCAAGGCACGGTCGATCTCCGCTTCCCGCATCGTTTTTCGCCGGTCTTTCAGCAGCTTTAAGAGCCGATACGCTTCATAAAAGCTCTGCGGGGAAGCTGCCCGAACCTCCTTTCCGAGTCCCACTTTCTGCAGATATTCGGAAAGTGAAAGGCCGCAATAGCGGGCGGATCTCTCCAACTTTTTCTTTTCATTTTCGGTCACACGAAGGTTAATGGCTGTCTTTCTTAATCTCATAATCAATACTTCCTTTCTCATTTGGTGGGTCAAAGGGAGCGAACATCCCTTTCGGCATCCTGCCGCCGGTTTTGTGGGCAACACAAAGCCTATGCTCGCTACGTCGTCGCAAGTTCCATACCGCTTGTTTCCGTGCAAGCACGAAAAGCTCGCTCATTTCACTGCTCCTCCTTTCCCCAAAAAGTCTTGCGACTTTTCGGGGGCCCCGGATGATGTCATTACATATATCCATCTTTTTCAAAATGACGGTTGTGACGGCGGTGACGGCTCTTTTGCTATATAGCACTTTTGCCGTCATCGGTGTCATTGCCGTCACACGTTCTGAACTGCATCAGGCGGCTCTGCCCGGTGCGTTTTGTTTTGTACTCGATGCCCGCCGGCGTAAGAACCTCCCCGGCAAACCGACCGAGCATTTTCGTGACGAGGTTGGGCGGCGTTTCCATGTCGTTCATCTCCGAGAGAAGATTAGTCGCCGTTCCCGTCCATACGGGCTTGTCCTTCAGAAACTCCACGAGCCGAAAAAGAAACGGTGGAATTTCTTCCCGATGCAGGGCTGCGCTGTCCTTATGCTCCACGAGCTGCCAGACGTTGCTTTCAAAGCGAAGCGTGAACTGTTGGTACTCAACGTCCCTGCCGCTGACCAGCAGCGTGGCCGTATCCTCGTCCCGCTTGCGTTTCAGAATGATGTTCGTATCTGCTGCACCGGTGATCCCGGTAGAGCCGGAAACCTCGTTGAAGGGGTCGCTGGCATCCTTTATCTTCCGAAGGTGATGCACCAGAACCACGGCGATGCGGCGGCGGTCGGCGATGGATTTCACTACCGAGATGTCATCATAATCGCTGGCGTACATACCGTTTTTTCCTGCGGCGCTTCGTCAGTCAGCTTGTAGAGCCGCTCTTGAATCCGCACTCGGGTATCTTCCAAACAGAGATAGAGGACGTCGCATTGGTGCGTCGGTAAATCCCATAGGGGTTTGCCCTCCGCTACCTTCAGACCAAGCCAGAGCATGAGCCAGCTCTTACCGATCTTTCCGGAACCGCACAGCATACTCACGCCCTGCGGGATCAGGCTGTCCACAATGAACAGCGTCTTTTCCATTGGGGTGGAGAGCAGCGTGTCGGCGTCCACGAGTTGTAATTTTTGAGACATTCAATTCACCTCCTTTCTTCCGTCCTCTGCGAGAACATAGTTGATGACGTTGACCTTCGGCACTCGGAAGGCGTTCCCGGTCTTCACGCCGGGGATATATCCGTCTCCGATGAGCCGGTTGGCCAGCGGTCTGCTGATGCTCAGCATCGTTTGCAGCTGGGCAACAGTCAAGATGTCCGGATATTCCGGAAACATCAGCTTGTAAAACTCTTTGAGCTCTGTTTTTTTCATAGCGTTTAACCTCCTTTACTGCTATGTATAGGGGGCAGCCGCCGTAAGGAGGCGACGCTGACGGCGACTGTCCTTGCCGTTCACCCGATTGTCGTTTTTGTATCCCTGCCCCGGAGTCTCACCACAGCGTCGCTGCGCTCGTTTCCTTTCGGAAGGTCATCGCACGGTCATATCCCAATCGGACGGCTATTCAGTTTTCAAAGGTCACGAGAGAAACTTCCCCTCACAAATTTGGAAAAGAAAGCGATTTTGTACCCTCTGTTCGGAAAAAGTTCTTTCACTTGTTCCGACTGGGAAGGGTCAAAACTAACCCCCCTGCGGAAAGATTTTTCAAAAAGTTCTCTCACTTATTTGGACAAGGGGCACCGAAATGGACACCCATTTTAGCGTTTGTGAGAAAAAAATCCCTCCACTTGTTCCGACTGAGAGAGGCCGATATTCAACCAATTTTTGAAAAAATTATTCTTTTTTGGACAGAGCACCGATTTCACTCCCACTTTTGTATCTGTGAGAAAAAATCCTCTCACTTGTTCCGACTGGGAGAGTCCATTTTCCAACCCTCCTTGCAAAAAAATTTCTGCCTCCTACTAATTCGCACTGGGAAGGGGCAATCCACAAGCCATTTTTGAAAAATTCCTCTCATTATGTCTGGACAAAGGACGGTGCTTTTTAAGTCTGCCGGCAGATTTTTCTGAATTTGGGCAAAAAAATAGAGCGTCCGATGTCACTCGGAGGCTCTGTCGTTGCACGATTGCGCATAATCGTAAAAAACTTTGAAATATCATAGATTATCTTGAAAATCGGATAATTTTGTGTTATACTATTAAATGGATTTTTGTAAGTACGCCCCTGCCGGGAGAAAGGACAAAGAATATGGCAGTATCCTATAAGAAATTATGGCACTTACTTTTGGATCGGGATATGAAAAAGAAAGATTTACAACAGGCTGCCAACTTAACTGCCTATGCGATCAATAAGCTGAGCAGAAACGAAGCGGTTACTACCGATACGCTCGCAAAAATATGCAGAAGTCTTGATTGTACGGTAGATGACATTATGGAAATTCTGCCGGAAGATAAATAACTCCCTTAATTAAGAAGAAAAGCAATTGATTTCGGAGGAACAATATGGCGCTTGAAAATAAATTAGGGCTTACGAACTCTGCCGACCTTGCCCGTGAGGAAGAACGCATCAGCAAGAAAAAGGCTGTGGAATTATTTGAAAACGATGCCCTTGATTCTCTTCCTGCGGGTAAATTCTCCACCTTGCAGGCAATCCACAAGTTCCTGTTTGAAGATATTTACGACTTCGCCGGTAAGCTTCGCACGGTGAATATGGCAAAGGGCAATTTCCGCTTTGCGCCGGTAATGTACTTGCAGGCGGCGCTTGAGAACATTGATAAAATGCCCCAGTCAACCTTTGACGAGATCGTAGAAAAGTACGTTGAGATGAACATCGCCCACCCGTTCCGGGAAGGTAACGGACGCAGCACCCGCATTTGGCTTGACCATATTTTGAAAAATGAAATCGGCAAGGTTGTCGATTGGAGCAAGGTCGATAAAGAAGATTATCTGCTCGCAATGGAACGCAGCCCGATTAAAGACGTGGAAATCAAAGTGTTGTTGAAAGGTGCGCTTACAAACGAAATAAACAGCCGTGAAGTCTATATGAAGGGCATCGACCACAGCTATTATTACGAGGGTTATACGACCTTTAAGACGGAAGAATTACGATAACGAAA
>CANQXE010000016.1 GCA_947627725.1 uncultured Clostridia bacterium | reverse complement strand
TTCCCTGACTCGTGAAGATTTACGATTGTTTTCTTGAATTCCTCACTGTATTTTGTCGGACTCTTTTTATTACTCATTTTTTCTTTCCTTTCCTTGTCCTCTATTTTATCACACTTGTCTACTTTTTTAATATGCATCCACTTGAAATTCAAACGAAATTAACATAATATAAAATCAGAAGCTGATCGAAAGGAAGCAAAAATGAGAAAAGTAGTAAAAGAAGAACACAATATGCATGAAGAGGTTACATATAGGTATAGGGAATATAGTGATGGTTTTTGGATAAAAAATCAATATGATGAAAACGGTAACGAAACATATTGTGAAACAAGCGATGGCGAATGGGCAAAGTATGAATACGATGAGAACGGCATTCAAACATATTGTGAAAACAGCGATGGCAAATGGGAAAAGTATGAATATGATGCGAATGGTAATGAAATATATTGTGAAACCAGCTATGGCTATTGGAAAAAGAATGAATACGATGCCAACGGCAACAAAATATATTGGGAAAACAGCGATGGCTGTTGGGCAAAGTATGAATACGATGAGAACGGTAATCTAATATATTGGGAAACCAACGATGGCCATTGGCGGAAAAAAGAATTCGGCACAAACGGCAAAATAATATATCTTGAAGACAGCTTTGACGGCGTTAAAATTGATAAGCGAAAGCGGACAAAGGCAGAAACTATGATCAATCATTCATTCTATAACCAATTACTTACTATGAATTTATATAAAGATGACAACAAATGTCCTTATTATGATGAATGCAATAAAAGTATGCATTGCAAAAACAAATTGAAGTTTTACAGAACAAGAATTGGCTCAAACTATGATAATGAACAAATTAAAATTATGGTAGTAGGTCAAGAAGATGTTGGCGAAGGAAAGGAATATAGTTGCTGCGAGCCATGTACAATGGAAGAGGCTGGCTATAATCCTCATTATTTAAGAACATTTTATACAGTAGCTCAAATTTTATTAGACAGCAAAGATTTGCCAAAAGGTTTCAGCAAAAAACATATGAGTCAAAGTAAATTTGAAGATTTACGACATTCTTTTGCTTTAACAAATTATTACAAATGTGTTTTTTCTGATGATAATAAAAATTCAGGCGTTAAACATAGTGAAATAATGGAAAAATATTGTTCAAAAAACTTGTTGCAGGAAATTGAAATCTTAAAGCCGGACATTGTAATAATACAAGGCAAACAAGGCAAGAACCATAAAAGCTTTTGGCAGCAGATAAATTGGTGTGAAGTAGAGAATACAAAAAAGAATTTTTTAATAGAAAATAAAAATTATGAGCTTGGATTATATCAAGCAAAAATAAACAGCAAAACATTTTTTATTATTGACAGCTATCATCCGACTTCTTATATATGGACAAAAGACGAAATATTAGAATACTTTATACAACTGTTAAAAAAATCAAAAGAACTCTGTCAAACTATAACAAACTCATGATATGTATAATCAAATTGTGGTTCATTCTAATTGATCTAATATACTAATTAATTGATGAAATTTATAAAATTCGGACCAAATTCAGATTGTAAATCGATTATTAATAATGTAAAGACAGAATGGTGCAAAAAGGAGATAAAATATGAAACAGAAGTATATGACTACAGCAGAAGCTGCTGAGAAATGGAATATTTCTCAAAGTGATATTTCCAAGGCATGTCGAGAAGGATATGTTGATGAAGCCTTCAAAAATGAAAAAGGCATTTGGCAAATTCCTTTAAATGCTAAAAATCCATTTTGTGATTCTAAATCATCCAAAATAAGCAATAAAAAAGAAAATATAATTGCTGTCGGTATAATGATAACAATAGTAGTAATATCATTGATTACAATTGGAATTGATCCAATTAAGCAATGGCTTACAGAACCAATTGTATGGAAAGATGCAGATTTTGTAAATGTAGAATTAATAAATAAAGAAGAAGTGGTCGAAGATAATCTGTCACTCCAATTTGCTATTGAAAATACCTCTGAAAAACTTTTAGATGAATATAAATTTATATGTTATGTCGGTTCTGTTTCATTTGAATTAAGTTCTATTTATGATGATATTAATGCATATGATGTTATTGTTATTGATAAAACAATAACAACTAATGGAATAGGTTTAGGTTTAGATAAAATAAAAGTAGATACAAATACTTATAATAATATTAAAAATTCAGATTTGGAAAACTTGGATTTTAGTTATAAAATAAAGAATTTGAGCAGTAAAGGAAAAACTTTAGTTAAAAATAATGGTATATTTAAAGATATTTTAATACTGGCTCTGTCTTTTTGTTTAGGTGTTTTGGGGTTTGCGGATATTATAAAGTTTTCATGGCTACGAATTTTGTTTAAGGTGTGTAGTTTACCAGCGATAATTTTAATGTTTCTCATTATGTTTGTGTTTGCTATATTTGGTTCCAGAAGGGATTCTCAAACTCAATCTGATTTAGATAATCATATAAAAAGAAATGCTGCCCAAAACTATAAACGGGAGGCAAATTTAAAAGCCGGTTCTGTTATGACAGGTAATCAAAAAGAGGCCGCAAGTTCACAAGCACGAATGGACAAGAATATGGCAGATATGATAACAGGCAGTAAATCCAGTATAGCAAAAACAAATTATAAAAGAGCAGCAGATGCAAAAGCAGGATTTATTAGAACAGGAAATCAAAAGGAAGCAGCAAAGGCTCAAGCACTGATGGATAGGTACTTAGCTGATATGATTAGCGAAAGTAGGGATGAGTAGAATAATTATGATATAAATTACCCAGAGGGTTTTTCTTATAAAGGAGGAATTGTATATGATATAATTGAAGAGCAAAATCGTTTGTTTACAGAATGGCAAGAAAAAAGAAAGTAGAGTTATTTCATTAAAGATGGTGTGTTTTGTGAAGAAGAGTATATAAAGCAACCATTAAAAATTCTCTATGTTCTAAAAGAAGCAAATTGGAATGGTAGCGCGAATTTATGTGAGTGGATATTATCAGAACCCAAATCTGGTTATTGGAGAACTTGGAATAATATTACAAGGTGGACAAAAGCATTAATTGAAGGTGGCGAATATCCCAAATATGTTTCAAAGGCGGATAAAACCTACTGGGTAAAAAAGATTGCTTTTTTAAACTTAAAAAAATTGGTGGCGGTGCAAGAGCCAATAATGATGAAATAAGAGTATACACTATTCGCGATAAAGTATTTATTAAAGAGCAAATTTTACTATATAATCCAGACGTAATAATTTGTTGCGGTCGAGGCGAAGGTAAAAATGCTGATCTATTATATAATGAAGTTTTAACTGAATTTAATAGAAGTGAATGGAAGAAACCTATAAAAACATATAATTGGTTTACTTGAAATTGATAATAAAGAAATTCCTGTAATTTCATTTGTTCATCCACAAATGTGGGGAGGTCACAATAGATTTAAAGAAAAATATAACGATATATTAGCTATTAAAAGAGATTTAAATTTTTGAAAAAATTAAAGTTAAATATTTATGACTTATGTAATATCAGACCTGCACGGTTATCCGCTTGAAAAATTTAAGAAAATATTTGAAAAGGCTGCGTTTTCAGACAATGATTTTTTATACATATTAGGTGATATAATTGACCGAAACGGTGACGGCGGGGTTGAAATGCTCTGCTGGCTTATGGAGCAGCCTAACATTCAGCTGATTCTCGGCAATCACGAGGCGATGCTGATGTCCTGTAAATTTGTTTTTGATGAAATCACGAATGAAAGCATTGACAAAATAACAAGTGAAAAGCTTGAAATTCTGAACAATTATATGTTCAATGGCGGGGCTCTTACACTTGCATATCTGCGTGAGCTTTCAAAAAAATCACCTGAAATGGTAAGTAATATTTTTGACTATCTGCATGAGGCTCCGCTTTATGAGGCTGTCAGCGCGGGAGAAAATGATTTTCTTCTCGTTCATTCGGGTATGGATAATTTTGATAAAGGTAAGAAGCTGCCGCAGTATTCTAGCGATGATTTTCTGTGGGCGCGACCTAAACTTGATGATGAGTATTTTGATAATATTATCACGGTATTTGGGCACACTCCAACTTTTTGCTATGGTGATGAGTACAACGGTAAAATTATCAAAACAAAAACATGGATTGATATAGACATTGGTGTATCTGCCGGCAATGAACCAATACTTCTCAGACTTGATGATTATAAAGAGTTTCAATTGTAAATAGTTGTTAATTAAAAATCCCTGTACGATGGATACAGGGATGATTTTTTATTCAATTTCAATTCACATTAAGTATTTTAGAATGACAAAGCATATTGAAATAATCACCTTGTAAGACGAATAATCAGTATAACTAAGTACTCGCTGTTTACAAATGGTAATTATATACTACTTTCATTTTATTGGCAATATTGCAGACTTTCAACAATAACCAAGGCACAAATCCAAGAAATTGAGTGCCACAATGTCCAATAATACTATATCAAAAATCTGATATTCTATTAACCATTGTAATCCCTGCGCTGCGGATGCTCCTATCTCGCAATGTGCTCGGATTGTGTCAGCCTTTCCTTTCCATTTAGAGACAAAATGGGCTATTTTTAATGCACCATCCATTCTGTTTTTGCTAATACAAAATTCTTTTTGTAAATTATAATTTATGCTATAAAATTCCATAATCATTGTCGGAAATGTCTAATTCTTTGAAACGTTTTTTTCATAATCAAAGTTTAGTTTAATAATCCCTGTATCGCCATAATTATTTTTAGCAATAATCAATTCAGTTATATTAGAATCAACATCAGCAATGTTATTTAAAGTAAAATCATCTCTGTGAAGGAACAAAGCCACATCTGCGTCCCGTTCAATAAAAGCACACTCCCGTGAATCACTCAGTTTGGGCTTGCCCTCATATCTTGGCAATTGTGTTATACATATAACAGAAATTTCAAGTTCTTTTGCCATTCTTTTGAGTTCTTTTGAGATATCATAAACTTCCCGCGTTCTGTCGGCTTCTTTAATTTCGGGTTTAATCAGTCCCAAATAATCTATGACTACACAATCAATATCTTTTAAATCTTTTACTTTTTTCTTTATTTCTGATACTGTTGGTGCGGGGTTATCATCAATATAAATTTTCATATCAGAATTAATTCGCAAAAATCTTTTTTCAATACCTTCAGCTGATAATTCAAGACTGAAAAACGCACATTTCTTTCCTGCCATTGTTATATTTGCCGCAAGATTAATAGCAAAAGTGATTTTGCCTATACCGGGTCTGGCGCCAATATAAACCAAATCTGATTTTCTAAAACCTTGTGTAAGTCTGTCAAGCTGTCTAAATCCTGTTAAAATAGTTTCTTTATCATCTTTTTCATCATTGAAAATATCTATAATTTTTTTCATTTCATTCTCCTTTATTTTAAAATGGTTGCATCAAAACACCGCCATACAAGCCAAGTTACCTCAACAGGTGTAAATTCCTAGTTAAGATGAATGAGATGATTTCGTATATCCTTTGAATTTATAAAATTAAATATGTTCATATCTATTCCTCCTTATTTACCTTAATCGATTTTGCTTTTTAATTTGGTTCAAATCATTAAAATTGTAATTATTTTTTCATATTTGTTTGATTTATAAATACTTTTTTTAAATATTTTATTTAATGACATAGTTTAATAATTTTGCTAACTAAATCGTGTTGGCAGAGGTATAAGAACCTGCATACTGCGTATGCAGAACCTTGTTATTCGCTTCGCTCGTAATAAGAACCTACTTTGCGGTGCAATGCAGAACCTTGGCGTTCGCACGCTTTAGGCGTGCTCGGCTAAAGGATTCTTTGAATCCTTTATAATCATATTAAACAAAAAAGATGTATTTCGCAATTTTGTGTATGGATTTGAACCCTTGAATAAAAAAACTTTTATATAAATTGTGTTACTTTTTTAATGTTCACACACTTATATATTTATAAGGAATATTTTTTATATTAAACAATTTTGTCATAAAAATATGCATTTTTGTATTTTTTATTGCTTATACTAAAGTTTTTTTGATAAATTATTCTGAATAAATTAATCCTTACATTACAAAAAATAGAAGGCATATAAAAATATGCCTTTACTCTGTAATATTATTTATTCTTAGTTCAGTGCTTGTTTCTAATAGTTTATTTGAAAAACATTTGCTATATTATTGAAATCAACTTTCATACCCCATGTCTGTTAATATTTTAAACAGGCTATCTTTACAATCTTCATCACAATATGCATAGAGAACCGTATTTTCAACACGAATTATGGTGTAGTAAACATTATTGGATGACATCCAATACATTTTATAGTTGGAATAACCAGCAGTGCCATCATAATAGTTACCTTTCCTATAATCTAACATTAATGTTGTAAATTGACCATATATATTATCCGCAGTATTTGAGTTCTCTAACTCAAAAAACTCAAGGTGCATAGTATCTGTTTCAACGCCTATAACCTTTGTTTGCGGATTATTTTTAGTATCATATAAGTTTGTGATATCGGAAACTTCATATCCTGATTTACTGATTATATTATTTGCTTCATCACAGGAAAGAGGAGTTTTACTCCCCGAACCCGAAAAAGCAAAAACCATTATTATTGTAAATAGCAAGATAATTATGCCGCCAAATATATAGAACGCTTTATTACCAAGCTTCAAAACTGTTTTTTCAAACATACTCATCGCATCTCTTAATATTTACAAACAAAGTATACCAATTATCACCAAAATAATCATGTTGATTATTTTATAAAAAAATGAAAGGAATTTGAAACTATGAAAAAATTCAAAAAAAGTAGGTATTAAACTAAAGACATCGCGCGATCAACCGACTTAAAGGTAAATCAAAAGTGATATTTATGCAAATTAAATTATATTATTTATCTTTATCTGCATCCCCGGAATAACCTATTCCTGATAGTATCTTTCCTAACTCATTCATATAATCTTCATCACAATACGCATATAGAACTGTATTCTCGACTCTTATAGTAATATAGTATACTCCACTTGATTTTAACGAGTGCATATAATAATTTGCATATCCTTCCGAGTTGCTAATATTACCACTACTTCTATAATTTAGCATTTGATTACAAGCATTACTATATACATTAGTTGCGCCGTTTTCATTGTAAAATTCAAAAAAATCGAAACGAATTTGTTCATTTTCTATTGCAACACTACTTTTAAGCTGGGCATCATCTTCTAAATATAACGCTGTTGTATTTGACGGAACATATCCTAAATTAGAAAGTACAGTAGTTACTTGTTGACAAGTTGCTGGAGTTTTTGGTTGTCCATTAGTAAAAGCATATATAAGTATAACGGCTAAAAGAATTATACCGCCAACGAACAATATAGTTAAACCTGTTTTTTTCTTTTTATTAAGCCACATAAATATACCCTCTCTGAAATTAATATAGACACAGTATAGCAAATGTCAATATTTTAATCAAGTCAATAAAATATCCTATTTTTCACAAAGGTAAGAAAGGAAGTTGAAATTATGAGAAAATTCAAAAAAGTAAGTGTTAAACTTATAGCAAGTTTGATAGCAGTAATTATACTGATTTCACCTATCAATGTGCTTGCGGCAGTTATTGCACCAAAAATTGACGAACTGTTACATATTGACGAATATATCGGAGCAAGTGATGCATATCTTGCCAATGCAGATATTCAATCAGACGATTTGGACTATTATCCTGAAACAGCAGATAGAACAGAAGAAGATGCGTACTATAATAACCTCGACAACAATGTTGCAGAGAATTCAATATCAACGGCTTCTGCATTGGAGGTTGTTGGTGATCCAATGGTATTCTATACTCAAAGATGGCTCAATCAGGAATACGGAAGTGTTTCAGGTTTTGGTTCTGTACCTGAAAACGGAAAAACTGGCTGGGACACAGTATACGGCTTATTAAGAGCATTGCAGCATGAATTAGGAATTACCAGTTTATCAAATAACTTTGGACCTTCCACAAGTAGTCTTTATTCTCAAAACCAATTGTCAAGAAAAGATGGAGTGACTGATAAAAAATATGCCATATTGCAGTTTGCTCTTTGGTGTAAAGGATACTGTCCCGGTTATAACATTTCCTATAATCAAAGCACAGGAAAAGTAACAATTAATGCTGTTTTTGATGCAGAAGTTGAACAAGCTGTTATTGAATTAAAGAAAGATGCGGGATTCACTAATCCTAACGGCACAGTTACTCTCAATGTAATGAAAGCCTTAATGTCAATGGATAGTTTTAAACTTTTAGGCTCATCATATGGTGCGAAAGCAGAAGTCAGAGCAATGCAACAGGAATTCAACAGAAATTATGAGTCCTACATAGGTTTAATTCCTTGTGATGGTGTTTATGGAAGAAGTACAAACAGTGCATTGATTTATGCTTATCAGGCAGAAGAAGGATTGCCTGTAAGTGTTGCTAATGGTAACTTCGGACCTACAACAAGAAAATGTGCTCCGAACATCCCTTATTCTCGCAGCAGTGGTGCTGCATTAACATACAATGGCAGTTATTACACTGATTTACAAATATCAACCTTTACCAAACTGCTTCAGTTTGCATTATTTGTAAACGGCTTTGGAAGCGGTAATTTTAATGGTAATTTTGATAGTGCAACGCAACAGGCTGTTAGAGATTTTCAAGACTTTTACAAATTAACGAAAACAGGAAAAGTTGACATAGGCACTTGGATGTCACTGTTCTTGAGCAGTGGTGATCCTAACCGTCCTGCTTTGGGTGCAGACTGTGCAATGATTCTTAATGAAGCAAGAGCAAAAACCTTGTATGATAACGGCTATCGTTATGTCGGCAGATATTTAACTGGAACATACGGAAGTAACAGAATCAGTAAAGCACTTACTGTTGAAGAAGAACAAATCATTTTAAACGCAGGGCTAAGATTCTTCCCCATATATCAGGATGGCGGTACAAGACTTGACTATTTCACAGCAAGTCAAGGTACAAAAGATGGTCAAACTGCAATAGATGCCGCTGTAAAACTCGGCATACCAAAAGACACTATCATATATTTTGCAGTAGATTTTGATGCACTTGAATATCAGGTGAACAGCAATGTTATTCCGTATTTCAGAGCCGTATATAACGAACTGTCACAGAGTATATACAGAGTCGGAATTTACGCTCCGAGATATGTCTGTACATTAGTCGCAAATGCAGGATATTCGTGCAGCAGCTTTGTTGGCGACATGTCAACTGGATTCAGCGGTAATTTAGGTTATCCAATTCCTGACAACTGGGCATTTTCTCAATTTGCAAATTTAGAGGGTAACAACGCACTTGGCAGCGGTGAAGGCAGAATTGAAATTGATAAGGACGCTGTATCTGGCAAAAATCAAGGTGTTGACAAACTGGATATTAAAACTTCTAATCAGATAACATCTAAATCGTTAAATCTTGGCGAAAGTGCAAACGATACTCTCACAGGTCCTACTATAAATATTTTAGGAACAGAAATAAATCTTTTTGAACTAAACATAGGATTTGAAATTCCTGCAAGTGGGATCTATATGGAGAGTTGTTTTGACGAAAAAGAGAATACCACAGAAATTATTGTTGGATTAAATGTTAATGGAAGTTCCACCGAAATTTCTGGCGGTAGAGAAAAAGAAAAAGGCAAAAAATTCAAAGAAGCATATGAGGAAGTAAAAAGCACATATTATGCATTTGGTAAAAACAACAAAGAATTCACTAAAAGATTTAATGTTATGAAAGGCAGTCTATACGATTGTGGCGGAAAGGTTGGATTTGATTCTACTAACAGACTCTTAGGTTATATGAAATTCAATTCTTCAGGTGAATTAATCGAAGGTGGCATGATATTTTATTGTGAAATATCACACAGTATATCACATCCTATCACACCTGTACCTGCCCTCTGTTTTAAATTTGAGATAGTTGGTTCTCTTGAGGGAAGATTAGAATTAGAATTAAAAAATTATGAGGTTATAAATGTTAAAGGAGAAGTGGAATTTAAAGTTCAACCAAATTTAGGCGTTGAAGCGAATGTGTTTGTTGCACGTGCATATGGTGGTATCAATGGAACTCTTGATTGCAAATTAAAATTTCCGGTCGAATATTTAAAGGATATGTTTGAAGTAACCTTTAATGCGGCTGTTTTCTTTGAATATGATGCTTTTATATGGGCAAATAGATGGGAGTGGAGGTTCTTTGAAAAACAACTATATCCTCAAGTTCCTTCTAACACATATTCAATATCACGCAATGATTTGAAATTCATAGAGCCTTTACCTCAAACTTCGGCTTATGCATTACCAAATGAACCAAATGTTTACAAAAACAATATGCAGATTTATTGTCTGCCACAGATTATTAATCTCGGCAATGATAAAATGATGATGGTGTATATTGATGATTCTTCAAATAGGTCTGCTGAAAACAGAACGATTCTTATGTACAGCATTTTTGAAAATGACGAGTGGAGTATTCCAAAACCTGTAACAGATGACAAAACTGCTGATTTTCAGCCGTCTATTTACCCTGACGGCAATGGCGGAGCCCATATCATTTGGCAAAATGCAACTAAATTATTTGATAATACAGTTACTTTAGAAGAAATGTCAACCAACATTGATTTACAGTACACACATTTCAACGGAACATCTTTTGACAATTCTGCTGCCATAACCACAGATAACAACGATATGGAAATGATGCATAAAGTTGTATCAAACGGTGATGATGTTTCTGTTATATGGGTACAGAACTCTGAAAACGATACTTTCGGTTTAACAGGTACAAACTCTGTATTCAGAAAAGAATGTACTAACGGCAAATGGAGTGATATTGAAACTGTTGACTCTGATCTTCAGGTTATATCAAGTATAGACACTTCATACGATGGCTCAAAGAACATTATCGCATATACAAGCAAAACAGGAGATGATAAATTTACTGTTGATGACCTTGAAATATTTTATTACAACGGAAATCGTGTTAAACAACTAACCGATGATAATATCCCCGATTATTCAATAAGTTTATTGGATAATGAGTTATATTGGATAAACGGTAATTCACTTGTTCAAATCACTGATGGGGATATAAACACTAAAATATTCGTTACAGAAAATATGGATATTACTGCAACTAATATCAAAGCATTAAAGAATGCGAATGGTAATAAAGCAGTAATGTGGGAACAGAATGTTGATAATTCAAGTATGTTCTTTGTAACAAACTACAACAGCGACACAGATTCATTCAATACTGTTGAACCTCTTTCTGATTCCATAGGAAGTGTTAGAGGATGGGATTCCTGTATGCTTTCAGACGGTCAGATAGAAATGGCTTACGGTGTTGTTCAGGATGATAACACAATCAACCTTATGCAAAGGAAAATGAATCAGTTCTGCAACATTGCTGTAAATCCTGTTATTACATACAACGGCAATATCTCAAACGGCAATGATATAAAAATCGTAGCAGATGTATATAACACAGGCTCTATCTCTGTTAATCGGTTTGATGTAAATATTTATGACAGCAGCAACAATGTAATAAAATCATTAGTCGTTAATGAGAGTTTGGAAGCAGGACAAAATGCACAACTTGAAATTCCATATACACTTCCGACTAATATATCCCGAACAGATTATACCGTTGAAATTCTTCCAAAGGGTGAAACAGATATTTCACTTGATGATAATAAAGGAGAATTCTCTTTCGGTTTTGCTGATGTAGCAATAAGTGATGTAAAGGAAATCAGAACAGATAATAATGGCAGACAATTTGAAGTTACTGTTACAAATCAAGGCTTTGATACCGCTGATAATATAACTATTGATTTCTTAAAGGATACAGATTCTGGTGAGATAATCGACAGCACTACTGTAACATTGTCACCTAATGAATCAACTGCTATTACTTTTGAAATAGATAACAGTTATCTTGATACAACTGAATCACTTAATGCAAGGTCTTTTTATATATCAGCACAGACATCCGCATTGGAAAGTGATTACGGTAACAACAGCCAAATTGTAAATGTATATCCTGATTATAATGTTACAGTTACTGCGGACAAAGGTGGTTCGGTAAGTGGTTCAGGTGCTTTCCCTTATGAGTCTACCACAACAATTACTGCTGTACCTGATGAAGGTTACAAGTTCTTTGCTTGGTATGAAAACGGAAATATTCTTTACAACACACCTGAAACCTATGAAATCAAGGTAAACAGTAACAGAAATCTAAAGGCGTTGTTTGTTGTTGATCCTGAATATCCAGCAACAGTTACAGGCTCGGTATATCAGTTAATATCTATTAATGGTGATAAGGGAAATGTTGCTGCCGGATTGACTGTAACTTTAGATAACCAATATACTACAACTACTGCATCAGACGGCTCGTTCCAGTTTGAAAATGTTGTGTCGGGTGTATATATAATGCGTATAAGTGGAGAATCAACCATTGACCGCACTGTATTAGTAAATGTTAATGGTGTAGTTACTGATGTCGGCGACATAACCATTGCATGCTTTGATTATGTCAAAGACGGTGTTATTGATGACAAAGATAAAACTGCATGGCAGCAATGGATAAACAAAAATAAAAACGATTTGGATTTCAATATATTTGCTGATTTGAATGGTGATGGATATATTAATGCTAAAGACTTTGCTCTGTTCAATAGATTTAAAGGCAAATCAAAAAGTGATATTTATGCAAATATATACAATCATATAAATTAAGACGTCAATCTAAGGCATTGGGTATACCCTACTTTTATTTAAAATAGTATGGTGCTTTTCATAATGAATCACATCATTCTCATGTATATCTCTTAATGTCTTCAAAAAATTAGAAAGCAGTTTTAAATAAAAAACGTGGTAGAGAGCATTGCATATTTTGCAGTACCCTTACCTCAAATTTTCTAGACAAACAATATATAAAGCCTAAGATTTCAAAATTGGTCTGGATATTCGCAAACGATTGTGGTATGTGTTGTGTTGCGGAAACGCATGGCTCCATTTGTTGCGAAACGAATTAAACACAGATAAAGGCAAGGGATAACAATTCCTTGCCTTTATCTCTCAAAAGTCTTTGAACAAGTTGGCATTGATTAACGAATTTGTGGTCTCTAAAAATCTCACAAAGGTCTGAGACACATAATTGCAGATACACACAGAACTAAAAAAGCACCTTAAAAGATGCAAAAATTTGCCAAAAGACAAAAGAAAATGGACAGTTCATTATGAACTGTCCAACTTTGGCAGAGGTAAAAGAACCTGTATACTGCGTATGCAGAACCTTGGCGTTCACAAGGCTTTGTCCTTGCTCGGCTAAAGGATTCCGAATCCTTTTACAATCATATTAAACAAAATACAGTAAGCGAAAAGCCTGCCTAACGGCAGACTTTTCGCTGAATTAAAACTTTATTTTTCTCTGTATTGTACCCATTCCTGAACATTTGAAATATCATTGCCACTTGGAGTGGTGGCAGATTCTTTATCTTCATCCTTATAGAAATAATAGGTATAAATAGGTTCTTGATAGTACCAACGAGTAGCATAGTTGTTCGTTTGATATGTATAATCAAGGTGCCATTGATTTGTTGCACCACAAGATGCACAGGCAGCACCGGAATATCTCTGACCTGTTGTAGAACTATAGTAACCATTGGGTAATGGTGATGTTACATCAGGTCCTGAATGTCTGGCCCATGAACCTGCATGAGCATCGTCTGACCATGCACCACTCTTATATCTATGGTAATAAACATAATGTGTAGTTTGAGAAGCAACATATTGTTCCGATGTAACATTTCGCGAACCGTTTGATGGGTCTGAATAGACAGGTCCTTGTTTTGCTCCCCAAGAAGTTCTCTTGGTATCATACTTTGTCCATCCATTCATACTTGAAGATGCAGATGTTGTATATAAACGCTGAGTATATGTGTACTTTGTATTTTCAACTTTAGCATCTTTCGGCGATTCGGATGCTTTAACCCAATCTGAAAGCGGTTTTATTGTCCAGTGAGCATAGTAAGTTACATCTTCTGTTGAAGTGAATACAGTTTTATCTGTTATTCTTTCTCCGCCTTCAACATCAGTAAACCAGCCATCAAATGTATAATAATCTCTGGTAGGCTTTGGAAGTGTTTCAAGTGTTGAACCGTAAACCACAGTTCTTTCCGTTTCGGAAACACTACCGTTATTGGCGTCAAAGTGTACTGTAAATACACCTTTAAGATAATTGTTAAACTCATCCTCTGTTATTCCGATTATTTTGCCTGTTACAATCAGGAATTTTTCCCCTGCAATAATAGAATCCTTTGAAGTACAAATTAAGAGATTGCCGTCAACTGTTAGAGATGTTGAAAGAGAAGCATCAATCTGGCTGAGTGAAATTTCCTTGCAAAGCATAGAATTTCCGGAAGATGCAGTTAATGTTGATTCGCCCCTTAAAGCAAGATTTGTGTTATTTGCTGTCAGAGCCAAGCATATACCGGGTGATGTAACATTAACCTCATGCAATTCAACTTTAGTGGAAGAAATAACTAACGGTGTCTGCCCATTACAGATGAGATTGGCTCTGTTAATTATTGTTTCTTTTGCATCCGACACAATTCTTAAATTATTATATGTTTTGCCAAATCCATTAAATATAAATGTTTCTGTTGTACTTGGAATATTTAAGGTGGTATCACTAAGATCGATACATTTGTCAGTAATTCTCAGATAGATTTCTTTTGCGCCGGATTGAACCGCTGCCTCAACAATTGATTTATTTGCAGCTGAAACCGTAAGCACCGTTTCATTGCTAACAATATTGGTGCCGACTTCGGTAATATTGTTTCCGATTGTCAATTCGCCAAGCTTTGTGCATCCTTCAAAAGCATTGTTGCCAATCTTTGTAATTCCGGCCGCATTAATTGATTCAAGTAATGTGCAATTTTTAAAAGCATTATCAGGTATTTCTTTTATAAAATCAGAAAGCTCAATTCCTGTGATATCTTTTCCTGCAAAAGCAGTTGAACTGATTCCCGTAACTTTTATAACAGAATTTGTTCCATCTTGATTATTAATGACTTTATACTCAGGAATAACAACATATTCATCTGTGCCGGTATAATTTGTTATAACACCCGATTTTGAAACTTCAAGACCATCACTTTCACAAACGCGATTTCCGACATAGGCGGTTATATCCATGGGGACTTCAAATTTAATTAATGAACTTTCATTATCGTCATATGATGCTGTTTGATATGAATAGTCTTCATATTCGTACATTTTGTCATCCATAACGCTATAGGTTGTAGTAAAATATGATTTTGAGGCAATATCATATCCTACAATTGCAAACACATGAGCAGTACCCGCCATTATCCAACGATGATAGCCTGACATTGTATTCTGTGTTGTGTAGGTTTCTGTTACCTCTTGACCTTCTATAGTTGAATATGTTACGGCTGAAGAATATTCATCTGATGTAGACTGTGAGGTTTGTGTTCCTTGTGTACTGCTTTCCGAATCGGTATTAATATAACTCTTACCGATGTTATATTCCTCACTTATTTTTTCGGATATTGCCTTGGAAGAAGTTTGGCTCTGCCCAACAGATGAACTTCCGCCGTAACCGGATTCAGTGTTCCAGCTTGATGTTGAGTTAGCTGTAGTTGACGCATAGTTGGACTTATTATACTGAGCGCTGTCTGTGTTGTCAGTCTGAACTCTACTGGAATGGGATTCCTTATTATTTATAGAACCTGACAAGCCAAAGCCTATTTCAGTTTTGTTTTCTGCAGAAACATTTATACCTTTAATCGGCAATTCAGCACCTATCGTTGTAGTGTTTTTGATGTCCAAATTTGCGGATATATTTGTTTCGGTGCTGGTAGAATGCTTGTCATCAGTTTTTTTGTTTCTTACGGAAGAAAGCATTAATGAATCCGATGAGGTATCGGTGCTTGTGATAGAATCAGAACCGCTTTGCCCACTGCTGACATACCAATTGTTGCTTTGATCTTTGTAATATGAATTAATCTGTTCTTCGGTAACAGAGTTTTCCTTTGCCCATGTTTCATTAACGGTTGTAGAATTGCTCCATTCTTTTGCAAGAGTCCAAGAATAAGAATCCGTTGTTGCTTTCTGAACAGTATTTGTGTATGTATCCATACATTCTTCACTGATTGTTTTGGTAAAGGTTTCGGTATGTGTTTTAGTTACACCGTTAGAGTTGATTTTCCCAAAATCGTGAACTACAGATAATGGTACATTTCTTATCTCACCAATATTGTAAATAAACAATATTGTATTAGACTCGTTGTCTTCGTAGATTAAAGGTGTTCCAACATTATTATAGGTCCAAGCCTGGTTTCTTTCACTTATCCAGTTTGCAGTATAAGTTTTTGAACCAATAGTTCCTGAAGGAATGGTCTTTATAACTGTGCCGTTATCATCAGACCATCCGGCAAAAATATATCCATCAAGTTTCGGCGATGGAAGAACATGATCTTCATCTACAGTATAAGTTTCTGAAGCAACGGGAATAAGATCTGATGAAAAGTTAACTTTATATGAAATCTTTTCCCATTTTGCATACAAATCAATATTTCCAGATGTTCCTACAGGAATTGATTTAATATTTTCAGCTGCATCACCGGATGGTAAATCATACCATCCAAGAAATTGATATCCCGGTACCGATGGATTAGAAAACTTTGGAATTCCTTCTTCTGATGTATAAGTATTCGGATTCGTATTTTCAATATCCTGCTTTGCTAAATACTCATCGCCGTTGCTAATATGGTAAGTAATAGAGTATTCGGTTTTTTGAAGCTTGGGAATTTCTTTTTGAGGCTTAATAACAGTTCCACAAACAGAACAATGTGAACCCTCTGTTAAGCCCGGTTTAGAATAAGTAGGCGGAACTGCCGAGTCAACAACAATCGTATGCCCTTTTGCTTTGACAATTGTATTTTCAAAGGTAATCGCTTTAACACCTGTGGCATCTTCATAATAATTTCCGCAATCTTCACAATACCAATAAGCAATATTACCGTTTTCTGTACATGTTGCCTCTTTCTTTTCAAATGCCTGCATATTATGAATATGCCTGTTGGTTGAAGGCCTTAAAATTACACCATAGCCCTCAGGATCATATTTACACTCATCAACTATATATCTGCGGATAAGAACAATATCTGTTGAATTAATCCTACCATCTGCATTTACATCGGCAGCCGCTTCCGTAAAAACATTTAGATTATAACCGCCAGTAATATGTCTTCTGATATATACGCAGTCTGTTGCATTTATTTGACCATCTTCATTTACATCACCGGGTGTGTAATCAATAACAGTAACATAACCGTTTGATATCTGCAATTCAACAGGACCCATATCGGCATCAATTACATCACCAAATTCATAACTAACAGTTATAGGATAAGAAGTATCAACCTCTGCATCTTCTGCTATTTGATATGTTAATGTTAAAATAACGCCGTCTTTTATGTCTTCGGGTGATATTTTTTCTCCATCCCATGTGAATTTATTGGTTGAACCATATATTCCGGGTTTTCCAAATGAAAGTTTTTCAAATGCTGAACCCGATTTTGCGTTAACCAAAGTCAGTTGTTCATCATTGCTGACTGTTATAGTTGCACCGAGAACACCCGGATTATCATTAATTATGATATTTACATCAAGAGTTGAACCGGGTTTTGCACTATTGTTGTCAACAGTAATTGCAGCTTTGCTATTTTCAGCGGCTAATGATGTCAACACTCCGGCAGGGAACGATGTAACAACAAGAATAATTGCCGCTAAAAATGCAATTAATCGTTGTCTAATTTTCATCTTATAACATCCTTTCATTATAATTATTAAGATATGGTTATGCTGCCATTAATTGAATTAACAGAAACACTTTCCAAATCATTATTTATTGTATCGCCATTCTTATCGGTAATAGTTATTGGATATGTACCTTTCTGCGCATCAGATTCTATGGTGAATGTTAAAACTAATACGGCGCCGTCTTTTGTTTGCTCCGGTAAAACTTCCTGCCCGTCAAAATTAAATAAACTGCCGCTTTTATATGGTCTTTTTGCCGGCTTTGAAAGTGTAAGTACATCAGATACAGCCTCACCATTTGTAACATTTGTTAGGGATAAAACATTTTCATCAAAATACACATTTAAAGCCATTCCCAATATGCCCGGATTATTATAAATGTTAATTGCTACTTCAACAGTATCTCCCGCCTTTGCAGTAACATTATCTACTACAAATGTCGGTCCGGTAATTTTTTCATATTGGGCAGTAACAATAATGTCTCTCGTAACATTATTAAAGTCATTATCCCATTTTGTAAACACATATCCATCTCTTGACGGATTGGGCGGAGGAGTTGCCGATTTTCCCTGAGCAACATATTCGGTTTTCAAAACATTACCGTTATAATCTTTAAATGTTACAGTGTAAGTTTTTGTTGACGGATTATCATCTGTTACGCCAACATAGCCCGCATCAACCTCTGTTCCGTCGCTGAGAGTTACAATCAGATGCTTATCATCACTTACACGGACAGATTTTACTGATACGCCGTTTTTACCGTCTTTTCCATCAGTACCCTCTGCCTTAATGCCTGTATCTGTATCTCCGATCCACCAGTTGCCATTCTTGATATACGGCGTTTTGCCGTCTGCGCCAGGGTCGCCTTTTATGTAAGCAATCTTCTTCGGTTCGCTGTCGTTGTCATAGGTTACATAGAGATAACCATCGTCACCAATAGTAATATTTTTAATACCAACGCCGTCAGCACCTTTTTCTCCTCTGATAGGACCAACTGTTTGAGTTTCGTCATTTGTAAAAGTTAATTTGAGCATAAAATCATCAGTGATTTCTGCTTTTTTTATACCCACGCCGTCATTGCCGACTACTTTATCTAAAGTGACAACCTTATTATCGGTATAGGTTATAACCAGTTTGCCTTCCGAGTTGATTTCAATCTTGGCAATGCCTATGCCGTCTTTGCCCTTGATATTGCCAAGTATCAGTTCTGCTCCGCTGTCCAGCGTGACGGTCAGGATTCCCTCTTCAGATACAGTTACATTTTGAATGCCGACGCCGTTTTTACCGTCTTTTCCGTCAGTACCGTTTGTTCCCACAACTACACCGACATCAATCTGCTGATGGTCGGAAAGTGTCAGCACCAGATGATTTTGGTCGTTAATCTCTGCGCCGCTGACGCCTATGCCGTCTTCGCCGTTTTTACCGTCTTTTCCATCTTTGCCGTTTTCACCGACAACTACACCCAACTCTTTTTGTGTACCGTCAGAGAGGGAAATAACAAGCTTATTTTGATCATTAATAGAAGCGTTCGTCATACTGACTCCGTCTGCTCCGGTAGCTTTTACCTCCGTAGAGATCCATTCATGACCGCCGTCGGTGGATATTTCCCATTCGTTTGTATCGCTGTTGATCCGCACACGCGGAGCATCATTAGGAACGCCGGTTGAGCCGTTATCGCGAATGATTACACCCAAATTATCAGATTCGCCGTTTGAGTAGGTAATAACCAACTCACCCAAACCGTTAATTTCAGTTTTCTCAATACCTATACCGTCTTTTCCGTCTGTACCGTTTTCTCCGTCCTGTCCTTTCTCGCCGTCTTTTCCATCTGCACCAACGACTACACCGAGGTTTTTCTCAGTATTGTCCGAAAATTTCAATACAAGTTCTTTTGAACTGTTGATGGAAGCACCGGTCATACTGATACCGTCTTTACCATCTTTACCGTCCTTGCCATTTGCCCCGTCGGCGCCTTTCACACAGCCCAAGTCAATTACCGAATCGTTTGTCAATGTTATTACAAGATTTTTGCCGTCACGGATAACAATTTCTTTGATTCCGACGCCATCCTCGCCATCAGTTCCGTTTATACCATTTAATCCGTCTTTTCCGTCGGCGCCGACTACAGGACCGAGATTTTCAACCTTATGATCGGAATAGGTGAGCACCAATTCTCCTTTGGAATTGATTTCGGATTTTGTAACGCTGATGCCGTCTTTTCCGTTTGTGCCGTTCGTACCGTTAGCGCCTACTACTTTTCCAAGATTGGATCTTTGATTGTTTGAATAGGTTAAAACGAGTTCGCCTTCTGATGTGATTTCCACATTGCTGATGCCAATACCGTTCTCACCGTTTCTGCCATCTGCACCAACGACGGCTCCTACATTCTTTTCACTACCGTCAGAAAAGGTTATAACTAACTCTCCTGCATCATTAATTTGTGTGTCGGTAATGGTGTCAATACCATCCTTGCCGTTATTGCCGTCAGCACCAACTACCAGACCTAAATTAGCCGACTGCCCATTGGAATAAGAAAGAACCAGCTCACCTTTTTCATTGATTTCAGATGCCGTTATGCCTATACCGTCCACACCTTGACTTCCGACAATCTTATCCAAATTTATTGTCTTGCCGTCTGTGAATGATAAAATCAGTTCGCCTTTTTCGTTAATATTAGCTGCGGTTAGACCTACACCTGCTTTGCCCTGTGTCCCCGGTGTGCCGTCTTTTCCATTGACGCCATCTTTACCATTTGCACCGTTTTTACCAACCGCAACCCCTAAATTCAAATCAGTTCCATCCGAAAGGGTTAAAATCAATTCTCCGGAAGTGTTAAATTTGGCAGTATTAATGCCCACTGTTTCCTGAGAAGATGCCTTCAATGATGCCAACCATTCGTCTTCCGTTCCGGAATAACCGTTGTCTACCGCAATTTCATAGGCAGATTTTCCTTCCAGTGATAAAATCCACTCCTGAACTGTGCCATCGTAGCCGTGCTTCACCGCTAATTCATATGCGGACAGACCGTCTTCAATCTGCTTTGACGCCGGCTCTGCTTTTTGGTTGGCAACAAGAGCTATTATTAAGGCAATAACAGCAATTAAAAGCGTTATTATAATAACAGACCATATTACCCTGCTTACTTTTTTCTTTTCCATATAATATACCTCCATTATTTATTAATTAAATACATATAATATTAGTAAAAACACAATGAATAATTTTATATATCATTCACATAAATGAAATAAGGCAGAAAAATATAACAACGAAAGCTTGTCCAGCCTGATACCTATAGATTCCAAAACCACATTTACAAATATAATATTATCTTTATTTTTCATTTGGAAAATTCTTTTGAGCAGTTAAGTTACTCACGCAAAAATCCGGACTTGTTGATAAAAAGCCACCCGTTCCTTGTCCATAAAAATTTATTTTTAGTCTTTGTACTCCTGTTACTGTGAATTTTATATCTTGAGGTAAAACATTTTTTGTTACTTGAGGTGAAGTATATAGTAATTTACCATCGCCATAAACCTTGAAATATCCAAAAAACGATGTGTCTTTATCTTGAATTGGCAGAAAGATTTTTCCGCTAACAACATCATAATTTCCTGACAAATTATAATTTGCTACTATGGATACAGTGGCATCACTGCTATTGTTATACCATTTTATACAATGAGTCATTTCTTTGTTATTATTAGATGTATATGTCTTATCAAATGATAATGTTCCCCAAAAATCTCCTTCGTCTTCAACACTTAAACAGTTTTCATTTATATAGAGATAATATGGTAGATACATTTCATAAGTATCTTTTTTTGATTTATAATCAGAATTATTAGGAGCAAGTTCAATTGCAATCTCTATATTCCCAATAGCTCCATTAACATCTTTTTCTTTAAAACAGTTTTCTGCTTTTTTAACATATTTTTCAGCATATTTATTTTTGACCTCAATAAGCTTTTCTTGAATCTCGTCTGAAGTTAAGCCATTGTTTTCAAGATATGTATTTATGCTGTTAATTTTCGATATAGCACCACTAATATCATCATTATCTATTAATTCCTGTGCTTCCGATAGAGTTTGCTGAACATACAAATCAATACATTTTGAATATTCGTCGTCAAGCGTATTATAATAGTTATCTATATTGGCAACTCGATTAAAATATTGTATTGAGGTTTCAGGATTCTTTTCATTTTCTCGGTAATATACACCTTTGCAATATGAAGATTTTGAGCTAATCAAATTGATTATTTCATCCCATCTGCTTTGATTGACAGAGGATACACTGGAATGAATTGTATTATCGTATTCGTTTTCAGAATTACTATAAATTAAATTACCCCAATCATTTTGTAATTCTTTGTAAACAATATCGTCAGCAGAATTTTTAATTTCATCATATGAATATTCTTTTTCGTTTATAGAATCAAAAATTTCATCTAAGTAATTAGATATAACCTTATCATACTTTTGAATTTTACTATCATTTCCAAGTGCATCATTGTATAAAACATTAACGGACTGCGCACTTTTTGAATTTAACGCTTTCTCCATTTTATGAGACGGAGAATTGATACTGGCAACATAAACAATTCCAACAACTATGGCTAATGCAATAAGTACAAGACCTAAGGCTTTTTTTATTTTCATAATTTATTTTCCTCCTTATTCATTAATCAATGCCTAAGAAATAGCATCCACTTTCTGTTTCAACAATAAAAATATCTATACTTGCATCGCAGGTATCATTTCTGATATCAAAATCGACATGGTAAATATCATTAATAATTATCTTCTCGTTAACAGAACTGTAATATTCTTCTATATCTTCGCAAATAGATTTATAAATCTCATCCATCTCCTCATCATTTACTGCTTTGGCGGACAAAGAGAAATCATCAGTCATTGCAATTATGGTATCGTCATTTGGATACATTTGATATTCAGCGCAATATTCATCCAGTTTGTTTTGTAATCCAACTTCTAAATCAGCTAATGCAGAAATATCTTCACCTTTTGTATTAGCATATTCAATGATTTCATTTGCATATTTTAATACATATTTTTCCATTTCTTTGAACGATGTTATTTTTAAAGCTTGAATAAAAGTGTTTACTATCTCATCTTTAGTATAACCTTCCAAAGTTTGTTCGGTTGATAACATTGTAGATTTTTCTGTTATTGGAAAAGATTCTTTGCTCGCGAAACTATTTTTTTCCGATTTCGCACAGCCAACAAATGCTGTAAAAATAAATGTTACACATAATAAAAATAAAAGTGTTTTTTTCATAATATTAGACCTTTCTTATCCACTAAGAATTTTTGTATATAAATAATTTTGCATAGATTTTTTATTTTGAATAATTAAATGCACTTGATTTTAATAATGGATATGGATAATCATTATTTCCCATTTTCCACACTTCATCAAAATCAAACCCATTGAATGATTTTTTAGTTTTCATTTGCTCGCTGGTAAGCCCAATAACATTATCATACATCTTATCATTTCCAAATGCATTTAGATTACTTGAATAATAGCAATACATCTTTTCTGAATTTGGTTCATCAAGTGAACTCCTATCTTGAACATCACCTGCTATAGCACCAACATGCTCATTATCATTTACAGCTATTTCCCCTAAATAATAAACATTGTTCAAACGATTTATTCGACTGTAAGCTGTTATTCCTCCAACTCGATCAAAATCATTATTAACAGTTATATTTATTCCACTATAGCAGTTATAAATATAATCACATGAACCAGCAATTCCACCTAAATCATATACATTATTTATGTTTATCTTTCCAACCGAATAAGAATTATCAATGTTACACTCTACAGATTCAACTCTACCAATTATTCCGCCTAAATACTTTGTTTCATTTACATTAATTGAACCTGAAAAACAACAGTTTGAGACTATAACATCTTCTTCCGCATTACCAAGTATTCCTCCAACATAATCAAGTGAATCTTTATCTTCATCATAACCAATAACATAAGCATCTTCAGTAGAAATAATTTTACCTTGAAAAGAACAATTGCCAATGTAACTGGTTGCTTCACCTATAAATGAAACCCATCCAACAATACCTCCAACATACTTGCTTGTCTGTACACCTTCCCTTTCAATTGTCGCATTCTGAAAATGTAGATTTTCAATACTTGCATCTTTTATTGAACTAAAAATACCATTATTAGAGTAATAATTTTTTATTATATAGTTGTTACCATCAAAAGAACCCTCAAAACCATCTATAGGATGAAACTCTATACCATTAAGGTTAATATCATTCATCATAATATAGCAAGCATTAAGATTGTTTTGAACATTTTGCAAATCTTCTGCCGTATAAACACCTATATATCCTTCTGGGACTTTTGAAATATGATCTAAATTATTTTTAACTTCTTGTACCGGATTTGAACTATTGCTACTATACTCATTATAATTATTGTTATCAAGTGAACCTGATGATCCCATTTTTGCAACTACAATGACAATTATAATTAAAGCAATTACTCCTATAATAACTCCTATTTTCTTATTTTTCATAATTATTTACCTCTCAATGATTTGTTTAACTAATTTACAAACATTAACTTTTGATATTTTTTCAGTATTAATATTTTGTTATTCTTTTAAACTTACATGGATATTAACATAATTATCTTCATAACTATTAAATTCAATATAATATAGTTTTTCCTACTTATTATGATAATGATTATAAGGAAATTGATTACGAAGAACCATATTCCAATGATAACGGAAGTATAATAAGAGATAGTATAGATTTAATTGCAGGAAAAGTATATGTACAGCCGAAAAATCTTTTTGATTGCTTTTATTATTACATCCGCAAAGTAACGTGAAAATTAAAGCTATAAAAATAAGATTTTTTATAATTCATCATACTATAAAACAAAGATAGAATACTCTTCATGACACATTCTTCTTATTGAATATTAATTGTTAAAACCAATGAATCATCATCGAGTACTTCTTCTTCAGCTATCGACATTCCATTTGACAAATTGTCTTTAATGTGATTATATGTATAGGCTTGTACATTTCTGCCGTAATCAACTTCAAATGATTTAAGATTTTCAAGAAGCCCGTCAACATCTTCAATTTCGTCAAGATACATTTTAAAAGCCTGAGAGGAGTCTTCCCTTGCATATCTTATGTTGCCACAGGTAGTTTCAACAATATATTCGTTTTTTGATACAACATTAAAATGGCAATCAAATCCATTTAAAGTTTTCAATAAAATTTCACTGTCTACAAATGTTGTATCTATTCCTTCACTCGCATCAAATACACCATCTGAAACCTGATCTATCACTGCCATTGATGTAGCAGTTGCCAATGAAATTCCAGCAATAATTGCTGCAGAAGTTAAAGTAAGTGTAATAGACATTATTCATTTCTCCTTATATATCAAAATCAACTATTCTACCGCCCTGATGATTAACAAAATCTCCGTCATTACTATCATCCGGTGCAGAATTTTCTCTATCCTCAACAGCAGTTGCAAGGACTGCTCTTTCCTTTGCCCATTCTCTTAATGATAAAATCTGTTCACGCTGCGTACTTGAAAGCGGTACGGTTTCTTTTATAGATTTTAAAATATCCTCTTTCCTCAAACCTCTGTCTGCATAGAATGCTTCATACATTGCAGCAATTACAATCTGCTCAATTTCAGCGCCTACATAACCTACCGATGCATTTGCTAATTCATTGCAAAGAGATTCAGATACTTCAATTTCGTGATTAATATTAGAATTCTTTATTCTTTTATTTAAATGAACGCTGAATATTTTTTCTCTTTCCTTAAGCGTTGGCAGATCAACAAAGAAAATCTCGTCAAATCTGCCTTTCCTAAGAAGTTCGGGAGGTAGGGAACTGATATCGTTTGCTGTTGCAATAACAAATACGGGTGCAGTCTTCTCTTGCATCCAAGTTAGAAATGTTCCGAATACTCTTGCCGATGTACCTGAGTCACCGCCGGATTTCAATCCTGAAAACCCTTTTTCAATCTCATCCACCCAAAGAATGGATGGCGCTATAGCCTCGGCTGTTGCAATGGCTTTTCTCATGTTTTCTTCCGAGCTGCCTACTATTCCGCCAAAAATTTTACCCATATCAAGTTTGAGTAATGGCAAGCCCCAAATTGCACTCATTGCTTTTGCCGTTAATGATTTTCCACATCCGGGAATACCTGTAATTAAAACGCCTTTGGGGGCAGGCAGATTATACTGCTTTGCTTTTTCAGACCAAGAATTATTTCTGCGTATAAGCCATTTTTTCAGATTTTCAAGTCCGCCGATATCGTTAATATCCAAATCTGACTTTACAAATTCAAGGACGCCTGTTTTTTTAACAACTTGATTTTTCTCTTCGTGAATGATTGACAATGCATCAACAGATAAGCCTTTAAGGTTAACTATCGCACGGCAAAAGGCATTTTCTGCTTCCTGCATTGTTAAGCCAAGAGCAGAACGAGAAAGCAATGTTTTTTCATCTTCAGTAAGCTTTACATTTTCGGGATTCAGACCGCTTATCAGTTCATTAAGAAGGGACTTAATTTCTTCCTCGGTAGGCAGACTAAAATCAAGAATAGATATTTCCTTCTCCATATCACATGGAATTACCAACTTTGAAGAGATAAAAACAATTGTCTTTCTGCTCGACTTAAGATTCGGTATTATATCTCTGAGTTTTCTTATAACGGCATAATCAGGTCTTGAATTTCTGTCGCCGCCAAAATATATATGAAAATCCTTAAATATATAAATTGCATCCTCATTTGATTTCGCTACGCTTTCAACTGCATTAATAGGATTAGAAGTATCCCTGATTTTTGTTTCATCATTAACTAATCCATCCGTTTGCGTCCAAACATATAATTTTCTGTCATTCTTTATTAATTCTTTGTTGCTGATTGTATTTTTAATTGTGTTCGTAATTCGTTCTTCCTCATATGAAGGTATATAAATATAAGGAAAACCTGCATTAACAAGGTTCGCAAAATCTTGCATAAATTTTGTTGTATTCATATTGACTCCTTTTTCTTTTTTATATATTCTTGTAGTTTTTCAATATTTCCCATACCGTTGAATTCCATTTTGCCGTCATTTGAAATTCTAACTTCAAATCTATTTCTATATTGACTTATTTCTTCTTTAGAAATTTTATCCGTTAAATAAATAAATCTCTGATTTAATGAACCAACAAGTGGTCTTGAATAATCAACTAAAGACTTTTCAAATCTTCCGTCAATTAATAAATCTGTTTGGTTGAGTAATAGATCAGCTTTGGATTTATTTAATAATTGCTCATAACTATAACCGGTAAAAGTAATTACATTTTGATTTATTGAATGAACATAATTTGCAATTATTGATAGTTCTTCAACATATTCAAAGGGCTCTCCGCCCAAAAATGTTATTCCGCAAATATCTTTTTCAACTAACTTGATTGCCGATATTACTTCATCTACAGAAATTTCATATCCGCCTTCAAAACTCCAAAGATTTGTAGCAAAACATCCGTCACACTTATGATTACAGCCCTGTACCCAAACACAAAATCTGCATCCGGGACCTTCTGCATAAGTCTTTTCAACAATTCTATGTACTCTCATTATAAATCAAGCATTCTCTTGCCGGAATTATCTGCCTTTTCTGTTTTAGAAAATTTATATTCACCAACAATCAATTGCTTTTCAAGAGTAACAATAATGTGGGGTTTTGCGTTGATACAAGTAAAGAACTCGTCAATACTATTGAATCCATTATTTTCATTTCTATAGGAGATGGCTTTTTTTACATCAACAATAGTCAAGCCCTGTAATGCCGACAATTCTTCTTCACTTGCAGAATTAATATCAATTATTATTCTCTTTTCATTGCTATCTTTTTCTAAATCAGTTTCTTTTCTTTTTTCATTAGATTTATCAGTAATACCTAACTTTACATTTGACATTCGTTTGAAAACATCTGATGCACTATAAACCTTTGCCAATTCTCTCAAATATTTAGGACGTTCAAAAAAAGCCAAAATAAGGATAATGATATTGAAAACAAAATAAATAACTATTGTCATTACATCAATATATACCCATTTTATTTCAACATCCTCAGCATGCCTTGATGCAACTTTAATCTCTTCAGAGTTACTCCAATTTCTATAATCCTTTTCATACTCATAATACTCAGGCTGTTTATTGTAATCGCTTCCATATTTATCATAGTAATTGTAACCTAAATAATTCTCTATCTGCGGAGCAGTATCTCTATAATCGTATAATCCCATTCTGTCATAATAAGTAATTTGGACAGTACAAACCATAGTAATAATTATAGAAACAATACAAATTATATTTATTACGACACTTGCCCAAGCAAGTTTTTTATACTTTTTATTTTCAATACGTGCATTCATATGAAAAAAGGGTACGCAGTTCAATATCGGAAAAAATCCCCATACTAAAAATAAAGAATTTTTATTTTCCCACTTAGTACCTTTATTTGTTAATGCCATTATGAATTTACCTCCTGTTCGGTAATTAGTGTCACATTTTCTTCTGTTGCCAAATATTCTTTTGTAAAATCGGAATCTTGTGTAACGGCATTTGCCATTCTTTCAATTTCGGCAATGTACTTTAAACATGTTTTACCTTTTATTCCATAAGTTTCTGCTTTTATTTCACCATTTGGTAAAATTCTAATTTGTATTTGTTTCATAAAAAAAACCTCTTTCATAAATCAATTCATTCTTGATAAGATATTAATTAAATTATAAACAAAAATTTACTCTTTCTGATTTTCTCCTTAAAATCTTACTAAATACTATTTTCATTTACAATATTTATAGGGTATAGAACTTAATTAGCATGGTGAATAACTTTTACAATAGCAATATTTATGTTATAATATAGTCATGTTTATTTTGCGTTTAAGAGGAGTAATATGATTAATATTGTAATTTGTGAAGATGACCTATCTTATCAGGAAGTCATAGTTTATAAAATAAAACAGTGTATGCATACTACATTTAAAATGGATTGTGAGGTAAGCTGTTTTCATTCTCTATCCAATTTAAAGCAATATATTGATAATAATAAAGTCGATATTTTATTTCTGGATATTATGGTTAATGATGAAAATGCAATGGATTGGTCTATAGAAAATATAAAAAGCAATTATACACAAATTATTTTTATGACGTCATTTCCTCAATGTGCTTATAATATTTCAGAATCCAATTGCTGTTATTATCTTGTGAAATCAAAAATAACTGAAGAAAATTTATATAAAGCACTGCAAAGGGCATTACAGAATACAACAAAAAAAGATCCCAATCTAACAATCGTTAAATCAAGATCAAAAAATTATATAGTTAATCTGCAGAATTTACAGTACATAGAAACATTTAATAATAACATTACGCTACATTTACAGAATAATGACAGCATTACAATATATTCAAGCCTAAAGGAATATGCTGATACACTTCCTCCAAATTTTTTGAGGTGCCACAAATGTTATTTAATAAATATGAATCACATAACAGGCTATGAACCACACAAGTTTATTATAAATTCAGGACAAGCAATAATACCGATTCCACCAAAAAAATATAATAAAATAATAGAGACATACAAAAATTATCTTAGAAATTTATAGGAGAACAATATGGGACCAATAATTGATTTAACAACACTTTTTCCTTGGAGAATACTTTCACTGTTTGCATATTCAGTATCATTTTTTTGTATTTACAGAGGAATTTTGAAAGACAAATTCCATCCGCTTATTACATTCTTGGCAATATTTGCTGCAAGAATTATTACATCAATTCTATTATATAACCAACCGCAGCTTGATGTTCTGGGATATCCGTCGTTTGCTGTTTTATGTTTTATAATTCTGCTGCTTCTTACGGAAGGTAAAATATATGATAAAATTCTTACAGTGATTATTGCTCTTATATCGCAATTTGCATGTGGAGCTATTAACGCAGTAATAAATATGACAGCAACAAAGGGAAAAGAGTATTCTGAAGTATTTGGTTCGGAAAATCCCAATCTTGATTTTTTAACACTTTACTTATCATCCTGCATTTTGTATGTAATATTCGGAATTCTGTTTGGAGCTGTATTTAAATTTATAAAAAACAGAAGAAGTAAAAATAAAACCTCTAAACTTTTAATCTATTTATCTGTATTTCCCATTTCACATATATCATTTATAATCGTCCCTTTAATGTTTGTTCCGATAAAACTTGACCATAATTACCTTGGCATTGCTGCTTATTTTGCCATAATTATTCTTTATGCAATAGTATTGCTGCTCGACTGCTCTTTCCCTTTTATGATAAATTATTTTGAAAAAATCATTGAAAAGAACAATGAATATGAGAAAGAGCTTTTAAAAAACAAAATGGACTATCATCAGATACTTATGCTAAAACAGGAAAAGCAGGAGTTTAGAAAAATAAAGCACGATTTTGCAAATATAGTAACTACCGCAAAAGGCTTTATTGAAATCGGAAAGCCTGAAAAAGCGCTTTCCATTTTGTCAACCACCAACGAGGATTTGCTCGGTCTGGCAGGATTCTCTATTTGTTCAAATGAAACAATCAACACAATTATTTACATGAAGAAAAACAAAGCTGAAAAAGACCGCATACAGTTTATTGCTGAAATAACAGACACTGCGCCTGTGTATATTGATGATTATGATTTATGCCGTTTGCTTAACAATATTATTGACAATTCACTTAATGCAGTATATCAACTAAGAAACGATAAGAAATGTAAAATTGGTATTGTGATTAGCCAAGACAAAATAATGATTGAAAGTGAAAACGGATTTTCTGATATGAAACAAGCCGAAAAAAAGAAAAAATCCGATGAGCATGGAAACGGTATAGGCATCATAAAAGAAATCGCCAAAAAATATGGCGGAGAATACCGTTCAAGGCATACAAGCGATGTGTGGTATACCGAAACATTCCTTGATAACAAAAAGCCGGTAAATAGCAATCCCGAATTTTGGACTAACTACAACATTTTAAACTAATTATCTTGTTCTAAAATTGAACTGAGCACTATTAAACATAGAAATACTTTAGTCTGAAGAAAAATGTAATAATAAAATATTGTTTCATATATGTGAATAATTCTATGAAAAAGTAATTGCCGTTGGTTTAGTCATACCAACGGCAATTACTTTTTCAGTATGTTAACTCTGTTTCGATCTGATTTCAAGCATAAATTATATGAAAAGAGATTCAGTTAGATTAATAGATGAACCTCTTTCTTTTTTATTCAATCATTTCTTTTTCTATCCAAGCCATAAGAAGATTGACAATTTTATCTTGTGAATCTCAGTCAATTCTTTTTAATTCTTTTCTGTATTGAAAGACAAACCTGAAATCAAATTCAATAAACCGATTTAATTCATTAAATATGCTATCAAATATATTTAGTATATCTGTATCAGAACTTGAAATAGGATTAGTATATGCGTGAAAAGTTTTCTTATCATCACTGAAATTTATGCTGATCGCAAAATAACTATCATCAAAGTCACTCCATCTCATACTATCCCTCCTGTGAATAATCAATCTTTTGAAAATTTTGAATTTACAATCTGCCACGCTGAAAGCTTTTAAAATAATATCAATCTGCTAAAATCATAACATAAATTCTTTTTCACAACAAGAATTTACTGAACCTTGAAAATTGAATAACGCAGCCATTAAAAAAGGACGAGCGACTAGGGCGCCACGACTGCATTTGCACGAGCGATAAACCTTGTTGCCATGACTCCGACAAAATAAATACGGAAGGAGGTTTTAAGCATTAACGGAAATTATTTTCTATTGCCTAACAAGATTTTTGACGAAGGACTGAAACCGATTGAATTTGTTGTATACAGTTTCTTAGTCAAATCCAAGGATAAGAAAAATCAAAGCTACTGGTCTGTACCTAACATTGCTCATTATTGCGGTATTTGCAATGCGACTTGCAGAAAAACATTGTATGCATTACAGAATAAAGGCTATGTGAATATTTCAAAAAGGTTTTTGGATAATGCACAGCAGACTAATCTCTACACGGTCAATAAAATTTAGAGCAGCCCTGCTCTAACAGATAGTGACAAACAATACAAAAGCCTTTCACAATGAAAAAATGAAAGACAGCAAAAGAATCGAAGAATGTACAAAACTCAATTTGTGGGCATTTGTCGAGATCACACTAACAAATAAAACGAACTATGTTTTGGTAATGAAACAGCTAAATAATCAACAATATTGCAGTTGAATATAAAAAGCAGGTTAAAGTCAGGCGCATGTTGTTGCGCCCAACAACACACATCGGACGGCAGAACCAACCAAATTTTAAAGAAATTTTGAATTATTTAGTATGCGCCATGATAGGCGTATGTAAGAAACGGAGATATTTATGGAAAATATGAAGAAGTATTCAATCTGGATGCGTCCGGAAATGATAGACGAAATTGAAAAAACATTGCCTTTTTCGTATGATGATAACAAAAGTTCATTCGTCAGATCAGCCGTGAATTTCTACATCGGCTACCTTATGCACAAGAAAAGTGCAGATTATCTTGCACCACTTGTCAGTAACGAAATCAAAAATCAAGTTGAGTCTTTGCAGGATTGCTTATCAGAATTGATATTTAAATTAGCTGTTGAATCAGCAAAGCAGAATTGTATTTTAAGTTATGCTTACAAAATTGATGATGAATTGTCACAATATCTTGATAATGTATGTGCAGAAAAAGTTGCAACAACAAACGGCATAATTGATTTCAATTCAATAAAATATGATTCTGCATTGGCAAAGGAATTCTATGGCTAAGATAATTTTTACAAGCAGATATTTTAAAAATCCAAAGCGTTCTAATGTAGGTAAGTTAGTTAAATATATGGGAACTCGTGAGGGTGTTGAGAAATTACCGAATGGAATTGACAACTCTCCTGAAACAAAAAAGCAACAAACATTAATCAATTCAATCATAAAGAATTATCCTAAAACAAAGAAGTATATTGAATTTGTTGATTACGCAAGCAAACCTACAAAGTCAAATGCAACAGAGTTTATTGATACATTCATTGAAAGAAATGCAGACAGAACTGACGAACTCAAAGCGTTAGTATCATATATTGCAGAACGACCGGGTGTGGAAAAGCTCGGCAAGCACGGATTGTTTTCTCAAACAGATGATAAGATTAACATTGATTTTGTTGCGGAAGAAGTATCAAATCACAACGGAATTGTATGGACACACGTGATAAGTTTGAAACGAGAAGATGCTGAAAGACTCGGTTACAACAATGCTGACAAATGGAAAAAGGAAGTCAGAAAAAATATGATTGAGATTGCAAAGGCGCATAACATTCCGCCGTCAGATCTGAAATGGTATGCAGCGTTTCACAACACAACGCATCATCCGCATATTCATTTAGTTGTATATTCAAAAAGCGGACAAGGTTTTCTTACCAACAAAGGCATTGAATCTATGCGAAGTGCATTCGGCAACGATATTTTCCGCAACGAACAGTACAAGCATTTTAAAATGCAAACCAGATATCGTGATGAATTGAAAGACAGTTTTAATGAATTGCTTGAAGAAGTTCTTGATGATTATAATTACATCTTAGAGCCGTCACCACAGTTATTTAATCTGATTTTGGAATTGAGAAAGCAACTTGATAACTGCAAGGGTAAGAAAGCCTATGGTTATCTTCCCAAAAAGACAAAAGAAATTGTCAATGAAATTCTAAAAGAGTTAATGAAAAATGACAACCTCTCTGCTCTTTATGACAAATGGAATGAGATTAATAATGAAAAGCTATCGTTGTATTATGATAACAAAAACAAAATCATTCCGATTGAGGAGAACAAAGAATTCAGATCAATCAAGAACAAAATCATACAAGCTGTACTCAAAATGGATTGCCATATTCCATATCAAAAATGGAATTACACCGACAACGGAATGATTTTATCTTCTGTTGTGAGTTTACTTGCAGATATGTTCAATGCAAGTGCGAGAAAAAGATTTGATAATCTTAACAAACAGTTTGACAGAAAACTATTATCAAAGGAACAGGAAAAACGCCTTGCACACGGACTGAAAGATTTATCTTCTGACGGAAGTTACAATAATGACTATGAAGAAGAACAAGGTCCAAAAATATTTATGTAAATTAAAAAATCCTGCCGAGTAATCGGCAGGCAGAAAGGAAATCTATGAAACAAAAACTAAAAAACAAGTCGATCATTATTATCGCAAATACAATTTGATTGGAGGAATGACGGAAAACTTTTAGAATCTGTGTTGCCGTATGGCAATGAATAAAATTCAGAATAACATTAACAGTGTTACGATTTCCTACAACGGAAAGCAAAACGAATTTGATAAATTTTTAGAATCAATCATTAAAAACTATCTATTCAACAACGATATTTCAATCTGCAATGAAAATAATTCTAATCGTCTGGACTTGGAAGAGGAGTTGTGATAATGTGTGCTTGCGAAAGGAGTGATAAAATGCGAGTATGGTTATATGCACGACTCTCAAGAGATGAAGATGATGAATTAAATTCATTGACAAATCAGCAGAATATCATCAGAGAATATGCTGAGAATAACAATTTTAATATCGTAGGTGAATCCTTTGATGACAATGTAAGCGGTATGCATTTCAACCGTGATGGTATCAACAAAATCTATGAAGCCATTGAAAACAAATCAATTGATGCAGTAATCGTTAAAGATATGTCAAGACTTGGCAGACATAAAACGCAGACTGCATTGTTTATTGATTATTTGCGTGAGAATGATGTCAAGGTGCTATCTGTTACAGAAAATCTTGATACAAGCAATGAAAATGATGATTTAATTATCGGCTTTAAAGGATTATTCAACGATATGTATGCTCGTGACATCAGCAGAAAAGTCCGTGCAGGATTTCTTCAAAAGCAAAAAGAAGGCTTGGTTATGATACCTCCTATGGGATATTTCAAAGACAAAAATACAAAAGAGATTCTCATAATGGAAGAACCTGCAAACATTGTCAGAAGGATATTTCAAATGTATCTTAACGGATATGGATTGAAAACTATAGCTCAAACGCTTAATAGCGAAGGAATAAAAACTCCGAGATTTTATCAGCAAAAATATATCGGCAAAGGAATTCCTTATACCAAGCCTGAAATTACAAGCAGATACCTATGGGAAGGAACTGCTGTAAAAAGAATTCTGCAAAATGAATTCTACATTGGAACAGTTGTATGTCATCAGTCTTATACAAATAAGATAAATCATATCAGAAAGAATTTGCCTGCCGATGAACATTTCAGGCATGAGAACTTTGTTCCGGCAATCATTGATAAAGATGTGTTTGACAAGGTACAATATCTTTTGGAAAATAAAAAACACAATAATGTAAGAGCAAGCTCAAATAAGCCTTATCATAGATACACAGGATTAATTAAATGCGGTGATTGCGGTTCAAGTTTTTCCTGCAAGACAAGAAAATTCAGAGATAGAAAACCATACTATGAATATGTCTGTAACAGTTATCATCGCTACGGAAAAGAACATTGTTCACCGCATAGAATTAAAGAATCCGCACTTGATAAAATTATCTATGATGAGTTACTTGTAATAAGAGATAATGCAATTGAGAATTTTAAGCGAATTGATGCAAAACTAAACACTTGGCAGAGAAATAAAAGTCTAACTCAAAATAATATTAATTTTCTTAACGAACAGTTATCTCAAAGAAAATCTGACCAACAGGAAATCCTGCTTGAACGATTGAGGGATAAAGAGCGAGCAGATGTTTATACCCAAATGCTTGATAAGTGCGAAAATGATATTGAAACTTTATCTAAACAAATTTCAGAACTTGAGGAAATGGATGCAACAATCAAAAAGCGAAAAGTAGAAATATCGAGCAGTATTGAAATATTTAATAAAATCATTGACGAGGGTGCCATATCCGATTCTGATTTGAGAATTTTGATTGATAAGATAAACATATCTGAACAGAGTGGAAAGTTGGACATTAACATTATCTTAAACGGAAAATTTAAAGAACACACATTAAATTTTGATGAAGTTCAAATATTAAATTTGGTATCTTGATTCTAAAATAAAGACAGAAGAGTAAACCAGCAAGTGAATCACTTGCTGGTTTACTCTTCAATTATCTCACATTTTTTACAATAATCGATTTCAATTTTAACATTTCTTGATAACCTATTAAAGGTGTATGCTTGTCTTCTGTATGATTTTGATGATATATTTTGCATTTTAGCCAATTAGTATTATCTGTAATTTTATCAAGAAAATCCTTATATACAGTAATCCTAAACATATACTCATCTGAAGTATTAATAATTTTAAAATACTTTAATTGAATATCATCAATTAGCTTAATTATAACTCCAAAATTATTGTATTGTGAATTCATGAAACCTCTAAAATGATATACCTTTTCATCTATATACTTTTTATATTCTTGAAGTGGTTTATGTATATCACTAAATACTTTTGCTCTTAATTTTCGATTCCCAAATAAAAAATCTAAATTGCCATATGCCATTTCTAGTTGAGAAAGATCTGTTTCTGAGATCGTAATGTATGATAAAACTGTTTCAACTAATTCTTTTTTAATATTCTCAGTAAACTTATCAAATTCTTGCTTTTCAAAATCTGAAAAATCAGGTTCAGGTATATCTATTGTATTAATCCAAATATTATGCATAAATTCAAACAAATCTTCTTTAGCAGATGAATTATCATTAGCATTAAACATTGGATTACTATTTGCTAACTCATTATAATAATTAATCAATAATTCACTAGGGGCAATCGAAATAAAGTATTTAGCTTTTGAAAAAAAATTAATTAATTTTGATGAATTTAAATAATATTCTTCTAAAGCTCTTTTTCGTTCTACCCTATATTCAACTAGTGACATAATAAATCCTAATAGAGCACTTCCAAAAATAGCAAATGAAAAGTTTGTCCAAAATTCAAAATGGAATACATAATTAAAGAATATTGCCATAATTATAGAAAATACGCTCAATATACAAGTAGTAACAACAAGTTTTTTCTTTGTTGTCATATTAACCTCCCGTCTCTACAAAAAACAAAAAACAAACCTATAAAACTAAAATAGGTTTGTCTTCCTGGTGCAGGAGAAGGGACTTGAACCCTCACCGACTCACGCCGATATGAACCTGAATCATACGCGTCTGCCTATTCCGCCACTCCTGCATATTCCATCTTTGTCCTCTAAATTTTACACGGCGAGGAGTTCCAAGGTGGAGCGTTTTGCTTAATCCACATTTTATAATAACAGCAAATGCTGAAATTATTACTTTTCACAGAGGTAGCGTTACCTGAATCATACGCGTCTGCCTATTCCGCCACTCCTGCATATTCCATCTTTGTCCTCTAAATTTTACACGGCGAGGAGTTCCAAGGTGGAGCGTTTTGCTTAATCCACATTTTATAATAACAGCAAATGCTGAAATTATTACTTTTCACAGAGGTAGCGTTACCTGAATCTAGCGCGTCTGCCTATTCCGCCACTTCTGCATATATTAAATTTTAAAATCAGCAAATGAATAATAACACAACTTGCTTGAAATGTCAATTAAATATGATACAATAGAGTAGGTGAAATTATGAAAAATATTATTTGTGTTTTATCGTGCATAATTGCAATTATATATTCCGTTATATATGCAAGTCTCGGCACTCTATCGGGAAACAGCGGTGCTCTCTCAAAAATAGGTCTTTTACACCCTGTCCTTTTTGCAATTTGGGGTATAATTACATATTTTGCTCTGGCCGTAAACATAACAATAGGTTACAAAAAAACAAAGTACAGATTTTACATTCCCCTGCTTGCCGTATCACTTATCGGTATGCTTCTGACGATATGCTTTGATTTTGACTACGACAAATATAATGAATATATTTTGCATTGTGTGGGCTCGCTCACTTTTTCGGCGATTACGGGAGTATGCGTATTTCTCCTTTTTTTACTGAGAAAAGCTTATGTGCTGTGTGCGGCAAGCGGCGCAATATTATTAACTGACTTAATACTTCTGATTATTTTTAAAGAAACTGCCTTTATTGAGCTTATGCCGATATTTGCAGGATACATAATGCTTTGTATACTTAATCTGAATAAGGAGAAAAGCTTAGTTGAAATTAAATGACAAATTATCAAAGCTGAACACATATCCGTTTCATATGCCCGGTCACAAGAGAAACGAAAAATTTAATATAACAGGCGCTTGGTCTGATATTACCGAAATGAATGGTTTTGACAATCTGCATTGTCCGAAAGGGATTTTGTCAGAGCTTGAAAAAGATATTTCAAATTTGTTCGGATATAAAAAAAGTATTATATCGGTCAACGGCTCAACCTGCGGGATTTTATCAGCAATATGCGCTGTATGCGAAAAAGGCGAAAAAATAATTATAGCAAGAAACTGTCACAAATCCGTGTACGACGCCTGCTTTTTGCAGGAGCTTGATGTTATTTATTTAGAGCCTGAATTTATTGACGAACTCGGAGTATACGGAAGAATAAATCAAAAAACTGTTGACAACGCGCTGAAAGAAAATTCTGACGCTAAGGCAATTGTTATCACCTCCCCTACCTACGAGGGAATTGTCAGTGAAATAAAGTGTGAAATACCGCTTATTGTTGACGCTGCTCACGGGGCTCATTTCGGCTTCGCAGAGTGGCTTCCCAAAAAAGCGGACGGTGACATCATTATCCAATCTCTGCATAAAACTCTTCCTTGTCTTACGCAAACCGCCGTTGTTCATATTAATAATGAAGGTTACTTTAGGAAAGTAAAAATGTATATGGATATATTTGAAACCAGCTCGCCAAGCTACGTTCTTCTCAGCTCTGTTGACATATGCGTTGACTTTTTGAAAGCTTGCAGAGAGGCTTTTGAAAAATACAAATCACTAATCGACGGCTTTTATAAAAGAGTAAAGAAAATTGAAAACATATCTGTTTATCCTAATGATGATTTAACAAGGCTGATAATTTCTGCAAAGGGATATACAGGCGCTGAGCTTGCAGAGCATCTGAGAAATAACAAGATTGAACCTGAGGGAGCAACGCTTAATTTTGTTATACTTATTTCCACTGTTGCCGACACTCAAAAAGGCTTTGAACTGCTCTATAATGCATTAAGCAGTATAGAGAAAAGAAGTGATATAAAAAGGTTTACAAAAAAAATTACTATCCCGCAAAAAAGGTATAAGTCAAGCGAATCAGAAAAAGCGGTCGCTACTCCGCTTGAAAAAAGTGTCGGAAAAATCTGTGCGGCTTATATTTTCGCCTATCCGCCCGACGTACCTATAATTATTCCCGGAGAAATAATAAGCGAGGAGATTATAAGCTATATCAGGCTGTGCCTTGAAAATGGCGTAAATATGATATCTGATGATAATTTGCTGCCCGACAGCATATTGACAAAGGCAGAGTAATAATGTAAAATAATGAAAGAAAAAATAAGAAAGAGGTGTCCTCTGTGAAAAGAATTAATACTTTAAGCTCACGCAATCTTTGCGAATCAGCTAAAAAGGGCGGCTGCGGTGAATGCCAGACATCCTGCCAGTCCGCGAGCAAAACTTCTTGTTCGGTAGCTAACCAGAAATGTGAGCAGCTTAAAAAATAAGAAAATTATTATTGAGATTTAGGTGGGCATGCCCGCCTTTTTCTTTGGAGTAAATTATGATTCACGCATATAAAATGAACGGCTATAATATCATACTTGACCAAAACAGCGGATGCGTACATTCGGTTGACGAAGCGACATATGATATTATTACTATGTATAAGGAAAAAAGCCGGGAAGAAATTAAATCATTTATTCTTGAAAAATACAGGGATAATGACGAGGTTACATCAGAAGAAATAGACATTTGCTTTGATGATATTGAAAATCTTATACGTGACGGAAGACTGTTCGCCGACGATACCTTTGAGGAGCTTGCGCAGCAGTTTAAAAAACGTCAGGGAGTTATCAAGGCAATCTGTCTTCATGTCGCTCATGACTGCAATCTCGCCTGCAAATACTGCTTTGCGGGCAAGGGAGAATATGACGGTCCTAAGGGCTTGATGAGCCTTGAGACAGGAAAAAGAGCGCTTGACTTTCTCATTGAACAGAGCGGTACAAGAAAAAATCTTGAGGTAGACTTTTTCGGCGGCGAGCCTCTGCTTAACTGGGAGGTTTGCAAAAAGCTCGTTGAATACGGCAGAGAACAGGAAAAGAAATATAATAAAAATTTCAGATTTACCTTAACGACAAACGGACTTCTCATAAACGATGATGTTATTGATTTCTGCAACAGGGAAATGAGCAATGTTGTTCTTTCACTTGACGGAAGAAAAAAAACCAATGACATGATGAGAGTCTCCCCTAACGGCAGCGGCTCATATGATTTAATTGTTAATAAGTTTAAAAAATTTGCTGATTCAAGAAAGCAAAAGGACTACTATATGAGAGGTACATACACTCATAACAATCTTGACTTTGCAAGCGATATTATACATATGGCAGATTTAGGATTCAGGGAGCTTTCCATTGAGCCGGTGGTATCCGACCCCAACGAGCCGTACGCACTAAAAGAAGAGGATTTGCCTGTACTAAAGGAGCAGTACCAAATCCTCGCAGATGAAATGCTTAAGAGATATCGAAAGGGCGCCGGATTTACTTTCTATCACTATATGATTGATTTGGACGCGGGTCCCTGTATCGTCAAGAGAGTTTCAGGCTGCGGTGTCGGTACGGAGTACCTTGCCGTTACACCGACCGGCGAGCTTTATCCGTGCCACCAGTTTGTCGGTGACGAGAGCTTTTTGCTCGGCGACATATGGAACGGTATAAAAAACAAACAAGTTCTTGAACAGTTTGAAAAATGCAATGTTTATTCACACAGTGAATGTAAAGACTGCTTTGCAAAGCTTTACTGCTCAGGAGGCTGTGCCGCCAACGCATACCACACGACCGGCTCTGTCAACGGAATTTATAAGTTCGGTTGTGAGCTGCACAGAAAAAGAATTGAATGCGCAATTATGCTTAAGGTAGCAGAGGCAGAGGAAAATTTAAAAGTAGAATACTAATATAAAAGGCAATGGAGATTCCATTGCCTCAGACTGTCGATAAAGTGGTCTGAATCACGCCGAAATAAAAGCAGGCATATATAAAAGCCGTATACCATTTTATTCTTAAATTTATTTTTATATTGTGAAAGCCGCTTGAACATCGAATTCAAGCGGCTTTCAGCGTTTTTACCTTTTGGCAACTCTACCGTACCTTTGTACGCCTACGAATTGCCAAAAGGTAAATTCAGTTCCATTTCTCGAAGTCTGCCAGCGTGTAGAAATTTAATTTCCGGACTTTTTCTACACGCTGAAGCAATGGAGATTCCATTGCCTTTAATCTATTTTATTATCATAAATTTCAATGTTTTCATGTACATTTGGCACGGGCTTATTTATTGAAAGCGGTTCAAGAACAACCGCCTTTTCCTGTGAAAAAGTATTATTATGTATTTTCATATTTTTACACGGTCCTGATTCGTACCAGTCCATACAGTCACAGGATATGTAAATGTCAGGCATTTTGAGATTTGAAAATTTATTGTTAAAAATTTCGGATTTTTTATTCGTTGTACAGAGTATTCCCCTTGTCGGAATTGCTTTGAATGTACAGTTTGAAATAGTTACCTCGGGATTATAAGTAACATTTTCACATACATAAAGCGACTCCTGCATATCTGGCAGTTCTTCTTCAAAAGTAATGGTAACAGTTTTATTATCAATAGCATCAACTGCCTCTTTAACAGTATATGTTCCTTTTAGCTCCGACAAATCCTTTCTGCTGTAAAATTTAATTTTATCACCACAGAAAAAGGCGCGGTAACCCCCCTGCTGTCTGTGAACAAACTCAAAAACAGCAGTTTTGTTATTAATGATTTTCTTAAGCCTTAAAAACGCTCCGTGAATATTTATTCCGTCATCGTGAGGGTGTGTGAACAGACAGCCGTCAATTTTGACATAGCCCTTACAGCCGCATATATGAATACAGTCGGCAAATGAGGATACGTGGTAACCCTTTGCAGGCGTAAAACTGATATTACGAAATGTTAGATTTTCACACATTTGTGACAACCAGCTGAAACCGTGCATATAATTTACGGTAATATTCTCGCTGACAATATTACTGCACTCCCAGAAAAATAGACCGCTGTTATCCCTGCACATGTTCTGTGACATTGCAACAGTATCGCCTATTTTAAATGTAGGCGGAATAATATAAGTACACTCAACATTTGTTTTGCTTATCCGTTTAATTTTGACAGCGGTTTTAATCGGTGAGAGCTGAGTACGGTACACATCATCCGCATTGTGAATAACATTGCAACACGAATTTTTATTATTTTTAAATTCATAATAATTTTTATTATTAAACGGACTTTTCTCAAAGAAGATAATATTATTTTTTTCCACTTTAAAAGAACTGCTTTCCGGTATTGAATATGTTATTTTAAAGCCTTTCTTTTCTTTAACCGTCATTTCAAAATTTGTAGGTGAGTTATAGCGGATTGTAAAGTTTTTTAAAGTAATATTTTCGCATCTTACCAATGAAAGAGCGCACATATCACCGTGAATAACGAATGTCGAACCCCCTCCGTCTATAGTAATATTTTCCTTATCTTCAATAAGTATAGCAAAATATTTCTCGGGCTTAACAAAGGAGTCTGTATTCGTCATATAATAAACCCTATGCGCGCTGTAATCCTTATAAAAATGATATTCGTTTTTTTCAAAACGAATTGTGTCTCCGCTCTTTGAAGCCTTGACCGCCTCTTTAAAACCTACTGACGCATTTTCAGGTGCGCAGTATAATGACATATCAATTATCAATTTTATTCACCTCAAATAGACATTATACTATTATTAACTTACTAATGCAATAATTATTGACATATAAGTTATAAGTAAGATATTATTATATTACAAGGTAATATTATGGGCATGGTTTAAATACATAAGGGGTATAATTTATGAATTGGAAAGAGATATATGACAGTAAGCTTGTTACTGCCAATGAGGCAATAAAAGCAATCAAAGACGGTGACAGAGTTGTGACAGGCTTTGCCTGCGGTGAGCCTTTCGGAATAGAAAGGGCGCTTGTTGAAAATTATAAAAACTATAAAGACGTACAGATCATTAATATGCTGACTCTCGGCGACTCACCCTGGTGCGAGCCGAGAATGAAAGGACATTTTACGCTAAACTGTCTCTTTGCGTCACAGAGCAACAGAAAGGCAATTTCAACAGGTGTTTGCGAATTTACTACGTCGCACTTTTATGAAATACCTGATGTAATAAAAAATTATCTTTGTCCGAGAGTTGCAATCGTTATGGTATCCCCTCCTGATGAACACGGCTATGTTTCCTTCGGTACTACGGTTGACTATACGAGAGGGACAACAGACTACTGTGAGGTTGTTATTGCACAGGTCAATAAATATATGCCGCGAACCTTTGGCAACAGCATTAAGCATGTAAGAGATTTTACATACTTTGTTGAAATTGACGAGCCGCTGCCGGCTGTCAAGGATGTTGAAATAAGTGATACTGAAATGAAAATAGGTAAAAACTGCGCGTCACTTATTAATGACGGAGACTGCCTGCAATTAGGTATAGGCGGTATACCAAACGCTGTATGCGCACAGCTTTGGAACAAAAGGGACTTAGGCTTACACAGTGAGCTTGTCGGTGACGGCGTCGTTGATTTACTTGAAGCCGGCATTATCAACAATAAAAAGAAGCAGACCAATAACGGAAGAACTATTCTGGGAGCAGCATTTGGCTCTGAAAAGCTGAATCATTATATCAACAACAATCCGTCAGTTGAGCTGCACCCCATTGACTATGTAAACAATCCGAGCGAGATTGCAAAGAATGACAATATGGTATCCATAAATTCCTGTCTTCAGGTTGACCTTTTAGGTCAGGTTGTATCCGATACCGTTGGACTTAACCAATTTTCGGCAGTTGGCGGTCAGGTTGACTTTGTAAGAGGTGCGACGATGAGCCGCGGCGGGCGTTCAATAATCGCTATGCCGTCAACCGCAAAAAGGGGTATGATATCAAGAATCGTACCGCTTATTACTGAGGGCAGCGCCGTAACCACTCCGAGAAACGATGTCAACTTTGTTGTAACCGAATACGGTATTGCTCAGTTAAAGGGCAAAACGCTTAAGGAACGAGCAAAAGCGCTGATACTTATCGCTCACCCGAGATTCAGACCTCATTTAATTCTTGAATACAGAAAACGATTCAATGAGGAGGTCTTTACAAAAGATGAGTTCAAGGAACAAATCGAGGTTATACGGGAGCACATTGACAATACAGTCGGTGAGTTAAGAGAGCGTCTTCACGAGGATTTCAGAAGGCTTTTAATGCATAAAAATTATCTTGCTGAATAAATTGACATTACGTCATATTTTTGTTATAATTCATTTATTATTTTTAAGGAGAATACAATGGCACTTATTAAAGAAGAACATTTTGGAATCGCGAGAAAAATTGTATCAAATATGACGTCGGAAAGCTGGGAGTCTATCCCCCACTGCACCTTAACATATGAGGCGGATGTTACTGAACTTTTTACTGAATGTAAAAAGCTCAACGCCGATTGCACTGACAAGGAAAAGAAAATCACAATCAATACTGTGATGCTCAAGATAATCTGTGAGGGACTTAAAGTTGCGCCGAAGATGAATACTCATCTTGATTTCAACCGAAAGCTCGTCAGAGGCTGTTTAAAATATTTTGACAATATAGATATTTCAATGCCTATGATTTTGCCTTCAGGTGAAATGATGACAGTCAATATGCACAATATGGGAGATAAAACGCTCAGTGAAATGACTGCCGCAATTAATGACACAGTAAAACGTGCAAAAAATTCTGATATGAACGAGGTTATGTATGAGGTATCACTTGATAACACTCTTACGGGACTTAAAAACGGAAAGATACTTCAGACTATCCGCAGGCTCTATGGATCAAAAACAGGCAAACATAAAGTTAAGAACCTGAAAGGAGAAGCCAAAAAGAAGTACTATTCTATCCCTGTAACAGAGCGTTTAACAAAACACGATATCGAACAGGGTACAACAACAATTTCAAACCTCGGCTCAATATACCGTGAACAAAAGGGCGAATGCGCACTTCTTGAGATTATTCCTCCTCAAACAACCGCCTTCGCTGTCAATGCAGCTCAGAAAAGACCTGTTGTAGTCACTGACGAGAACGGAAAAGATGCTATTCAGACACGACTTATAATGCCTATAACAATTGCTATTGACCACAGAGCTCTTGACTACGGCGACGTTGTTCCGTTTATGAGAAGACTTGATGAAATTTTTGATAACCCGTCGGTTATTCAAAGCTGGAAATAATCATATTATAACAAAAGCAGCAGAGTTAAAAAACTCTGCTGCTTTTTGTAGCGAAAAACATCGGAGCAAAAATGCCTGCTCCAAAATCATTAAAGCAGTAATCTGCTTTAATACAAAATGCTCACCACTAACATAATTATGACTGACTGATGATATTACCAAAGCAATAACTATAGTTTTTAAAAGGAACCGTAACGGTACTTCTTGATTTTCTTTCAAAACTCAAGATAATATTACAGCATCATCAGCGGTGAAACCGTCAAGTGAATTTTCCTTTACTTGAATGCAAACATAAACAATTCCGGAATCATTCGCCGCAAAAAACTGCCGTTTTGCTGAAGGAGCAATCTTTAACCAATCGCCTGCGGCAAGTTCGATTTCTTCTCCGTCTAATACCGCTTTCCCTTTGCCGGAGAGAATTCCGTAAATTTCTTCGTTGTTTTTGTGCGAATGAACAAATGGAACACTTGCACCTGCCGGAAGCTGATTGATACTGACCTCCGCCCCTGTCAAAGAAAGCTTTTCATGAAGCTCTGCTCTGCCTGCGTTTTCAATGTTTGTTTTAGCGTATTTTTTCATTGTATGCACCTCCAAAAATATTCAGCAATTTCTTCTTGCCTGGCTTTAGTATATAGCCTGACAAATACTAAAACAAGTACGCACTTTTTTGTAACTGTATATTTATTTCTGAATGTATGCTATAATATGATTGTGAGGTGATTGAAGATATGAAAACTAAAGACGAATTACCGGCTTGCCCTGTAGCGACGGCAGTATCATTAATCGGCGGAAAGTGGAAACTGTTAATTCTCCGCAATCTTAAAGAACGCCCATGGAGATTTAACGAATTAATGAGAAGCTTGGATGGAATATCACAAAAAGTTTTGACCGACAGTCTGCGCCAGATGATTGACGACGGTCTTGCCTATCGTCAAGATTATCGCGAAATACCTCCGAAAGTGGAATACGGATTGACAGATCTCGGAAAAGAAATGCTTCCGATTATTGATGCACTCGCTGATTTTGGAAATTATTATAAATCAACACTCAAATAGTAAAACCGATAAATTCAAATTAAATATAGAGTAGCGGTTGATACCAAAACCATAAAAGAATGCACACCCATTTGATACCGCATTGTATCAAAATAGGTGTGCATTTATGGTGCGGGTAACAGGACTTGAACCTGCACGGTCTCCCACAAGATCCTAAATCTTGCGTGTCTGCCAATTCCACCATACCCGCATATTGCTGAGTTATTTTATCATTAATCAAAAATTTTTTCAATAGTTTTATCCTTTTTTTATTCATTTTCATAGTATGGATTAGGTTGTTATAACCAAAAAAATGAAAGGAGAACTATTATGAGCTGTTCTAACAGAAGCCTTAATAATCTTGATACAACAATATACAGAACGGGTTCAGGCTCATCATGCGGTGATAATTCAACAGTAACCATTCAGTTTGTTGACGGAGCTATGCCTTACTGTCATGGCAATAATTCACAGCCGAGTTTCAGACCGCCTATGAATTTCCCGCCGCAATTTCCCCCACAGCCGCCAATGCCCCCTATGCCGCCTATTCCGCCGGTAACAAATCCGACAAGCACTTACGCATTATTCTATAATGCCTCGGCAACAGGCGCAACGTATGCAGCAGGTACAAATATCCCATTTCCAAGTACACTTTATGATACTTCATCAGTAACCGGCTTTGGAAATAATAACGGTATACCAAATAATTTCGGCATACCAAATAACAATAACATGGCAAATAACAACGGTATAACAAATAATAATGGTGTTATAACGCTTGAAGGCGGACCGAGAGGTCGCGCTTATCTTGTAAATTATCAGGTAACAGGAATATTTACAACTGCACAGCTCGGTATTGCGGTTAACGGAACAGTTGACACAAATTCTATAACTTCAGCAACCGGCGCCGATGCCGATACAGTATCGGGAAGCTATATTGTAACAGTCCCTGCAAATACAATCTCAACAATTGCAGTTAATGTTGTAAGCGGTACTGTAGCAACAGGCACTCCGACAACCGGTACTAACATTTCAATTGTAAGAATTTACTAAAAAACGGTGTGGCTTAGCCACGCCTATACTTATTACATAATTTTTAATATTCGCTTTTTAAATTATTTGTTATGGCAACAACGGCGCAATAAACCTCCTTTGCGCCATATATTTTCAGCATTTTTGAACACTCATTCAATGTTGCTCCCGTTGTTTTTACATCGTCAATTAAAAGAATTGTTTTACATTCAAGGCTGTCTTTATAATCATCAACTACGTCATAAGCTCCGAAAATATCAGCTTTTCTCTCCATAGCCGACTTATAATGCTGAACACCTGTGTAACGTATCTTTTTAAGAATTGAAGCAACGGGGACATTTATTTTCTCCGCAACCTTTTCAGCTAATAACTGTGACTGGTTAAAACCGCGTTTTCTCTTTTGAAAATCACGAATAGGAACAAAGGTGATTACATCAAAGGAAACGTGCGAATAATGCTCTGAAATACATTTTGCAAGATTGGCGGTAAATCTCTCCGCAAGAAACGGCATTCCGCCGTTTTTAAATCTATGTATTGCGGGGACAAGACTATCGGTATAATAATAAGGCGATATTATTCTTTTATACTCATTTTTATTCTTTTTGCAATTACAGTCCTCCTTTGACGCACCGCAAAATTCACAAAACGGCGCTTTTATTATAGGAGGATTTTTACATTTGAAGCACACCTTTTCATCAAGCTCAATTACTTCACCGCAAAGCTCACAGCGATTTGGAAATATAGCTTTGGACAGAGCGGAAAGGGCTGATTTTAACTCACTCATACCGTAAGATAAGGAGATACTTTTTCATAAACGCTATCCCCTATTCCTTTAATATTTTTTATTTGTTCCACACTTGTATATCCTCCGAGATATTCACGGTATTCGATAATATCATTTGCCTTTTTCTCACCTATACCGTCTAACGATATAAGTTCCTGCGCAGTACATGTATTGAGATTTAAGGGATATGATACTGTTAATTCCGAGAAACTGTCGGAGCTTTGAATTTCAGTAATATTATCTGATACTTTTTCAGTAACGTCAGTGACATTTTCATAATCTTTTGTCTGGTCGGATATATTAACATCATCAGAAGTAACGGTAGAAACCTTTGGCATTGATAAGGAAAAATAGAGAATAATTCCCGAAAGAATAATCAAACCAAATCCGATAATTATTAATGCTTGCTTTTTTGCGTTATTCATCTTCGCTTTGATTTTCCTTTACCATATGATTCTTTTAGTTTTCTATTATCCCCGTAACCATGCTTAGGCTTTGTCGGCTTAACAAGGCATCTGCTGTCATAGCCGATAAGGTCATATCTTTTTGCCCGTTTAAGAGCCTCCTCAACCAAGCGTTGATTCTTGGGATTAAAATACTGAAGAAGAGCGCGCTGCATAGCTTTATCATGTTCAGATCTCGCAACATAAACCTCCTCCATTGTATATGGGTCAAGCCCTGTGTAAAACATACAGGTAGAAATAGTGCCCGGAGTGGGATAAAAATCCTGAACCTGCTCAGGGCGTATATGATTTTTCTTGAGGAAAAGCGCAAGCTCGACAGCGTCATCAAGTGTTGAACCGGGATGTGACGACATTAGATAAGGAACAAGATACTGCTCCTTATCCGCCTCGTCTGTGTACTGAAAATATCTGCGTGAAAATTCTATGTACGCCTCGATATGAGGCTTTCCCATTTTATCAAGAACTGATGCCGAGCAATGCTCAGGCGCCACCTTAAGCTGTCCTGAAACGTGATGTTCAACAAGTTCTCTGAAAAAGGTATCGTCACTGTCTTTAAGAAGATAATCATATCTTATACCGCTGCGGATAAACACTTTTTTAACGCCGTTTATTTTTCTGAGGCTTCTAAGAATGTCAAGATACTCGCTGTGGTCAACAAAAAGATTAGCACAAGGCTTTGGGGCAAGGCACTTTTTGCCCTTACAAAGTCCGTACTCTTTCTGATAATCACAGGACGGCTTTCTGAAATTTGCCGTAGGTCCTCCTACATCGTGAATATAGCCCTTAAAATTAGGCATATGAGTAAGCTTTTCAGCCTCAATCATAATGCTTTTCTTTGAACGTGATGTGACATACCTGCCCTGATGAAAAGCAATTGAGCAGAAATTGCACGCACCGAAGCAGCCCCTGTTATGAGTAATGGAAAATTCAACCTCACGTATTCCCGGTACTCCTCCCTGCTTTTCATAAGACGGATGATACGCTCTCATATACGGTAAGGAATAAACCCAGTCAAGCTCCTTTTGTGTTAAAGGCGGCATAGGAGGATTTTGTACTATCATAGCCTTTCCGTGTTTTTGCTTTATAAGCCTTCCTCGGATATGATCCTGCTCATCCTGCTGTATTCTGCAGGATTTTGCGTATTCTCTTTTACTGTTTAAAACATTTTCATATGACGGACATTCAACGCCTGTATACGGCGTTTCTGTTGCGCAGCATATGTAACAGGTACCGCGAATATCACGCATATCCCTGATATTTTCTCCCGTTTCAAGTCTTTTTGCAATTTCAATCGTCTGATTTTCACCCATGCCGAAAGAAAGCAAATCCGCCTTGGAATCAATAAGGATACTCGGTCTTACTTTATCATCCCAGTAATCATAATGAGCAAAGCGCCTCAGCGATGCTTCAAGCCCTCCGATAATTACAGGAGTGTCGGGATAAATTTCTTTAATTATATTTGAATAGACAATAACGGCTCTGTCAGGTCTTTTTCCTGCAATACCCCCTGCCGTATACGCGTCATCGTGACGACGCCTCTTCGCGGCAGTATAATGGGCAACCATTGAATCAATATTTCCGCTTGTCACAAAAAAACCCAAGCGCGGCTTGCCGAACTGAACAAAGTCAGCCGTGCTTTTCCAGTCAGGCTGGCTAAGTACGGCTACCTTGTATCCTTTATTTTCAAGAACTCTCGTTATAATTGATGCGCCAAAGGAGGGGTGGTCGACATAACTGTCGCCTGTAACATAAACAAAATCGACACTGTCCCATCCCCTGTCGAGCATCTCTTTTCTGGTAATAGGAAGAAATCCGCTCATTTTATTACTCGTCATCGTTGTTACTGTTTAAGTTATCAGGTTCGGTATTGTCGAAGGAGAGCTGAACTGTATTTTCAGCGGTAAAATCACCATTAGATGAATACGCCTGCATCTCTAACCACTGCTGACGTGTAATCAGAATTTCTCTTGGCTTTGCGCCGTTTGCAGGACCGATAATACCCTTTTCCTGAAGCTGGTCAACAATTTTAGCGCCTCTGGCATAGCCGACTGAGAGCTTTCTCTGTAAAAATGAGGTGGAGGCTGTACCTGTTTCAAGCACGATATCCACTGCCTTGTCAAACAGAACATCAAGCTGTTCACCGTCACCATCATCCTCGAATGGCGATGACTTTTTATCCTGAACGGTTTTTGCCTCAATTTCCTTGGCAATTTCCTCACTATATTGACTTTCGCCCTGATTCTTAACAAAATCGCAAAGGTCTTCAACTTCTTCATCAGAAATGAAGCAGCCCTGAACACGGACAGGCTTTGACGCTCCTATCGGTGAATAAAGCATATCACCGTGACCCAAAAGCTTTTCAGCTCCCGATGCATCAAGAATAGTTCTTGAATCTATCTGTGAGGAAACGGTAAGCGCAATACGTGACGATATATTAGCCTTTATAAGTCCCGTAATAACATCAACAGACGGACGCTGCGTTGCGATTACAAGGTGCATACCGACGGCACGCGCCATCTGCGCAAGACGGCATACTGAATCCTCAACCTCTTTGGGCGCAGCCATCATCAAATCGGCAAACTCATCAATGAAGATACAGATTTTCGGCATAGTTTCCATATCATTGTGCTTTTTAACATACTTGTTATAACCCTCAATGTCACGAACGCCGACCTCAGAAAGCCGTTGATAACGCTGAAGCATTTCGGAGACCGCCCAGCCGAGCGCGCCTGCCGCTTTCCGCGGGTCTGTTACAACAGGGACAAGCAGATGCGGAATGCCTGCATACTTGGAAAACTCTACCTGCTTTGGGTCAATCATAAGAAATTTAACCTCGTCGGGCTTTGCTCTGTAAAGAATTGAAGTGATGATTGAATTCATACATACGGATTTACCTGAGCCGGTAGTGCCTGCCACAAGTAGATGCGGCATTTTTGAAATATCACAATAAACGCATTTACCCGCAATATCCTTTCCGAGTCCTGCCGAAAGCTTTGAATTTTGCTCATAAAATTCCGGCGTATCAATAAGCTCACGCATTGTAACGGTATTTTTAATAGTATTCGGTACCTCAATACCAACGGCAGCCTTACCGGGAATAGGCGCCTCAATACGAACGTGAGTAGCGGCAAGATTGAGGGCAATATCGTCGGCAAGATTGGTTATCTTGGAAATACGGATACCCGCCGCGGGCTTTAACTCATAGCGTGTAACGGTAGGTCCGCGTGAAATATCGGTAATAGTTGCGTCTACGTTAAAGGAGTGGAGAGTGTCAATAAGCATCTTCGCGTTTTCTTTAAGCTCGCCGCTGATGTCCTTTGATGATTTCTTAACGGATTCTTTAAGCAAATCAACTGAAGGTAGTTTGTAATCGTTGACTGACGCCTCCATTGACTCCTTAGGAACCTTAAATTCTTCCGCATTACTGTCAGAAGTCCTTTTCTCTTCGGAAGCATCCTTAACGATTTCGTCAATTGATTTTTCCTTTTCAGATGAACTCTTCTGTTCACGCTCACGCCTGTTTCTCTCGGTAGCCGCATTGATTTCGTCAATAATATCCTTTGGTACGGAGGTTGATTCCTCATCGGGATCAAATACCTCTTTTTTAGAATTTCTGCGTTTTGATTTTTTGTCATCATCACTCGGAGGGTCAACATCAAGCGGAACGTCAATATTTTGCTTATTCATTCTGCGGCGCTCAATCTGTTCTGAAATAACAGGCGCAACCTTCTTATATGTTTCGGTCGCGGGCTTTGCGGCGCCTGAAAAAAACTGTATAACCGTAATACCGGTAAGCAGCATAAAATCAACAAGGAAAAGCACAATAGCGACAACAACAGCAGGAGCCTTTCCCATTGAAAGCAAAAGCCACCCGAATACGGCGCCGATAAAGCCGCCGTTAAATGTTATCGGAGCGGATTTATAGCTTTCAACAATAACATCTTTAAACATCTCACCCGTACTGTGGCTGACGATATGAACAAACGAGGCAATAAGCAAAACCATAATTATTGTTTCAATGGATTTGGCTATAAGCCTTGACGGTTTCGCGTTATTAAATGAATAAAAAAGCATTACCACTATTGAAATGAGCGGAAAAACGCAGGCGGCAAAAACGCCGAAAATGCCTACATAAACATTATGTAAAACATTCCATACACCGTCGCCGTTAATAACCGCAAGGCAGAAAAAAATAACGGAAAAAGCAAAGACAACAATTCCCGCAATTCTCATTGCGTCATCCTGTCTTGTTTCAGGCTGAATCTGCTTTTTCGGCTGTGAGCCTGCCTTTTTTGCGGAGCTTTTCTGTTTCGATTTACTGTTTGATTTTTTATTCGCCATATTATCCTCACTTTATAACAATTTCAAACACACCTATAACAAAGCATATCAATCCGATTGTAATATCATACCACGCAAAATACTTCAGCGCCCTGTTTTTAATTACAAAAATAAAAATCTTTACCGCAAGGAAAGCAATAAGCGCTGAAACTACAAGCCCTATTATCGCACAAACGATGCTGACTTTTGTAACGCCCAGACAAATTTCAATTATACCTGTCACCAACAGCACCATTGTTGACATTACCATTGAATATCTCAGTGCGTACTTATCGCTCAAACCGACAAGTATTCCTACGCAGAACACACCGGCTACAAGTGAAGAGCCGGCGGCAGGCAGAGCCAAAAAGGCGGTAACACCGATTAACAAAGCCTGTAAAATCTGTGGAAGTGGCTTGCTTTTCTTATTAATCATACTTACGGCAACAATTAAAAGCACACCCGTAAGAGCTGTGCATATACCTTCTCCAAGAAGATTCCCGTTAAATGACGTTCTGTGAAAAAGCATATAGACATTTATGTATTTTCCTGCGGGAATGAAATAGAAGAGCATAGGAGCAAAGGAAAGAATCGTCATATACATAAATTTCCTTTGCGGTGAAGAATTCTTCAAATCAAGCCGTTTATGAAACAAATCATTCCAGCCCCCTATGAAATTTTTAAAAAGGTAGAGAAAAAGCTTATAAAATGCGGCGATTATTCCTATCGCAATGCCTATATGTATAACGCCGGTCAGTTGAGAACAGGCGTTTGTATATCTGCCCGAAAAGTCGTGAAAAATTGCGCTGTGACCGCTTTCAGATACGGGGAATATCCATGTTAGCGCTTGTCCGATTGCCTGGAAAATTGCAGTTAAAATCGACATAATCCTTACCTCCGAAAAGAGAAGCGTTATCAAGATAGTAACCGCGTCTGATATAATCATACGGATTACTTGAACGAATACTGTTTACAGCAGAGGCAGGTGTATAAAAAATATCATTTTCAGATATGATTGAATAAATCAATTCTCACCCTCCTCAATACATTTGTTAAGAAAATCAAGAGCATCGCTAAGACCGCCCATTTCATCAATAAGCCCTGATTTAACTGCGCTTTCACCGTCAAGAACGGTGCCGACATCCATAATAAGCTCACCTGTTTTCATCATAAGCGTACGGAAATCCTCGGCGCTTATTTTTGAATTATTTGCAACGAAATTAACAATCCTGTCCTGCATTTTTTCAAAGTAAGAAAGCGTTTGAGGAACGCCTAAAACAAGTCCGTTCATTCTGACGGGATGTACTGTCATGGTTGCGCTGGGAACTATAAAGCTTTTCCGACAGCTTACCGCAAGCGGCACGCCTATTGAATGACCCCCGCCGAGGACTAATGAGGCGGTAGGAGTTTTCATTGTCGATAATAGCTCGGCTATTGCAAGACCTGCCTCAACATCACCGCCGACGGTGTTGAGAATTATAAGAAGTCCCTCTATTTCCTTGCTTTCCTCAATCGCGACAAGCTGAGGAATTACGTGCTCGTACTTAGTTGTTTTGTTCTGACTCGGCAGAATATAATGCCCCTCAATCTGACCTATGATAGTCAGGCAATGGATAAAATGACCGTCCTTTGAAACGGTAATCGACCCTGTTTCAAAATCAGACGTATTTCTTACCTGGTCGTCCTGATTCTGGCTGTCATCATTTTCCTGCTCCTGATTATTACCAACTTTAGTTTCGTCATTACTGTTATTGAACATAAAAACACCTCTTAGTTATTTATGTCCAAAAACACATAACTTAATGTATTATTTTATCACAAACACGTATTTATTTCAATAATCCTTATAAAATAAAATAGATTAATAATAAATTAAATTACATTTCTGTAACTGTCATTGACAGCAAGTAAAATTTATAATAAAATAACTTTGTTAAATTTATAAACAATTAGGAGGATTTTTTATCAATGGGACTTACTTTAGCGCAAAAACTTATTAAATCCCACCTTGTTGAAGGAGAAATGAAGGTCGGTACAGAGATAGGATTGAAGATTGACCAGACGCTTACTCAGGATGCGACAGGCACTATGGCTTATCTTGAATTTGAGGCTATGGGCGTTGAGAGAGTTAAAACCGAAAAATCAGTAGCTTATATCGACCACAACACATTACAAACAGGCTTTGAAAACGCGGACGACCACCGCTATATTCAAAGCGTAACAAAAAAACACGGAATTTATTTCAGCCGCCCGGGCAACGGTATCTGCCACCAGGTTCATCTTGAAAGATTCGGTATCCCCGGAAAGACGTTAATCGGCTCTGACAGTCATACACCTACCGGCGGCGGTATATGTATGCTCGCAATGGGCTCAGGCGGACTTGACGTTGCGGTTGCAATGGGCGGAGGAACTTATTATATTCCTATGCCGAAAATGACAAGAATAAATCTGACGGGTTATCTCAAGCCGTGGGTATCGGCAAAGGACGTTATCCTTGAGGTTCTCAGAATTATGAGCGTTAAAGGCGGCGTCGGCAAAATTATTGAATACGGCGGTGACGGTGTTAAAACTCTCTCTGTTCCGGAAAGAGCCACAATCACAAATATGGGCGCTGAACTCGGCGCAACAACCTCAATTTTTCCGTCAGATGAAATTACCCTTGCTTTTCTTAAGGCGCAGGGACGTGAGGAAGACTGGACTGAAATTCAGCCCGACGCAGACGCTGTTTACGATGAGGTTATTGATATTGACCTCTGTTCACTTACACCTATGGCGGCGTGTCCTCATATGCCCGACAAGGTTAAAACCACTGATGAAATCGGTAAAATTAAGGTTGACCAGGTTGCAATCGGCTCGTGTACAAATTCATCATACGTTGATATGATGAAGGTTGCGGCAATTTTAAAGGGCAAGACTGTTGCGCCCTCCGTTTCACTGTGCATTGCACCGGGCTCAAAGCAGGTTCTTAATATGCTTGCTTTGAACGGCGCGCTTTCGGATATGATTAACGCAGGCGCAAGAATTCTTGAATCTGCGTGCGGACCTTGTATCGGAATGGGTCAGTCGCCTAATTCGGCAGGTGTTTCTCTCAGAACATTTAACAGGAACTTTGAGGGACGCTCCGGCACTAAGGACGCAGGTATTTATCTTGTTTCACCTGAGGTTGCGGCGGCGTCCGCACTCACAGGCTATCTTACCGACCCACGTGAGCTCGGAGAGGCTCCGTCGGTTAAAATGCCCGAAAAATTCGTCATAAACGATAATATGATTGAGCCTCCCGCTTCAGAGGAGGAAGCAAAGAATGTTGAAGTCGTAAGAGGTCCTAATATCAAGCCTTTCCCGGAGACCGCACCTCTCCCCGAGGAAATTTCCGCTAAGGCAATTCTCAAGGTCGGCGACAATATCACAACTGACCACATTATGCCTGCCGGCGCAAAAATACTCCCCTATCGTTCAAATATTCCGCACCTTTCACAATACTGCTTTGGTGTATGTGACGAGACCTTCCCTGAGAGAATAAAGGCTGAGGGAAAAGGTATCATTATCGGCGGCTCAAACTACGGTCAGGGTTCATCAAGAGAACACGCTGCCCTTGTTCCGCTCTATTTGGGCGTTAAAGCTGTTATCACAAAATCATTTGCGAGAATTCACGTCGCAAATCTTGTAAACGCAGGAATACTTCCGTTTACCTTTAAGAACGAAGCTGACTACGATAAAATAGACCAGATGGATGAGCTTATGCTCCCGAATATCAGAGACTGCATTGAAAATAAAAAGCAGGTTGTTCTTAAAAACATAACAAAGGGTGAGGAATACGAGCTTGACTCATCTCACCTTTCAGACAGACAGAGGGCAATGCTTATCTGCGGCGGTCTTTTAGACTACACAAGAGAAATGAATAAATAAGGAGTGTCAAACTATGGCAGACGAAAAACAGATTATTGATGAGGCAGTTGAAAAATTCCGTTCACTTATGGAAGCACAGCTTGCCCGCGCTAAAAAAATCAAGGAAGACAAGGATTTTACCGACTATGACGCGCTTGATACAATTGTTATAGGCATCTGCGGCGGTGACGGCATCGGTCCTGTAATAACAAAGGAAAGTGAAAGAGTGCTTGCGTTTCTCCTTAAAGACGAGGTTGCAAGAGGCAAAGTTAAATTCAAGGAGATTGACGGGCTTACAATTGAAAACAGAGCCGCCTGCAACAAGGCGATTCCCGACGACGTGCTTGAAGAGCTTAAATCATGCCACGTTATTCTCAAGGGTCCGACAACTACACCGAGAGCCGGCGACCCGTGGCCGAATGTTGAATCGGCAAATGTCGCTATGAGAAAGGCGCTTGACCTTTTTGCGAATATGCGCCCTGTTAAAGTACCCGAAGAGGGCATTGACTGGACATTCTTCAGAGAGAATACCGAGGGCGGATATGCAGTCGGCTCACATGGTGTAAACATCACGGATGACCTTGCTGTTGATTTTACCGTTGCGACACAGGAGGGCTGCGAGAGAATCGCCCGTCTTGCCTACGAATATGCAAGAAAAAATAAAAAGGGCAAGGTTTCAATTATCACAAAGGCTAATATCATAAAAACAACAGACGGAAAATTCCTTAAAACCGCTCAGAAAATCGGTGAGGAATATCCCGATATCGTAACTGACGACTGGTATGTGGACATCACAACCGCAAAGCTCATTGACCCTATGAGAAGAAAGGATTTCAAGGTATTTGTGCTTCCTAATCTTTACGGTGATATCATCACTGACGAGGCGGCAGAATTTCAGGGCGGCGTAGGTACGGCAGGCTCTGCGAATATAGGTAAAAAATACGCAATGTTTGAGGCGATTCACGGCTCTGCTCCGCGTATGATTAAAGAAGGCAGAGGACAGTATGCAGACCCTTGCTCAATGCTGCGCGCTTCTGTAATGCTCCTTTCACATATCGGATATCAAAAAGAGGCTGACGCTCTTGAAGCCGCGCTTGATAAATGTATGTTTGAGGAGAAAAAGCTCACAATTACGGGAAGAGATACAGGCTGCACCTGCAGCGAGTTCGGTGATTATGTAATGGAAACAATCACTGAAATGACAAAATAACTATCAAAAGAGAGGGAATTTTAAAATGACAGCGAGAGAGGATATTTCGATATCTGTTATAAAACGCCTTCCCCGATATTACCGTTTTCTTCAGTCGCTTAAGGAAAACGGTATTGTGCGAATCAGCTCAAAAGAGCTTGCCGCAAGAATGGGTTTAACCGCGTCGCAGATAAGACACGATTTTAACTGCTTCGGAGGCTTTGGGCAGCAGGGATACGGATACAATGTGCCGGAACTGTACGCTAAAATCGGAGAAATTCTTTGTGTTAATAAAGAAATAAAAACAATACTTATCGGCGCAGGCAATTTAGGAAAGGCTGTTACAAACAAGATTTTCGGCAAAAACAGCGGTTTTAAGCTAATCGGAATTTTTGATAAGAACGAGGCGCTTTGCGGTAATATGATTAAAGGTATCCCCGTAAGACATATCAATTATATTGAAAATTTCTGCATTGACAACGAGCCGCTCTGCGCGGTCACCTGTATACCGTCAAACGATATGAGCGAAATTACCGATTTGCTTATCAAGGTTGGCATAAAGAGCTTTTGGAATTTTTCCAACTTTGATATCGCAATGGCTCATCCGGGTGTTCTTGTTGAAAACGTACATCTCACCGACAGTCTATTAACTCTCGGATATCTTACAAACACTAACCTTGAGAAAACGGAGGAATAGCAGTGCAGCTAATCAGTACAAAGGAAATTGTTGACATAATCAGATACAGCAGCGACTCTGTTATTCTTGTTGAAAAAATACCTCTCTCAAATCCGAGTCAGTACAAAGTACAATATTCGGTAGTTGATTTTAAAAACAAAAGCATTGACGTTTCAACAAAAAGCGCCTATCTGTTAAAAAAATTCGGCGCTAATTTTAAAAGGATAAGCGAGATTATACCTAATTTTGTTCAGTGTGATGCGGCTGTTCTTTATGACAGGCGTGTGCTTGTAATTTATCCTAACGGCGAGGCGGGAATTTTTGACCGAGAAGGTGAGCTTGACTGGAGCGGTACGTTTGACTACCACGAAAATCCGATTAAGTGCCTTGCGCTTGAGGGCAAATATTTCTGGAGCGTATGCCCTGAGGAAAACTGTGTTGTCCGCTATTCGTGCCAAAATATGAAGCTTGATTTGCGTATCGGCGGCAAGGATGCGCATACCTTTATAAAGCCAAGTCACATCTGCTATGATGAGGGTAACCTTTTCGTCTGCTGTGACAATAACAAGGTAAGGATGATTGACGGCGGAAATTATACAGTTTCCGATTATCTTAACTTTAACAATACTGTTAAACGCTATTACAAATACGGTGATTATGCCATCGCGGTTATGGCTGACGGCACATATGTAATGGAAAATAATGAGTAAATGAATAGTGCTATATAATAAAAGGTTCTATAATAAATGTTGGGGTAACGGAATATCCTCAACATTTATTTTTTTGATAAAAGGGAAAAAAAGAGACATA
>CANQXE010000015.1 GCA_947627725.1 uncultured Clostridia bacterium | reverse complement strand
GAAACAAGGAAGCTTTCATCTCTAATACCGGTAGCAGTCGCAAAAATGATGTCGTCAAGCCACTAAATTATCATTTATCCTCCTTTTTAACGCTATTCTATCGGTTATAGCCTTATAGCTTTTGACAATTTCAATCTGTTCCTTAATAGGCGGAACCGGCAATTCCAGCCTGCATATATCATCCCAAGTTATCCCACCACGAACGCTTCCGTCAGTATGTAGCCAGCAAACTCGGTCAAATTCCGGTCGGTGGAACCACATCATCAGGTATTCCTCGTTCAAAACGCTGTTATCTGTTATCTCAAACATTAAATATGCCGGAGAAACAATGGCAGGCTCGTCCTCATCATAAAGTGCCACCGGCAGACGCTCGTCACGTCCAACGTGCATAGGATTACAAGCAAATCTACCTTTACAGAGCAGCTTATAAGAACTCAAGTCCGTTCCTATCACATTTGCGACAGAGGGCATAAAGAATTTGTTAATATTAATACCTAAGACCCTATCCGTAATTCTTTCCTTGTTTCGGGTATCAATCAGCTTTATGTGTTTTCCCAAAGGCTCATAATTCGATTTCATATCCCAACTCCTTGAACACACCCAGCAAATCAGTCTTTGACTTTTCCTCTTGCACAAGCAGGTCTTTCAGTTCGCCCTGCAAGGCTTTCATTTTGGTATCGAAATCAATGTTTTCATCTCTATTAACAAATTCAATATATCTGCTTGGTACAAGAGTATAACCTTTTTCAGCGATTTCATCTATATCTGCACTATAACAGAATTCAGGCACATTTTCATAAGTTTCTTCAAAATCAATCTGTTGCCAATTATGATATGTATCTGCAACTTTTTTTCTATCATCAACTGTTAGCTCGATATATTTCTTCTCATATGGTGAACCCATCTGACGAAGATCCATAAACAAAACTTCATTTTCTCTATTACGATACTTTTTTAATTTTCCATTTTTCTCAATAGTGCGTTCTTTTTTATTTTTATTCAAAATCCAAAGTGTAACACTGATATCTGTTGTATAAAATAAATTTCTTGGAAGAATTACTATTGCTTCAACAAGATGATTTTCAATAAGTTGCTTTCTGATTTTTAGCTCCGTACCATCATCTGACAAAGCACCATTAGCAAGCAGAAATCCGGCAACACCATCCTGCGATAGTTTTGAAACAATATTCAAAATCCAACCATAGTTTGCATTACTTGTTGGTGGAACTTCATAACCATTCCATCTCGGATCATCAACAAGTTCATTTTCCGCACGCCATTCTTTCTGATTAAAGGGCGGATTAGCCATTATAAAATCTGCTTTCAAATCTTTATGCTGATCGTTTGAGAAAGTATTTGCAGCCTGTTCACCAAGATTGCAAGTAATACCTCTAATTGCTAAATTCATCTTTGCCAGTTTGAAAGTTGTATTTGTATACTCTTGTCCATAAACGGAAACATCACGAGTATTACCTTGATGACTTTCTATAAATTTATATGACTGAACAAACATACCTCCTGAACCACAACAAGGATCATAGATTTTACCCTTATATGGTTCAATCATTTCTGCAATAAGATTAACAATTGATTTTGGGGTATAGAATTCTCCTTTGCCCTTACCTTCTTTAAGCGCAAACTTGGCTAGAAAATATTCATACACACGACCGATAACATCATTCTCTTCATCTTTTTGTGTATCTATTTTATCTATCTCATCAAGTAATGAAGCAAGTTTGGTTGTATCAATATTAAGACGCGAGTAATAATTATCCGGCAAAGCACCTTTAAGAGCCGGATTATTCTTTTCTATTGTATAAAGAGCAGTATCTATCAGCAAAGCAATATTCTCCTGCTTTGCATTTTCCATAAGATATGACCATCTGCTTTCCTCCGGAACATAGAAAACATTGTCCTTTGTATAAGCAAAACTTTTATCAACAAAAGATTCTCTGCCCTCAGCAATAAGCTTTTCCCTTTGCTTTTGAAACTTATCATTTGCAAACTTCAGAAAAAACAAACTTAAAACAACATGTTTATATTCTGACGGTTCTACCGAACCTCTTAATTTATCAGCACTTTTCCAAAGTGCTTCTTCCATTGGTATTTCTTTTTTATTTGCTTTAGCCATATATTTACCTCAATAAACAAAATTAGTTATAATATTACAAAATAAATTTTATCATAAAATGTAAGCAAATACAATATTATGAAATTTCAAGTCCATAAATATGTAATACTGATTGCTTTTTATATGTTTATTATATTTGCTAATATTACCAATCCGTATCGTGCCTATCCTTGCTGTAAGGAATAAAGTTTTTACTTTCAGCTTCAAGTAAGCTTAACACTCCATCCGCAGAAATATTCCCTGCTTTATACTCCTTAATCTTCGGTTCAAAAATAGCAAGCCAATCATAATAATCATCAAAGAAATCATATTCATCAAGCTTGCTTCGGTCGCAGTACATATAGATTCTGTGTTTTTCTGAATTATATTTTTTGAGTACAGGATCCTCATCAATGTTATTTTGATATTTAGATACTGCTCCCTCCTTTTTACAGGTCAATCCATTTTCGGTTACTCTGTCACAGTACAGGGTAACCTTTTTTGTTTTCGGCACAAAGAAACGGTTACAGTTCTGACAAAGTGAAATATTTGGATTTGATGCGAAGAAGTAACTCGTAAGTAATGAATAAAGTATTTCTGCTGAATTAACTAAATAGATCTGTTTCAATTCACCATTGTCATAACTCAAATCAACCTTTACATTAAAACCTCCTAAATCATCAAGTACAGGCAGATGCTTTCTGTCTGCCGTTTTTAACTGCTTTTCACTTAATTCTTCAAACCTCATATACAAATCTCTTTGCAGTATAAGTACACCGTCAAGTTCATCCCACAGTTTATCCATCGGTGATATAAAATCGAATTTAACATAATTCTCTATTGATTGTTTTTCCTCAATGAAAATATTTAACGCATAAGAGAGCAATGGTAAATCTTTTTCAATTTCAGCAGAAATATCAGTGAAAATATTCATATATTCATTGAACAATTTTAGTGCTTCTTCATTTTCAATATCCAAGTTCAAAATTTTTTCATAGATTGATTTCAATTCTTTTCTGTATTCAAATACAAACCTGAAATCAAATTCAATAAACCGATTTAATTCATCAAATACGCTGTCAGATATATTTAGCATATCCGTATCAGAACTTGAAATAGGATTAGTATACGCGTGAAAAGTTTTCTTATCATCACTGAAATTTATGCTGATCGCAAAATAGCTGTCATCAAAGTCACTCCATCTCATACTATCCCTCCTGTGAATAATCGATCTTTTGAAAATTTTGAATTTACAATCTGCCACACTGAAACCTTTTCAAAAAATATCAATCTGCTAAAATCATAACATAAATAGAAATTCTTAACAAGAAGATATATTTAGTTTAAAAAGAAGGGAGGTAAACATTATGAATAAAGACATTCAGTTACTTGAAGCAATTGACGGTGAAACTTTAATGGATATGCAATTCCAAAAATCAAGGTTTTGTATTCAGTCTTTGTTGCCACAGGGTGTTTCAATTCTCGGAGGCGCACCAAAGATTGGTAAATCATGGATGGTGCTTGATTGGTGTGTAAGAACTGCTAAAGGTGAATCTGTTTGGAATCTCCCAACTGTAAAAGGCACTGTTCTCTATCTCTGTCTTGAAGACAGCCTTGGAAGGATTCAGGACAGGCTTAATTGTATAACTGATGAAGTACCATCAAATTTGTATGTCGCAACTAAATCAGAAAGTATCGAAACAGGATTGATTCAGCAGATACAAAATTTCATCATTACTCACTCTGATACAACGCTGATTGTAATTGATACATTTCAGATGGTAAGAAATAGTAGTTCAGAATTATCCTATGCAAATGATTACAATGAAATCGGGAAATTGAAAAAATATGCTGATGAAATGTCAATCTCTATTCTGTTGGTTCATCATCTTAGAAAACAAGGTGACAGTGATCCACTTAACAAGTTGTCAGGCACAACAGGAATCAGTGGTGCAGTTGACACTGTGTTTGTTTTGAACAAAGACAAACGAAATGAAAACAAAGCTAATTTGCTTTGCACAGGCAGAGATATTGAACAGAGAGAATTTCAATTATCGTTCAATAAAGAAAACTGCACTTGGGATTTGTTAAACGATAGCCTTGAAAATCCTGTTCCTACTATACCGCAAGAGATGATTGACTTCATTGAGTTTATGAAAATTCAAAAACATTTCAAAGGCAGTAATACTGATTTAGTTGATATCTTCAACTTATCAAACGGATATTCATTATCTGCAAAATCATTAAAACAGATGATGAACAAATACAGATATGAACTTGAAGACAACAGAATTAAATTTGTTAGCCACAGAAGTAATGGACAAAGACTTGTTGAAGTATCTTATCTTTCTGCCAGTGACTCAAGTGCCGTAAGTGACGAAGAAATTGTCAGTGCCAAAACTTCCGTTCCTTTCGTCCCTTGCGACCCTGTCGGCAAAATTTGGGCAGATGAAAGAAAAATAGAATAACTCTACCCTAATCAAATTTTTAAAGCCAAATATCGGCACACGGACAAAAAATCAAATTAAGGGTGTATCGGTTTAGAGTGTTTATTGCAGGTTTCGCATTTGTATTACACCATGGCGATAACAAATGCATTCGGGCTAAGCCCATACCCCTATTAGGAAAGGATAAAGGTGATAATATAAGTAAAAACAGAACAGAAATACTAACCTTCAGAGTAACTCCTGAAGAGAAGAAATTGATTGAAACCAAGGCACTTTCATCTTACAGACTCATAAGTATGTACCTCCGTGACTGTGCTTTGGATAAAGAAATCATTGTAATTGACGGAGTAAAAGAATTATCAGCAGAGCTCCGTAGAATAGGAAATAACCTAAATCAAATTACAAAAGCGGTCAACAGCGGAGTATATGCCGTTGACTTAACTGAAACGAAAAAGGAGGTGCAAAAAATTTGGCAATCGTTAAATTCGTTATCTCAGGCAGTCCGATGAATAATATCTTTCCGTATATTATGAAAAAAGAAAAGACTGAGCAAAAATTAATCAGCGGTATCAACTGTATGCCCGAAACGGCTATGGAAGAGTTCATCTCAATCAAAAAGCAATTCAACAAAACAGACGGCAGACAATATTATCATGTGGTGCAATCGTTCAGTCCCGATGATAATATCACACCCGAAACCGCACACGAAATCGGATTGAAATTTGCAGAATACTTTGGCAATTATCAAATGGTAATTGTTACTCATACAGACAGAAATCACATTCACAATCATATTGTTTTCAACTCAGTAAACTTTGAAAACGGAAAGAAATTTCATCAGGCAAGAGATGAAATGATACAGGCAAAGAAGTATTCAAACAAGATTTGTCAGGAGTACGGACTCACTCTTACAGAGGCAAAAGCCACCAGATACAATATGCCGAAGTGGAAAAGAAAGCTAAAAAGCAAGCTTGATTATGCGATGAAACACAGCAGTAGTAAAGCAGAATTTATATTGATTCTTGAACAATTAGGCGTAACAGTCAACTGGCAAGACAATCACAAATATATTACTTTCACTACAGATGACAATCACAAGTGCCGTGACAACAAGTTATTTGACGAAAGATTTCTAAAAGAAAATCTTGAAATCTATTTTGAACTCGGCGGTTGTGACAGTATAATTTCAGAAGAATATCAGGAATATGAAACACCGCAGACAGGAATTATATCTGATGATTTATTCAATCTGATTGGTAATTTATTAGATTTGGAAATGCAGAACAACACCAAACGCAAGTGGATGCCACACCACAGCAAGAAAGAAATTGAAAAACTCATCGCACAAGGTCAAAAAATTACTAATGAGGATTATGACGCTGAATACGATGAGTATCATGGTATCGGAATGTTTATGTAAAGGAGTGAAACGGAAAATAAATAAGTAGTGTTGCCTTATGGCAAAACAAATAAATCTTGGAAACAGAGGTAATAATAGTATTGATAAAACTTCAAAAGGTGGAGGTAAAATCAATACTCAAAACACGAATGACAAGATCAGCACGGTGCTTTGGATGGAGCATTTTGCTAATGCGCTCGTTAGTCAAAACGCCATTGACGAAAAGACTTATAAAAAGCTGATAGCAAAAATCAACACCGAAGTTAACCGTAGATATAACACACATTAAAATGGTAACGGTTTCCTAATGAAAGGGAACTGTTATTATTGTAAAATAAAAGTGGAAAACAATATCATATTGACTGGATTAAACAGAAAAACTGTGATATTGTGGCAATGAGAGAGGTGAAAATTATGGATATATACGCCGTGAGAGAAAGGATAAAAAAAGAAAATATCAGCTTTATGAACCTACCCTTGCGGGTGACATTTTATGCCCGTGTAAGTACGGAATTCAATGTCCAGCTTAACTCCCTTGATAATCAGATAACCTACTATACAGATTTTATCAAGAGCAATCCTAATTGGGAATATGTTGACGGTTATGTTGACGAGGGTATATCGGGTGTGTCGACGGCAAAGCGTGAACGCTTCAATGAAATGATTGAGGACGGAAAACTCGGATTATTTGATTTGGTAATTACAAAGGAAGTATCAAGATTTGCCCGTAACACACTTGACAGTATTAAATACACCCGTGAATTATTGTCGAGCGGTGTGGCAGTATTCTTCCAAAGCGATAACATCAACACTCTTGATGAGGACTCGGAATTGCGACTGACGATTATGTCATCAATGGCGCAGGATGAGTCGAGAAAAATCTCAAACCGTGTGCGGTTCGGTCATCATCAGGCAATCAAAAACGGCACTGTGCTCGGCACGAACAATATGTTCGGCTACACAAAAAAAGACGGCAAGCTGATGATTGACGAAGAGCAAGCCGGGTTTGTTCGGGAATTATTTGAAATGTACGCAACAGGCAAATTCAGTATGAAGCAGATGGAAAAGCATTTCTATCAGAAAGGCATACGAAACAGCAAGGGCAACAAGCTATCCCACTCAACAATGGGAAACATTATACGCAATCCAAAATACAAGGGTTACTTTGTCGGCAACAAGGTTGTTATAACAGACTTGTTCACAAAAAAACAGAAATTTCTGCCTGAAGAAGAATGGGTTATGTATAAGGACGAAACAGGCGAAACCGTGCCCGCCATCGTTAGTGAAGAGCTGTGGGAAAAGGCGAACGAGGTTTTGTATATGCGAAGTCAGGATGTTATCACTGCCCAACACAAAACGGTTCATCAAAATCTGCTGACAGGCAAGTTGATATGCTCACACTGCGGCAAGCCTTATTACCGAAAAGACGCCGTTGGCAAAAACGGAGAAAAAATCTCCAAATGGGTATGCTCAGGTAAAATAAAAAACGGCGCCGGCAGTTGTCCGTCACACGCAATTTATGAAAGTGAAATTAAGCCGATTATTGAAGACATTTTCAAATCCGGTCAGCAGAATATAGAAGAATTATCAGCCTGTGTATTAAAGCTTGTATCGGAACTGCTTGACGCAAATGACAATCAAGCAGAGATAAATAAGATTAATAAAGATATTATTACGCAAGAAAGAATGAAAACCAAATTGCTTGAACACAATACTAACGGCAATATCACTGACGATGACTTTGTAAAAATGACTGCCGATTGTAATTTAGAAATTGAAAAATTACACCAAAAACTTGATATGCTGACTGCAACAGAAAAAACCGAACTGGAAATGAAAAAAGAGTTAGCCAACATTAAAGCAATACTCAAAGCGGCGGAAAAGCATATTGACGAAGAAGAAATTGACAAAGCCTTTGTGGACAGATATATCAAAGAAATTATAGTTTATCCCGAAAATGGTGTAACAAGATTTGAAATCCGCCTGAATGCAGGCACAACGGTTGAAAAATTGCTTGAAAACACTCGTGGTCGTACAGGTCATATGAGTAAGAAGATGATTAAGGCTTACGAGGAAGGTATGAAATAAGTAAAGCATTAGCTTTATTTTTTCATTTTTTTCTTATTTTGAGCTTAAAATTAATTGCGTGAATGGCAATAAAGAAGCTCCGATACTTTTTAGTATCGGAGCTTTGATTTTATATCTTATTTATTTTTTCTTAAGTCTTTAAAAAAATCGGTTAACAGCTTTGAACATTCCTCTTCCATTATTCCGGATATTATTTCCGGCTTATGGTTATACGGTATAGAATTAAAATCCGCTATTGAGCCAAATGAGCCTGTCTTTTTATCAAACGCGCCGAAATAAACCCTTTTCACTCTCGCATTAATAATTGCACCTGCGCACATAGGACACGGCTCAAGCGTAACATAAAGGTCACACTGCCACAGACGCCATCCGCCAAGATTTTTGCAGGCGTTGTAAATCGCCTCAAGCTCTGCGTGGTACAGCGCGTTTTTCCCTGACTCGCGTCTGTTTCTGCCCTCGCCCACTATTTCGTTATCCCTGACGACAACGGCGCCGACGGGCACCTCTCCCTCAAGCGCGCTGAACTTTGCAAGCTCAATTGCTCTTTTCATAAAAATATCATTCATTTTATACTCTGCTAATGCTCTGCGCTGAAAGAACAAGTAATATAAAAAACGGAACAATCATCCACGGGAAAAGGAATGACGTAAACTTTTGCCCTGTTGTAAGTATACAGTCACATTTTCTGTCCTTTTTTGTAAGCTCTTTTTTCATCAATAAATAAATGCCGGACAGGATTCCCGCAGCCATCCAAAACAAATAAATAACAACTGTTACTCTTGACGAGATTTTTTCACTGCCTACGGCATAATTCAAAGTCATCTCAACAACGGACATACCGTTATTAAGCGCATGAATAAATATTGCAGGAACAACACTGTCCGTCCTGACTGTTATAAAGCCAAGCACCAGTCCGACTGTAAAAGCAAAGATGAACTGAACAATATTACCGTGAAGAATACCGAAAATGATACTTACAGCAACAACGGCAAAGCCTTTCCCGTATTTTTTCAAGAGCTGAAGTGAACAGCATCTCATAGCAAATTCCTCGCAAATTGCGGGAATAATTGCAATTGCAACAACATTCATAATACACGCGAGTATGGAATCAGGTTGGGTAATATCGCTCGTCTTCAGCTTAAGCCCAAATACAGTTTGAAAAAATACGACAATATATAATACCAATATCTGACTCAAACAGCAGCATGCCATACCAAAGCAAATCCATAAGAATAACCTGGATGCTTTAATCCTGCTATTAGGAATAATCGGAGAGATATATCTCTTTTTATTTACGAGAGCCGCCACGCCAAACGGAACAGCGACTGACAAAAAGGACACCGCTATAATAGTAAATCCGCTTTGGAAAACAGAATTGTTCATATAAAGGTCATTGATCCCGAAGGAATAAAGCAAAGTGCTTCCGAACATCTGAATCACAAGGTATGCAATAATCGCACAGCCTAATGACAGGCTTATCATTCTGATTTCATGCTTTTCATGTTTAATTCTCAGATTCCTATTATATTCTCTCTGCATTGCCTCATTAACATCACGGCTGTTCCCGAACGGGTTATAATAGTATTGAGACATTTTATCAATCCTTTTCCTCTTCCTGTATAAAGAAATCTGCAAAATAAGGTAATCCTTTTATCCAGTCACAATATGTGTGCCACTCCGCGAGCTTATGATTTTTCCTGGCGTAATAAATACTGCATAAGTTCTCGTAATTAAGTGTACACGTTCTCATCTGATTATAAGAGCTTGGAAGAAGCTGAATAATGGTATACCAAAGCTCCTTATCCTGAGTCTCTAAATAACGCAGTCTGAGACTTTCAAGAGTGTCAATTACCTTTTCCATAGCCATTATGCCTTCCTTATTCATATGGTCAACCGAAAAATCGGAAAGCGCAAACGGTTTGGAAGCTATCTTGTGCATAGTTGATGTTGAATTTGCAACAGTGCCTACCTTATATGTATCGTATTCCTTCCACCAGTACAAAGGCGCCGTAACATCAACGCTTACAAATATCATTCTGACAAATTTTCTGTGGTCTGTGCCTGCCTTGCAAAGCCTCCTGGCAAGGCTCAAATCATTTTCGCCAAAGACAAAGTTCCCGTCCTCATCATAATAAGAATCGTACCTTGCCCACGAATTGAGAGGATTTCTTGCTCCCCTCATGGCGTTGTCAAAATTCAATACGCTTGTGCGTTCAATCTTAATCATAATCAGTCTAATTCCTCTGCGATTTTCTTAAGATAAGCCTTAAGCTCATCCTTAGTTTCAGGGTGTCTCAAACCGACCTCAATATTAGCCTGAAGTATGCCGAATTTGTTGCCCATATCATAGCGTGTTCCCTCGTAATCAACGGCAATAACACCCTTTTCCCTGGCAAGAGTTTTCATAGCGTCAGTAAGCTGAAGCTCGTTTCCCGCACCGAGAGGTGTTTTCTCAAGTATGTCAAAAATTTCGGGAGGCATAACGACTCTGCCGAGGATGGAATAATTTGACATAATCTCCTCAGGAGACGGCTTTTCAATCATATCCGAACAGTTATAGCAGTTATCCTCAATATGATCAACCGCAAGTGAGCAATACTTTGTAATCGCCGTACCGGGAACCTCTTTAACGCCTACCGTACCCTTGCCGTATTTTTCATAAGCGTCGCAAAGCTGTTTTGTTACAGGAGTTTTTGAAATAATAACGTCATCACCGTAAAGTACGGCAAACGGCTCGTCACCGACAAAGCTCTTAGCGCAGAGAACCGCATGACCGAGACCTTTCGTTTCTTTCTGGCGGATAAAATAAATATTTCCAAAATTGGAGCACTGTATTACGTCGTCATAAATTTTCTTCTTACTTGCATTTCCCTCAAGCTTTGCCTCAAGCTCAAAAGCATGGTCAAAATGATCTTCTATTGCACCCTTGCCTCTGTTGGTAATAATGAGAACATCCTCAATTCCTGAAGCAAAAGCCTCCTCAACTATATACTGAATCGCAGGCTTATCAACAATATTGAGCATTTCCTTAGGAACTGCCTTTGACGCAGGAAGCACTCTTGTACCCATACCTGCTGCCGGAATAATCGCTTTTTTTACTTTCATAACTATTTTCCTCCTTATAACTGTGAAATAAATGACGTTATTAAATCAAGGGCAAGATAAGCAATAATCGGTGCGAAAACGCTTGTTCCTCCCATTTTTCCTAAATAAAGCTTTCTCATATCGGACTGAGAAAGATGATCTTCCTCTAATATCGGGATTGTTGAAGCAAAGGCGCCGCCTTCAGCCAAATTATTATCAACCTTATTAATTACATCAAGTGTTTTAGCCCTGTAAAAGCTGTCGGAAAACAGAGCTATTATCAGGTGAAGGATAAAATTAACTCCGATAATTATAAGCAGCATCGGCAAAATACTGCGATATATTTCCATAAACTGATTAATCAGCTCGCTGCTTGGATTAGTATAAAAGTTCTGATAATTTTCATTAAAAAACGAACTGAATACAGCAGCCTCTTTTGCAAACAAACCGCTTACCGCAAAATTTACAATTAAATTGAGCGCAAGAAAAATTATTCCCTGCTTATACATTTTCCTGAATAAAAGATAATACGGTCCGAAAATGAAAGCGCTCCAATTCCATGATACTTTTTTATTTTTTAAGAATTTAGGAATAAACTTTTCAGAATTTGTTCTGATAACAGCCGCCACATCTGACAGGCTTTTGCCGTCAATTGTCTGTGCGCTGCCTTCATACCTCTGTCCTGCAGTGTTACTGATATTAAACTCGTTAAACGGACTGTATTCCTTATAATGAACATCATTCTGCCTTGCGCCGCACTGACTGCAAAACGGAGCGTCACTGCTTATCTCAGCGCCGCACTGAGAGCAAACGGTTTTGCCGTTATCCTGAACAGGCGGATGATAATATTCTCCGTCATTATCGGAAAAGCCGTTGACATTACGCGTCTGTGCATTTTCATAAACGGTTCTGTCAGCTTCACTTGATTTTGCGCTTTTGTAATCAAAGCCCTCTTTGTGCTTATCAAAATTAAAACAGTGACCGAGCGAATTATAACATTCCCTGTGGTGAGGAGTTCCGCAATAAGGACAAATTACTATATCATCCTTATCAGTGAAATTTCTGTCACAAACGGGACACTTTTCATTAGAATTAATAATCATTACTGCATCCTTTCTTTATCAATTAGTATATTATACATTATATTAGTATAATAAATCAACAATTTAATTAAAATATTATGAAGTGTTTTTTAAACTTGAAATATAAATGTAATTTGTATATAATATTATGAATATAATACAATATTAAATAAATTATAAAATTTTTCTTGGAGAACACAGAATGATAGAATACGAGGAACTGAAATTCAGATTGCTTGAATCCGAAAAAACCGTAAAAAATCTTAAGGAAGCTCTCGCCATAGACCTTTTAAAAAAGGAAATTACAGAGCTTGAGGAAAAAAGCAGCGCGCCTGATTTTTGGAATAATATGGAAACAAGCCAAAAAATAATGCAGAAAATCGGCTCGCTCAAGGCAAAGGTCGCGTCATATGAGAGTGTCAAAAATGATTATGACGACACGCTTGTTATGATTGAGCTTGCGGACGAGGAGGGCGACGAGGAGCTGTTGTCTGACTGCACCGAGGCTGTTGCAGATATCGAAAAAAGACTTGAGGCTCTGACCCTCTCGACTTTGCTGAGCGGCGAATTTGACAATAACAACGCACTCCTTACCTTCCACGCGGGAGCGGGCGGAACAGAGGCTCAGGACTGGGCTGAAATGCTCTTCAGAATGTATAACCGCTGGGGGGAAAGGCACGGCTATAAGGTTTCTACCCTGGATTATCTTGACGGTGATGTTGCGGGCATAAAGAGCGCCACTATACTCGTTGAGGGTGAAAATGCATATGGCTATCTCAAGGGTGAAATGGGTATTCACCGGCTTGTACGTGTCTCGCCTTTTGACTCATCGGGAAGGCGCCACACATCCTTCGCTTCGCTTGAGGTTATGCCGGAAATTGATGATGACGTGGATGTTGAAATCCGTGACGAAGACATAAAAATGGACGTTTACCGCGCGTCGGGAGCAGGTGGACAGAAGGTAAACAAAACCTCCTCCGCAGTAAGACTTACACATATTCCGACGGGAATTGTCGTATCGTGCCAGATTGAACGCAGCCAGCATCAGAACCGTGAGGTTGCAATGCGTATGCTTAAATCAAAGCTTGTCGAAATAAAGGAAAGAGAAAATCTTGAAAGAATTGAGGATATCAAGGGCGACCAGAAGGAAATTGCCTGGGGAAGCCAGATACGCTCATACGTATTTATGCCGTACACAATGGCTAAGGACCACAGAACAGGCTTTGAAATGGGCAACATAAACGCAGTAATGGACGGCGAAATTGACGGATTCATAAACGCGTATTTAAAAATGAAATCGGTTGAGGGAGCTGAAAATCAATAATGCCGGAATTATTGGATATAACAACATTATCGGGCTTTTCGCTAAGATTGATTATTGCTATTTTATTAGGGTTTATTGTAGGTCTTGAAAGACAGTGGACAAAGCATCAGGCGGGTATACTTACTAATGTTATTGTGTGCGTCGGTGCATACTCGTATTCTGCATTTTCCTATATTGCTTATGACTCAAATGTTGATGTAACACGTATTGCGGCACAGGTGGTCTGCGGAATAGGATTTCTGGGCGCGGGTCTTATACTTCGGGACGGCACAAATATCAGAGGACTTTCAACTGCGGCTACTATCTGGGCGACTGCCGCAATAGGTATATTATGCACGGTTTCAAACATTTTCTTCTCGATTATAGTTGCTTTTGCAATTGTATTATTACATTTGGTTTTACACCCCCTTTCTTCTTACATCGACAAAAGAAAAAATTACAACAAGGAAAGAGTAAGCAGAGCTGAATGTCTTTATAAAATTTCCATAAAATGCACTGAGGAAAGTGAAACGGATATACGTTCGCATTTAGTGAAAACGATAAGAAATAAAAATGATATTTTACTTCATAATCTGGAAAGCGTTACCACCGACGATTCAAACGTAAAAATTCGCGCATACGTAACAACCGTTAAGAAAAACGATGAAATTATTGAAAATCTTTTAATACATATCGGCAAAGATCCGGGCATTATATCAGCAGGCTGGAAAATAGACAATTAATTACCACAAATATTAAAATCCCCTTTGACAAAAATAAGTCAAGGGGGAATTTTAATATGAAAAAAATCATTTTATCGTTAATGTGCGTTGCCCTGCTTGCAGGCTGTACAGCCGCAAAAAACGACACGGATCAAAGCACATCGGACAATAAGCAGGAAACAACAAACGTGGCAGAAACTACTGTTGAAATTACAGGAGTTGACACAAAAAATTACAGCAATGAAAAGGTTGTATGGGGACCCGGAAGAGCGGAAAATCACGCACGTCCCGCCGACCCTGTCGCGCTTCAGAAAAAATATGAGAATTTTGGCGCTCGTTTCATTATGAATGACGAAAAATTCATATGCCTGACATTTGACGAGGGATATGAAAACGGCTACACACCTGTGATTTTGGATACCCTTAAGGAAAAAGGCGTAAAAGCGATTTTCTTTGTGACATATGACTTTGTAAAGGACAATCCGGAATTAATTGAGCGTATGATTGACGAGGGACATATTATCGGAAACCACACCTACCGCCATTACACTCTTGATGAAGTTTCAGAGCAGGAAGCAACGGAGGAAATCGTATTTCTTGACAACTATATGAAAGATGTCTTTAAATACAGAATGACGCTTTTCCGTTTCCCGAAAGGTGAATTCAGCGAAAAAACGTTAGCTCTTGCGGATGCGCTCGGATATAAAAGCATATTCTGGTCATTTGCCTACGCCGACTGGGACACACAAAATCCGGCGGACAACGACGAGGCGTTCAAAACGATTACCGAAAATACTCATAACGGGGAAATCATGCTGCTTCACGCCGTAAGCAAAACAAACGCGGAAATACTCCCGGACGTTATAGACGAGGTACGAAATCAGGGTTATCAGTTCACTGTTGAGATTTAGTTAAATTATTTTACAATTTTGTAAATTTTCAAATTTGGTATTGTTATAAATAAAGCACTATTATATAATATAAACACTGTAAAATATTATAATTATAATGGCATTTTATATAAACTTTAAAATTACCATTTTTGAAAGTGAGAGAAAAGTATGCTTTTTTCAAGAGATATCGGCATTGACCTCGGCACTTCAAATACGCTTATTTGTGACAAAAAGGGTCGCATTATTATCCGTGAGCCAAGTGTTGTTGCCGTAGACGTAAAATCAAAAAGAGTCCTCGCGACAGGCGATGAGGCTAAGGCAATGATTGGCAGAACTCCCGGTTCAATCATTGCCGTCCGTCCGCTTCAGGACGGTGTTATTGCCGACTTTGATATGACTTCGGACATGCTTAGGAGTTTTATTTACCGTTCAAGCAAAAGAAATCTTTTTACAAGAACAAGAGTTGTTATCAGTATTCCGAGCAATGTTACCGAGGTTGAAAGGCGTGCCGTCGAGGACGCTGTACGCTCCGCAGGCGCTCAGGATGTTGAGCTTATCGAGGAGCCTATGGCCGCGGCTCTCGGAGTAGGTCTTCCCGTATATGACGCAACCGGCTCAATGGTTGTTGACATCGGCGGCGGAACATGCGATATAGCCGTTATCAGTCTCGGCGGTATTGCTGCCTGTAAAAGCATAAAGATCGGCGGAGACGCTCTTGACGAGGCTATAATCAATTATCTTAAAAATGAGCATGACTTACTTGTCGGAGCAAATACCGCTGAGGACATTAAGCTCAAAATCGGCTCAGCAGCCGCATATGACGGCGAGGGCGCTATGGAAATCAGGGGCAGAAACGTCATTAACGGACTTCCTAAAAGCGCTGAAATCACCTCAGAGGAAATACGCAAGGTATTATCCGAGCCTGTATCGGAAATTATTTCCGCAATAAAGGAAACGCTTGAGGTAACGCTTCCCGAGCTTGTGGCGGATATAATTGACAAGGGAATTTATCTGACAGGCGGTTCAAGTCAGCTAAGAGGACTTGCGGATTTAATTTCAAATGAAACGAATATTGCAGTACATACTCCCGAAAAACCTATGGACTGCGTTGCAATCGGAACATCAATAAAACTCAGAAGGGCAATATAAGAGATGAAAAATCTTTTTAACAGCAGTCGTTTCAAGTTAATAGCCGTTATTATTGCCCTGCTGCTTACCGGTATGCTTTTGGCTGCCGTAAACGGTCACGGCGAAACCGCGCAGTCAAGTATAATCGGCACGATATTCACTCCCGCGCACTGGGCGGCATACAAACTGTCAGACGTTATTGATAAAATTACGGACAACGCAAAGGGTAATACTCAATACGAGCAGAAAATAGACGAGCTGCAAAAGGAGCTTGGCGATTTACAGGATCAGCTTGCCGATTATAACAATCTTAAATCGCAAAATGAGCTTTACAAGGACGCGCTTGAATTAAAGGAGGAAAATCCTGATTTCAAATATACCGAAGCGTCGGTTATCGGACGTGACAGTGCAAATCCGTACTGCTCCTTTACAATAAACAAGGGTACTGTAAGCGGTATAAAGGACGGCGACGCTGTGCTTTACGGCAAATATCTTGTAGGCGTTATCAAAAAAGCGTATCCTACATACAGCGTAGTATGCTCAATAATCGATCCCGATTTCAGCGTATCAGCATACGATATTAATACTAAAGAGCTGAGTTACGTTACAGGCGATGCCGAAATCGCAAAGGATGGCTACTGTAAATTTGAAAATCTTGACTCTTCAACTAAAATTTCTTACGGCTCAATCATAGCAACGGCAGGTATCAGCTCGACTATGCCGAAGGATATAATAATCGGCACGGTAAGAGACATCAATGATGAGACAACAAACATATCAACCTATGCCGTTATAGAGCCCGGAACAGATATTGAAAGGCTGGACGAATGTCTTGTTCTTACAGGCTTTACCGCTGAAAGCGAGGCAGAATAATGGAACTGACAAGAAAGCAAAAAACAATTAAATACCTTTGCTTTTGTCTTATTATCCTGCTTGCAGATTTATTTCAAAACACCATAGGGCTGTTTCCGCAGATTCTCGGCGCCAGATGTTTTCTGCTGCTGCCTGTCGCTGTCATTCTGGCTATGGGTGAGGATATTTTAACCGGCGCTTTGCTTGGCTTGTTCGCGGGACTTCTGTGGGATTTGTCCGCAGCCGTTCATTTAGGCTTTAACTGTATTTATATTGCGGTTATCTGTCTTTTATCGTCGGCTCTTGTATCCTATATAACACGTGACACCTTTATCACAAATATGATATCGTCCGCAGTATCAATTGTGCTTTACTGCATTATTTACTGGCTTTGCTTTATTATCATCAAGGGTGTTGACTTCGGGGAAATGACGTTATTTTCCTTTTATTTGCCGTGCGCGGTTTATACTGCGGTAATCACACCTGTTTTATGGTTAATACTTACACCTGTTAAAAGACGGCTTAATAATGAGAATAATCAGGGCTTTTAAGTTATTTAGTATAAAAAGAAGGAGGTATGCAAAGTGAAAATCAGATATAAAAGCGCCAGAAGCTTTATTGCGCTTGTGCTCATTATCGCAACGATTTCCGGCTTTGCAGTTAACCTCTACAAAATACAGATTCGTGATAATGAATACTACATAAAACAAAATAATACTGTTGACACCTATATTGTCCCCATTGAGGCGGCACGCGGAGAAATTGTTGACAGAAACGGTAATTCGCTTGTTACAAACAGACAGGGAAACTCCATAATTTTGAACGCTGTCTATTTTCCCCCATCTAAGGATAACAAAAAGCGAAACGAAATTATTTATAACCTTATCAGGCTGTTTGAAGCAAGCAAAGAGGAATACGCTCATAATCTTCCGCTTAAATTTAATAGGTCGGGTGAAATTCAGTTTACTGATGACGAGCAGGCAATTACTACTATGAAAAGCGCCGATATGCTCAATCTTCAGCCATACGCTACAGCGCAGAACTGCTATGACGCGGTTATAGAAAAATACGGCATTGAAGGCTATGATAAGGAAACAGCTCTTAAAATCGGCAATGTGAGATATGAACTGACAAGGCTCCTTTTTTCATATGAAAATCCCGTTACAATCGCCGACGATGTAAGCGACGAAACGGTTGCGAGAATCAAGGAGGACAAAGCGACATATCTCGGGGCTGACGTACAGGTTGTTGCGTACAGGGAGTATGTTGATTCCACTATTGCGCCGCACATCCTCGGCACGGTCAGAAAAATCAATGCCGAGGAATACGAAGAAAAAAAAGAAGATGGATATAATATTACCGACCAGATCGGTGAATCGGGTATAGAACAGGCAATGGAGGAAGAGCTCAGAGGAACTCCCGGCGAGCTTACAATAACTGTTGATAAGGACGGCAATATTACTGAAGAGGTAACAAAAAAGCCTGTTCAGGGAAACACTGTTGTACTTACAATTGACCGGGATTTGCAGGTGCTTGCGCAAAATAAGCTAAAGGAAATTTGCGACAAGGTAGACGCGTCCTCTTCTGCCGGAGCAGTTGTAGTTGAGGACTGCAACAGCGGTGAAATCCTAACAGCCGCTTCATACCCGTCATACGATTTAAACGATTATTATAAAAAATACAAGCAGCTTTCCTCTGATTCCCGTAATCCGCTGTGGAGCAGGTTTGCGCTCGGTACATACGCTCCGGGTTCAACCTTTAAACCCGTAACTGCCTGCGCCGCACTTGAATCGGGTATCATTAATAGTCAGACCACATACGTCTGCGAAGGTAAAAAGGAATTTTTCGGACAACCCTTTCAGTGTCTTAACGGAAATGCGCACGGAACCGAAAATGTAAGAACAGCGCTCAGGGATTCCTGCAATATGTTCTTTTATAACTGCGCGCTTGATATCGGCATAGATAGGGTTGACGAATATGCGACGGCATTCGGCTTGGGTCAGAAAACAGGAATTGAAATTGTTGAAGCGTCGGGTAATCTTTCATCACCTGAAAACCGGGAAAACGCAGGCGGTATCTGGCGTATCGGTGACACAATGCTTACCGCAATCGGCATGAGCGATAACCTGTTTACACCGCTTCAGCTCGCAAATTACTGTTCAACCATTGCAAACGGAGGCACAAGGTACGAGGTGCATCTTGTTAAATCGGTAATTCAGAAATCAAGCGGTGTTGTCAATGAAAAAAGCACTGTTGTGGCAGACACATTGGAACTGAGCAAAAATACGCTTGATAATGTTCATCAGGGTATGAGAATGGTTGCCACAAGCGGAGGTCCCTATCTGATATTCAATCAGCTTGACACAGATGTTGCCTGTAAAACAGGTACGTCTGAAGTAGTTGTTAACGGAATCAAAAGAAACAACGGCTTTCTCATAACATATGCTCCGTATAAAAATCCCGAAATTGCCGTTTCTTCAGTAGTTGAGCTTGCGGGCTCGGGAAGTGAAACGGCAGAAATTACATCGCAAATAATTGATTACTGGTATCAAAATAATACTGACGCAAAAACAAACCAAAAAACCGGTACTTTATTATAAATATTAATTTTTTAATATAATAGTTGAACAGATAATAAATTTATGTTAATATACTTACGTAATTTGATTTATGGGCTTACTGATCGGAGGTAATTTATGAATATTGCACTTATCGCTCACGACGCAAAAAAAGAACTGCTTGTACAGTTCTGCATTGCCTATTGTGGAATTATCAGCCGCCATGACGTTTGTGCAACAGGCACTACAGGAAAACTTGTTGCGGAGGCAACAGGATTAAAAATCAATTGTTTCCTTTCGGGAAGCCAGGGCGGAGGGCAGCAAATTGCAAGCAGAATCGCCTGTAACGAAATTGATTTGCTGATTTTTTTCCGCGACCCTCTTTCACCAAAACCTCACGAGCCTAACGATAATGATTTACTCAGGCTCTGCGACGTACACAATATCCCGTATGCAACAAATATTGCAACGGGTGAGGCACTTATAAGAGGTGTTGAACGCGGCGACTTTGAATGGAGAGAGATTGTGAATCCGAGACATAACCCATCAAAGTAATAAAAATTATGGGTGAGCGAAGACTTTTTCATTAAGTCTAAAGGCTCACCCATTTTCTTAAATAAATATTTATCGGAGGTAATTATGGCGCTTATCACGAAAGCAGTTAAAGGCACAAAAGATGTTCTGCCAAAGGATGTATATAAAAATCAGTATATAGAAGCTACCGCCCTCGACATTGCGGAAAAATTCGGATATAAGGAAATCCGTACTCCTTCATTTGAGCATACGGAGCTTTTTCAGCGCGGTGTCGGCGACACAACAGACGTTGTTCAAAAGGAGATGTACACCTTTGACGACAAAGGCGGACGTTCAATAACGCTCAGACCTGAGGGAACGGCAGGCGCTGTACGCTCATATCTTGAAAACGGACTGTGTAATGAAACGCTTCCCCAAAAAATATGCTACATAGATTCCTGTTTCAGATACGAAAAGCCACAGGCAGGCAGGCTTAGAGAGTTTCACCAGTTCGGTGTTGAGTGCTTTGGTACCGCTTCGCCTCTTGCGGACGCCGAGCTTATTGCTTTGGGGACATCTATTTTAGATACGCTTCAAGTCAAGGATTTAAGCCTTGAAATCAATTCAATAGGCTGCCCGACCTGCCGAGCGGAATACCACAAAGCGCTCAAGGAATATTTTTCATCCCGCAAGGACAAGCTTTGCCAAACGTGTAAAGACAGACTTGACAGAAACCCTATGCGTATTCTTGACTGCAAAAGTCCAATATGCTCTGAAATCGCAAAGGACGCTCCCGTTGTTATTGATTATCTCTGCGATGAGTGCAGAGAACATTTTAATAAGGTACAGGAATACCTTAAAGCGATGAATATTGAATATACCGTAAATCCAAAAATCGTAAGAGGTCTTGATTATTATACAAAAACGGTATTTGAATTTATATCAAAATCAATAGGCGCGCAAGGTACTGTCTGCGCAGGAGGACGATACGACGGACTTGTTGACGAACTCGGCGGGCAAAAAACCCCTTCGCTCGGATTTGCTATGGGAATCGAAAGGCTTATTCTTTTAATGGAAGCGCAAAACGCGCCGTTTCCGGACGAAAATGCACCTGATCTTTTTGTTGTTGCGCTCGGCGACAAAGCAACGCTTAAAGCAGTTGAAATTGTAAAGGATATGAGAGCCGAGGGCTTTACCGCTCTGCTCGACCTCAATCAGCGTTCGGTGCGGGCGCAGATGAAGTACGCGGACAAGTTGAATGCCAAATTCAATATTGTTATCGGTGACAATGAGGTAGAAACAGGCGTTGCGAAGCTTAAAAATATGACAACGGGCGAGGAAACCGAAATCGCGCTTGAAACCTTCGTAAGCGGATTTTATAACATTTCTCTTTCCGAGCAGCTTGCCGATCTTGAGATTAACGGTGAGGAATTCGATTTCGCTTCACTTTTTGGAGTAAATGAGGAGTAATTATGGCAGAATCAATTAAAGGATTAAAAAGAACAAATTATTGTGGTGAACTCAGACTCTCTGACGCCGGCAAAGAGGTTACGCTCTTCGGCTGGTGCCAGAGACAGCGTGATCTCGGAAATCTGATTTTTATTGATTTAAGGGACAGAACGGGAATTATCCAGCTCTCCTTTAATGATACAACAGACAGAGAAATCTTTTCAAAGGCTCAGTCGGTAAGGTCTGAATACGTCGTTGCCGCTGTAGGAAAGGTATGTGAGCGTGAAAGCAAGAACAAGGAAATCCCGACAGGAGAAATAGAAATAAACGTCAGGGAATTCCGCATTATCGCAAAATCTCACACGCCTCCGTTTGAAATTGCAAATTCGGAAAAAGTCGGAGACGAGACAACCTTAAAATACCGCTATCTGAATCTAAGAAATCAGAAGCTTACCCAAAATATTTTAATGCGGCACAAAATAGCCAAAATCGCGAGAGAATATTTTTATGATAATGATTTTATTGAAATTGAAACACCGATGATGATAAAATCAACACCGGAGGGCGCAAGGGACTACGTTGTACCGTCACGTGTTCACAACGGTAAATTTTACGCTCTTCCGCAATCCCCTCAGATTTACAAGCAGCTTTGTATGGTAGCGGGCTTTGACCGTTACATTCAGCTTGCGCGCTGTTTCAGAGACGAGGATTTAAGAGCGGACAGACAGCCTGAATTTACGCAAATTGACCTTGAAATGTCTTTCGTTGACACGCAGGATATTATGGAAATGGCAGAGGGCTTTATTTCAAAGCTGATGAAAGAAACGGTCGGCGTTGATATTCCTATGCCTCTGCCCCGTATGACATTTGCGCAGGCAATGGAAAAATACGGCTCCGACAAGCCCGACACACGCTTTGATATGCTGATTAACGACATAACCGAATGGGCAGACAAGACGGATTTTACCGTATTCAAAAACGCTATTGCTGACGGCGGTTCGGTCAAAGCCATTGTTGCAAAAGGCTCTGCCTCTGCCTATACGAGAAAAAAAATTGACAAATTAACCGAACACGCTAAGGGTATAGGAGCAAAAGGACTTGCCTACATACGCTGGGCAGACGATAAACCGACCTGCTCTTTCAATAAGTTTCTTAAAGAGGGTGAGCTTGATACGCTCATTCTTGAGCTTAATGCCGAAAAGGGTGACTGCGTATTCATTGTTTCTGACAAAACATCAGCCGCTCTTTCAATCCTCGGCGCCCTGAGACTTATTATTGCAAAAGAGCTTGATATAATACCTAAAGGCAAATGGAATTATCTTTGGATTACGGAAATGCCTTTCTTTGAACAGGATGAGGAAACGGGAGAATGGGTAGCGATGCACCATCCGTTTACAATGCCTATGGAGGAATGTATCGAATATCTTGATACCGATAAGGGAAAGGTACGAGCAAAAGCGTTTGACCTTGTATTAAACGGCACGGAGCTTTCCTCGGGCTCAATGAGAATTACAGATTGTGATTTGCAGAATAAAATGTTTGAGCTTCTCGGAATGGAGAAAGAGGAAATTGACGCAAAATTCGGTTTCCTTGTTGAGGCATATCACTATGCGTCTCCCCCGCATGGCGGTATGGGTATCGGTCTTGACCGACTTGCAATGATTATCTGCGGCGCGGACAGTCTAAGAGATGTTACGGCATTTCCAAAGGTACAAAACGCAAGCGAGCTTATGAGCGGAGCCCCGAGCGCTATTGATGATATTCAGCTCAAGGAGCTTGGTATTAATATTTCCGCTTCGGAGGGGAACGATGAGCAGTAACTTTTTTGCAATGGTCAATCGTATGAAGCTTATTGACAGGTGGGCATTGATGCGAAACACCTCCAAGGAAAACATTGCAGAGCACAGTCACTCGGTTGCCGTTATTGCCCACGCACTTGCACTAATCGGCAACAAGAAATTTCAAAAAAGCTATAACACCGAGCGTGTCTGCCTGCTGGCGCTTTATCACGATACGACTGAGGTTATAACGGGCGATATGCCCACTCCCGTAAAATATTACAACAGCGACATAAAAAATGTTTATAAGGATATTGAGCATACCGCGGGTGAGAGACTGCTTTCAATGCTACCGGACGAATTCAAAGATGATTATGTCCCCCTCTTTGAAAGGCAGGAGGAGGACAAGGAGCTTTGGGTGCTTGTAAAGGCTGCCGATAAAATCAGCGCGCTTATAAAATGCATTGAGGAACGGAGAATGGGCAATCTTGAATTTGAAAAGGCATTAGAGGCTCAGGAAAAGATGATTGATGAAATACAGCTTGACGAGGTCAGGTATTTTAAAGAAAATTTCCTTGACGGTTATTATTTAACTCTTGACGAACATACAAAGTGAAAGCTTTAAGGACTTGTTATTATATTTGTAACAAGTCCTATTTTTATGCATATTATACAATATAAATGTCATATTTTAATATTTTATGTGATTTGATTGTGATTTATGCACAAAATTTATCTATTTTTTATTAAATAAGGTATTGACATTTAAAATTATGGTGCTATAATGTGTGCAACATAAAGCGAAAGGAGAGAAACTTATGCTCAGACTTCTTATGAAATGCGCAAGAATTCTTGCAGAGTGCGACAAATCTTATGTTAAAAAGTAAAAATATCGGTGATACGAACAAGCTTAATAAAAAATAAGGGTTCCGCAAAGTGATTGGCTTTCGGAATCCTTATTTTATAATAAAAATTTCCGCAATATTTTTCACCGTGCATCATAAATTATTATATAACATAAAAAATGAGGGATACCGTATGCACTTTATAAGCTATAACAGAACAAGCGCGGTTGAATACGCAAAAAAATGGGCAAAGTCGAGAAACAGCATATATATGAATTTTGACGGTATGGGAGGAGACTGCACAAACTTCGCATCGCAGTGTTTGTTTGCGGGAGTAGGCGTTATGAATTATGAAAAGGATGTCGGTTGGTACTATAACTCCCCTGACGACAGAGCGGCGGCGTGGTCCGGTGCAGAATATTTCAAAAGATTTATGCTGAATAATCAGAGAGAAGGACCGATTGCGTCCGCTGTATCGATAAATAAACTCGAAATCGGCGATTTCATATCTCTGTATAACGGCACAAATTATTATCATACTCTGATAATTACAGGCTTTTCAAACGGAGTACCGTTGGTTTGCGCGCATACCGGCGATTCATATATGAGAAATTTTAATACATATCATTACTCTTCCGCACAGGGTATTCACATACTCGGAGCAAACAGGTACTGATAAATGTATAACCCCGCGGATAACACTTCCGCGGGGATTTTTGACTTGCTTATTATTTCATTACAACCGTTACAACCGACATTGCCGGAACTGAAACATTGATTTCTCCCGCATTGCCTGACGATGTTTTTTCAAGGTCACAGTCCGCGCTCGTTGTATATACTGAATATGGACTGACGCTTTCAAGAACAGTTGTCTTATCAGTATCGGTATTATTTACATAAACGACTACTGTGCTGTTATCCTTATTGACAAAGGCACAGCTTGAAAGAGAATTGACACCCGAGCCGCAGGCAATCCTCGTTGCGCCTTCCTCAATGAACTTAGAGAAATTACCGAGACACCAAAGCCTTTTTGAGGTCTGTATATCCTTGTGATTATCAGGATTCAGGTAGATAAGTCCGTCAGGATAAGCATCATATGAGCAGGCGGTCCACCAATCCCACTCCTTTGCATTAAGGATTGTGAGGTCATCAACAATAACCTTTGCCATTGCAACGCCGTAATCAATTGTGAGACCGCTTGTGCCGTTTTCCTCTTTTGAAATGAGGTAAAACACGCCTGTATTCCGATCTCCCGCCATCTGGCAGTATTCCGTACATACAACATCATATTGTGAATACTTATCCGCAAGGTATTCAGCCGCCTGTTTTTTGGTCTCATCCGACGACCAGTATGAGTGCATACTGATAGTATCAAAATAATTTCTAAGGCTTCTGTTTTTAAAAACATATTTAGGCGCTTTGCCGAGCATACAGTCAATATACGCCGAGCAGGTTGTACCCTCGCCCTCTATGGTGCCTGACTCAAACATAGAAACTTTACAACCGCGCTCATCGACCTTTGAGCCTGCAAATTTATCAATCATTGCATTATATACTGCCGCTGCGTCTGTTTTTGAGTAATAGCAGCCCTCCTGCTTAACCGAATATGAGCCGTCATCATTAAACCATGCCCGCCAATTATATTGCGGCTCATTGATAGGTGAAACCTCCGTCACTCTGTACCCCTCATTCAAAAAGTATTCGGCGCTGTTATAGCAGAAATCGGCAAAGCTATCATAATTGGATTCATCAATGTTGCATATCCACGGTGCGTTTTCGTCTTTATCGGCGGAGGAATAGCCTGCTCCGTTTTTAGTAAGACTTACAGGCGGACTGTTGCAGAAAAGCGTAACCCTTAAATCATCATCCGCAAGCCTTTTTGCCGTCGCAAGGCAGCGTTGAGCATCCTTATCGGCTGAAAAATCATATGTACCGTCTGCCTTTAAAAAACATTCCGTCTTTCTGTTTTCGGTTAAAATATGCGCATCTCCCTTTGAGCCCGCGCCGAGATTATACCTATAAATATTAAGCCCTATTCCCTTTTCGCTGTCGTAGAGATAGGATAGGATTTCCTCTCGATTTTCCCATTTGCCGATATCCTGACCCCACCAGCACGCCGATGCCCCGAAACCGTTCATTGTCTGATACGTAACAGTATCATCAAGCACGGTTCTGCCTGTTGAAATGTTTTGATTTACCGCATCACTTTGTCCGTAAGTCCGCTTTTCATCCATACCCATAACACCAAAAACAAAGTACGCGAGAAAGCCTATAACGGATATTAAAATAACAATTATAATGCATAAAACAATCTTTGACCTTTTGCTCTTAGCCATATGCAATTCCCCTTAAAAAGTGCGGGCGGCAAAAGCCGCCCGTAAAATGTTCATTATACTCCCGAATAAGCGTTAAAGCCGCCGTCAACAGCAATGTTAACACCTGTAATAAAACCGGAATATGCCTCGTCGCAGAGGAAAAGGAGTGTTCCTGAAAGCTCTTCGGGCTCACCGAATCTCTCCATAGGTGTAGCAGCAAGGATTTTACCTGTTCTTTCAGTCGGAGTTCCGTCCTCGTTCCAGAGGAGAGAAGCGTTCTGCTTTGTTGAAAAGAAGCCCGGCGCAATCGCATTAACACGTATGCCGAGCGGCGCAAAATGAACTGCCATCCACTCCGTAAAATTCTTAACGGCAGCTTTTGCCGCGCTGTACGCCGGGATACGTGTAAGGGGACGGTAAGCGTTCATTGACGTAATCATAATGATTGTGCCTTTTTCCTTTTCCGCCATATCCTTTGCAAACACCTGGGTTGGAATAAGCGTTCCTAAAAAGTTCAGGTTAAATACAAAGCTTATACCGTCAGGGTCAAGGTCAAAGAAGGTTTTTATATTTTCGTCCTTCTGAACAAGGTCAATTTTTTCAAGAGTATCCTTTGTTGTTGAGCCCTTTGGGTTATTACCGCCCGCACCGTTAAGAAGAATATCACAGGTGCCGAGCTTTTCGTTAACCTCATCCCTTGCCTTTTCCATGGACTCTAATTCGAGAACATTACAGCCGACAGCAATAGCCTGTCCGCCCGTCTTATTTATTTCATCTGCGCATTTCTGCGCGGCCTCTTTATTAAGGTCAAGCACTGCTACCTTACAGCCCTGCTGAGCAAGAGTTTTTGCAAATGCGCCGCAAAGAACTCCGCCTCCGCCTGTAACAACAGCAACTCTCCCCTTTAAATTTTCGTGCTTAAACATTTTGATTTTCCTTTCTGCTTTTCTCTACCGCTTCCCACAGTCCGTTCAAATAGCTGACGCCTAACGCCCTGTCAAAAAGACCGTATCCCGGACGGGCGACCTCGCCCCAAATCATTCTGCCGTGGTCGGGACGTATATAGCCGTCAAAGCCGACCTCCTGCAAAGCCTTGACAATTTCATACATATCAAGCGAGCCTGCGCCGCTTTCGTGAGCGGTTTCGTTAAACCATTGATTGTTGATTGAAACATTGCGAAGATGAGCGAAATAAATTCTGTCGCCTGCCGCCTTGATAATTTCAACCATATCATTATCCGGACTTGCGCCCAAAGAGCCTGTGCAGAGGGTTATGCCGTTATACTTGCTCGGAACCATACTGAGAAGTCTCTCGATTGAATCCTTGCCTGTAATAATTCTCGGAAGTCCGAAAATAGGCCATGGCGGATCATCGGGGTGAATAGCCATTTTAACATCACATTCTTCGCAAACCGGCATAATCGCTTCAAGAAAATACTTGAGATTAGCCCATAAATCCTCCGCCGTGATGCCCTTATACTTTTCAAACAGCTCCTTAATTTCACCCATTCGCTCGGTTTCCCAGCCGGGCATTGCATAGCCGTTTGAGTTATCGTCAATCTCCCTGAACATATCCTCAGGTGATTTTCCCTCAACCTGCTTGCCGTCATAGCAAAGGCAGGTGGAGCCATCGGGAAGAGGCATATAAAGGTCTGTCCTTGTCCAGTCGAACACAGGCATAAAATTATAACAGATAACCTTTACGCCTACCTTTGCAAGATTGCGTATAGATGTTTTATAATTATCAATAAGCCTTTCACGAGTAGGCAAACCGAGCTTGATATCCTCGTGAACATTTACGCTTTCAATACATTCCATTGTAAGTCCGGCTGCGGTTATCTCGTCATACATTTTCTGCACGTCTTCCATTTCCCATGCTTCGCCCGCAGGGAGATAATGAAGCGCGGGAACAACACCGACTACTCCGGGAATCTGTCTGATTTGGTCGAGAGTAACTGTATCCTTCTCCGTACCAAACCAGCGGAAAGTCATTTGCATTTTTTCTACCTCCTTAAGCTGTTGCCTGAATTATTTTCAATAAGGGGCTTGCCCCGCTATTCAACGTGGCAAGGCGCGGCGTTAGCCTCGCTGAAAAATCAGTGGAGAATTGTATTCCGCCCGCTGATTTTGAAAATATAACCCGCCGACTTATAGGCGGGGTACATTTTGCTTACGTTATATTTTACCATAACAAATAACGCCTTTCAAGGTTAATATACTATTTTCTTCTTATAATATACGATGAGGTTATAACACATTTGTCCTCGTCAATTTTATGATTTTCTGTGCTGTTAATTATTTCAAAGCCGTCAAATTCCTCTTTCTCTAGAAATTCAAGCTTCTTTTTTGCAAGTGCAAGAAGCTCCTTATCAGTAAGCGTTTTTGATGCGGATGTTAAAAAACGCTCCTCGTATTCAGTTATGCCGATTGGAAGAGTAGTACCTTTTATAGTAAGATATTTTTCACTTTGCTGTGAAAATTCCCCTGTTTCTTTTTTTAGGTAAAGCGGAATGTCCGCTGAGAAAAAGTGAAGTCTTTTATAAGTTTTAATTTCTTTAACCGCTATATTCTTCTGCTCCCTGTAGGCAACAGCCTGAAGCTCCTTTCTCATAACATTAATGCCCTTTAGCTTATCCTCATCTCCGTCTTTATCGGCAAGTCTTGTCTCATTAATCTCCACTCTGGCGGTAGTACCGATTTTATTTATATGCACCCACGATAAATCGTCAAACTCACTCATCATATCCCAGCAGAGAGAATCTCTCTCTATACTGCTCCACATAACGCCCGGTTTCAAATTGTGATTTTCAAGATAAGATGAAATGGTTGTCTCGCTTATTCTGTCGTTTCCGACAATTTCAACATTCCAGACAAAACAGCTTAAAAAAGAAATTATCACAATAAAGGCGAGCATTCCCACAAAAAATCCTATACGGTTTTTGAGCGGTAAAAGAATAATAGGCAGTCCTCTTTTTTTTATAATCCTGACCCTTCCGCCATGGTGAAAGGCGTATCTGTGGAGTTTTTTGTATGTTTTCAGATTACAGCAGGCAACAAAGCCGCCATCGACAAGCCGCACATCCCTGATTTCAATACCGTCGACAAAGCAGTCCGTAAGAAAATTTTCCGCAAATCCGCCTGTAAACGAAAACCTGACATATCCGAACATCCATCTGAAAAGGCTTATCAAGAGGAAAACTCCATTGAAATAATATTTCCCTCTACAACAGCGCCCTCACGCGTAAAGGAATTTATACGCAAATCATCACCGAAAAAGGTGATTATCTGTGAGCCGAGACTGACAATAATTTTATCGCTTGAATACTCAATAATACTCTGCAGACCATCAACAAGGCACTCTCTGCCCGTCATTTCAAGACGCGGCTTGCCGAAAAAATAATCGTATGCCTCAGGCATAACCTTTTCTTTAAATTTAACCTTTTTCATTTTATCACCAATATTATGTTTATGCAGGATATTATGATAAAAGAATTAAGGTTAAAATATAATTAAACTCCTTATATTTTTAAAGAAAATATAAGGAGCGTTCATTTTAATTATTCTGTTTTTCAGTATGCTCTTTTGCCTGCATCATAAGCTTCAGCGTCTCGCTCAGTGTTTCGATATTCGATTTATCATTTGAAAGCTTAACGGCGATATACGGCTTTTTTCCGGCAGAAAGAGTCACTCTGCCTTTCATAAAAGCATTTAATATCGCAACGGTTCTGATATCAACCTCTTTTGAATAAAAAAGGAGCGAGCCGTTTCTCTGAATAATCTCATTTATATTAAGAGCAACAGCCGTATTACGCAAAAGAGCAATCTCAATAAGTCCCCATACGGCTGACGGAGGAGGACCGAAACGGTCTGTAAGCTCGTCATAAACATCATTTGCGTCACTGTCATTTTTTATATTAGCGATTCTCTTATAGATTGAAAGACGCTGTGAGGTTGAAACGATATAGCTTTCGGGGATATGAGCATCTATCGCAACATCTATCAGACATTCCTTTTCCTCAGTCTCTTCTTCCTTAAGCTCTCCCTTCTCCATAGAAACAGCCTCTTCAAGAAGTTTCAGGTACATATCATATCCGACAGCCTCCATATGACCGTGCTGCTTGCTGCCGAGCAGTGAGCCTGCGCCGCGTATTTCAAGGTCGCGCATAGCGATTTTAAAGCCTGAACCGAACTCCGTATACTCCCTTATCGCCTCAAGACGCCTTGCGGCAACATCAGTCAGCTCCTTGCCCCGTGTAAATGTAAAATAAGCATACGCGCGCCTTGATGACCTGCCTACTCTTCCCCTTATCTGATGAAGCTGGGCAAGCCCCATACGGTCAGCGTTTTCAACAATAAGCGTATTGCAGTTAGGAACATCAACACCTGTTTCAATAATAGTCGTGCAGACGAGAATATCTATTTCACCGTTTAAAAGCTGATTCCATACAGATGAAAGCTGGTCCTCAGTCATTCTGCCGTGACCGATTCCGACCTTTGCCTGCGGCAGTGCTTTTTTAATCTGCATTGCCTTATGCTCAATAGTTTCAATATTATTATGGAGATAGTAGCATTGTCCTCCCCTGTTAATTTCCCTTTCCATTGCCTCAATAACAATATCGCTGTCATACTCAACAACATAAGTTTGTACAGGCAGTCTGTCACCCGGAGCTTCTTCAAGCAGGCTCATATCGCGTATACCGCTCATAGCCATATTAAGCGTACGGGGAATAGGGGTTGCGGAAAGAGTGAGAACGTCAACTCTTGGAAATTTTTCCTTAATTTTTTCCTTCTGCGCAACACCGAAGCGCTGTTCCTCGTCGACTATAAGAAGTCCCAAATCCTTGAATTTGATATCTTTTCCGAGTAGCTTATGGGTACCGATAAGAACATCCACATTACCTTCGGCAAGTCTTTTTAAAATCTCTCTCTGTTTCGGCAGAGTAACAAAGCGTGAAATCATTTCAACATTCACGGCAAAAGGTTCAAAACGCTTGAGCGCTGTCTGAAAGTGCTGCATTGCGAGTACAGTTGTCGGTACTAAAATTGCGCATTGCTTTCCCTCAGTAACGCATTTGAACACAGCTCTTAACGCAACCTCCGTTTTACCGAAGCCTACATCACCGCACAGAAGTCTGTCCATCGGCGCTTTCTTTTCCATATCGCTCTTGATTTCATCACTGCAGCGAAGCTGATCCTCTGTTTCCTCATATTCAAATCTCAGCTCAAAATCACGCTGGAGGTCACTGTCCTCCATAAACGCGTGTCCTTTTGTACTCATTCGTTTAGCGTAAAGGGCTATTAACTCCTTCGCCATATCCTTAACGGAGGAACGCACCCTTGCCTTTGTCTTTTTCCATTCGGGTGAACCGAGACGGTTGATTTTTACCTTTGTGTCCTCCTTGGGACCTATATATTTTGAAACCAAATCGAGCTGTGTTACGGGCACATACAGAGTGTCGCCCTTTGCGTAGCTGATTTTAATGTAATCCTTTTTTACCTTGTTAATCTCCAGGGCGTTTATTCCCTCAAATATACCTATACCGTGAATATTATGAACAATATAGTCGCCGACATTGAGCTCATCAAGCGAATGAACAGCATTTTTTGATGAAACCTTTTTGCGCTTTTTTGCACTCTGTGACGACATTGAATATGTCATCAACGCAAACTTTATCTGTGAAAACTGAAAGCCTGCAAACATTGTGCCTGTTATGACGTTGACTGCCCTTTGCTGAAATTCCGGCGGACGTTTTTCATAAAATACGGCGTCATAGCCCATATCTCTTATGTCGTCGGCAAGGGCTCTGCCAGCCCGTGAGGTACCTGCCATAATGCATACTGTGTACCCGCCTTTAACAAGACCGAAAAGCTCATCCTTGAGCTGAGAAAGCGTACCGTTCCACGCGTTAAAGCTCTGTACCGTAAAATTCGCAAGATGTCTTACAGGGGTATCAAAGCTTCCGCGCGGGAGAGAATCCATATAAATTACATTATTCTTTTCATATATATCTGTAAGCTCGGAAAAGTCGAGGCTGAATTTATCAAGCCCTTTACAAAGAGTTCCGTCCTCGACAAACCACCTCAGCTCCTCAATATCAAGGCGTTCCTGCTTTTTACGCTTTTCCTTGATTCTTGCGCTTTCAAAAGCAAAAAGCCTGCCCTCAAAATAATCAAAAATACCGTTTGAATCGTAGCAGAGCGGAAGATATTTATCAAGGCAGTTGAGCGTAACGGCGTTTTTCAGCTTATCGCAATCGTCGTATAGCTTTTCTCTCGCTTTGACCGCTTTGCCCTTAAGGCTTTTCGCAACCTCTTCAATCTTTTTTACAAGCCTGTCTGTGCTTTCAAAAAGCACCTCATTGGCAGGTGTAATTTGAATTGTATCAAGGCGCTTATTTCTTCTTTGGGTATATATATCAAAGGAGGAAATCGTATCAACATTATCTCCCCACATTTCAATCCGCACAGGCTCGTCGAGATACGGCGGAAAGATATCAATAATACCGCCCCTGACAGCAAACTGGCTTGTGCCGTCCACCTGGTCATATCTTACATAGCCTGCAAAGATAAGCCTTTCCTCCAGACTTTTAATATCAAGCTCATCGCTTACAGAAATTGAAAAACTTCTTTTTTCAAGCTCTTTGGGCGGCATAGTGTACTGGCATGCGGCATTTACCGACATAACAACAGCTGAATAATCACCCTGAAGTATTTTTGACAGCACACCGAGCCTTATATGCTCAAACTCTCTGCTCACACCCGCTACCTCCACAAAGGTAAACTCCCTTGATGGATAGAGCAAAACGCCCTCCTGCAGCTGCGAAAGGCTTTCCTGCACCTTAACAGCGGTTGATTCATCGGGAGTGATAACAAAGGCTTTTTCGCCCTTTTCACACAGAGAATGAATAAGAAAACACTTGGAAGCGTCGGAAAGACCGATTGCCCCAACAGGAGCATTGAGGGTATCAATACTCGTGCTGAGGCTGATAAAATCTTTACTCTTATTAAATTCTTTTGAAAAACAGGACATATCCTCTGCCCCTTCAGGAATTATACAAATTCATTGCCTTGTCAATTTCTCCGCTGACAATAAGGTGAAGTGCCTTTGTTGTATTTTCAAGCGCTGATTTCAAATCAGCCTCCTGCTCTTTAGGAAATCTTCCAAGCACCCACGAAACGAGGTCATATTCGGGATTCGGCTTTTTTCCGACACCTATTTTAACCCGCGGAAATTCCTCGCTTGAGAGATGTGAAATTATACTTTTAATCCCGTTGTGTCCTCCGGCGGAGCCCTTACGTCTTATTCTTGTCTGACCCACATTAAGTGAAACATCGTCATATACTATTATAACATTTTCAGGCGGTATCTTATAAAATTTTGCGGCTTCGCCTATTGCCTCCCCGCTGTTATTCATCATAGTCTGCGGCTTCATAACAAGGCACCTTTTACCGCTGATTACCGCATCGCTGACAAGGGCGTGATGCTTGAGTTTCTTTATATCAAAGCCCTCTTCTATCGCAAGCAAATCCATAGCAAGAAAGCCGGCGTTATGCCTCGTCATCTCATACCTTGCGCCGGGATTTCCGAGCCCCGCAATAATGTAATCATATGATGAGCTATTAAACTGTTTCCTCTTGTTCAGAAACATTCTTCTCTTCCTCAACCGTAATTTTTATTTCATCCGCACGCTTACCGTCAACCGACAGAACAAGTGCAGTCAGACCCTCACAGGTAAAGCTGTCATCTACCTGCGGAATTTTGTCAATATTTTTCATAATCCAGCCGTTTACTGTTGAAATTTCCTTTTCCTCAATATTAATACCGAAAAATTCATAGAAATCGTAAATTGACATACTGCCCTGAACGATATATTCCTTTTCGCCTATCTGCTCAATATCATTCTGCACCTCGTCGTGCTCGTCCCAGATTTCACCTACAAGCTCCTCTAAAATATCTTCAAGAGTTACTATGCCCTCCGTACCGCCGAATTCGTCAATAACAACAGCCAGATGCGTTTTATTTTTCTGAAAAATTCTCAGAAGCTTTGAAATTTTTGTATCGGGAGATACGGCAGGAACAGGCTTTAATACCGTGCGCAGCGACTTTAAATTACGCTTTCTTGCGCTCTCAAAATCCCTATGGTGAATTACTCCCACAATATTATCTATATCATTAATATACACGGGAAGACGGCTGAAATTTGTTGAATTGAATACACGTTCGATTTCGTTAAACGGCGCGTATTTATCAACAGCCTCAACATCAACGCGCGGTACTAAAATATCACCTACATCAATATCGTCAAATTCAATCGACGAGCGGATTAGCTCGCTTTCATTTTCGTCAATCTCACCGCCTGTCTGAGCTTCGTCAACATACGTTTTAAGCTCCTCCTCAGTAACGGTATCCGCCTTTCCTGTTTTAAAAATCTTATTCATCAGCTTTTTCCAGCCTCTGAAAAAGAAATTAAGCGGTGTGAAAATAATTATAAAAAATTTGATAATAGGCGTAATTGCAATCGCAACTGTCTCAGCCTTTTCCTTTGCAAAGGTTTTAGGCGTAACCTCGCCGAAGATAAGCACGACAATTGTCATAACTACTGTGGATACGGTTGCTCCAAGGTCGCTGTTATCACCCAATACTCCTGTGAAAAAAAGAGTCGCAAGCGATGTGCAGGCAATATTCACAATATTATTACCGATTAAAACCGTGGACAAAACAACGTCGTAGTTCTCTGAAAGCTCAAGCGCTCTTTCAATCTTCTTACTCAGCTTTTTATCATTCATCATCGCTTTGAGTTTAACTCGGTTGAGTGATGAAAACGCCGTTTCCGCACCTGAAAAAAATGAACTGAACAGTACAAGAACCACCATAGCACACAGTATGCCGGTATTCATAAAAAAATCTCTCCTTAAAAATTATGAATATAACTGCAAAAAAGCGTGCAAAGCTATACCCCTGCACGCTGTTATGCAATTTTTACTCCGTCTTTACAAATTCACTGAAGAGCCTTTCCTCATCGGGAATTTCAAAATTATACATATTTTCGTCCTTAATATGATTCGCAATAAACTTATCGCGGTCAAACAGCTCATCTGCCTTAACCTTCCATGCCTTCGCGGCTTCAATCGTTTTATCAAACAGGGCGTTTGCGCTCTCAGGGTGCTCCATCTCGGTTGAGTAAGCGCCTGTTTCATTTACCATTTTGCTGATAGCGCCGGGGTTGTCAAGCACCGGGCACGGGCGAAGCATATTGTTGTTAAACGGCTGATTTTTCTTATAAGCCATAAATAACGGACTCTTGAGCGCGTCAAGCACTGAGCATTCCTTGATGTTTATATTGGAATAATGCACAAACGCGCACGGCTCGCAGTCACCGTTTGCATTGATATGAAAATAGTGACGTCCGCCCGCAATACATCCCTGAACATACTCACCGTCATTCCAAAAATCGAGAGCAAAAATAGGCTTTGTATGCCTCCACTCATGCATCTTTTTGTACATTGTCGCTCTCTGTTCAGGAGATACCATAAGGTCTGTTACAGCGCCGTTACCTGTGGGCATATATGTAAAGAACCACGCAAACATTACACCCTGGTCAATAAGCCAATCCATATATTCGTCAGACGATAAAACATCTGTGTTTTTGCTTGTATAGCACAGAGAAGCGCCGAAAGGTATTCCTCTGTCCTTAAGGCGTTTCATAGCCGCGGTGCATTTTTTAAATGTACCGTCGCCTCGGCGGAAATCATTATCCTCCTCATAACCCTCAATAGAAAATGCGGGAAGGAAATTGCCGACCTCTCCGATTTCATCGGCAAAACTGTCGTCAATAAGCGTTCCGTTTGTAAAGCTCATAAAGATACAGTCGGGATTCTCACGGCAAAGGCGCATTAAATCGGCTCTTCTAATAGTAGGCTCTCCGCCTGTGTAAAGAAACATATATGTTCCGAGCTCCTTAGCCTCGGAAATAATCCTTGCCAGCGTGTCATAATCAAGCTGGCTGTTTTTACCGTATTCCGCAGCCCAGCAGCCTTTACATTTTAAATTACATGCGGCAGTGGGGTCCAAAAGAATTCCCCACGGCACGTTGCATCCGTTTTCCTCAATAGCTTTCATTCTCTTTGAATAGCTGTTGATTGCAACATTAAGAGCAGGAGGCACAAGCTTTTCCACAACGTGGATATCAGTATCGCAAATAAGCTTTTTCGCAAATATCATCCAGTTGTTATCAGGGTCGTCAAGCACCTTATGAAGACCGGCGTATGTACTTCTGTTTACCTTTTTAACGTCTGCCATTTCAAGCAAGCTTAAAATTTTAGGCGCATTATTAAAGAAGTCCTTACGTGCATATTTAATAGCATTCTTAATTGCAATTGTCATTGCTGTTTCTTTAATAGATTTCATAAAAATCCTCTCTTATTCATCCATTATCAGGATATCAAATAATTTCCATATACACATAATGAAAATATATTCCTTTTAAATAAAAATGTCAAGCGCAATTTTTATAAGTTTATCTATATTTAATTTTATTTAAAATCTAATCTGAAATTTTAAACGATATATCCTGTCGGTTTTGTTCTTGTATATATCGTTGCAGTGCGCTCCCCAGCTATCATATCCGCCGACACCCTGCTGCCTTGCAATAAGACGAACGACTGTTTTATTATATTTAGGTAAATCCTTTTTATGCCAAGCCTCTTCCACTTCTTTGGGCAGATAGTGGCAGACATTAAGCTCCATCTGCGGCTGGGCAATTACCGAAAATACTTTTTTCCTTCCTATTATAGAAACGTATCTTACACCCGTTCTGTTTCCGCATTCCTGAGGCTTAAGATAATCGACCCACATATCGCTGACCGTTGTGTTATAAACGCCTATTCTTGTACCATTGCAGCGGTCAATATAATTTTCCTCAGGTCCTCTGCCGAGATATGTAACCTCCTCAAAATCCTCCGGAAGCTCAAAGAGTACGGAAACCTCGGGAATTTCAGGAAGTGAATCATCGGGTGAAAACTGAAGGTCAACCTCAATACCCTTTGAAGTAATTGTGTAAACGATAACCGCCTTGCATTCGGGTTGCGTGCAGATAGTTGCGCCGCAGGTTACAACAACCTTTTTATCACCCTCCAGAATTTTATAATTCTGAATAGACCACTTTGTGTTGTTAAATATACCCGGCGTATCTCCGGCATCCCTCCAGCAGCCGAGTCTTGAGCCTGCTCTGTTACCTCTGTCATTGTCAGTCAGCGCTCTCCAGAAATTAAGCCTCATCGGAGCCTGCAAAAGTTCTTCACCGCCTACCTTGATGGAATAAAGCTGATTTCTTTCTCTTCTTTCAAATCTGATATTTACATCGTCTGAAATAATTCCGAGAGAGCCGTATGTATCATTAACAATAAGCGGCGCGTCTGTTTCAAGCTCGTCATACGTATTTTCAAACTCGTTTATCACAAACTGCTCATAAGCAATAATATGACCCTCGCCGCACCATAATGTGTCCGCTTTTGTCCTGAATTCCAAATCAAGATAGCATTCAGTACCCGTAACTCTGCTGAGCTCTAAGTCAACAACACCCTTCTCATTAGGCGCAATGTCAACATTGGTTGTGCCTTCGCAAAGAACACCCTTGTCGGAGCTTTGCTTCCAGTAAAGCTCAAACTCATTGAGATTTGTAAACATAAATTTATTCTTGATTTCGATAATGCCCTTTTGAGCGTCAATGGCATTGAAATCGACATTTTGATAAAGCTTTTTAATTTCAGCGAGCTTTGGAGTAGGCTTTCTGTCGCCGAAAAGAAGTCCGTTTCCGCAGAAATGTCCATCGTGTGGATTTTCTCCGAAATCCCCGCCGTACGCAAGGTATTCCGTTCCGTTTTCATCAATGGTTAAAATACTCTGGTCAACCCAGTCCCATACAAAACCGCCTTGCAGGCAGGGATATTTATCCCACAGCCTTGTGTATTCATCCGTCGAACCGCAGGAGTTTCCCATTGCGTGTGTATACTCACAGAGGATAAACGGTCTGCCGTCGCGCTGAGTAAGAGCGTACTCCTCGCACTCCTCAGGTCTTGCGTACATCTTTGACTGAACGTCCGAAATCTCCTTTTCATCGGGAGAACGGTGACATTCAAAATGAACAAAACGTGTTTTGTCGGCCTTTTTAAGGAAATTGTACATCTTCTTCGGTGTCTCACCGCCGAGAGATTCATTTCCAAGCGACCAGCAGACAACAGACGTAACATTCTTATCACGGTTATACGTTGCCTTTATACGCTCCATACAAGCCTTTTCCCACTCGGGACGTGACGCTGGAATCTGAGGACAGCCTATAATCGTTGACCAATTTGTGCCGTGGGTCTCCATATTATTCTCATCAATAACATATAGACCGTATTCGTCGCACAGCTCTAAAAATCTCGGACAGTTCGGATAGTGGGATGTGCGCACGGCATTCATATTTGCCTTTTTCATCATCTCAATATCATAGCGCATAACATCTTCGGTAATGTATCTGCCGGTCTTACAGTCAAATTCATGACGGTTAGTACCCTTAAACACAACCCTTTCACCGTTAATACGTATGATTCCGTCTTTGATTTCAACAGTTCTGAAACCGAACTTCTGACTTATGTACTCAATAGGAACGCCGTTATTTTTAAGTGTCAAAACAATAGTGTAAAGATACGGATTTTCCGACGACCATGTCCTTACATCGGCAACTATTGCCTTAAGTATTGTATTATGGTCCTCATCGGCATACTGCGTATCAAGAGCAACTGTCTCGCCGTCGGCGTCAATAATACTCATATCTATACTCAGACTTTCATAAGTACCGTTGGTTTTAACAAGCACCTGAGCATAACCGTCGTTTAAGGTCACGTCAGGCTGCGCCGTAATGGTAAAGTCCCTGATATATTCCCTGTCCGTCGTGTATATATAAACATCACGGAAAATTCCGCCGAGGCGCCACATATCCTGACATTCAAGCCATGAGCCTGTGCACCAGCGGTAAACCTCAACACCGATTGTGTTTGACCCCTCAACAAGATATTTTGTAATATCAAACTCGCTGCGGTGGAAGGTGGACTCTGAATAGCCTATCCTTTCTCCGTTTATGTAAAGATAGAATGCCGACTCAACGCCCTCAAAGCAGATAACGACACGCTTTGAAAGCAATTTCTGGCTTACATTGATTTTCTTCAGATAACAGCCTACGGGATTGTGCTTGGTAGGTGCATTCGGAGGACATATATCCTCACTGCCCTCCCACGGGTAGCGCACATTGCAGTACTGATTCTGGTCATAGCCCTGCATCTGCCACGAGCATGGGACAATCACAGTATCCCAGTTGTGCGAATCATAGTGAGGCTGCGCAAAATCAGTCGGCTTGTATGCATAATTCTTATAGAGCTTAAATCTCCATTTGCCGTTTAACAGCTTACAGCGTGACGAAGCATAGCGGTCAGCCTTTTTTGCCTCCTCAAAGCTGTCGTACGGCATAAAGGTTGCGTGCTGCGGCAGCTTGTTTATGCCGACAATTTCAGGGTTTGACTGCCACTCGGTATATCCGTCAATAAAATTTCTCTCCATAGCTTTTTCTCCAAATTAAATTATCTTCTGTGAACCATTCCCTCTCGAAAGCCCTCCTGCTTAAAGCAGACGCCGACACTTCTGAGAAGAATAACAAAATCAAGCTTAAGCGACCAGTTGTCACAATACAGCTTATCGTATTTAACCTTTTTCATAAGTGAAATTTCATCTCTGCCGTTGATTTGCGCCATACCCGTAAGACCCGGTCTGAAGCGGTAAACGCCGTATTCAAGTCTTAACCTGTGCGCTCTCATTTCAGAGGAAATCAAGGGTCTCGGGCCCACAAAGCTCATATCGCCTTTAAGAATGTTCCAAAGCTGCGGCAATTCGTCAAGGCTTGTTTTTCTTAAAAATCTGCCAACTTTGGTAATATACTGCTCCGGATTCTCCAAAAGTCCCGTAGCCACATTAGGCGTATTGTTTTTCATCGTCTGAAATTTGTAAATCTTAAACGGCTTTCCCCGTCTGCCCCTGCGTTCGTGCGAAAAAAATACGCTTGTGTTCGGGGTAAGCAGATTCGCTATACAAATAATAAGAAATAGAGGAGATAGAACAATTAAAGCAGTAAATGACATTACTATATCAAAGAGCCTTTTTATCTTGGTCGGCCCGAAATATTTTTTTAATTTACGTTTCATTTTAACGTTCCTGTTATTGTTATATCAAAGTTAAATCAATATGGTGTATTGAATTTTATTGATTATACCACATACAATTTAAATATGCAATTTTTTTATAATAATTTTAAATAGTATTGCCAAAAAAGTTTTTATTATATATAATAGATAGCAATAATCATAAAAGGAAGTATTTTTATGAAAAAGGCAATAAGCTTATTGATGTGTGCGGTTATGCTTTGTCTGAGCCTGACTGCCTGCTCGGGACCTAACGCAGATATGACGGAAGAAAACATAACCAAAACCGTTGAAACGGTTGAAACGGCTCTTAAGGAATTTGACATCGACAATCTCAATAAATATGTAGATTCATCCACCCTTTCAATCATTCTCGGATACGCTGAGGAGCACGAGCAGTTTGCGGAGCTTGGAAGAGCTATATTCGGCAATCTTGAAATGGAAATTAAAAGCATTGATATTGATAACAAAACCGTAACCGTTTCTGTCAGCAACAAGGATTTGGCACAGACGGCAAGTGATTTCGCACAGCAGCTTAAATCAGAATATTCAACATTCCAGCTTCTCGCAAAGCTAAGCAGTGATTTATTCTTAGACACAAAGCTTGCTCAGCTTTGCCAGGATATTGAGGAGGCGGAGATACTCCCGCAGAAAATTGAGATGACTCTTAATATTGAGCAGAGTAAAAAAAATCTTGTACTCAGCTTTAACGCTGACGCCGAAAACGCTGTATCAGGCGGAGCCTTATCAGCTATAAAAACAATTTACAGTAATTGATAATACATAAAAAATATAGTGACATTAATAATACTTTATGATAAAATATTGTTTGGTATTATTTTCCGAGGTGTAAATTTATGGCAAATAAATTAGTAACAGCCCTTTTTGGTGATTATTCCAAAAAGGAGGTTAAAAGAGTTAAAAAAATTTCTAACAAAGTTCTTGCATTAGAAGAAAAGTATCAGGCAATGGATGACAAGGAGCTGACTGCGCAGACGGCAGTTTTAAAGGAACGTCTTGCAAACGGCGAAACACTTGACGACATTCTCCCCGATGCCTTTGCCGTATGCCGTGAGGCCGCGTGGCGTGTGCTTGGTATGAAGCATTTTGAAGTGCAGGTTATAGGCGGTATAGTTCTTCACCAAGGCAGAATTGCCGAAATGAAAACAGGTGAAGGAAAAACGCTTGTCGCCACTCTTCCCGCTTATCTTAATGCGCTTACAGGCGAGGGTGTTCATATTGTAACAGTCAACGACTACCTTGCGAAGCGTGACTCCGAATGGATGGGAAAGCTATACAGATTTCTCGGTCTTAAGGTCGGTCTTATAATCCATGAAAAAACAAACGAACAAAGGCAGGAGGCTTATAACGCGGATATAACCTACGGCACAAATAATGAAATGGGCTTTGACTATCTTCGTGACAACATGGTTCAGTATAAGGAACAGAAGGTGCAGAGAGGCCACAAGTTTGCAATAGTCGATGAGGTCGACTCAATTCTTATTGATGAGGCACGTACCCCGCTCATTATCAGCGGAAAGGGCGAGCAGTCAACCGACCTTTACAGACAGGCAAATGCCTTTGCCAGAACTCTCAAAATGGTAAAGGTTGCCAAAATGGACGAAAAGCAGGATACCGAATCCACATATGACGGCGACTATATCGTTGACGAAAAAGCAAAAACGGCTACTCTTACACAGGACGGTGTAAAAAAGGCAGAGTCATACTTCAATGTTGAAAACCTTATGGAAATGGAAAACTCGACTCTCCTCCACCACATCAATCAGGCTATCAAGGCAAACGGTGTAATGAGAAGAGATATTGACTATGTTGTAACAGACGGTCAGGTTAAAATCGTCGATGAATTCACCGGTCGTATTATGGAGGGAAGAAGATATAACGAGGGTCTACACCAGGCTATTGAAGCGAAAGAGGGAGTTAAGGTTGAGCACGAGAGTAAAACGCTTGCAACAATAACCTTCCAGAACTATTTCCGTCTTTACAAAAAGCTTTCGGGTATGACGGGTACAGCGCTTACAGAAGCACCTGAATTTTCCGAAATCTATAAGCTTGATGTTGTTGAAATTCCTACAAACAAACCGCTTATAAGGATTGACCGCCCCGACGTTATTTTCCAGACCGAAAGGGCAAAATTCTACAACGCTATTGAACAGATTAAGAAATGCCACGAAAAGGGACAGCCTGTACTTGTAGGCACAATCAGTATTGAAAAGAGCGAGCTTCTTTCAAAAATGCTAAAAAAGGCGAAAGTTCCTCATAATGTGCTTAATGCTAAAAACCACGAGCGTGAGGCTGAAATCATTGCTCAGGCTGGTAAGCTCGGCGCAGTAACCATTGCAACAAATATGGCAGGACGCGGTACCGATATTATGCTTGGCGGTAATGCCGAATATCTCGCAAAATCAGAAATGAGAAGAATGCAGTTTACAGACGAGCTAATTGCCGAAGCAACAGGCTTTGCAGAGACTGACGACGAGGAAATTCTCAACGCAAGGAAAACATTTCAGGAATTAGAGGCAAAATATAAGAGTGAAATCAAGGAGGAGGCTGACAAGGTACGCGAGGCAGGCGGACTGTTCATTCTCGGTACCGAACGCCACGACTCAAGACGTATTGACAATCAGCTAAGAGGACGTTCGGGACGTCAGGGAGACCCGGGCGAAAGCCAGTTCTACCTATCCTGCGAGGACGACCTTATGCGTCTCTTCGGCGGTGAAAGAATGCAGATGATGATGGGCAGACTTTCCGATGACGAGAATATGCCTATTGAATCAAAAATGATTTCAAGAACAGTTGAATCCTCACAGAAAAAAGTTGAGGGCAGAAACTTCGGTATACGTAAGAACACGCTTCAGTATGACGACGTTATGAACCGCCAGAGACAGCTTATTTATCAGCAGAGAGATCAGGTTCTTGACGGCATCGACCTGTCGGATAAAATTCTTTCAATGCTTGATACAAATATAGAAGAAAATGTCAAAAATTATTTCGCTGGCGATAATAAAGCGGACTGGAATGTTGAAGGTCTAAAGGAAAAATATAAGGGCTGGCTGACTACTGATGACGACTTTGAGGACAGTGAGCTTCTCTCTGTTGATGAAACTATAGAAATGCTCACTGAAAGAGGTCACAAGGTCCTTGAAGAAAAGCGCGGACTTTTGGGCGACGAGATGTTCCAGGATTTTGAGAGAATGGTGCTTCTCAGAAATGTCGATACACTCTGGATGGACCATATCGACGCTATGGATGACCTTAAACAGGGTATCGGTCTCAGAGCCTATGCCCAGCAGGATCCCGTAGTAGCTTTCCGTATGGAATCCTATGATATGTTTGACGAAATGACGGCAACTATTCGTGAAAACACGGTTCGTATGATGCTCACGTTTATGCCGAGAAGACATGAGGATGTTGAGAGAAAAGCGGTTGCAAAGGTAACCGCGACCTCCTCCGGCGGCGACGATACCGTTAAATCATCTCCTGTACGCAAGGGTAAAAAAATAGGTCCTAACGACCCGTGTCCGTGCGGCTCAGGCAAAAAGTATAAAAAATGCTGCGGAGCGCCGGGTAAGGAAAATTAACAGCAATAAACAAAAGACTGTTTCCTTAAAATGATGAAACAGTCTTTTTATAATGCATATTCAATATGCTGCAAATTTACAGAAAAAATTGAAAATTACATTGAAATAGCAAAAACACAACATTGTGTTATTTTCAAAAATTCTTTTTTTATTTGTTATAATATTTTTAAAATGTTATTAAATTACATTCAGTTATGAATAAAATTATAAAACGAATGCTCCTTGTTGCCAAACAAATTCAACCCGCAAAAGTCAAACCCCCGATGGATAACCATCGGGGATTGGCTTTTTTTGAGCGGACATATAATATGCCGTCTGTTTTAGTTAAAATACAAAAATGAACGGTAAAGAAATTTCGTGCGTCTGATATATGCACGCTTAAAAATTCAGATAGTTATTTTTATTAACTAAACATTTAAAATTGAGCTTTATATACTATTTTGTAATATTATCCGTTGTAATAAGGGTTACGCCGTTTTCAACAAGCTTATCAAGAAGAGCCGTATCATCAATTGTCCATGCACCGAGCTCAAGTCCCTCGTCAATACATTTTTGTATCATACCGCTTTCAAAGTTTTTCTCCTTTTCACCGTTGAAGTCAATACCGCAGTTTTCAAGCGACTTTGCAAGCTCAATATCTTCTTCCTCAATTTTCTGAACAAGGAAGTAAACGGGTGAATCTGTAAGCGCTCTTATTTTTTTAAGATTTTCAAAATGGAAGGATATGTAAACGGACTCCACTCCATATTGATTTACAAGGTCCACAACCTCGTCATAATGCTCTGTATTCTTCTTTCCCTTAAGCTCAATGACCGCAACCATACCGTACTCTTTGCAAATTTTTAAATAATCCTCGAGGGAGCATAATTTTAAATCGGGATAGTTTTCAATATTTGAGCCGTTGTCAACAGTCTGCGTCATAAGCTCGTCATATGTTTTCTTTTCAATCCACGCCGTTTTATCCATCATACGATATGTATTTGTATCGTGGGACACAACCCAGACGCCGTCAGCCGTTCTGTAAATATCGCACTCGGCGCCCCAGAAGGCTGCCTTGCCGGCCTCCTCAAAAGCAGGAACAGTGTTTTCAGGTGCAGTCGCGCGATAGCCTCTGTGGGCAACAAGCGTCACCTGCTGCTCGGTTTTCAAAAGCTCATAATCGGGCGTTTTGCAATACCAGTTAAGCACACAGACGCCTGCAATAACAACAAGAACTAACAGCGTACACAAGACCGAAAGCGTAATGACAATAATTTTTTTCTTTTTTGACCACTTTTTCCTTTCGTTTGCTGAATTACTCATTTTCTTCCTCTCCTTTACTCTCAGGGAATTTTATAACCTTGGTATCCTCCGTACAAAATCTGCCTGCGAAATCCCATTCACCCCTGACGCCCTTTGCGGCAGCACCCAAGCAGAAATGCAGCTGAGCTATACCAAAATCAATACTTTTATCCGAATAAGGCTCGTCAACCTTAGCAGATATAACCCCATTTTCATATCTGAACTGAACCGGTCTGCTGTTTGTGCTTGACGGTGCCTTTTCAACAAGCTTCATTGCATACTCGTAATAAGGCGGCAGCTTTTCATCGCAAACCTCAAACATTTTCTGATAAGGCTTATTATTCTTATGAGTAACCTTATACATCACCTTTTCCTTTGAGCTTAATTTGTCCTTTACGTTACCGATAACAATCAAACCGTAAAGCCTTATCTCCTTTGGCAAATCAAGCATGGAAAGGACTTTGTTTTCATCATATGTTCCGTTGACCCAGCAGGTGCCGAGTCCGTGATAAGTACACTGAAGGACAATTGTTTCACCGTAATAGCCTGCTTTTATTCTTGTCCGCTCCGAGTCATCACCGCATACGGCAACTGCTGAAAATTTACCTGTAAAGATTGTAAAAGCAGAGGTTGGATCTTCAATGAATTTAAGCGCAAGCCCCGCCTTTTTATTGACAATATCAACCAAATCCCTTATAACCTGCGTCGTATCGCTGTCAAGCGCGTACGGCTTATAAGTTCTCCGTGAACGGCGCATATCTATTGCCTTTATATATTCTTCGTTTGTCATATTCAACATCCTGTCGCTCGTTTTTCATTATAAGTATAACATACTTACAGTTCAAACTCAACATTGTAATTTTTAATCCAGACATATATCTGATAAATATACGCAAGCACCTGGGGAACCTGCATAAGCTGACCGTACCACGGCTCAGTCATTGAGTCGGGATTTTCCATCAAATTCTTAACCGCGTTCGTGCTGAGCATATCCGACAAGACACAGGATTTGTCGTCAAGCGCCTGCTGCACCAGAGTACAGACACATTCAAAATAAACGGGGTTATGGGTTTTGGGATACGGACTTTTTTTACGCCACGCAATATCATACGGCAAATCATTTTCAAACGCTTTGCGCAAAACACCCTTTTCCCTGCCGTCAAGCGCTTTAATCTCCCACGGCATATTATAGGCATATTCAACCAAACGGTAATCGCAGAACGGAACACGCACCTCAAGCGAGGATTCCATACTCATAACATCCTTTCTTGCAAGGAGCGTCTGCATAAACCAGTTGAGGTTTAATATAAACATCTCTCTCATTCGCTTTTCAAGAGGGCTGTCACTGTCAAGATATGAGGTCAGAGAAACGGTCTTGTCATAGGCGTCACGCATATAATCCTCACCGTTTTTAAGAAAGCCGGGCTTCAGGATATTACGTCTTGAAACCGTTGACCTTGACCACGGAAAACATTCCTCAAAAAGGATTTCCTTTCTGTGATACCACGGATATCCGCCGAAAATTTCATCGGCACATTCACCCGAAAGGCAAACTGTAAAATTCTTTTTAACCTCTTTACAAAACAGGAGAAGTGATGAATCAACATCGGCAAAGCCGGGAACACACCTTGCAATTGCCGCCTCTTTAAGAGCATAAGCAACATCTCTGTTGTCAAGCACTACATTATGGTGAACAGAGCCGATTGCGTCTGAAATCAATCCTATATAGTCAGAATCCTTGTTAGGCTGAAACAGGCTTTTTTTAAAGTATTTATCGTTGTCTGTATAATCAACGGAATAAGTGTTCAGCACATCATTGTTTTTCCTGTAATAATCTGCCGCTACCTTTGAAATTATGGAAGAATCAAGTCCTCCGCTTAAAAAGGTTGAAAGGGGAACATCTGACACAAGCTGTCTTTCAATCGAATCCTTAACAAGAGAATAAGTATGCTCAATTGCCTCATCAACGGTTTCACTGTTCTCCCGCGCCTCAAGCCTCCAATACTGCGAAATGTTTAGTTTACCATCTTTATAGGTCAAATAATGAGCCGGCGGCAGCTCTGAAATATCCTTGAAAATAGCCTTGCCCACCGTCTTTGCGGGACCGAGCATAAATATTTCATTCAGTCCCTCCTCGTTTACAAGAGGTCTTATTTGTGGAATACACAAAAGACTGCTTATTCTGCTTGCGAAGGCGAAAAGGTCGTTTTTCTTAGAGTAAAAGCACGGCTTAACGCCTATCCTGTCACGCGCAAGGAAAAGGCTCTTTTCCTTTTCATCGTAAACGGCATACGCAAAAATACCGTTGAGCTTCTTAACACTTTCCTCCTGCCATTTATCGTAAGCCTTCAGTACAACCTCCGTATCACAATGGCTGTCAAATTTATAGCCTGAGGAAATAAGCTCATCTCTGACCTCAGCCGTGTTATAAATCTCGCCGTTATATACTATTATATATTTTCCGAAACGCATCGGCTGAACGCCGTTTTCAACGTCAATTACGGAAAGACGGCGGTGGATAAGCGCCGTATCGGAGGTAATATATTCTCCCCTTGCGTCGGGACCTCTCATTTTCAGTGTTTTGCTTATGCTTTCAATAAGCGGTTTTTCTTTTCTTAAATCTATGGACGGGCTTAATATTCCTGCAATTCCGCACATAAAATCACCTCACATTTATTATATGCCGCCGTTTGTATTTTGCGCTATGAGGTGAAATAAAGCCGATTTAATTAATTTTGTTATAAATAAAAAACGCAGCTGTTAATCAGCTGCGCTTTAAACCTTCTTTTTACCTTTTATATAAACCTCTAAAATCTTCGAATTGCTTTCCTTTAGTACATTTTTATCAAGCACTATGAAATCGGCACGCTCACCTTCTCGTAGTACTGAGCAGTCAGCGTGAGATATATCATAATAAACCATATCGTTAATCAGAGGAAGAACATATCCGCCGTTTAAATCAATCACCTTTGCATTATCATAACAAATAGGTGTATTATATCCTAAATATACAATTTCCTTTCCGTTTATTACCATAACGGAATATATATCATTCTCCTCATTCAGGGAAATAAAACTTGCATTTGTAAAAACAGCTGTCATAAGAACACCCCGTTCATAATTCACTTTAAGCAAATAATAATATAAAAGTATGAATTTGTCAAATTATGAAAATCGAGGCTGCCTTACCTTACGTGAGACAGCCTCTTATTATAATTATTTCATTTCGTCCGCAAGCTTTTCAAGCGCCGGAACATCGGAGGGCTTAAAAGTTGTTTTTATTGTAACGGTATCACCTACAAAGGTGATGTTTTTCATCTGCTCAAATTCAGCCTTCATTGTTCTTGCCGCGCTGGGCGCCCATGAGCCGTTTTCAACAAAAGCAACTTTTCTGTTCTGGAAAGCCTTACTCTTGAGATGATGAATAAAATCAGCCATAGGAGCGAACACACCTGCGTCATAGCTTGACGCCATACATAACAGCGTGCTGTGGCGGAAAGCGTCCTCAACGCACTCCGCAATATCATCTCTTGACAGGTCCGCGATGGCAACTCTCGGACATCCCTTTTCCTCAAGAATTTCTTTCATTTTCTTTGCTGCCTTCGCAGTGTTGCCGTGAATTGACGCGTAAGCGATAAATACGCCCTCGTCTTCAGGCTCATACGACGACCATGTATTGTATAACTCAAGCACCTGCGGTATAGTATCGGTGAGAATGGGACCGTGAAGCGGACAAATTGTCTTTATATCAAGAGCCGCCGCCTTTTTCAAAACCGCCTGTACCTGAGCGCCGTACTTGCCGACAATATTAAAATAATATCTTCTTGCCTCACATGACCAGCCCTCGTCGGCGTTGATTGCTCCGAATTTGCCGAATGCGTCTGCCGAGAAAAGCACCTTTTCACTGCTCTCGTATGAAATCATAACCTCGGGCCAATGTACCATAGGCGCCATAATAAATGTAAGCGTATGGTTTCCAAGCTCAAGCGTGTCGCCTTCATTTTTAGGAATAATCTGTTTCTCATTAATCTCAACGAACTGCGGCATCATCGCCTTTGCTCTTACAGAGCATATAACCTTAACCTCAGGGTACAGGTCAATAACTGTTTTGATATTAGCGGAATGATCGGGCTCAAGATGCTGGATTACAAGATAATCGGGTTTTCTGTCACCGAGAACCGATTTAAGATTAGCAAGCCACTGCTCACTTACAATCGCGTCTGCCGTATCCATAATTGCAATTTTATCATCAAGAATGACATAAGAGTTATATGCCATTCCGTTTGGCACTATATACTGACTTTCAAAAAGGTCAAGGTCATAAACACTCGCACCGATATATTTAATATTTTCGGAAATTTCAACTTTCATAGTACACAAGTCCTCCTTTATTTCAAAAAATATATTAACACAACTTATAATTTTATGCAATATATATTGTTAGTATCTTTTATCTGTGTATTCATTATTGCAAAAGCACTTAATAAATACCGACGATTATGAATGCTTTTGCTCATACTTAACACTGAGTCTTTGTAAAAAGGCTGTCTCAACTTCAAACAATCGTTAAGACAGCCCGTTTTTAACTATGTAATTATCAGTCAGCAAAATATCTCTTGAGAAGACCCTCAAATGCCTTGCCGTGTCTTGCCTCGTCTCTTGCCATTTCATGAACTGAATCGTGAATAGCGTCAAGACCTGCTTCCTTAGCCATTCTTGCAAGCTGGGTTTTGCCCTGTGTCGCGCCGTTTTCAGCGGCAACTCTCATCTCAAGATTCTTCTTTGTGGAATCGGTAACAACCTCGCCGAGCATTTCAGCAAATTTTGCGGCGTGCTCCGCCTCCTCATAAGCAGCCTTTTCCCAATAAAGACCGATTTCGGGATAGCCCTCTCTGAATGCTACTCTTGACATAGCAAGATACATACCGACCTCTGAGCACTCACCGTTAAAGTTGTCGCGAAGACCCTGAACGATTTCCTCGCTTACGCCGTCAATAATACCAACAGCATGCTCCGCTGCCCAAGTAGTTTCCCCTTCTGCCTTTTCCTCCATCTTTGCGCCGCAGATAGGACAAACATCTATCGGTTCGTCACTTTCGTATCCGCATACGGGGCAAAAATATTTTTTAGCCATTTTCAATTACTCCTTTAAATTTATTTATTTTTACAACAGCTGCAAATACCGCTGTAATAAACATCTCTTTGTCTGATTTCAAAGCCGTCTAAACCGGACAACTTCTCCTCAGAACATCTAAAATCAAATATTTTACCGCATTTTTCACATATAAAATGACCGTGAAAATCAGTATCCGCGTCATATCTTATTTTGTCATTATCAATTTTCACGGGTATAAGCAGACCGCGTCTTGTCAAAACGCTCAGACAGTTGTACACTGTCGTCTTTGAAAAAGAGGGATGCTCCTTTGTTACCTGATTATACACTGTATCAACATCAGGATGAATATGATTTTCAGCAAGGAATTTATACACGGCTATACGCTGCGGCGTCGCTTTAATACCTTTTTCTTTAAAAAGGTTCGTAATCTCCCTTGTTTTCAAAAAAACCACCACTTTGTAATCAATTTTAATTTGTAATGATTACAATTTAATTATATATCTTTTCCAAAATTTGTCAATAGTTTTTATGCTTTACCAGAATTTATTCTTTTCCTCACTGTATTCAAATCCCGCTTCAGAAAGCTTTTTGCAAAGCTCGTTTTTGTCAATATTCATATCCCGGCACAGCTCGTCAAGATTTGAATAAAAATCTCTCAGCTTAAGATTAACGGCACTCACAAGCATAAACGGGTCCTCCGGCAGCTTCACAGTATTTTCACCCCTTGATAGTTATATAAATAATCTAACATAATAAAATAATAATTTCAACAAAAATTAATATTGATTAATTACATAATCTGTGCGATAATATTATGTAATTTTACAGACATAGGTGAAAATATGAAAGATTTTATCAAACTTGCGGACCTGCTTTTCCCAAATGTGGACAAGACACCTGAATATTATGAAAACCTTTATCCGGCAAGAAAGCTGAAGGAGGGCGCGAGAGTTACAAGACTTGCTCCAAGTCCGACAGGCTTTCTCCATTTCGGTAACCTTTTTACGGGTATGGCGGCTTATAAAACAGCCAAATCAACGGACGGGATTTTTTACGTCAGGGTTGAGGATACCGACCAAAAGAGAAAAATTGACGGCGCTATTGAGGTTATGCTTGAGGGGTTAAAGGCATATGGCGTAACCGCTGACGAGGGCGTTATGACAGACGGCTCACAAAAGGGTGATTACGGACCTTATGTACAAAGTCAGCGCAGAGAAATTTACCATACCTATGCAAAGTATCTTGTTGAACAGGGGCTTGCGTACCCCTGCTTCTGCTCGGCTGAGGAGCTTGACGAAATCAGAGCCGAGCAGGAAAATGAACCTGTTAAGGGATATTACGGCAAATATGCAAAGTGCCGTGACCTTTCACTTGATGAAATAGAAAATAAGCTCAATGAAGGTAAAACCTGGACGTTACGGCTCAAATCACCGGGTGATATTAATAAAAAGTGCTTTTTTGACGATATGATTAAGGGCAAAATAGAAATGCCGGAAAATATTATTGATGTTGTTCTTTTAAAAACAGACGGCATACCCACATATCATTTTGCACATGTAATTGACGACCACCTTATGCGCACAACCCACGTTACACGCGGCGACGAATGGATTGCGTCGGTTCCGCTTCATCTTCAGCTTTTCCGTGTGCTCGGTTTCAAGCCTGTTAAATACGCGCACATTGCACCGATTATGAAAGAAGAAAATGAGGGAAAACGTAAGTTGTCAAAGCGTAAGGACCCGGAGGCTGCCGTTACATATTACAAGCAGGAGGGCTTCCCGTGCGCATCGGTAAATGAATATATGATGACAATTATGAACTCTAACTTTGAGGACTGGCGCAGGGCAAATAAGGACGCTGACATAAACACTTTCCCGTTTAATCTTAAAAAAATGTCCGTTTCAGGCGCACTGTTTGATATTGCAAAGCTCACAGACGTTTCAAAAAATATTATCAGTACAATGCGTGCTGACGAGGTTTTTGCGCTTTCATATGAATGGGCGAAAGAATACAATACCGAACTTGCGAAATTATATGAAAAGGACAAGTCCTACGCCACCGCCGTTCTAAACATTGACAGAGGCAACAAAAAGCCGAGAAAGGATATAGCAAAGTGGTCCGATATTCCCGACTACATCAGCTATATGTATGACGAAACATTTGAAGAAAATTATGACCTTTCGGGCAACGCGTCTCCTGAGCTTGCGGTTAAGGTATTAACACTTTATAAAGATATTGTTGACGTAAACGATGACAAGGACACCTGGTTTAACAAAATAAAGGAAATCTGCGAGCCTGTGGGTTGTACGCCGAATGTAAAGGAATTCAAGCAGAATCCCGATGCGTTTGCAGGTCATGTCGGCGATGTATCAACAGTAATCCGCGTTGCGCTTACGGGCAGAACAAATACTCCCGACCTTTACGCAATCACGTCTCTGCTTGGCAAGGAAAGAGTGATAAGCAGAATTGAAAAAGCAATCACATACTACGAGGAGGTAAAATGATGGCTGAAATTATTAATAATGACGAGGAAATCAAAAATTCAAATTTTATACACGATTTTATAGACAAGGATCTTGAAGAGGGCATATACAGCAAAATTCAGACGCGTTTTCCTCCCGAGCCGAACGGCTATCTGCACATAGGTCACGCAAAGGCTATATGCATCAACTTCGGCGTTAAAAACAAATATAACGGCGTCTGCAACCTCAGACTTGACGATACAAATCCAACAAAAGAGGATACGGAATATGTCGACGCAATTATGGAGGACATTAAGTGGCTCGGCTTTGACTGGGACAATGTTTACTATGCGTCCGACTACTTTGATTTTCTCTATGAATGCGCAGTCAAGCTGATAAAAAAAGGCAAGGCTTTTGTCTGTGAGCTTACGCCCGAACAGCAGAGAGAATACAGGGGTACGCTTACGGAGCCGGGCAAAAATTCTCCGTACAGAGACAGGAGCGTTGAGGAAAACCTTGATTTATTCAAAAGAATGACAAACGGTGAATTTCCTGAAGGCTCAATGGTATTAAGAGCAAAGATAGATATGGCGTCGCCTAACCTCAATATGCGTGACCCTATTATTTACAGAATTATGTATGCGCATCATCACAGAACAGGCGATAAATGGTGCGTATATCCTATGTATGATTTTGCCCACCCGCTTTCAGACGCATATGAGCGTGTAACTCATTCGCTCTGCTCACTTGAATTTGAAAATCACAGACCGCTTTACGATTGGTTTGTAAATGAACTTATAGAGTGGGAAAAACCGCGCCAGATTGAGTTTGCAAGAATGAATCTCAACTACACGCTCACATCAAAGAGAAAGTGCCTCAAGCTCGTTGAGGATAATATTGTATCAGGCTGGGACGATCCGAGAATGGCTACTCTAAGCGGTATGAGAAGAAGAGGCTATCCTGCTGAGGCTATACGTGATTTCTGCGAAAGAATAGGTGTTTCAAAGGCATACAGCGTCATTGACTTTGCTCTTCTTGAAGCCTGTGTTCGCGATAATCTCGGCGCAAATTCGCCAAGAGCAATGGCTGTTATTGACCCGATTAAGCTTGTAATTGACAATTATCCCGATGACAAAACAGAGGATATTGAATGTGAATACCATCCCGACCATCCCGAATACGGCTCAAGAATGATGCCGTTTTCAAAAGAACTGTGGATTGAGAAAAACGACTTTATGATTGAGCCGATTAAGAAATACAGACGTCTTTTTGTTGGCAACGAGGTACGGCTTTACAAGGCGTACTTTGTCACCTGCACCGGCTATGACCTTGACGAAAACGGCGAGGTGTACCGTGTTCACTGCACCTATGACCCCGAAACGCTTGGGGGCGACGCTCCGGACGGAAGAAAGGTTAAGGGTACAATACACTGGGTATCGGCAAAGGACAACTGCCCTGCTCAAATCAGGCTTTATGACAGACTGTTTAATGTTGAAAATCCGAGCAATGAGGACGGGGTCAGCTCCTTTGAGGATAACCTTAACCCGCATTCACTTGTCATTGCGGACGGGTATGTTGAAAAAGCGCTTGCCGACTGCAAGATAGGCGCAAGATATCAGTTTATGAGAAATGGTTATTTCTGCAAAGACAAGGATTCAACAGACGATATGCCCGTATTCAACAGAACCGTTGCCCTTCGTGACGGATTTAAAATTGCAAAACAGGGCTGATATCAAATATTTCGGTAAATCAGGTGATTAATTTGAGTATAAGAAATGATATAAAAAATATAGCAATTATCGCCCACGTTGACCACGGAAAAACGACGCTTGTCGATGAAATGCTTCATCAGAGCGGTATTTTCCGTGATAACGAGGAGGTTGCGGAAAGAGTAATGGACTCCAATGATTTGGAGAGAGAGCGAGGTATAACAATACTTTCAAAAAACACCTCCATTCATTACAAGAATACAAAAATCAATATTGTTGACACTCCCGGCCACGCTGATTTCGGCGGTGAGGTTGAGCGTATTCTGACTATGGTTGACGGTGTGCTTCTCCTTGTTGACGCGTTTGAGGGCTGTATGCCTCAAACCCGCTTTGTGCTGAAAAAAGCTCTGGCTCTACATAAAAAACCGCTTGTTGTTGTAAATAAGGTTGACCGTGAGGGCGCAAGACCTGAAGAGGTGGTTGACGAGGTCCTTGACCTGTTTATCGAGCTTGGCGCGGATGATGAGCAAATTGAGTTTCCCGTTGTCTACGCGTCAGCGAGAAACGGTTACTCAAGCCTTGACCCCAATACACGCGAGGGTGATATGAGACCGCTCCTCGACGCAATATTAGAGTATATTCCGTCACCCGAAGGTGATATGGACGGACCCGCGCAGATTCTGTTTTCATCTCTTGAATACGATGATTATGTCGGACGTATAGGTGTAGGACGTGTTGAAAGAGGTACTGTTAAGGTAAACACGCCGTATGTCCTCTGCAAGCAGGACAAAACACAGGAAAATGTTAAATTTTCCAGAATGTATCAATTCGAGGGACTGAAAAGAATTGAATGCAGGGAAGCAAAATTCGGCGACCTTATATGCGTAGCAGGTATTGCGGATCTTAATATCGGTGAAACCGCCTGCGACCCTGAATGTATTGAGCCGCTTGAATTTGTAAAAATTGACGAGCCAACAATTTCAATGAACTTTATTGTAAACGACTCGCCTTTTGCGGGCAGAGAGGGAAAATATGTCACCTCGAGAAATCTTCGTGACAGACTGTTCAAAGAGGTTGAAACCAATGTTTCAATGAGAGTTGAGGAAACAGACTCTATGGATACCTTTAAGGTATCGGGCAGAGGTGAGCTTCACCTGTCAATTCTTATTGAAACTATGAGGAGAGAAAATTATGAATTTCAGGTTTCCCGTCCGCAGGTAATTCTAAAGAAGGACAAGGACGGCAGAACGCTTGAGCCTGTTGAGCTTGCAATTATCGAAGTGCCCGAAGAATATGTAGGCATTGTTATGGAAAAGCTATGTTCACGCAAAGGCGAAATTGATAATATGGACACACGCTCAACAGGAATGACCCACCTTGAAATCAAAATTCCGTCACGCGGACTTATCGGCTACCGAAGTGAATTTCTTACCGACACAAACGGAAACGGAATTATGAACCAGCTTTTTGCTGGCTATGAGGAATACAAGGGCGATATCGCCGCAAGGAGCAGAGGCTCAATTGTTGTTCACGAAACAGGAACAACCACAGGCTACGGACTTTGGAACACGCAGGACAGGGGCAGGCTTTTTGTCGGACCGGGTGTTGAGGTTTACGAGGGTATGATAGTAGGCGAATGCGCAAAGGACGAGGATATTGTCTGCAATGTATGCAAGAAAAAGCACGTTACCAACACGCGTGCAAGCGGCTCTGACGAAGCGCTCAAGCTCGTACCGCCGACTGTTCTTTCACTTGAACAGAGTATGGAATTTCTCGCGGATGATGAGCTTTTAGAGGTAACACCGAAATCAATAAGGCTGAGAAAAACGATTCTTGATAAATCGTTAAGACTTAAGGCTGAAAGCAGAAAAAAATAATTTAAGATAAAAGGGGTGTGATTATATGAACGGTTTATATTTTCACATTCCTTTTTGCCGTTCCAGGTGTCCTTACTGCGATTTTTACAGCGTTAAATACGAAAATACGCTTGCTGAACAATATGTAAAAAGACTGCTTGACGAGATAAAAAAATATGACGGCTCGTTTGACACAATATATTTCGGCGGGGGAACGCCGTCCATTATGGAAAGCAGACTGATAGGAGATATAATTGATTCGGCAAAAGCCCGGTTTGAAATTTCCGACGATTGTGAAATTACCGTTGAATGTAATCCGTCATCTGTCACCGAAAGGCTCTTTGAGGATTATGCGGGCTTTGGAATTAACAGGATAAGTCTCGGTATGCAGAGCGCAAGAAATGAGGAGCGTTTCGCGCTTGGCAGAGCCGCAGGACAGGCTGAAATTGCAAATGCGGTATCGGGCGCAAAAAAAGCAGGCATAACAAATATCAGCCTTGATATTATGCTCGGCACACCGAAACAAACAATTGAAAGCCTTGATGAAACATTTGAATTTATTGACAAAATGAACGTCACGCATATAAGCGCGTATATGCTTAAAATTGAGAAAAACACAAGATTCTTTGAAATGAAAGAAAGACTGAAGCTCCCCGACGAAGACACTGTCTGCGATATGTATCTTAAAACAATTAACGCTTTAAGCAAGCTCGGCTTCGGACAGTATGAAATCAGTAATTTTTCAAAGCCGGGATTTGAAAGCAGGCATAATCTTAAATACTGGGAGCTTGAAGAATACCTCGGTATCGGCGCGTCCGCACACTCACTATGGAACGGCAGACGATTTTACTATGATAAAAATTTCAATATCATTAATGACGGAACAGGAAAAACGGACGAAGAAAAAATAATGCTCGGTCTGAGACTAAACAGAGGCATTGACAAATCGCTGATTAAAAAAGATTACAGTCAGTATATAAAGGCGGGGCTGATGAATGAAACAGACAAATCCGTTTCGCTTACACTTCAGGGTATGCTTGTTTCAAATTATATAATCAGCGAATTAATTTAAAAAATCCTAATAAAAAAACTCCTTTCGCACATAATAGATTTGAAAGGAGTTTTTATTATGCCTGATATGTTCAACTTTTCACCGCAGATGCAGGATTATTTTAATTCACTCCCTGAAATTCTTCAGGAAACTATTATTCAAAGCGGTGCAAAAATCAATTCACTTGACGATTTAAAAGCAATTGTAAAGGGTACAACCGATAATGAGCAGGAATAAAAAAGAAAAACCGCAACAAACCATCAACAGCTTAAATAACTATAATGTGCCTGCTGATACTCACAAAAAAAGGAAAAGCTACAAGGATAAATATGAGCTTGATCCCACACTCACAAATAAATACGGAAGCTGGGTATCCAATCCCACTGTACAGCCTGACGATAAGACGGAAATGGGCGTACCGATTCCCGACAAGCTCAATACAGAATTTTCAAAGGAATACCAAGAGGAAAACAAGCTGTAAAAAAACTGTCCCGAAAAATTTTTCGGGACAGTTTTTTTATTCATTAATATCATTATCTGTCTTATCAGTGTTGTTGTTAAATTCCTCTGTATGAGGATTATCGCTGACTGACGGCTCCTCTTGATTTTGTTCAGAAGGATATTTCGGTGCTTCGGGATTATAATAATGAGTTTCATCCTGCTGAGAAGGCTGTTCATTCTGCGCAGGCTGCTGCGGTGCGTAATAGTAACCGCCCTGCCGGTTTGGCTGAACAGGCGGAGTATACGTAGGATACTGTTCGGCAGAACTGAAATCCGGATTGTAAAATGTTCCGTTGTTATTTACAAAATTCTGTTCAGGCGTTTGATATGGCTGATACTGCGTTTGCTGTGTGTTATTATCAGAAGTATAATAATTCTGCTGATAAGTATTATTTGTATTAAAGCCGTTATATTTCATAATCCGCTCTTCTTCGGAAAGAAAATCATCCTCGGTAATTCTGCCTTCGGCAAGCGCTCTTAAACGGAAATTTTCATAAAAGAGAGCCTTTGCGGTTTCAATATACGGCACAACATAGATACCTGCTAAGCCTAAGGTAATTGCCGTAAGCAGATACCACGGAATAAAGCTGAGGTCAAAAACAAACAGTTCTGTACGGTTACCCCTGATTATTTTCTTTGACAGCTTAATTGCCTCGCTCGGCTTAAGATTCGGATAATCATACATAATCTGGAGTGAGAAGTATGCGCTGTAGGTGAATATGATACCCGGAATAATAAACAGCAGTGTAAGGGCAAATGTCAGCAAGCCGATTAAAATTATTAAAACAAACTTTTTTAAAAACGTATCGTTAAAGGTGTTTTTGAATATAGCAGTAAATTCGTCACCGAATTTAAAACGCTCGTTAGCATTTTTTCTGATAAGTAAAATATACATTCCCGCAAGCGTTACGGAAAGAGGTATGAAAACCAAAGTGATAATATTTGAAAGCATACCAACGCTAGCAAAAGCAAACGGATTTACGATCGTAATTGTCGCAGGTGCGCCGTCTCCTATAACTTTTGAATTGCTGTTATCGGCAGTTTTTGAATTGAACTCAAAGCTTTCAATCGGATTATCCCCGTCGTAATAGAAATCGTCATCGTCATTATCATAGTCGTAATTATAATCAAAATAATCATCAAAATCATCATAATTATTATCAGGCAGGCTGTTACGGTAATGATGAATACTGTTAATTTCATTCACAATGCTGAATGTAACAGAAATACCGCCTGTAAGAACAGAAACCACAAAGGTAATTATGAATAAATAAAATACCTTACCCTTAATTATCCGGCGAGCCTGAGATTTAACGAGTGACCTGTTGATTTTATTCATAAAACGCACTCCCTTTTCATCAAAAATTAAAATACAAGCTTTTCCTCAATAAATGAGGCAATATTTTCAATCGGTATTCTCACCTGCTCCATTGTGTCTCGGTCGCGGACTGTTACACATCCGTCCTCCTCCGACTCAAAATCATAGGTGATACAATACGGTGTGCCGATTTCATCCTGACGGCGGTATCTTTTGCCGATTGAGCCTGTTTCGTCAAAATCGGTCATAAACTTTTTGCTCAGTTCTTCACAAACAGCTATAGCCTTATCAGACAGCTTTTTGGATAACGGTAAAACCGCCGCTTTATACGGAGCTATAACAGGGCTGAGATGAAGAACAACTCTTGTATCATTTTTCTCAGCGTCAATAACCTCTTCATCATATGCCTCGCACAGCAGAGCCAATACAGTTCTGTCAAGACCATAGGTTGACTCAATAATATACGGAATATATTTTTCGTTGGTAACAGGGTCGAGATATTCCATTTTCTGACCGCTGTATTCCTGATGTCTTGTAAGGTCAAAATCGGTTCTGTTATGCGTACCGTTGATTTCTCCCCAGCCGAACGGGAAAAGAAATTCAATATCACACGCCGCCTTTGCATAATGAGCAAGCTTTTCGTGGTCATGAAAACGAAGATGCTCGGCTTGAATACCTAAATCCTCAAAATATTTTTTACCGTATTCTTTAAAATAATCATAAAGCTCCGTATCCGTTCCCTCTTTGCAGAAGGTCTGAAATTCCATTTGCTCAAACTCTATTGTTCTGAAAGTAAAGTTGCCCGGAGTAATCTCGTTTCTGAATGCCTTTCCTATCTGTCCGATACTGAACGGAAGCTTTGCCCTCATCGTGCGCTGAACATTAATATAATTTACATACTCACCCTGCGCGTTCTCAGGGCGGAGATAAATAATGCTCTTACTGTCGTTTGTAACACCCCTATATGTCTGAAACATAAGGTTAAATTCCCTTATATCGGTAAAATTATGCTTGCCGCAGTTAGGACAGGGAATGCTGTTATCCTTGATGTACTGAAACATTTCCTCCTTCGTCATACCGTCAGCATGAGCGTCGGGATTAAAATTGTCAATAAGATTATCCGCTCTGTGGCGCATTTTACATTCCTTGCAGTCTAAAAGGGGATCTGAAAATGATGCGACGTGACCGCTTGCTTCCCACACACGCGGATGCATAAGTATATCGGCATCTACTTCGTAGCTGTTTTTTCTCTCCTGAATAAATCTTTTTCTCCAGGTATCCTTGACATTATTTTTAAGCCTTGTGCCGAGCGGACCGTAATCCCATGTATTGGCAAGACCTCCGTAAATATCACTTCCGGGAAAAATAAAGCCTCTGCCCTTGCAAAGCGCAACAATTTTATCCATTGTTTTTTCAGTATTAAGCATATAATTAAACCTCCGATAGAATGCTTTGTTACTTTTATCATTTTACTATGTTTTAAATAATAAGTCAATAAAAGGCTACTGATTAATTCGGGTTCTATAATAAATGTTGGGGTAACGGAATATCCTCAACATTTATTTTTTTGATAAAAGGGAAAAAAAGAGACATA
>CANQXE010000014.1 GCA_947627725.1 uncultured Clostridia bacterium | reverse complement strand
GAAAAAATCTGATTTGCGACTTATTTTGAACTATGTTGGGTTATAGCAAGAATTGAAACGATGTCCTAAATCGTCCCGACGATGAAGCCGTTGAACTAAATTAAATATTATTATAAAGAGGGTAATATAAATGAGATCAGATTTAATCAAGAAAGGTCCTTCAAGAGCGCCTCACCGCTCTTTGCTCAGAGCGCTGGGTATTGATGAGCTTGAAATGAAAAGACCGTTTGTTGCGGTTGTAAATTCAAAGAGTGATTATATTCCGGGTCATATGCACCTTGATAAAATTGCCGAGCAGGTTAAGGCGGGTATCAGAAATGCGGGCGGTGTTCCGTTTGAGTTTAATACGATAGGCGTCTGCGACGGTATTGCAATGAATCACAGGGGAATGAAATATTCTCTTTGTTCAAGAGAGCTTATCGCGGACAGCATTGAGGTAATGCTCACCGCTCATCCGCTTGACGCGGTTGTGTTTATCCCCAACTGTGATAAAATTGTTCCCGGTATGCTTCTTGCCGCGTGCAGGCTTAATCTTCCGAGCATATTTATAAGCGGAGGTCCAATGCTGCCGGGTAAGAGTACGGAAACAGAAAACCGTATCGGTCTTTCGGAGCAGTTTGAATATGTCGGCGCAAATGCGGTAGGTAAAATGAGCAGCGAAAATCTTGAATCCTGCGCATTTACCGCCTGCCCTACCTGCGGCTCATGTTCAGGTATGTATACGGCTAACTCAATGAACTGTCTTACTGAAACAATCGGTATGTCGCTTCCCGGCTCAGGTACTATTCCTGCTGTTATGAGCGCAAGACTCAGACTTGCAAAAATGGCAGGCGAAAGAGTAATGGAGCTTTTAAAGGAGGACATCAAACCGTCGGATATAATTACTGAAAAGGCAATCGAAAACGCTATGCGTACGGATATGGCTATCGGCTGTTCAACAAATACGATTCTTCATCTCACCGCAATTGCCCATGCGGCAGGTCATGATATTGACCTTGAGGGTCTTGACGCATACGGCAGAAAAACGCCGCAGATTTGCAAGCTTAATCCTGCATCGTCTGTATTTATTACCGATCTTAATGATGTAGGTGGTATTCAGGCGGTAATGAAAGAGCTTTCAAAGGGCGGTATGATTAACACCGACGCACTCACAGTAAACGGAACTGTTGCGGACAGAATCGCAAATGCTCCCGACGCTGACGGAGAGATTATCCGAAGACTTGACAATCCATTCTCTGCTGACGGCGGTATTGCCGTGCTTAAAGGAAATCTCGCCGAGGACGGCGCTGTTGTCAAGAAGGGTGCGGTTGCACCTGAAATGATGCAGCATAAAGGACCTGCCAAGTGCTATGACAGCGAAGAGGAGGCAATTGACGCAATAACAGGCGGTAAGGTTGTTGCAGGCGATGTTGTTGTAATCCGTTATGAAGGACCGAAGGGCGGTCCGGGTATGAGAGAAATGCTTTCTCCCACCTCTGCGATTATAGGTATGGGACTCGGTTCATCGGTTGCGCTTCTTACAGACGGTCGTTTCTCGGGCGCAACGCGCGGCGCGTCAATAGGCCACATCAGTCCCGAGGCGGCAATGGGCGGAACAATCGCTCTTGTTGAGGACGGCGACGAGATTGAAATTGATATCCCCGCAAGAGTACTCAAGGTTAATGTTTCCGACGAAGTGCTTGCAGAACGTAAGGCTAAATGGCAGCCTCCCGTACAGGAGCTCAGCGGATATCTTAGGAGATATGCACAGCATGTAACGAGCGGCGCAAAGGGCGCTGTTTTTGAGGATTAGGAGTTACCTTTATGAGTGGTGAAAAGGGCGGAAAAAAGCAAAAAAAAAGTAGTATATTTCAGGACTACATTAAATATATTCTTTCTTTCCTTATGATTTCACTTGCTGTTTTTATTGCGGCGATTATATTTGCTATGAAGCCTGTATCGGATAATATTCACAAGATTGAAAATAAACTGAATATGCAGGTGCGTGATATCGTTATAAACGACAGTCATTATTTGGACGAGGATGTCAGCGAGGATAATTACGGCGATAAAATCGGAAATGTTTCAATAGAAAACCGAGGACTTAACTGCGGTATTTATTACGGAGCAAACCGTGTTTCAATGAGATACGGAGCCGGATTTTTAAGTGAGAGCAATGATATCGGCAGCGGCGGAGTAAGCGTTATAAAGGGCATTGACGAAACATATTTTTCAAGCCTGAAATATGTTGAAAAAGGCGATGTTGTTACTGTTGCCACAAATAACGGTAAGTATTACTACCGTGTAACCGATACAAAATATATTGACGCAGACACTCAGGCGTATCAGTCTGATGATATGGATATGCTTGTTCTTTGCGGTATCTGTTCTGACCTTTCAGAGCACGCGGGAGAATATTTTTATGTGTTTGCCGACAGGATAAACGGGGAGGTCAAATGATATGGCAAATTCCCATGAAAATAAGCTGTCAAAGACTTTAAGAATCCTGTTGTCCTTTGCGCTTTTTGTAATGCTTGTGCTGCTCAGTTTATCAGCGTCATCAAAAGCCGTGCTGTTAAATAAAAACAGAATAGAAAATATGTTTACAAGCTACAAATATGTCAGCTCTGTAAAGAACAGCGTCGTTGATTACACTACTGATATTTATTTAAAAAACGGTCTTGATACAGGCAGTGTTGAAGATATAATTGATGAAAAGCTTGTTTCGGAAGCGATTGATTCTTATATTTCATATAATCTCGGTCTTGATTCAAGATATAATGAAAATACATATCTTGAGTCTATCGGCAGTATCTGCGATGTTATTAAAAGCGACATAACAAAGCAGCTTGACGGAAAAAATTTGGAAAACAACGAGGAGAATGTCAGCCTTATTGTAAAATCCGTAAACGATTATTTGGTAAACGAGATGGATATAAGTGTTACTAATGAAAAAACGTTAGTGAATGTCGGTTCAATTGCATTAATAGTTGTTTTATGCGTCAGCGCATTTTTCGCTTTATCAATTGCACTTATTTTGTTCTTTATCGGTACTAAAAGATACCGCTCAATACGTGCCGTCGGTATCAGCTTTGCTTCGGCAGGCTTGTTTGATATTTTCAGTTCACTGATAATTTGTATTATACTTCAAATAAAGCATATAGATATTTTTCCTCTTTATTTGAGAGAGCTTATTATGAATTATATTTACAGCGGATTAGTCAGCTTTATCATTTCAGGCTGTTTCCTGCTCCTCATTTCACTGATTTTTTCAGTTATTGTTTGGAAGGTCAGGAAGGAAAAATAAACAGAGGGTGAAGATATGGAAAAGGACGTAGCGATTTCCGTAAAGGATCTTACAATGACCTTTAATCTCAATAAAGAAAAGGTTGATAATCTTAAGGAATATGTCATTAAGCTTATTACCCGTAAGCTTGATTATAAAAAATTTTACGCTTTAAAGAATATAAACTTTGAGGTTAAAAGAGGCGAGCATCTTGCGATTCTCGGTCTGAACGGAGCGGGAAAAAGTACGCTTTTAAAGACAATTGTCGGTGTGTATAAGCCAAAACAGGGTACTATTGAAAAATCAGGCGTTATAGCACCTTTGCTTGAGCTCGGCGCGGGCTTTGACCCTAACTATACAGGCGAAGAGAACATCTATCTTTACGGAGCTATTCTCGGATACGACAGGGAATATATTAAGGGAAAATTTGATGAAATTGTTGAATTTTCCGAGCTCGGTAATTTTATTAAAGTTCCCGTTAAGAATTATTCAAGCGGTATGAAAGCAAGGCTCGGATTTTCAATAGCCACTGCCGTCGAGCCTGATATTCTTATACTTGACGAGGTTTTGTCAGTAGGTGACGCGAGCTTTAAGAAAAAGAGCCTCGCAAAGGTTAAATCGCTTTTTGATAAAGGTGTTACGGTTTTATTCGTGTCTCACAGTATTGAGCAGGTAAAGGCAATCTGCGACAAGGCAATTCTTCTTGAACACGGGGAGATTGTAGCGCAGGGAGGTCTTGACGAGGTTATACCTGTTTATGAGGAAAAAACAGGCAAGAAGTCTGTTAAAAGGCCTGTTGTTCCAAAAGAGAAAAAAACAGAAGAAAACGCAAATAAAAAAACGGAAGAAACTAAACAGTAAAAAAACACCCTGCTGAATTTGCACCGGACGCATAAGGAAGTAATTTGAAAACATCATTCAATTACAACCGAATTGGCGTTAGCAAAGGCAAAAGGCAGCACAGAAAGCATTTCTGCTCTTTGTGCTGCCTTTTCTTGTGTATTCTTTAATGATGAGAAGTTGGTATAGGAAACTCTGCCCCCCAAAATGCCGCCTGCAAAATGCAGGCAGCGTTTTGGGGGCATCTTACTTCCTTGGGTTGGCGCAAACTCCTATTTATCCTCCAAAATAAGCATGGTCAACAACTTCCTCTGTCCTTCCGTCGGCTTCTTCAGCTTTCCGTTTTGCAGCAAGACAGTCAGACAGTGCAGCAAAAACCACCCGTCGGAGTGAAAAAGGAACTGTAATTCGTACTGTTTCATTTTTCTAAGGTGCGCCGGAACCGATTTGAGCACCGCCTCGACATAAGGTGCCTTCAGCGCATCAAAGTCCGTCCGATACTTTACCTTGATTCGCTCACCGATGGCAAGGAGTTTATCTTGAATTTCTTTGCTTGCCAGTACAACAATCTGCCATGATGACTTAAACTGACCGTCATAGTCACCGTTGGTCTTTACAAATCCACGTTCCGCAAGCCACGCATACTCGTCCTTTGATAAGATATTGTATTCTTCCCGACGGTAGAGCGAGAGCACCCGTTTGGCATCCTCCGAAAAGCTCGGAGTCGGAGGTTCTCGATCCGACCATTCGCTGTTTACCTGCCACAGCATTCGGCCGTCTGACACGTTCCACATCGGTCCGCTCCAGTTTTTCATATAAACGTAGTCCGCCGGGAGCATCAAATTATTCGGCACGACCGTTGCGTTGTAAATGTCGTGCGCGCCGTCCGGGCGGTAGGTGGCAACTTCCTCGAACGAAATATGCTGATCCATCAGATTTTCGCCCGAGCAGGCGGCGATATACGGAATCAGCGACCAGAGAAGAAAATTGCGGTCGGCGCGCGGCGATTCGGTAAGGGAAATAGGCTCGTCTGTCTGATTGCAAACAATATCCGAATCATCAAGAATCCCGGAGTCCGTCAGCTCGTCATACAAATCGTTTGCGAACAGTGCTGCGGCACGCCGATACATATCATTTTGCATGGTAAGCAGTTCGGACGTCGGTTCGCTGATAAGAAAATTGACAAAATATTTCCCCTTTTCGAGCCGCAGAAAGCCGTATTCCGCTAAGAAGTCTGCCTCCGTTTCCACATACACAGGGGAAACACCCAAGTCATCGGAAATTTCGTTGACTGTTTTCGGTTCGTTTCGCACGCAGTAGCAGATATTCTGGGAAAGTGCCGACCGGAAGAATTCCTCGGGAGATTTTTTGCCAACGGACCCGTTCATTCCGTAGGAGTCAAATTTAATCGGATTAAACTTCAGTTCGCTTGAATTTCTCATCGTTTCCATCCCTCGTTTCAGTTCTTTTTTGGCTTCAAACAAGTGCCACTTGACCGTGCCGAGAGGAATACCCAGTTCTCCCGCAATATCCGCCTGCTTGCGATTCTCAAAGTAATACGCAATCACGATTCTTCTTTGCAGTTTAGAAAGGTAAGCAATCTCAGTCCGGAGACGACGGATAGCTTCTGCATTGTCGTCGGTGTCCGGCTCGGAGCACGGATCTGCGATCAGCTCCGCAACCTCATCAATAGAAACACCGACCATACTTTTAGCAGCATCACGATAATAGTTGCTGAGCGTGTTATGGGCAACGGTCCAGATGAACTTTCCCATGTCCGCAACGTCATCCTTAACAAGGAGCCCACGGAACGCTTTTACCGCGATTTCCTGTGACAGATCCTCTGCATCGTGGATGCTTTTACACCTCTTCAGAGCAAATCCGAATATGGGTTTCAGGTATTCGGTTATAGTTTTCTCTACGTCCTGTCTGTTCACTTGTTTGCACCTCATTGAAAGCTTTCACCCATATAGACACGAGAATCTGAAAAGGTTGGAAGTTTTTGAAAAAATTATTTAAACCGGGAAAAGAGGTCTTCCGACTGTCTGTCAATGTCGGCAAGGCAGCTGCTTAGTTTTCAGGCTGTGAGCAAGTTGCAGCAGACTTTTGTACTTGTACGGAAACGAACGATACGGAACTTGCGACAACGTGTCCCCTACGTGCAGCAAGCATCGGATTGTGACCCCACAATCCAAATTTAACAATCTCCCTTTTGAATTCATATTCACCGCATAAAGGCGGGAAGACGCAGTCCTAAAAACTGCACCTTCCCATACCATCAGAAATTACTTCCTTACCAGCCCGCAGCGTTTTTCGGCAGGGTGTTTTTTTATAAATATTTTATCCTTATGGCAGACTGAAAAGCTATAAGGCTTTAATTAATTTTAAATATTCATTCAAGGCGGCAATGTCTCTTGCCTGTAAAAATTTTCTTTGATTTGTGTTATGAACGGGCGTTTTTATTAAATCAACTACCTCTTTTAAGGGCTTCCACATACATGAGGTTTTGTTTGCCGTTTCAATGTCTGTCATTTCGGGAGCTGTTACAGCGCCCTTTGTTTCCGCAACAAAATAGTAAGAACACTGTGTATAATCGCAATGCGCTCTGTTTTCGTAGACATATCCGAGCTCATTTATTTTATCGCATTCACAGCCTGTTTCCTCCATTATTTCTCTTTTTAATGCGGTTATAATGTCCTCATCTTTTTCAATACCACCGCCTGCAAGTGAATATAAATTGAATTTTTCCGAATACATAACGGCATATAGTCCGTCACGTCTTTTTAATATTGCTCTTGCAGTTATTCTCGGCTTTGCCGATGAAAGCCCCTCTGCCCCCAAAATTTCCTTATCGGTAATCTCTTTTATAAGTTTCATGGTAATTGATACTTAAGCTATTTAATTTCGCTCAGCCGGAGCTGTTTTTCAAGAATAAGCTCACCCTGTGTGCTTTCACTTCTTATGTCAACAAGTCCCTGATTGAAATGCATTTTAGTGTAATTGATATTGCGCGCATCCGTTTTTCCGCCGCAGATATAATACGCAATACCTGTTTTACTTTCATTTTTATCTACAAACTCCGCTGTGTGAATATGTCCGCATATGATAAGCTCTTCGCCGAGATTTCTCATAATTTCGCAAACAGGAGACTGTTTTTCGTCCGGTTCATAAAAAATTATAGGGGAATGAGTGAGAATAATATTATAACCTTTTTCTTTTTGCAGGTTCCGTGCCCATTCGGTTTGTTTTGAAAAATATGATGAATAATCATTATATCCGCCATATTCATAATTTTCATCCTCTTTATCCTCGCCCGAATCAAGGACGGTAAAAACATATTTACCTATATTAAGACGGTAGTAAAATTCATCAAAATCAAGGGAGGACATCAAATCGGGAACCTTGCTTCCTCTGTGGTCGTGATTGCCGAGCACATATACAACAGGTTTTATGCCGCCGCTTATTTTTCCCGCAGGGACTATCAGATTATCAATAAAGCTGTCATATGTATAAATACCATTCGCGATATCGCCTAAGAAAACAAATATTTCAGCATCTTTTCCCATAGTCTCCCAGTTCGGACGGCTGCTGTGATTATCTGTTATGCATGTCATATCAAAATCGTCCTCGGGACACGGTGTAAACTTTCCGGCTAAAAGCGTGATTTCCTTGCCGAGATGTCCTCCGTACGCTATATCCTCAACAGCACGTACAGCTCCAATAGAATATTCTTTATTATTAAGTTCGTCATAAGATAATTTAATGCTGTGTACGCGTGAGGATTCCTTCCTTCCCGTGAGCGTATCCCAAACAATTTTATCATTGCCGCTGTCACTGATTTTTACGTACCCTACGGATTTTCTGTTTGTGGCAAAAACTATATGGTATCCGTCTCCCGTGTCAAAAACGGCGGGTTTGCTTTCAAAATCAAATCCTCCCGCAGGAAAGATTATTACGATAGCGCAGACAATAATCGCAGCAGATACAATTACCGCTGTAATTTTATGAAAAATTTGTCTGCAAACGGGCAATACCGCCGTAAAAAAGATAAATGCGTAAAACAATGCAAGGTACGGCAGCGTTTCAAATGACATATAAAAATAATTAAGCAACTCATCTTTGCCGCCGATAATTATAAAAGCTATACAGCAAATAAAACTGATAACAGAAAAAACAGTATTTGCTATAAACAACTTTTTGTTATACAGCCTGTTGCCGCGTATACTGCCTCTGAGCTGAAAAAACAGGATTACGGTATTTAAAATAAACAATGACCAAAGCACACAGCAAAATCCGTCAAATACGTAGTGGTCAACAAAAATAAAGCCAAAACGAAAACCGCAGAAGCTGAGTGTGGTTAAAACAGACAAAGCCGTAAAAACCGAAGTTAGAATAATGCTTTTTTTATGTTTCATATTAATCCTCCTGACTTTTATAAAATATTGTATTTTATTAAATTTATTGTAGCAGAATATAAAATAAAATTCAATAAAAGCAAAAGGCAGTTCAATGAAACTGCCTCAAGATATTTTATATATTTAAATTTTTATTAGTTTTTTGCGGACAGTCAAGGGTATCAGGTTTTTCTTCTCAAAAAGAAAATGCCATATGTGACCAAGCTCGTGATAAATTAAAGCAATCATACTTTTTTCATCACACCAGTTAAGCTCTGTGATTTTTTCAATTCCCAAAAGAATAGCAGGCTTTCCGTTAATGGTCGTTGCCCAGCCTGCACCATTACAGAGCCCGAGATAAAAAACAATTGTAACATCTAAATCTACATTGAATTTTTCAAATATTTTTTCTTCAAGATTTTTCGTAGACTTAAGAAATGAGGCGTGTGCATTTTTTGCGGTTTCACGATTTTTTATCAGGCTGTTTAATACAGGAAGTGTTTGCTTTTCAAAATCATTACGCTTTGAATCTTTCTTTACCTTATTTTTTAATTCAGAAGAAATTTCATCTGCATATTTTTCCCATAACTCAATGTCGAACACATTATGCTTATATGAGGAATATATACTGTCATATGTATCAATAATTTTCATTTTTATAACCTTGCTTCAAGGCGGTAAATCGGAAAGCCTTGAGATACAAATTTATTTTCGTATTCGGTAACAATATTTCCCTCAAAATTGCTGTTGTGCAGATCAAGCGAAATATTGCTGAGTTTAAAACCGCAGACGGAAAACTGCTCTATTGAGTATTCAAAAAAATGCATATTGTCAGTCTTTTGGCAGATAACGCCGTCAGGCTTAAGAATTCTTTTAAATATCTCCAAAAATCGTGGATTTGTCAGCCTGTGGGCAATATGCTTGCTTTTTGGAAACGGACAGGAGAAGTTAAGATATATCTCCTCGACAGAGGATTTCTCAATATATGAGGGAAGATATTCAGCCATTCCGCAGAGGAAACGTATGTTTTTAAGCCCCATTTTTCTTGCGCTGTCAATGGCAAGGATAAGCACATTCCTGTTTTTCTCAACGCAAAGAATATTTTTGTCGGGATTAAGCTTTGCGAATGTACACCCGAACTGCCCCTTTCCGCTGCCGACCTCAAGGAAAACAGGATTGTCATTTCCGAAAAGCTCTTTGAAATTAATTAAATGATTTTCATTTAATGCGTCCTTAAAGTTAAGAGACGCATTTTTCATTATTGTAAGATAATCCGATGACGCATTTATGCGTTCGTCAAGATTTTTCTTTCTTTTCATTCTCATATTTTTTCCTCTTAATGCTCGTCGCCGAGAACTGCGTGAGCGCACTTTACTCCGTCAACAGCGGCGGAGATTATACCTCCTGCATAGCCTGCGCCCTCTCCGCAGGGGTAGACGCCTCTTATATTGCACTGTAAAAATTCATCTCTTAAAATTCTTACGGAGCTTGACGACCTTGTTTCCGGAGCGGTTAAAACCGCGTCATAAAGATTAAAGCCGCTAAGCTTTTTATCCATTTTAACAATTGCCGACTTCATAGTAAAGGACACTTTTTGCGGCAGACACTCATCAAGGTTTGTGAGCGTTACACCCGTGGGACAGGTCGGCTTAACACTTCCGAGAGTTTTGCTTTCAGTTCCTTTCAAAAAATCACCAACAAGCTGGGCAGGCGCGTTATAATTACTGCCCGCAAGCACATAAGCGCTATGCTCAATTTCACGTTGATAATATATTCCCGCAAGCGGATGCTCACTTGGGAAATCCTTTGGCTCAATACCCACAAGGAGCGCGGAATTCGCATTTTCACCGTCACGGGCGAGAGAGCTCATACCGTTTACGATTACACCTTCTTTTTCGCTTGCCGCCGCGACAACCGTGCCGCCGGGACACATACAAAAGGTGTACGCGCCCCTTTCGTGCAGACCGTGGCATGAGAGCTTATAATCAGCGGCGCCGAGCTTTTTATGACCTGCGAATTTTCCGTACTGCGCTTTGTTAATCAGACTTTGCGGATGCTCTATTCTTGCGCCGACCGAAAATGGCTTTTGAATTATCTCAACGCCCATATTGTAAAGCATTTCAACAGTATCTCTCGCGCTGTGTCCGATTGCCATAATCACGCTGTCTGTTTCCATATCCATTTGCTTATTGTGATGAGAATAGGTGATTCCGTGTATAAAACCGTTTGCGCAAATAAGCTTTTCAAGCTTACACTCAAGCATTACCTCGCCGCCCAAAAGCTCAATTTTTTTCCTTATATTTTTAACAACTACCGCAAGCCTGTCAGTACCGATATGCGGCTTGGAGGAATAGAGAATTTCCTCCGGAGCGCCTGCCTCATAAAGCTCCTGAAGAATTTTTCGTATAAAAGGACTTTTTATTCCCGTTGTCAGCTTGCCGTCTGAAAAGGTTCCCGCGCCGCCCTCGCCGAACTGCACATTTGATTCCTCGTTGAGTTCTCTTGTCTGCCAGAATTTATTGACGTCGGCAGTGCGTGAGTCAACATCCTTTCCCCGTTCAAGTATAATCGGTTTTAAGCCTGCCTGTGCGAGAATCAGTCCCGCAAACATACCCGCCGGACCGAAGCCGACTACGACAGGTCTGAACCTGCTTATACGCTTGTTTTCGGGTAACTCATATTTATACGGTTTGACCGTCTGGACCTTATTGGATTTGCATTTTGATACAATCTGCTCCTCGTCCAAGCCGATAATAACATCAATGGAATAAGTAAAATGAATATCCTCTTTTTTCCTTGCGTCAATGCTCTTTTTATAAATCGTATAGGATTTTATATACTTTTCGTTTATTTTCAGTATCTTTGCCGCTTTGGTTTTTAAGAGCTCTTCCTCTTCATCCAAGGACAGTCTTATTTCGTTAATTCTAATCATATATTATATACCTTTATATAAAAAAGTAATCCTGTCAGCGGCTTCTATGCCGCTGTACCATGCAAAGTTAAGATTATATCCTCCGCACTCAAACTGCCTGTCAAGCACCTCGCCGCAGGCAAACAATCCCTCTATCAGCTTCGACTGATAATGCTCAAATTGATTAAGCTTTGCTCCGCCGCTTGTAATTTGCGCAAAGTCAAATCCCTTTGTACCTGTTACGATTAATTTCCAGTTTTTAGCGAATACAGCCGTTTTTGAAATGTTACCATCCGCCTGCTTTTCTATAATATCTGAAAGGTCGTCGCCGAGAATTCCTTTTAAATTATGAAATTTATTTAAATATTCGTTTATCTCATCAATGCTCCTATCGGGGATAAGGTCAAGCACCGCGTGGCATTTTTTTGGATTTTCCTTTGCAAAATTTTCGCTGACCGTTTTTGACAGATTCATCGTAACTATTCCCGATAATCCGTAATCGGTAAAAAGCGCCTCGCCGAAATCTTCCTTGACTGTAATACCGTCAAGCTGAATTGCCATATTGCATTTTACCCTGTGTCCCTTAAGCATTCTCGGGTATTTGCTTGATGAGGTAAGCTGAACAAGAGCCGGACAGAGAGGAGTAATATTATGACCGAGTGAGCTTAAAAGCTGATAACCGCTGCCGTTTGAGCCGAGATTTTTCTGCGCTTTTCCGCCTGCGGCAATAACAACATTATCAGCCTTAAATATTCCCTTATTGGTTTTGACGCACAAGTTTTTATCAATTTCTGCAACAGTACAGTCAGTTATTATTTCCACACCGAGCCTGTCGCATTCGGTAAGCAAAATATTTAAAACGGAGGACGCCTGATTTGAGTAGGGGTAAACTCTGCCCGCCTCTTCGGTCCTTGTAACAAGTCCGATAGAGGTGAAAAAGTCAATTACCTCCAAATAGCCGTCAGCATTGGTATTTGAGAGATTGCATCTGCCGTTTCCTGTGGCAAGAAGCTTTTTCCCTGCCTGCGGCATACGCTCAAGAATTGTAACCCCGCAGTCGGGAATATTCTGTTTAAGTCTGATTGCACAGGCAAGTCCGCTTGCTCCTGCACCTACAATAATTGTGGTCATAAGCCGTCTCCTACACAATGTATAGTTGCTATTTTTATATAATAATATAAAATGTAAATAAATGCAAATTTTTTTGATAAAATGCTTGACTATCACTTGACACTGTGATATAGTAATCATACCTCGTAATAGGGTAATTCATTTGTGCCGTCAGGCCTTATTTTTTTGCCCGCTTTTTAAAATGAGGGAGATTATTTATCGAAATTTAAACGGAGGTGCTATTTATGAGAGTTAAGATAACCTTAGCTTGCACTGAATGCAAACAACGCAATTACAACACAATGAAAAACAAGAAAAATTCACCTGACAGACTTGAGATGAACAAGTATTGCCCGTTCTGCAGAAAGCATACTGTTCACAGGGAAACAAAGTAATAGGAGGACGGAAATGGCTGAAGAAAAAAAGACTTCAAAGAAGGCTGAAAAGGCTGACAAGCCTAAGGATAATAAAAAGAAGTCAAGAAAAAATCCTTTTAAGTCCATTGCGTCATTCTTTAAAAGTGTTAAATCAGAGGGTAAGAAGGTCGTATGGGCTAAACCCAAGGAAGTATTTAAAAATACAATTATTGTATTGGTAGTTGTTTTTATAGTAGGTCTTGGAATTTTTGCGGTTGATTCTCTCCTTTCACAGGGAATGAAAGGACTCAAAAATCTTGCTCCGACATCAACTACCGCTTCTGTTACGCATCAGGCAGAGGATACAAGCGACGAGGCAGAAACAACAGCCGCAGAAGCTGAAGATACCACCGCTCAGGCAGAAAGCACAACACAGGCAGCCGAATAATTAACTTGAAATTCTGATTTATACTTAATATTCGGGAGGCTTATTAATGGAAGAAGCTAAATGGTACGTTGCTCACACATTTTCAGGCTATGAAAATAAGGTGGCAGGTAATATTTTGACTGTTGTTGAAAATCGTAATCTTCACGACCTAATCCATGAGGTGGCAATTCCAACCGAAACGGTAGTTGAGGTTAAGGATGACGGCACCAAAAAAGAGTATCAGAGAAAGCTGATGCCGGGCTACGTTTTCATTAAGATGGTAATGACTGACGATAGCTGGTACGTTGTCCGCAATACACGAGGCTGCACGGGCTTTGTAGGTCCTGAAAGCAAGCCTGAACCGCTTACTGACGAAGAGGTTAAAAAGCTCGGGGTTGAAAAAATCAGCGTTGAGGTATCATATGATGTCGGCGACCTTGTCAATGTTATTGACGGTCCGCTTGAGGGCTTCTCGGGTACGGTTGAGGAAATTGATATTGATAACAACAGCGTACAGGTAACTGTATCAATGTTCGGCAGGGAAAATACTGTTGAATTTGAGCTTGACCAGCTTGAAAAGGTCAGTGAATAATTTCAGTAATTCGCATACGGAATTTATCCTTACAGGGTAAAACGCCATTTGCTTATTATCATTGCGGACAAAAGAGCCGTTTTGTCTGTAATGGTGGGAGAGATTATATATCTCGCCATTTACCACAATATTAGGAGGAAATAATTATGGCACAAAAGGTAGTAGGTTTAATCAAACTTCAGATTCCTGCCGGCAAGGCAACTCCGGCACCGCCTGTTGGTCCTGCTCTCGGTCAGCACGGCGTAAACATTATGTCATTCACAAAAGAATTTAATGAGAGAACAAAGAATGACGCCGGTCTTATCATTCCTGTAGTCATTACAGTATACGAGGACCGTTCATTTACATTCGTTACAAAGACACCGCCTGCGGCAGTTCTTATCAAGAAGGCTTGCGGCATTGAAAAGGCATCGGGTGTTCCCAACAAGAACAAGGTTGCGACAATTTCAAAGGGAGATGTTCAGAAGATTGCTGAAACAAAAATGCCTGATCTTAACGCAGCGTCACTTGAGGCAGCTATGTCAATGATCGCAGGTACGGCACGCAGTATGGGTATAGTAGTAGAAGACTAATTCCCTTGTGGGAGGAAGTATCCGATTAACCACTGGAGGTAATTTATTATGAAACACGGAAAGAAATATGTTGACGGTGCAAAGCTTATTGACCGTTCAAATCTTTATGAAACAGCTGAGGCTCTTGAGCTTACAGTTAAAACAGCAACAGCTAAGTTTGATGAAACAATTGAGGCTCATATTCGTCTCGGCGTTGACTCACGTCATGCTGACCAGCAGGTACGAGGCGCGGTCATTCTTCCAAACGGAACAGGTAAGAATGTAAGAGTTGCCGTATTTGCAAAGGGCGATCTTGCAAAGGCTGCCGAGGAGGCAGGTGCCGATATAGTAGGTGAAGCTGATCTTGTACAGAAAATTTCCGGCGGATGGATGGACTTTGACGTTGCAATCGCATCACCCGATATGATGGGCTTTGTTGGTCGTCTCGGTAAGGTTCTCGGTCCACGCGGACTTATGCCGTCACCCAAGGCGGGAACAGTTACAATGGACGTAGCTAAGGCAGTACAGGACGCTAAGGCAGGTAAGATTGAGTATCGTCTTGATAAGACGAATATTATTCACTGCCCGATAGGAAAGGCGTCATTCGGTCCTGAAAAGCTTCTTGAAAATTTCAATGCGCTTCTTGACGCTATCATTAAGGCAAAGCCTTCTGCTGCAAAGGGTCAGTACATCAAATCCGTTGCGGTTGCGTCAACAATGGGTCCCGGCATTAAGATTAATCCTAACAAGGTTGGCTCATCCGCCGAGTAATTTAGGTATTGACACAGAAAATTCTGTGTGTTAAAATACAATAGCTGTTCAGCCAAAGACAGCAGGTGCAAGGCATTTTGCCGAGCGTAAGTTTATCGCCTGCCGAGGAATGAGCATTCAGATAACTATGAATATACTGTTATTTTGATTGTTATGTGCATTCCATATTCTTTGGAATGCACTTTTTTATAGCTGACAGTCATAGGGTGTTGTTACCCTGAAGTCCGCTTGTTGCGGCAAATAATTATGGAGGTATAATAAATGCCAAGTACAGCAGTTCTTGAAAAGAAAAAGCAAATGGTTGCCGATCTTTCACAGAGAATTAAGAATTCCTGCGCAGGCGTCGTTGTTGACTACAAGGGCATCAATGTTGAAGATGATACAAAGCTTCGCAAAGAGCTCCGTGAAGCAGGTGTTGAGTACACAGTTGTTAAAAACTCTATTCTCAGCAGAGCAGCAGAGGACGCAGGTCTTGAGGGTCTTGATTCAGTTCTTGAAGGAACAACAGCTATTGCTACATCAGCAGATGATTACGTTGCATCAGCGCGTATTCTTCAGAATTATGCTGATAAGCACAATAACTTCTCATTAAAGAGCGGTTATCTTGACGGAGAAATAATCTCAATGGAAAAGCTTATTGCGCTTGCAAAGCTCCCATCAAGAGAAGTTCTCCTTGCTACTGTCTGCAATGTATTCAATGCACCTATTGCAGCATTTGCCCGTGCAGTTCAGGCTATCGTGGACAAGGGCGGTGCGGAGGCTTGCGAGCCTGCTAAGGAAGAGGCAGAGGATGCACCTGCAACGGATGAAGCTCCTGCAGAGGAATCTCCGGCAGAAGCACCGGCTGAAGAAACAGCTGAATAATTAATTTTAAATTAACTTAAACAAAATAAATTTTATTGGAGGAAAATAAAATGGCATCAGAAAAAGTTACAGCAATTGTTGAAGAGCTTAAGGCTCTCACAGTTCTTGAGCTTTCAGAGCTCGTATCAGCAGTAGAAGAAGAGTTTGGTGTAAGCGCGGCAGCCGCAGTGGCAGTTGCAGCACCTGCAGCAGACGGCGGCGCAGCAGAGGCTGAGGCTAAGACAGATTTTGACGTTGTTCTCGCAGAGGTTGGCGCAAACAAGATTCAGGTTATTAAGGCTGTTCGTGAGGCAACAGGTCTTGGTCTTAAGGAAGCTAAGGAAATTGTTGACGGCGCTCCTTCCACAATCAAAGAGGCTGTTCCTACGGCTGACGCTGAGGCTCTCAAGGCTAAGCTTGAAGAAGCAGGCGCTAAGATTGAGCTTAAGTAATTTATATTTTACTGTATACAAAAAAACGATGCGTTTTGCATCGTTTTTTTATTATATCCTGAAATAATATTTATTAGCTAAAGTATTTGATTATACTATCTTTTGTTTATCTTATTTTATTTGAAAATAATACTTGACATTTTTTGTAAAAGTGATATGATTACATATAGTAAGTTTATAATCTCAGTATGAGAGTGGGTTGCGCGACCCGCTCTCATATCATTATAAGGAGGTCTTTTCTTGGCAGGAAAAGGAAATACGGTTTCTAAGGTTTACGAAATTGTTACTCCGTATGCAGAGAAATTAGGTCTTGACATATGGGATATCCGCTTTGTAAAGGAAGGGACCGACTGGTATCTCAGAATATTTATTGATAAGGAGGGCGGAGTGACAATCGACGACTGTGTTGATTTGACTCACGCTGTTACAAAGCCCCTTGACGATGCCGACCCTATCAGTCAAAGCTATCTTCTTGAGGTGAGCTCACCCGGGATTGAGAGGGAGCTTATAACCGATTCGCATTTTAAGAAGTTTATCGGCTCAAACATTATGCTGAGGCTGATAAGACCTATTGAAAAGGTAAGAGATTTCAGCGGCAAAATGATTTCCTATGATGAAGGAATGATTACGGTTGAGCTTCCGGACGGGGAACAGCTTACGGTAAATAAAAAAGAAACTTCGTTCGTTAAGCTTGATGATTTTGATATAAATGATTTCGGCAAATAAAATATAAAATATAATCTGGAAAGGATGATAGGAAAAATGAGTAAGGAATTTTTTGAAGCGGTAAAAATGCTTGAGGAAGAGAAAGGCATACCTGCCGACTATCTTTATGAAAAGATAGCGGCGGCGATAATTGTTGCGGCTAAGCACGATTATAACGGCAAGGACATTGTTCATTGTGACATTGACGAAGAAAAGCAGAAGATTAAGGTTTATATCAGAAAAAATGTTGTTGAAGAAATTGAGGACCCTGACACTGATTTAACTCTTGAACAGGCTCAGGCAATCAGAAAGTCGGCAAAGATAGGCAAGACCATTGATATTCCGATTAAGACAAAGGATTTCGGAAGAATTGTTGCCCAGACGGCTAAGCACGTTATCCGTCAGGGTATCCGTGAGGCGGAGAGAGGACAGATGCTTCAGGAATTCAAGTCAAAGAATCAGGAGCTTGTCAGCGCAAAGGTTGAGAGAATTGACCCGGTTACAGGCAACGCAACGCTTGAAATCGGAAAAAATCAGACTGTTCTTCCCAAATCGGAACAGGTTCCCGGCGAAACTCTTGTAGAGGGCGAAACAATCAAGGTATTCATAGTTGATGTTAAGGAAGGCGGCAAGGGACCCAAGATTATGATTTCAAGGACGCATCCCGGTCTTGTCCGCCGCTTGTTTGAGCAGGAGGTACCTGAAATATACGACGGAACGATTGAAATTAAATCGGTTTCGCGTGAGGCGGGTTCAAGAACTAAAATCGCAGTGTTCACAAAGGATGAAGATGTTGATCCCGTTGGTGCTTGTATCGGTCCGAGAGGACAGAGAGTATCCAATATTGTTGAAGCGCTCGGCGGAGAAAAAATTGATATTGTCAAGTACAATGATGACCCCGCTGAATTCGTTTCAGCTGCACTTGCCCCGTCAGATGTATGCTCAATAGAGATTGTTGACGAGGAAGCTAAAACCTGCCGTGCGACTGTTCCTGACGATCAGCTTTCTCTTGCTATCGGCAATAAGGGGCAGAATGTCCGCCTTGCGGTAAGACTAACCGGCTGGAATATTGATATTAAGCCTGAATCAGGATTTTTTGAGGGTCAGCAATAATTAATTATTTACAGGAGAGATACAATGAAAGCAAAAAAAGTGCCTTTAAGAATGTGCACGGGCTGTGGTGAGATGTTTGACAAGCGGACTCTGGTGCGTGTTGTGAAAAGTCCCGAGGGTGAGATTTCCCTTGACCTGACAGGAAAAAAATCAGGCAGAGGCGCTTATGTTTGCAGAAATCTCGAATGCCTGAAAAAAGCAAGAAAAAAAAGAGCCTTTGAGCGTGCGTTTTCAATGCAGATAAGTGACGAGGTTTACAATGCTATGGAAGAAGAAATGACAAATGCAAAGGGATAAAGCGCTTTCTATGCTGGGATTGGCACGCAGGGCAGGCAAGCTGTCAATGGGACACGATATGGCTGAACAGGCACTGCGAAAGCATAAAGCAAAGCTTCTTTTGTTTTGCCGTGATGTTTCGCCGAGACTGATAAAAGAGCTTGAAATGACAATAGAAAAGCATAGTATTGATATAAGGATTATTAAGACTGATTTTCTTATGGAAGAAATACATTTCGCTGTCGGATATAAGGCAGGCGTTATGACAGTCAATGATGAAAATTTTTCCCGCAGAATTATTGAATTATTAAGACAGGAGGAAAATGCTAATGGTAATTAAGTTTAAAGTTTCTGATGTTGCAAAGGATTTTGGAAAAACTAACAAGGACATTATTAACATTCTCAGCACTTATTGCGAAGGACCTGCAAAAAAAGCGAATACTGTTCTTGTTGAAAGTGAGCTTGATATAATTTTTGATAAGCTGACACAGGATAACAGTGTAGAGAGCTTTGACGCGTATTTCAGCAGCGTTAAAAAAACGGACGGTAAAAAGCCTGCTAAAAAGCAGACTGCCACAGGCGCTAAGAAAACTGAAAATAAAAAGCATCAGAATCAGGCTGCTATCTTGCAGATGGCGGAGCAGGCAGCAAAGCGTGACGAGGAGAAGGCAAAGAAAAAGGCCAACAAAACGCCGCAGGCAAGAACTAAGGGCGAGGCAAGACGTGTGGATACTCGTGTAAATACTGTCGATCTTGAAAAGTATAATCAGAAGTATGAGGATATTGCGCCTGCGTCACAGATCGGAGATTATCAGAAAAAGCAGAAGCTGAATCAGAAATCAAAGCAGTATAGAAAGAAAAAGCCTCAGGGTATGCACGCCCGTTCCAAGAAGGAGACGGAGGCACAGCGTCTTGCGCGTATCGCCGAGCAGAGAAAGAAGCAGCAAATAAAAATTGAAGTCCCCGATGAAATCACAGTCGGCGATCTTGCAAGTCTTCTTCGTATGACGGCAACAGAGGTTATTAAAAAGCTTATGGCGCTTGGCGTAATGGCTACCGTAAACGAGGTAATTGACTATGATACTGCTGAAATAGTTGCAACAGAGCTCGGCGCAAAGGTTATGCGCAAGGTGGTTGTCAGCATTGAGGAGCAGATTATTGAAGAGGATATTGAGGACGATGAAAACGCAGTTACAAGACCTCCCGTTGTCTGTGTAATGGGCCACGTTGACCACGGTAAAACTTCAATTCTTGACGCCATTCGTGACACAGACGTCACCTCAACTGAGGCGGGCGGAATTACGCAGGCTATCGGTGCGTATCAGGTTGAAGTTGGCGGAGAAAAAATCACCTTCCTTGATACGCCCGGTCACGCTGCGTTTACGGCTATGAGAGCAAGAGGCGCAATGGCTACCGATATTGCCGTGCTTGTTGTTGCGGCAGATGATGGTATTATGCCCCAGACTGTTGAGGCGATCAACCACGCCAAAGCGGCAGGCGTTGAAATAATAGTTGCAATCAACAAAATGGATAAAGAGGGAGCAAACCCTGACAGAATTATGCAGCAGCTGACAGAACACGATCTTGTCCCGGAGGAATGGGGCGGAGATGTTATCTGTGTTCCCGTTTCGGCTAAGACGAAAATGGGTATCGACAAGCTTCTTGAAACTATTCTCCTTGTTGCCGAGATGGCTGAGCTTAAAGCCAATCCTGACAGAACGGCAAAGGGCGTGGTTATTGAGGCTAAGCTTGACAAGGGCAGAGGTCCTGTTGCGACGCTTCTTGTCCAGAACGGTACTCTCCACGCAGGCGATATTATTGTTGCCGGTACTGCTGTCGGCAAAATCAGAGCAATGACTGATTATCACGGCAATTCAATAAGCGAGGCTGCTCCGTCGGTGCCTGTTGAGATTATGGGTCTTGACAGCGCCCCTATGAGCGGTGACGAGTTTAATGCCGTATCTGACGAAAAGCTCGCGAGAACTCTTGTTGAGCAGAGAAAGACTCAGGCTAAGGAGGAGGAGTTCAAGCTCTTCCAGAAGGTTACGCTTGACACTCTTTTCGACACTCTCCAAGAGGGTGAGATGAAGGAGCTTAACATAATTGTCAAGGCGGACGTTCAGGGCTCTGTTGAAGCAGTTAAGCAGTCACTTCTTAAGATTGAGAATGATGAAGTAAATGTTAAAATCGTTCACGGTGCGGTCGGCACGGTAAACGAAAGTGATGTTATGCTTGCCGCTGCGTCGAACGCAATTATTGTAGCCTTTAATACAGGTATTGACCAGATTGCGGCGGACAATGCGCAGCGTGACGGAGTAGAGATTAAAACCTACGATATTATTTATGATGCTATTGAAGATATTGAACGCGCAATGCGCGGAATGAGAGCGCCTAAGTATCGTGATGTCGATACCGGCGAGGTTGAGGTAAGAGAGGTTTATAAAATTTCCTCAGCCGGAACGATTGCGGGTTCTCTCGTTACCTCAGGTACTGTAAGACGTGACGGTAAGGTAAGGGTTATAAGAAACGGCAAGGAAATTGCCGATGTTAAACTCGCTAATCTTAAGCGTTTTAAGGACGAGGTTAAAGAGGTATCCTCCGGTTATGAGTGCGGTATCAGTCTTGAGGGCTGGGACGACATTCAGACAGGTGACATTCTTCAGGCATATATTGTTGAGGAATACAGGGATTAATTATGGCAGGATTTCATATTGACAGAATATCTGAGGATATTAAAAGAGAAATTATTTCTATTATGAGGGAACTGAAGGACCCGAGAATCAGCGGTATGCTTACTGTAATAAAGGTTGAGGTCAGCGGCGATTTGAGCTATGCCAAGGTATATATCAGCGCTATGGAGGGTATTGATGCGGCTAAAAGCTCTGTTAAAGGGCTTGAAAGTGCGCAGGGTTATATCAGAAAGCAGCTTGGCACAAGGCTTCATCTCCGCAAAAGCCCCGAACTGAAATTCATTGCGGACGATTCTATTGAAAAAGGTATGAATCTTTTTGAGAAAATCAAGGAAATAAATAATGAGAATTGATGTTAAACAGTGCGCGGCAATTTTGAGAGAAAAGGATAATATTTTAATATTAACCCACGCAAACCCTGACGGCGATACGCTCGGCAGCGGTTTTGCACTTTGCCGCGCTCTTATGAAAATCGGGAAAATCTGTGCGGTTGAAAACGCAGATACAATCCCGAAAAAGTATAATTATCTGTATGAGGACATCGCTCCTATAAAATTTGACCCTGATTATGTTGTGGCTGTTGATGTGGCTACATCAAAGCTGCTCGGAAATCTTGACGGTAAATACCATATTGATATGTGTATAGATCACCATTCAACGAATGACGAGTATGCTGATAATCTTTTACTTGAGGACGTTCCCGCGGCTTGCCGGGTTATTTTTGAGGTCGTCAGAGAGCTGGGCGTTGATATTGATAAAAATATTGCGAACTGCCTGTATACAGGACTGACGACTGATACGGGATGCTTCCGATATGCGTCAACGACTGCCGATACTTACCGCGCCGCCGCTGAGCTTATTGATTTCGGAGCGGAAAACGGTAAAATTAACCGGATAATGTTTGAAACAAAGTCCAAAACATATGCAAGGCTTGAAAGACTCGCGCTTGATTCCATGCGTTTTTATGAGAATGAGCGTGTCGCGGTTATCACAGTTACACAGGAAATGTACCGTCTTACAGGCTCAAACGAACAGGAAACCGAGGCAATCGCGCCTTTGACAAGGCAGATTGAGGGCGTTGAAATCGGTATCACCATAAGGGAAAAAGAGGACGGCACCTGCAAGGCGTCTATCCGTACTTTTGAGAGCGTTAATGCGGCGCAGCTTGCGAAATCATTCGGTGGCGGAGGTCACAGTCAGGCGGCGGCGTGTAAATTTGACTGCTCTGTAAAAGAGGCGAGAGAAAGGCTTATTGCAAAATGCGGAGAGTTTCTTAAATGACGGGAATAATTTGCATTAACAAGGATAGGGACATTACATCATTCGGCGTTGTGTCCAAGGTGCGCTCAATTCTCGGAGAAAGAAAAGCAGGTCACACGGGAACGCTTGACCCTATGGCGACGGGAGTTCTGCCCGTTATGCTTGGCGGCGCTACAAGATTTCTTGATTATTTACCGGAAAGCGATAAGGGCTACAGGGCGTCGTTTGTGCTTGGAAAAACAACAGATACGCTTGATATTACGGGCAGAGTTACCGGCGAATATGAGGTGAATGTAACACAGAGGGAGCTTATAGATGCTCTTGATATTTTCAGGGGTGAGATATCCCAGATTCCCCCGATGTACTCGGCTGTATCCGTTGACGGAAAAAGACTTTATGACCTCGCCAGACAGGGGATTGAGGTAGAACGTCAGGCAAGGCAGGCAGAAATAAAAAAGCTTGAGCTTACAGATTTCAAAAACGGTGAATATACAATAGATGTTTTGTGTACGAAGGGTACATACATAAGAACGCTTATTGATGATATCGGAAAGGCTCTCGGCTGCGGTGCCGTTATGACCGGTCTTACACGCACGCTTGCTTCGGGCTTCACGATTGACGATTGTATTACGCTTGAAGAATTGCAAAGACGAAAAGATAACGGCATCACGGTTGACGATGCGGTTATTGATATAGAAAAGCTGTTTATGTGCTATGATGATGTTTATGTTTCCGATGCGCAGGCAAAGCGTTTTTTAAACGGCGGCGCTCTTGCGGCAGACAGATTAAGGAAAAAGCTTTCGGACGGATTATACAGAGTTTATTCGGCAGACGGGTTGTTTTTGGGAATAGGCGAGGCTGATACTCAAAAGCAGGAGCTTTCGGTAAAAAGACTTTTAGTCAGACGAGATTAGTATGGATAAATTTAACGGCAAAAAAAGAATAGCAGTCGCGCTCGGCGATTTTGACGGAATGCACTGCGCCCACCGTACTGTTATAACAGGCGCTGATGACGTAATTATTTACTGCGTTAATAATAAATTTTCGCTTCTTCAGAAAAGCATATTTGAAAAACGCTTTCCGAACACGGTTTTTGCTGATTTCAGCGAGCTTAAAAATATGAAGGGCGAGGAATTTATAAAAAAAATTCTGCTTGATAAATTTAAAGCGGGAATTATTCTGTGCGGATATAATTTCAGATTCGGGAAAAACGCGGGCTGGACAGCTCTTGATTTAAGAAAATATCTTGAAAAAAAAGATGTCTGGGTAAGAATTCTTGAGCATCTCGATTATGAAGGAGAGCCTATTTCCTCAACAAGAATAAGAAGTGCGGTTATGAACGGTGAAATTGAAAGGGCTAATAAAATGCTCGGCTATAATTTCACCTTTGAATCAAAAGTCATTGAGGGTGACAAAAGAGGAAGAACAATCGGCTTTCCCACAATGAATCAGCATTTGCCTGACGGACTTACCGTACCTAAATACGGCGTTTATGAAAGTGTTGCCTTTATTGACAACAAAGCGTATAAGTCCTTTACGAATATAGGAATACGACCGACGTGGAGGGTCGATACTCCGCTTGCCGAATCGCATATTTTTCATTTTAACGGCAATTTATATAATAGGGAAATAAGAATAGAGCTTGTAAGATATTTAAGAGAAGAAAAGGAGTTTTCATCAGTTGATGAACTGAAGGCGCAGCTTAATTATGATAAAAGCAGTATTATTTGATTTTGATGAAACCCTGCAGGACAGAACTGCCGCGTTTGAAAAATATATGGATACCTTTCTCGCGGATTTTTGCCCGGATATAAGCAGGGAGGAAGCGGAGAAAAGAAAAGAGGAAATGCGTATAACAGGCAACGGCGGATATGTAAACCGAGAGGCTTGGTATGCGGGTCTTATTAAAAGCTGGAACTGGTTTGACGCTCCGTCAAATGTTATTCTCGCAAATCATTATGATACAAAATTCGGTGACCATAATGTTATTTTTCTAAATTCGGAAAGACTTTTGAAAGAGCTTAAAAAGAGAGGGTATCTCGTCGGAGTAATCACGAACGGACCGTCTTATCTGCAAAATCATAAAATGGACACGAGCGGTCTGAGACCCTACTGTGACATCGTTGTCGTGAGCGGCGATGTGGGTGTACATAAGCCTGATTCCGCGCTTTTCACATATACAGCCGATAAGCTTGGGGTAAGGGCGGACGAATGTATTTACGTCGGCGACCATCCCGTTAACGATATCGAGGGCGCTCTTGGGGCAGGAATGAAGGCTATACGTATGAATTACGGATGGTTTAAGGATAAGGATTTAAGAGATGATGTTCCTGTTATTGAAGATATAATTGATGTGATTAAATACATTAAAAAGCTTTAAAATTCCATATTAGGACAATTTTTTATAATTTGTTATATTATGGTTGACAATACAAATTCTATTTGATATAATACTAAAGCCTTTGGAAACAAGGGTAATCCTTGTCTATGCCGAACGCATAGGCCTGAAGACCAGAAGGAGGTGCTAAAGAATGGCATTAAGAAATTACGAAATCGTATTAGTTTTCTCTCTTGCAAACGGAGAAGAGAATGTTGAGAAACTCAAGGAAAAGTTCACAGAGCTTATCAGCAAAAATGGCACTCTTGGCGAAGTTGAGGAATGGGGAAAGCGTAAGCTCGCTTATCCTATCAACTACGAAAATGAGGGCTATTATATCGTTATTAATTTTGCTTGTGAAGAGACTTTTCCCGCAGAGCTTGACCGTGTAATTAACATCACTGACGGAGTTCTTCGTTCATTGATTGTTGCTAAGGGCGAGTAACGGAGGGCTTAGTATGATTAATTCTGTTGTGCTTATGGGCAGATTAACTTATGAGCCTGAGCTCAGAACAACATCAAATGGTCTTTCCGTTATCAGCTTCCAAATTGCCTGTGACAGACAATATCAGGCAAAGGGCGAGGAAAGACGCGCGGATTTTATTGATGTTACTGCTTGGCGTCAAACTGCTGAATTTGTTTCTCGTTATTTCCACAAGGGCTCAATGATTGCTATTGAAGGCTCTATTCAGACAGATAATTTTACTGACAAGGACGGAAATAAGAGAAAATCTGTAACAGTTGTTGCAAACAATGTATCATTCTGCGGCTCAAAAGCAGAGAGTGGTACAACAAATCCCGCATTCTCTCAGCCTGCACCGAGCTATGCAAGTGCTGACAATTCGGATTTTGAAGAGATCGTTGATGATGACGACGATTTACCATTTTAAAGGAGGAAACTGACTATGGCATTTAATAAAGCCAACGGACCGCGCAAGGGTCGTAAGAAGGTTTGCGTTTTCTGTGTTGACAAAGTTGAGGAAATCGACTACAAAGATGTTACAAAGCTTAAGAGATTTGTTTCTGAAAGAGCAAAAATTCTTCCGCGTCGTGTAACAGGTACTTGTGCAAAGCATCAGAGAGAGCTTACCACTGCTATTAAGAGAGCAAGACATATTGCGCTTCTCCCTTATTCAGCTGATTAATAGTATAACCAAAAGGGGTTGCCTCATTTCCGTGAGACAGCCCCTTTTTATAATTTTTATTGTGAATTTGATGTAGGGATATATGCCGCAAGCATATCTGCGAGTTTTGTAACAGGCATTGTCTGGAGAATAACCTTGCCCGGTCCCTCAACAACAGTGTTGAATATACCTTCGCCGCCGAAGATAATATTTTTCATACCCGAAATTGTCTTGATATCCATTTTGCAGGTGGCGCTCATCATAACAAGATGACCCGTGTCAATAATTATTTGCTCTCCTGCCTGTAAATTGTATTCAATCGGAGTTCCGTCAATCTCTATAAATAAAAGTCCGTTTCCCGAGAATTTTTGCATAATGAATCCTTCACCGCCGAAAAGACCCGTTGAAAGTTTTTTTCTGAAGAATACAGACATATCAACGCCCGGAGTTGAAGCAAGAAAGGAGCTTTTTTGACAAATAAGCTCTTCACCGGGCTTTACCTCAATAGCCTTTATTTCTCCCGGGAAGCAGGATGTAAAACTAATCATTCCGTTTCCGCCCACGCTTGTGTATCTGTTTTGAAAAATTTTATCGTTTGAAAACATTCTTCCTATTGCTTTTCCTATGCCGCCGTTTGTCGTTGTCTCCATTTTCATATTTGGACTCATCCACGACATACCGCCTCCCTCGGTAATAATCTGTTCCCCGTTTTCTAAATAACAGATGGCAGCAGGAAAAGGTGAACCTTTAATTTCATATTTCATAATTATATTCTCCTTTAACATTTATCTTATTTTATTATATAGTTTTGATAAAAAATATGCAATATTTATTATTGCATTGACAGGAATATAGGTATATAATTACTATGAAAAAATTCGGAAACTGATTATCGGGAGATTTCTATGAAACGCTTTATGGATGAAAATTTCCTGCTGGATACGCAAACGGGACAAAAGCTATTTCACGAATACGCTGAAAATATGCCTATCTGTGATTACCACTGTCATTTAAGTCCAAAGGAAATTTATGAGAACAAACCGCCTCAAAATATTACCGAGCTTTGGCTTTCGGGCGACCATTACAAGTGGAGAGCCATGAGAAGCTGCGGTATTGACGAGAGATACTGCACAGGTGACGCGACAGCAAAGGAAAAGTTTGAAAAATTCGGTTATACGCTGCAGTATTGCATCGGCAATCCGCTCTATCATTGGGCACATATTGAGCTTCAGCGTTATTTCGGTATAGATACGCCTCTTAATGCAAGGACCGCAGGCGATATTTTTGACAGAGCAAATAAGGTAATTGAAAAAGGTGATTTCAGACCCCGAAGCCTTATAACAAAAAGCAATGTCAAAATTGTTTGTACAACGGACGATCCGATTGACGATTTGAAATATCATAAGCTGCTTAAGGATGTATCAGGTTTTGACTGCAAGGTGCTGCCGAGCTTCAGACCCGATAAGGCTCTCAACGCTCACCTTGACGGATTTGCAGATTATATAAAAAGCCTGAGTGATGCTTCAGGCGTAGAAATTAAGAGCTATAAGGACGTCATTACGGCGCTGCTTAAAAGAGCCGATTATTTTCATTCGGCCGGCTGCCGTATTTCAGACCAGGCGTTTGATTATCCTCCGTATGCTGTCGCAGATGATGCGGAAATCGAGAATATTTTTTCACGTGCGATGAACGGAGAAAAAATTTCTTCCGGCGAGTGTGATAAATACAGAACGCCCATTCTTCTCGCACTCGGTAAAAAGTATCACGAGCTTGGCTGGGCAATGGAGATTCATATCGGCGCAATGAGGAATAATAATACTCTGATGTTTAATAAGCTCGGCGCGGATACAGGCTTTGACTCAGTAGGTGATTTTGAGATTGCGCAGCCTCTCTCACGCTTCCTTGATGCCCTTAACAGTGAGGATAAACTTCCTAAAACAATTTTGTTCAATCTGAATGACAAGGACAATACCGTGCTTGGTACAATGCTCGGAAACTTCCAGTCGTCAGACGCACAGTCAAAAATCCAGTTCGGTCCTGCGTGGTGGTTTCTTGACACAATGGACGGTATGATTAATCAGATGAAAACGCTCGGCAATCTCGGCGTACTCGGTAAATTTATCGGTATGGAGACTGACTCCCGTTCCTTTACCTCATACGGAAGACACGAATACTTCAGACGCATTATGTGTTCGCTCATCGGAAGGTGGGTTGAGGACGGATGGTATGCTTACGACGAGGATATTCTGAAAGAAATTGTTCAGGGTATCTGCTATAACAACGCTATAAAATATTTTCATTTTGAATAGATTTTGGAGGAATAAAAATGGATTTGAAATTAAGACCGAAGGAAGAATGCGCGTTTGACGAAATCTCGCTCGGCGAGATAATGCTCAGACTTGACCCGGGAGAGGGAAGAATTAAAACCGCACGTTCATTCCGCGCTTGGGAAGGCGGCGGAGAGTACAATGTAGCAAGAGGTCTGAGAAGATGCTTTGGACTTAAGACAGGCGTCGTCACCGCATTTGCCGAAAATGAAATCGGTTATCTTTTGGAAGACCTGATTTTACAGGGCGGTGTTGATACATCGCTTATTAAGTGGATGCCGTTTGACGGTATCGGCAGAACGGTCAGAAACGGTATTAACTTTACAGAGCGCGGATTTGGTATCCGAGGTGCTGTCGGTGCGTCCGACAGGGGCAATACTGCCGCATCAAAGCTCAAGCCCGGCGATATTGATTGGGATTACATTTTCGGCACACTCGGCGTTCGCTGGCTGCACACAGGCGGTATATATGCCGCACTTTCCGAAACAGCGGCAGAGGTGGTTATCGAGGCTGTTAAAAAGGCAAAGGAATACGGTACAATCGTTTCATATGACCTGAACTACCGTCCGTCACTCTGGAAGGATATAGGCGGTCAGGCAAAGGCTCAAGAGGTAAACAAGGAGATTGCCAAATATATTGATGTTATGATAGGCAACGAAGAGGATTTCACTGCCTCGCTTGGCTTTGAGGTTGAGGGCAATGACGCTGATCTCAAGGAGCTTAATATGGACGGCTATTATAAAATGATAGAAACCGTTACAGAAGCTTATCCTAATTTTAAGGTGATTGCGACGACGCTGAGAACCGTTAAGACAGCTACAGTAAATGACTGGAAGGCAATCTGCTGGGCAGACGGAAAGATTTACAAATCGCTTGAATTTCCGGGACTTGAAATTCTTGACCGTGTTGGCGGCGGTGACTCATTCGCGTCAGGTCTTATCTATGGTCTTATGACATATCAGGACGCGCAGAAGGCTGTTAATTACGGCGTAGTCCACGGCGCGCTTGCTATGACAACGCCGGGCGATACATCAATGGCTTCATTTAAAGAGGTTGAGGCAAAGGTAAACGGCGCAGGCGCACGTGTACAGCGTTAAAATGGTGTCTTTCATAGCTGAAAAATTTTTTAATTAAATAAAACAGAACTTAGGAGATATTAAAATGGCAAATAAAATTGAAACCTTAGCAAAAATCCAGGAGGTAGGTATTGTTGCTGTTGTTCGCGCGACATCAATTGAACAGGCAGAAAAAATCACCGATGCATGTATAGCGGGCGGTGTTGCGGCAATCGAGCTTACCTTTACGGTTCCCCATGCAGATAAGCTTATTGAGGCAATGAAGGAAAAATACAATTCAGGTGAGATCATTATCGGCGCAGGTACCGTTATGGACGCTGCTACCGCGCGTATTGCAATTCTCGCGGGAGCGGAATATATTGTGTCACCGTATTTTGACCCTGAAACAGTCAGAACCTGTAACCGTTACGGCGTACCGTCAATGCCGGGTATTTATACTCCGACTGAGGCTGTTCACGCTATGGAATGCGGTGCAGATGTTCTTAAGGTCTTTCCGGGCGATATAGCAGGTCCCGCGTTTATAAAGGATATCCACGGTCCTATTCCTAACGCTGTTATGATGCCGTCGGGCGGTGTGGATGTAGACAATGTTAAGGACTGGATCAAGGCAGGCGCTATCGCATGCGGAGCAGGCTCGTCGCTTATCGCAGGTGCCAAAACAGGTGATTATAACAAAATTACCGAAACAGGAAAGCTGTTTGTTAAGCGTATCAAAGAAGCAAGAGCGGAAATGGCAAAATAATCACTTATTATAATTAGAAAAAGGGCAGAAAACCAAAAGGCTTTCTGTCCTTTTTTATCGCTATTTAATTAATAAATCAGTGTTTTTTTCAAGTCTGTCAATGATCTCTTTTCCGCACTTTTTAATTATTTCATTAGCGCCGTTTCTATAATCCGGCGGACGTGTTGTAAGATTATGACAGTCAGAGCCGATAAAATGGATTTTTCCGTTTTCAAGATATTTGAAAAGTCTTTTTTTTATGTGTCTTGACGAGTCCGAAAATGAGCTGATATTTACCTGAGTAAGACAGCCCATATTTATATATTCATCAAGCAAATCCTCATTTTCAATTAAAGCATGGTATCGTTCTATATGTGCGAGAACAGGTTTAATGCCGCTTTCGTAAGTAAGGTTTAACAATCTGTCATATGTACCCTGTGAAAAGTTTGAAGAAAACGGGTGCTCAATTAAAGCGTATCCTGAATTTCCTATAGCGATTCTGCTGAGATTTTCATTGCTGAAAAGATACTGGCTCACATATACCTCTGCGGCAGGAATAAGAAGAGGACTGTCACTCGGCAAAGCGCTTTTGAGCTCATTAAATGCCGTATCACGTCTCTCAATGAAGTCATCAAGCGATATTGAGTCTGAATAATAATGAGGTGTAAGTATAATAGCCCTTGCTCCCTGTGCTTTAAGACTGGCTACCATTTTAACGCTTGTTTCAATATCAGGCGAGCCGTCGTCAATCCCCGGTAAAATGTGGCAGTGAGTTTCTACAAGATTATTTATTAACATTGTAAAAACACTCCTTATTATCTCTGACTGCTGTTGGTATCGTACTTATTGTTGCCATAGGAATCATAATATCCGTAACCGTATCCATATCCATATCCACCGTAAGAGCTGTATCCGTACTTACCGTACTTGCCGTATTTTCCGTATTTATATGAATATTTTCCTCTGCCTGCTTTTGATTCAACAAAGTTAACGACAAAGCCCAAAATTTTAGCGTCAATAAATTCAAGCGCCGAAAGTGCTTTCTGAAGCTCAGGATGCGTTGACTGGTTAGAGCGTACAACAAGGACAACGCCGTCGGATTCCCTGATAAGAGGAAGAGAGTCGGATACGACATTAACGGGAGGTGTGTCGATAATAATATAATCAAAGTCGTTGCTTACGTCATCAAGAAACTCCGCCATAATTTCAGAGCCTAAAAGCTCTGCAGGATTTGGAGGAATTGTACCTGAACACAGTACACAGAGATTTTCATATTCCGTAGGATGTATAACGCTGAATAAATCGGCAGATCGTTTTCCTGAAATTTTATCGCCGAGATAATTTGTAAGTCCGGGAGAGCTTGCAATAGAAAAGTAGCTATGAACCTTAGGTTTTCTGAGGTCTCCGTCAATCAGAAGAACTCTTTGGTCAGCCTGTGAAATACTTACGGCTAAATTAACCGTTGTTGTGGTTTTTCCTTCATTCGGAACAGAAGAGGTGACGACTATAATTTTGCAGCCCTTTTTCATTACCGAAAACATAATATTTGCACGGATGGTTTTATATGATTCCTCAATTCTGAATTTCAATGACGGCTGAATAGGGGCTTTTTCAAGAAGATAACGGGATGTTGCCGATGTTGAATCCTTTTTCTTATTAGCCATTATTGTTTAGCTCCCTTCTTGTCTGTATTTTTGCTGTTAGATGTTTTCAGCTCAAATTCGGGTATTGCTCCGAGTACCGGTATTCCGTAGCGTTCGCTGAGGTTGTCGTTACCTTTAATACGAACATCAAGCAAATCACGCAGAATAATATATGCGGCGGCAAGAACTGCGCCTACCGCAAATCCCAACAGGCATTTTTTAGGATAACCGAGACTTTCCGATGTGCTTGCTTTAAGAGCAGTGTCCTCTACCGAAGCCTGAACAAGACCGTTGTTTGTAGCTTTCATTTTCTCGGGAATACTTTTTTCAAGCTGATTTGCGATTTGGTATGACATATCCGCGTTTGTCGTTGTTACCGTCACCTTAAACATAGCAGTGCCTTCAACCTCTTCATATATAACAGCATTTTTTATCTGCCCTATGGTGTATGAGGTGTTATAGCTGTCGTTTAAATCGTTTGCGACAGCCTGATTGAATTCATTTGTTTTAAAAAGCTCAATGTAGGTATCAAGCATTTTAATAGCATAATTCATCCGGCTTGTATTGCTTACCTGCTGTGCGGCTGCCGTTGAATCTGAAAGCTCCTGCTGTGAATCCTGCGCATATGCTAAAAATTCAACGTTTGAAGAATAGGTCAGGGTTGTGAAATTAGCGGTGTAAACATACGCAAGAAGAGTTCCTATAAGTGCAAACAAAATAATTATTTTCCATTTTTTTATTAAAAGGGTAATAATTTTCTGTACATTTGCATCAATATTCATGTTTTTTCTCCATCTTTCAAAATTATGATTTAATTATCATATATATTACTTTATATTATTGTTTTTGTCAATAATAGTTTTATTTATTCTATTGACAAAATAATGTAAAAGTTAGATAATGAATTATACTGAATTTTGGCACAGAGGAACGATTGATGATTAAAACTTCACAAGATAAAATAATAATGCCCGAATGGGGACCTTATTCTAAAAAATATATGGGGATTTCAAAGATTATTGATGAATTCAAAGATGTCGGAGCAAGATTTGATTTTTCAGTTCATCCCACTCTCTGGAACAGCGCAACCCCTGTACCGAATGTGACAGTCCCGTCCGGTTACCATTTGTGGAGCTGTAAAAGTGATTACACTTTTTTTTCTTACAGATATGAGCTTATGTGGAAGGACAAGGTATATGCCGATGTTTCTTTCTCCAAAATAAAAAGCAATTCCTATTTAATGCGGTGCGAGTTTTTTAATAATACTCATCTCACGCAAAACTGTATATTAAATGTTTTCGGCGCGCTTGAATTCCCGTATCCGACCTATATAAAGGTTAATACGCCGAAAAAATGTCTTTTAAAAACGGCTAACGACTATGAAAGCTATTCATATAAAACAGCACGTCCGTGGGATGAGGAAAATCCCGACGGCATGTTTAAGGGAATGTTTGCCGATAAGGATTTTTATCTCGGAAAGGGACTTGGCGACAGATGCGGTAATGCTCATGTTCACTTTCTGAAGCTTAAACCGTTCGGTTGTGAAAAGGGAGATAAGGTAGCATATAAATTCAAGGCAGACGGGTTTGAAAATCCTGTTATTGGGGTAAGATACAGGACCGTTACAGACGGTGATGCCGTATTTGATATGAACGGCAGGAAAACAGTTTTCAAAAACAGTAATGAGCTTGCCTTTGCTTATATCCCGTATATGGATGAGTTTACACTTGAAAGCTCAGGTACGGCAGGAATTGAGCTTGATTTTCTTGCTGTGATTGAAGAATCGGACAAAAGTAAGCTTACTGTTGAAAAGGTGCCGTTTCCATATGTACCCGAAATAAAAACAGAAAAAACGGAGAACGGTCACAGAACCGCTCTTAAATACGGCGGAGTTGAAAAGCCGTTTTATATTCTTACTCATAATAAAAATACAAGGGAGCGAAGCCTGAAGTCAGGCTCGCTTGAGGACGCACTCATAAACCGCCTGTCAAATGGTGACCCGACATATGATGATTTGCGGGAAACCTTTTCCAACTCATTTCAAAGAAAGACAAGCGACAAAGGCTTTTTTCACAATACGCTGATTAAGTCAATATTTCTTAAGCCGAATACCTCGCATGTTGAATATGTGGTTTTATCTAATGAGGCTTTTGAACCGCTTTCATATAAAGAATATGAAAGCATTTATGAAAACGCAAAGACGGATAAGGCTGTAACAGAGTTTAATGAAGCCGGTAAAAAATATACCCTTTCTGCTGAAATTCTCAAAGCTACACTACTGACGAATGTTGTTTATCCTGTTTACCGCCACGGTGAAAACGTAATTCACCACACACCGGGCAAGAGGTGGGACAGCTTTTATACGTGGGACAGCGGTTTTATCGGTATGGGGCTTCTTGAATTTTCAAAGGAGCTTTGTCAGTATGCGCTTGATATGTATCTTTGTGATGATACAAATAAGGATTTTGCTTTTCTGCTTCACGGCTCGCTTGTCCCAACCCAGTTTGCGGAATATCTTGAGCTTTTAAAAAGGACGGAGGACAAGGAAAAAATCGCCTTTCTTTATGAAAAAGCGAAGATTTATTATGAGTTTTTGAGGGGCAGATGTTATGCCTCAACCTGTGCGAAGTTCAATAACGGACTTTTAACCACATACGATTACTGGTATTCGCACTGCGGTATGGACGATTACCCTGCGCAAATGGAAATGATTGCGAATAAAGCAGAGGAGTATACATGCCCTTGTCTTTCCACCGCTCAGATTATTCGGGCAGGCAAGATTATGAAAATGGTAGCGCATTCTCTCGGCAGGCTTGAGGATATAAAGGTGTATGACGCTGATATTGAATATTCAACAAATGCGCTCAATGAGCTTGCCTGGGACGAGGAAAGCGGTTATTTCGGTTATACGCTCTATGACAGGCACGGAAATGTGACGGGCATTATGAAAACCGATGATGGTGAAAACTGGAATAAGGGTATGGACGGAATCTATCCTATTGTCGCAGGGGCTGTCAAAGGCGAACGAAAAAAAAGAATAATGGAGCATATCAAAAATCCTGATGAAATGTGGTCACGGGCGGGTATATCAGCCGTTGATATGTCAGCGTCATATTACATTGACGACGGCTACTGGAATGGCAATGTTTGGATGAGCCATCAATGGTTTATCTGGAAAACAATGCTTGATAACGGCGATGCTGATTTTGCTTATGAAATTGCAAAGCGGGCGCTTGATATGTGGAAGGAGGAGACGGATTTTTCCTATTACACATATGAGTGCTTCGGTATTGCGACAAGGCGCGGCGGCTGGTTTCATAATTTCGGCGGACTTTCCGCTCCGATTTGTATTTGGGCAAACGCGTATTTTAAGCCTCAGACTGTTACAACAGGCTTTGATATCTGGACTGATTATCAGAAAACGACGGATAAAAGCGCGGAGATTTCGTTTAAATATTTCGGTGAGAACGAGAGGTATACAATTATAGTTACTCTGTCCGATAAAGCTGAATATACGGCATTTCTTGACGGTAATGAAGTTCAGTTTAACGAAAGAAACAAAGGCTCGCTTGAGTTTACATTCGAGGTGGGTGTTAAGTCGGGCGTCCTTGAAATCATAGAAAAAGAGGGTAAGTAAAATGGGGAAAATTTATGGAAGGAATAATGAGCCCTTAAAAATTCAGTTTATTACGGATACTCATTATTATTCACGGAAAATCGGCACTGAGGGTAAAGCATACGAAAAGGCTGAGTCAAAGTCGCAGAAAGTTATCAAGGATACCGACCTTGTTATTAAGGCAGGTTTTGATATGCTTTGCGAGGATACGTCAACCGATATTGTAGTTCTTGCGGGCGATACAACACGTGACGGCGAAATTGAGTCACACAAGGAGTTTATAGAAATGCTCCGTGACCTCAAAAAAAGGGGAAAAAGAGTATATGTAATAACAGCTACTCATGACTTCCGTGGCGGAGGTATTGCAAAGGGTTATGTCGGTGATAATGAAATTGACGTGCCTGCTATAGAGGACAGACAGGATTTGTGGGATATGTACTATGAATTCGGTCCTAATGAGGCAATTGCACAGCACAGAGAGTCAATGAGCTATGTTGTTCAGCTTGCGCCGGGCTACCGCCTTTTCGCGCTTAATGACGATACAAACTTCAAGCCCGAGGGCGAGCGGGGTTCGGGATATTCCGACGATTGTATGAAATGGATTCTTGAGCAGTTAAAGGACGCTCAGGAAAATGACCAGTATGTAATTGCTATGACCCACCACCCGATGATTGCTCCGTCGCCATTCTATGCTATTATCGGTAAGGGCGATATGCAGAGAAATCACGAAACAACGAGAGAAATTTTCGCCGACGCGGGACTTCATTGTATGCTTACGGGTCATACGCATATCCACGATATTAGTTACATAACATCAAAAAAAGGCAACGTATTTTATGATATTGCCTGCGGAGCGATGATAGGCTGTCCTCCGGCAATGCGCAACGTAACCTTCGACCCGAAAAATGCGAAGATAGACGTTGAAACAATAATGATTAAAGATGTTCCCGGACTTGATACGAACGGCAAGCCTTTTGACGAATATATGAAAGGCTTTTTCTTCGGTATGATTGCTGAGGTTATCCGGGCAATGGGTAATGATATAGACCGCCTCGCGGAAATGACGCCGGCATTTTCAATTCCCGGTGAAAAGGTTAAAAAGCTTGCGTGGATTATCAAGCCTGTCGGAAAGTGGCTCAATAAGCTCACATTCAAGAAAATCTGGAGACTTTGCAAAAAGGAAAGCGGGCTTAAAAAGGCGGATATTGCGGATATCGCGGACAACAGAGTTGTTGATTTTATTCTTGAGCTTATCCAGAATCTTTATTGCGGTGATTCGCCGTACGGTCCCGATACAAGAGAATATAAGCTTACCTGCGGTTTTCTCAATATAATTGATTCTTTCCTTAATACAATTCATTTAAAACTCGGTAAAATTCTCAAGGGCGCAACAACAGTACGCGCGCTTGTAGAGCCGCTTCTCTGGAATCCGGGCTATTGTGACGCAGAGGCAACTCTCCCGATTTATCCGATTTATGACGAAAATAACCCCGCACCTGAAAAAGAGGAGAAAAAATTCAATGACCCTGTCAAAAAGAGCAAGAAAGGTCCTCTTATTCTTTTAATCCTTGTTCTTGTGGTAATTCTTCTTTTAGCGGTTGTTGCCGGCATTATTGCGCTTATTGTTTGGGCTGTTGTGGCTATAATTCATACTGTTACCGGATTCGCTTTTTTAGGCTTATTGTAAATAATTATTGAAATTACAGAGAATAGCTGATATAATGATTTTGTAATCTTTTATTATTCAATTAAGGAGAAAAATTTATGGCAGACGAAAAGAAAAAAATCAGTCTCGGCGGTATTGATAATGCCGCAGAGGAAAAGGGTTCATTTATTAAAACGGTTTGGCAGCTTATAAAGTTTCTTGTCGTTTCAGGACTTGTAACGATTATTCAGCTTGTACTTGCTAACGTACTCCCTCTTATTTTTGACAGAGTTACGGCTACACTTCCGGCGTTCTTACAGGGAATATTTGACCCGAATGTAATTTTTGACGCTTCAACGGCAAAGGGCATTGAGCAGGTAGGTAAGTATGTTGTTGACTCAGCCACAGGAAATTTGGGCGGCGTTATTGAAAACGGCATTGTTGTCGGCGGTATTGTTACATGGGGTTATCTTCTCCCGTTCTTCCTTTCAAATCTTATTGCTAATATATACGGATTTTATCAGAATAAAAAGACAACATTCAAATCAGATGCTCCGTGGTATAATTTCGCAATATATATTGTACTTATGATAGCTCTTATCCTGTTCTCAACATGGTTCCAGGGCTGGCTTGTAGGTATTATCGCAAAGGCTCCGTGGGCATGGCTCAACGGTCTTGCGAGAACAATAGCAAGTCTTGCAGCCGGTTTTGTTCAGATGGTCGTTCTCTTCCCGATGGAAAAATTTGTACTTCTCAAGGAAAAGAAAAAGGACGGCGAAGAGGAAGCAGCTTAATTATGAAATACTTAGAACGGCTTGTGTTTGCAAGCCGTTCTTTTTTAATTTTTCTCTTTATTATTTTAAATATATGTGTTATTATATAAAATGCTGAATTATATGTAACGGTGATTTAAGTGGAGCTGTCAAAAAATGACAAAATTGAATTAACGATAGACGCTCTGACCTCTGAGGGCAGCGGAGTCGGAAGATACAACGGACTTGCCGTTTTTGTGAGAGGTACTGTTCCACAGGACAGAATAATCGCGCATATTATTAAAAAGTCAAAGAATTATGCCGTCGGCATAATTGACAAAATAGTTGCTCCGAGCCCCGAGAGGACGGAAAGCGACTGCCCTTATTCCAAAAAGTGCGGCGGCTGCTCCTTTCGTCATATGACATATGAAGAAGAGCTTAAATATAAAAAAAGCAGATTGCAGGATGCGCTTGAAAGAATAGGTCATATTGATGTCAGTGTTGACGAAATAATCGGTGCGGATGATTTGACGCATTACAGGAACAAGGTGCAGTATCCCGTTAATATTTCCGACGGGGAAATGTATGCGGGATTTTACGCGTATAAGAGCCATAGGATCATTCCATGTGATGATTGTAAATTGCAGCCGCCCGAATTTGAGCAGGGTTTAAAGGCTTTTTCCGAATGGATTAAAAGTGAAAAGATAACTTCATATGACGAGCGGACCGGCAGGGGGCTTTTACGCCATATCTATTTCAGAAAGGGCTTTGCCACGGGCGAAATAATGGCGTGCGCCGTTATTCATGCAGACAATATACCTAACAGCAAACTGCTGGTATCACTTTTGAGAGAGAAGGTTGACGGTCTGGTTTCGGTCGCTGTCAACATTAATAAGGAAAAAACAAATGTTATTTTAGGCAGGAAAACAAATATTATCTGGGGCAGTGAAAATATTAAGGATAAGCTTCTCGGAAAAACATTTTTAATTTCACCCGACTCCTTTTATCAGGTGAATCATAATCAGTGCGAAAAGCTCTATAAAAAGGCAGGCGAGCTGGCGGCTCTTACAGGAGATGAAGTTCTGCTTGACCTTTACTGCGGTGTCGGCACAATCGGTCTTACAATGGCTCAAAGCGTCAAACAGCTTGTCGGAATTGAAATTATCCCTCAGGCTGTTGAAAATGCAAAAGAAAATGCAAAAATGAACGGCATTACAAATGCACAGTTCATCTGTGCGGATGCGCCAAAGGGCGCGGAGATTTTGAAAAAGCAGGGTATTAAACCCGATGTTATTATCCTTGACCCGCCGCGCAAGGGCTGTGATAAATCACTTCTTGACACAATTAAGGAGCTTTCTCCGAAAAAGATTGTCTATGTATCCTGTGACAGCGCAACGCTTGCAAGAGATCTGTCAATTCTCAAAGAAAAAGGATATGAAACAAAAAAGGTAATTGCCGTGGATATGTTCCCCCGTACCCCGCACGTCGAATGTGTAGCGCTGGTGTTTAAAAAGTTTTAACTTATGAGAAAGGGAAAATATGACAAAAAATACGTTTGCTATTATTGAAAAATATATGCTGTCTTGTATGGAAGACAGTGCTCATGATAAAGAGCATATATACCGTGTATTGTATAATGCATTGGAAATTGCAAAAACAGAAAAGGATGTCAATTACGATGTTTTAATAGGAGCATGCTTACTGCATGATATAGGCAGGAAAGAACAGTTTGAAAATCCATCTTTGTGCCACGCTGAGGTTGGAAGTAAAAAAGCATATGATTTTCTGCTTAAGCAAGGCTTTGAACGTTCATATGCGCAAAAGGTTGCTGGTTGCATTCTAACACATAGGTATAGGAAAAATACTCTCCCTCAAAGTATTGAAGCAAAAATCTTATTTGATGCGGATAAACTTGATGCTTCGGGAGCATTAGGTATAGCGCGGACACTTATTTATAAAGGAATTGTTTGTGAACCGATATATTCCTTACTGCCAAACGGGCTTGTTTCAAACGGTGAAAATGATACGTTTTCTTCATTTTTTCAAGAATATAAATATAAATTAGAAAATGTGTATTCAAATTTTTATACTGCAAGAGGAGAAGAAATTGCAAAGCAAAGACAGCATGCGGCAATTGAGTTTTACAATAATTTATATCAAGAGGTCAGTCAAACATATAAAAACGGAAAAGATGAATTGGAAAAAGTAATTGATGATTGACATTCTTGAAATATTTGAATTATAGGATATGTTTCCCCGCACCCCACATGTCGAATGTGTCGCGTTAGCGGTAAATATTGAGGATAATAAATATGAATAAATACATTAAGAATTTAAACAGAATAGAATTTATGATTACTCTTGCCTGTACAGGGCGGTGCAAGCACTGTTCAGAAGGGGAACACCGTTTCTCAGGCGAGCATATTGACGGAAACATAGCAGCAGAAATTGTTCGTAGAATATCAGAAAATTATGATATAAAATCACTTATGACTTTTGGCGGTGAACCGTTGCTTTATCCTGAGGAGGTTTATAAAATTCATACGGCGGCAAGAGAAATGGGAATTTCCAAGCGTCAAATGATTACTAACGGATTTTTTAGCCGTGATACGGAAAAAATACAGCTTGTTGCACAGAAACTTGTTGATAACGGTGTTAATGATATATTGCTTTCGGCAGACGCGTTTCATCAGGAAAGTATTCCTCTTGAACCTGTAATGACATTTGCAAAAGCACTTATAAAAGCCGGAATCCATAGACTTTGTGTGCATCCCGCATGGCTTGTTGATTCACAGTCAGATAATCCTTACAATATTAAAACCCGTGAGATTTTAAAAGAATTTCAGAATATGGGAATCGAAGAATCTTCCGGAAATATAATTTTTCCGAGTGGAAACGCATTAAAATATTTAAAAGAATATTTTGACTCTGATACACCGCAAATTAGCCCTTATACAGAAAATCCGCAGGATATTAGGGCGATTTGTGTTTCGCCGAATGGTGATGTGCTTCAAGGGAATATTTATAAAAACGATATTCTTGAAATATTTGAATCATATTTGCCGGCAGGAAAAACAACTGCATATGCCGATAATAAATTTATAAGTCAGGAAGATTTTATGTTAAGTCCTAAATTAGAAACCGAGAGGTTGATTTTAAGAAGATACAAGGAAACCGATATTGATGCTTTATATGAAATAATTACAGACGAAAGATTGGCAAAATATATTAAATATCCGAACTTAACAAAAGAAGAGGAAATGAATTGCATTAAGTCTTGGATAAAAGACGCTGATGAATCCGATTATGAAAAGTGGGTAATTGAAACTAAAGATAATAATATAGTTGTCGGTAATATTGATGTTAATACGGTTATTAAAAAACATAATTATTGTAATGTGGGATATACGATTAGATACGAATATTGGGGAAACGGTTAGCGGCAGAGGCTTTAAAAGCTGTATCCGATTATTTACTGAATAAACGGGGATATTATCTTGTTGAATGTTCTTGTAATGAATTGAATACTCAATCATCAAAAGTTATGTTAAAGGCAGGTTTTAAAAAAGACGGATATGTCGCAGACAGAAGATTAAATAAAGACGGTACGTATTCGGGTGTGGAATTTTACAGCAAAAGAAAAAGCTGAACATAAGCATTATTACATAGTTAATATTCTTGCGAAATAAAAAGAGTTATAATCAAAGGCAATGACGGTGGCTTTATGGAATTGTGGGATTTGTATACAAGAAACAGAGAGCTTACGGGCGAGGAGCATATCAGGGGGAATAAATTGCCCGAAAACAGGTATCACCTTGTTGTGCACGTCTGGATTGTAAACAAAGAGGGTAAATACCTGATTTCACAGCGGGACGCAAGCCGTCCGACCTTTCCGTTAATGTGGGAATGTGTCGGCGGTTCCGTATTAAAGGGCGAAACAAGCCTGCGGGGAGCCGTTCGTGAGGTTAAGGAAGAGGTCGGCATTGATTTACCGCCCGAGACAGGTGTTTTGGTATGCTCGGAAATACGAGAGGAATTTAATGACTTCAGGGATGTATGGCTGTTTCAATATGACGGAGATGTCAATTTAGCAAACGCTACTGAAAAGGAAGTGGCAGATGTAAAATGGATGACACCCGACGAAATACGCAAATATCTGGATGAAGGCAGATTAGTTAATACGCTTTCCTATTTTTTCAAAGAAGTAATTAATAAAAAATTATATAAGGAATGATATATATGAGATTAAAAGACGGAATTGTTACAAATTCAATAGACGGTGAGAGCTTTGCTATTGCGACAGGCAAGGCGGTAAAGGAATTTAACGGACTTGTCAAGAACAACCCGACCGCTGCGTTTATTTTTGAACTTCTTAAAACGGAGCAGACAGAGGACAGCATTGTTGCGGCAATGCTTGAAAAGTATGATGTTGACGAAAACACTGTTCGCGCGGACGTTAGGGAGCTTCTGGATATATTAAGAAGTAAAAATCTTATTGAGGGATAATTATGCAGTATTCATCTTTGGAAAGTGAATATCTTATGGCGTTGTTAAAATCCGCTTTGAAAAAAGAGTCCCCGCTCCCTGCCCCTGACGGTTTGGACTGGGAAGGGCTTGTTTCAATCTCTAAAAAGCAGCAGGTTTACTCAATTATTGCGGCAGTGCTTGATTCATCAAATCTTCCGGGAAAGCAGGCTCAGGAGCTTGAAGTATATGTTAAAAACGAGCTTTTAAGACTTCTATCAATGAAAAATGAACTTGAGGAGCTTGAAAGGGAACTTCAGAAAAAGCAAATAAAATTTATGCTCCTTAAAGGCAGCGTAATCAGAAATTACTATCCCCAGCAAAAAATGCGCCAGATGAGTGATATTGATATCCTTTATGATTACAGCAAGAGGGATACTTTATTGAAGATTATGAAATCACGGGGTTTCAGACTTACCGCATCGTGCGAAAATTCTGATGATTTCTTTAAAAAGCCGTTTTATACGTTTGAATGGCACAGAGAATTGTTCTTTGAGGAGGCTGAGTTTTGCCCTCATTTTGATTTGTGGAAGAACGCGAAAGCTGACAGTCAAAATCCATATAAGTATTATGTTGAAGAAACGGAGCATTTTATTTACACAATATGTCATATGTACAAGCACTATGCCACAGATGGCTGCGGCGTGCGTTTTTTATGTGACATTTACGTGCTGCTTAATTACGGAGAAAAGGTTGATTGGGACAGAGCGGTTGCTGAGCTTGATAAAATCGGTATAAAAGATTTCGCGCTTGACGCAATCTCTCTTGCAAATGCGGTATTTGACGGCGGAGAACTAACGGAAAATCAGCAGAAAATGCTTGATTTTCTGCTAAGCAGCGGGGTTTACGGCAACCACATTGTTGATTATTCAAAAAAGCTTTCGGAATTTAACGGCTCAAAGATAAGATACCTGTTCAGAAGAATTTTTCCTAACCGGAAAAAAATGACGGCAGATTACAGACAGCTTGAAAAAAGACCGTATCTCTTACCAGTTTATTATATTATCAGACTTTTTACAAAGGTAAAGTATAATTCAAAAGAAGCCGGAATTGAGCTGAATGAAATTAGGAAAATTAATAAATAACTTACGGAGGACTACCATTGGCAGTTGATAAAAGACATATCAGGAACTTCTCAATAATCGCTCATATCGACCATGGAAAGTCAACTCTTGCGGACAGGCTTCTTGAGCTTACAAGCTCTGTTGCCACACGTGATATGCAGGAGCAGATTCTTGACGATATGGACCTTGAACGTGAACGCGGAATTACCATTAAGGCTCATGCTGTTAAGCTCGATTATACGGCGAAAAACGGCGAGCTTTATGAATTTAATCTCATTGACACTCCGGGTCATGTTGACTTTAACTATGAGGTATCGCGTTCCCTTGCCGCTTGTGAGGGAGCAATTTTAATCGTTGACGCTTCGCAGGGAGTTGAGGCTCAGACACTTGCGAATACTTATCTTGCGCTTGATCATGACCTTGATATTCTTCCTGTTATTAATAAAATAGACCTTCCCGCCGCTGACCCTGACAGAGTTGCCGAGGAGGTTGAGGAGGTCATCGGTATTCCATGCTTTGACGCACCGCGTGTGAGCGCAAAGACAGGTGAAAATGTTGAAGAGGTTCTGGAATACATTGTAAATGAGGTTTCCCCTCCGACAGGCGATGACGATAAGCCTTTGCGTGCCTTAATATTTGATTCCATTTATGACTCATACAGAGGCGTTATTGTATATGTCCGCATTATGGACGGTAAAATAAAGGCGGGCGATACAATGCGTATGATGGCAACGGGAGCGGAATTTACCGTTGTAGAGGTCGGATATATGCGCGCAACATCTATGGAAAAGGCAGACGAGCTTTGTGCCGGTGAGGTCGGATACATCACAGCGTCAATTAAAACAGTCAGCGAGGCAAGAGTGGGCGACACGGTTACGCTCGCGTCAAATCCCGCCGGCAAGGCGCTGCCGGGATACAGAAAGGTCAATCCTATGGTTTTCTGCGGTATCTATCCCGCTGACGGCGCTGATTATGAAAACCTGCGTGACGCGCTTGAAAAGCTGCAGCTTAATGACGCGTCGCTTTCATACGAGCCGGAGACCTCGGGTGCGCTTGGTTTTGGTTTCAGATGCGGCTTTCTGGGGCTTCTTCATCTGGAAATTATTGAGGAACGTCTTGAGAGAGAATATAACCTTGAGCTTATAACTACCGTACCGAGTGTTGTTTATAAGATTTATTTATCCGACGGCACAATGGTTGAAATTGATAATCCGACCAATTATCCAGACCCCGCGTATATCGACTACTGCGAAGAGCCGTTTGCAAACGCGCACATATATGTGCCGAGTGAATTTGTGGGAACGATTATGGATATGTGCCAGGAGCGAAGAGGCGTTTTTAAGGATATGAATTATATCACTCCTGACAGGGTAGATATTCATTATGAGCTTCCTCTCAACGAAATTATTTATGATTTTTTTGACGCTCTTAAATCAAGGACGCGCGGTTACGCTTCATTTGACTATGAGATTGCCGATTACCGTAAATCAGATTTGTGCAAGGTAGACGTTCTGCTCAACGGAGATGTTATTGACGCTCTTTCATTTATAATCCACAGAGAAAAGGCATATTCAAGGGCAAGAAAAATCGCCGAACAGCTTAAAAAGCATATTCCTCGCCATTTATTTGAAATTCCGATTCAGGTCGCAATCGGAGGAAAGGTCATCGCCCGTGAAACCGTAAAGGCACTTCGTAAGGATGTGCTTGCAAAATGCTACGGCGGTGACGTTACACGTAAGAAAAAGCTCCTTGAAAAGCAAAAAGAAGGTAAAAAGCGTATGCGTCAGTTCGGTCAGGTTGAAGTACCGCAGGAGGCATTTCTTGCTGTACTCAAGCTTTCAAGCGACGACGAATAAAAATATTTTTGAAATAAGGAGCTATATGTTATGCAGAAAATCGGAGTTTTAGGCGCGGGCACTTGGGGCGTTGCGCTTGCGAGAATGCTTGCAAATACAGGCTATGATGTAACCGTCTGGTCTGCTGTTGAAAGAGAAATTGATACGCTTTCTAAAACTCATATTCATCCGAATTTAAAAAACTGTAAAATACCCGAAAATATTATTTTTACAAAGGATTTGAGGCAGGCGTGTGTTGATAAGGATATTGTGCTTTTTGCCGTTGCGTCACTGTATGTGAGAGATACGGCAAAAAAAGTCGGAGGACTTATTCCTGACAGGCAGATAATTGTTGATGTTGCAAAAGGAATTGAGGAAGGTACAAACCTCACAATGTCGCAGGTAATCGAGCAGGAAATCCGTGCGGATTTTAAGCACGATAACATTAAGGTGGTTGTGCTTTCGGGACCAACTCATGCGGAGGAGGTTGCCGTTGACCTGCCGACGACTATTGTTTCGGCGTGTGAGGATATTAAAAGCGCGGAATATGTTCAGGATATTTTTATGAATACCTGTATGCGGGTCTATACAAATTCCGACAAAATAGGTGTTGAGCTGTGCGGAGCGCTGAAAAATATTATCGCCATAGCGGCAGGCGTTTCTGACGGGCTGGGCTACGGCGACAATGCGAAGGCGGCGCTTATTACAAGAGGTATTGCGGAGATGTCACGCTTGGGTAAAGCTATGGGAGGCAACTATCAGACGTTTGCGGGTCTGGCAGGCTTGGGGGATTTGATTGTAACCGCAACAAGCAGGCACAGCCGTAATAACCGCGCAGGCTATCTGATAGGAAAAGGACTGACGCCCCAAAAGGCTGTTGAGGAGGTCGGAATGGTCGTTGAGGGTATTAACGCGCTTGACGCGGCGGTTGAGCTTGCGGAAAAATATGATGTTGAAATGCCGATTGTCTCCGCTGTCAATGCGGTTGTAAATAAAGGCGCCGACCCGCTTGAAACCGTAAATGAACTTATGACAAGAAAAAAGAGAAAAGAATAATTAAAATGATAACAGGGCTGAGAAAAATCTCAGCCCTGTTTGTATATTATTTAATTTTTGTAACTATTTATTTTTGTAGGACTTAGGCTCATCTGTCAATCCCGCGATATAATCAATGGATACATCATAGATTTTTGCAAGCTTAATTATAAAATCAAATGGCGGTTCTCTTTTTCCCTGCTCATAATTTGTGTATGTTGTTTTATGCATATTCAATATTTTCACGATTTGGTCCTGTGTTAAATCCCTGTCTTCTCGCAAATCTCTGATTCTTCGATAATACTGCATAAAAACACCTCAGTATTATTATGACACAATACAACATTTGTTGTTGACAAAATACATCATATGTTGTAATATAAATACATCATATGATGTATTTAATAAGATATTTATTTTTAAAATAATTATGAAAATAAAAAGTGAAATTTTTAACAGTATTATTTTAGATTTTCCAAATACCCCAATTGAAACAGGCGGTATTTTAGGGGGAACATCAGGCGTAATAACAAAATATATTTTAGACAGCGGCAAAGGAGAATATGGAAAATATACTCCTAACACCAAAATGATAATGAAATAATATTTGATTGGGCAGAAAAGGGAATAGAATTTTATGGTATTTGCCACAGTCATTATCCTACAGGAGAAAAGCTTTCAGGCGGTGGAGTCAGCTTTTATATAGAAAAAATATGGGAGTATATTAAATATGGCGTTAATTAGTTGCCCGGAATGTGGGCAAAATGTATCTGACAAGGCAGAAGACTGTATTCATTGCGGATATCCGATTCGTGGTAAATCATCACAAAATGTAGACGGTTCGTTGGTTATATATGGCTATACAGGTTGGTTTCTTGTCAAGCCCAGCGTCAGGATTTATTTTGATGGAAAACTGGTCGGTGATGTCGGCTATAAAGCTAAAACAAGAGAATTTCCAATTACAAAGCCTACAAATGTTGAACTAAAATGTTCTATAAGGTCAACTTTAGTTAGAGTTTTACCCGGTAAAAAAAGTGAAATGCATATTGAGTTTGACAGAGCAAGCGGAAGTATCGTGGCAACAATAACGAGTCATTAAATGCTCTTTTTGCGATTTATTGTTAATAAGTTTTATTATTATAGTAAAGGAGGATGCCAAGTATGGCATTGATAAAATGTTCGGAGTGTTCAGCCGAAATATCCGACAAGGCGGCACGTTGTCCTAAATGTGGGGCGCCTGTTATCACTCATAAGTGGAGATGCTCAAATTGCGGAAATATGATTAGCGAGGAGCCATGTTCATATTGCAGTAATACCCAGCCAACTGTAAATAAAAATATGGATACCTTAACGGAAAGCAACTCACAACCTACAGTGCAAAGAAAAAAGACCAACAGTGCTTTGTTGAAGATTGTTAGTGTGCTTATCCCAATTTTTCTTATCTTGGCTCCTTTTTATAATGATTGGTTTTCTTCATACTATGTAGCCAAACTTCCATCTTATAGTGCAGCCAGCGTAAAAGTTGACGGATATATGCATAAAAGCAAAACTTGTTGTCAAAAAGTTGCAAATACTTTTGATGCTGAGGTGATTCATGTAAATCCTAATCAAAGTGCAGGAACAAATAGCTATGGTCAAACCTTAAAATATAAGGATTGTTTTTACTACTGTCCATTATGCTGCGATTGATAATTTTTAATTGATAAGAATTATCATCTCTTATATTTATAATGTTTACGAAAACAGATTAACTATTTCAATGAGGAGATTTTATGTCAGTTATAACTCGATTAGAAAGACACACCGGTCTTGAAGAAACGACATTAAATGGTGTTGTTGATAGCATTGCAACATATGAAATTGTAGATAATGTATTAATAATTCGAACAACAACGCATGACACAGTACATATAACACAAGAAATCGGCAAAAAACTAGTTGATATTATTAATAATGATCTTCTTTAAAAATTATTTTTTAAGAGCGATGGTTAAAAATGTTCAAAAGAAATGTTTAAACAATACAATACATAGGTTTTACCTATAATTTCTAATTTTGTTCTCTAGCCCATATTCGTTTCTTTTGTCCTTTTTTCATAACCATACCTTACATAATATTTTAGCATATGAAAAAGGTAGATACATGGTGGCTTTCCATATGTCTACCTTTATTTTACTATTGTATTTAATGGGTGGTTATGATTTTAAAACACATTTCCAAAGGTGATTTTTTGATTATCGTAAATAGATTTTATTTGGTTTTTAGCCGTTATCAGTTCGTCCTCAAGGCTGTCGCTTTCGGCATCCGCCAGCTCTTCAAGAGCTAATATTGTTATACTTGTGTCGTCAAGTGAACCGTGGTCTATCATTGCCGCCATATATTTTTGCTTCTGCGACCAGTAGTCTCTTAAATTTCCGCAGGTCCTTTTCGCGCTTTCGTAGTCCTCTTTTTCCACTTCCTCAATCGCCGTGTTTAAATACTCTGTGGTTTCCCTGTATGCGCTTGAAACGGTATACTGCTCAAAAATACAAAGCGATACCGCGACCGCTAAAAATAAAACCGCAATATAAATTCTTTTCATTTATGATTCCTTCTCTATTAAAAATGTATTACCGTTATCGTCAATAGTAAGCAGCATAATCCTGCTTACCTCTTTGTTTTCATTTTTTATGATAAGCTCTATTTCACTGTCATTTATTTTATATTCATTAAAATATTCGTTGACCGGCTTTCCGTCCATAACAATAGTTATCGGCATACCGTTATTTTCTGCGGGAATATTTACGTCATTCGGTGTGAGGGGCTTGTATTCCGCCTTTGGCAAAACGGATATGGTGCCGTTTGTTTCAATAATGGCGTCCTCCACTTCTGATAAATCAAATATATCCTTTTGTCTTAACGCGTCTATAACGTCGTCAATGGTAAACCTCATTTCCTTTAGCTTTTTCTGGTCAAGCTTGCCCTTTCTGATTATAAATATAGGTCTGCCCTGAAGAAGATTTCTGAACCACAGGCTTTTCATTGAAATGACGGATACGATGATTTCCATACTTATAAAAAGAAGTATCGGCACAAGACAGTTAGCAAGCGGCATCGAATTTTCCTCAAGCGGTATAACCGCTACGGCGCTTAAAAGAATTGTAATGACAAGCTCGTGCGGTTTTAATTCGCCAACCTGCCGTTTACCCATAAGCCTTACGGCTATAATGATAAATATATAAATTATTATTGCTCTTATAAAATTAATTGCCATACTGATTTTCACAGCCCTTCTGAAAATAATGATTTAAAAAAACGCACAGTTCATCGTTTATTGTGTGTTTTTTTTTAATCAATATTATTTTTGTGAATAACCGCAGTAATTATGCAGAAAGTATATGTGGTGATAAATATGGATAATTTGTATCCAGATTATGATAGCAATAAAAAAAGATTCAAGGATGATTTTAAGGACTGTTCCGATTTTCTTTTGCGTGAGGCGGTAATCTGCGGTGAAAAAGGATTTTTCTGTGCAATGGACGGGTTGATTAATTCGCTCCAGCTTTCACAGATGGTAACATCACCAATACTTGAAAGAAAACTTGAATTTAACAACAATAATGATTTGCTGAATCAGATTAAGCTCAGCGTTGTTAATTCCGTTGAGCTTAATGAAGCAACAACATTTCAGGACTGCTACTATTTTTTAATGAGCGGCTTCTGTGTGTTTGTGCTTGACGGCTGTAACAGAGCGCTTGTATTCGGTATCCAGGGTTGGGCAAGGCGTTCGGTAGACGAGCCGTCAAACGAGAGCAACGTAAAAGGCGCGAAGGAGTGCTTTATTGAGGCGCTTAATGATAACAAGGCGCTTTTAAGAAAAAGGCTTAAAACCCACCATCTAAAATTTAAACAGATAAAATTAGGCACAGCGGCAAACACCCCTGTCGTCATCGCCTATATTGATAACCGCGCTGATGAGGAGCTTGTAAGAGAGGTTGAGCACAGGCTGAAAGCAGCTAATTTCAATACGGTTGTTGATTACGGGGAGCTTGTACCGTTTGTTGATACGGATATTAAATCGTTTTTTTCCTGCGTAGGAAATACCGAGCGCCCTGATACCGCGGTTTCAAAGCTCCTTGAGGGCAGAGTTATTATAATGGTGGAGGGTACCCCGTTTGTAATTTATCTGCCTTATCTTTTCAGTGATAATTTTCAGTCGGTTGACGATTATGACAGCCCGCCGTTTCACAGCGGTTTTATAAGAGCGTTAAAGTATTTCAGCTTTCTTATTTCCATTTTTCTCCCCGGAATATATGTCGGGGTAGGAACCTTTCATCAGGAGCTGATACCGACAAATCTTTTATACACGATTGCGTCAGAGGAAATAACGACTCCGTTTTCATTAATGACGGAAGCTATAATGCTTTTAATACTTTATGAAATTATGAGAGAGGCGGGAATAAGACTGCCGAAGGCTATAGGTCACGCTGTTTCAATAATCGGCGGTATTATAATCGGAGAAACTACCGTAACGGCAGGAATTATAGGCGCGCCGATGCTTGTGGTAATAGCGATGACCGCGATATCCTCATATGTCGTGTATCCGTTATATGAAAGCGTGTCCGTTTTAAGATTTATATTTATATTATTAGGCGGAATGTTTGGCGTGTACGGAATTATATTCGGCGCAGGTATTATATTTATAAATATCTGCTCGCTTGACCCGTTTGGTGTTCCCCTTTCATCTCCTATATCACCGCTTGATACGCATTCGCTCGGCGATATATTCTACAGGGAAACATGGCTTAAATTATCAAAACGAAAAGTGCGTGTAAATAAATTGAGAGGTGCAGATATTGACACAGGCAAAAAGGGATAGGATAGCGCCGATAAGTATATTTTTTCTGCTTTATATCAGCAGGATAGTAGTCAGTATGACGAGTGTTCAGTCGGCTTCGGTAGGTCTGATGACAACGGATATATTAATAAGTATTATATTGTCTTTGGGTATCACTCTGCTTTTATCACTTCCCGCAATTTATTGCTATACGAAGCATAAAAGTCCTTTTGATATCAAGTGGGTAGGCTTCTTTTATTCGCTCTATTTCATATTTGTAGCTGGAGTAAATATCAGTAAATTCTCATATTTCGCGTCTACCACGCTCAATCCTAATTCGCAGGCGTTAATATATTCAGTAATCGTTGCGGCTTGTGCATTTTACGGAGCGTATCTCGGCATAGAGGGATTGTCCAGATTCTCGGCATTCGGGTTTGCCCTGCTGGTTGTTTCAATTCTTGCCGCGCTTTTTTTAAATGCTAAAAATTATCAGGAGATTAATCTTTATCCGGTTATTACAAACACCAATAATGAGATTTTAAAAAATACCTTAACAATTACGGGGGATTCCACAGAGATAGCACTGTTTTTATGCCTTTCCAAAAAAGTAAACGGCAGGACGATAAAACCATATATCTGGTCCGTAATAGCCTCCTTTTTTACGATTTTTGTGCTGATTCTTTTTGTCAACGCCGTTATGGGTGACGCGGCGCTGTTGCAGGATTTCCCGATTTACACTCTTTTTCAGTTAGCAAAAATCGGTTTGTTTGAGCGGATAGATGTTTTATATATTTCATTCTGGATATTCGGTATATTTATTAAATCTGTTTTGCTCATATATTGCTCCGGCATAGCATTCAGTCCTATGAAAAAAAGTACAAAAAGTATAATTTCTTCGGTTTTAGCGCTTGCTGTGGCAGTTTTCTTTACCGAAATTTTACAGGTCAATACTGTTTCGCAGGTTATCAATTTTGTACCGTTTGTTGTATTTTGCGTAATAATTCCGATATTGACATTGATTTTCAAAAAGAGAAATTATGGTGATGAACTTGTTGAAAAGTTTTAAGGTAATAGCTTGTGTCGTCCTGATTGCTGCGATGCTGTCCGGTTGTATGAACACTGTTCATCTTAAGGATTTGCTCATTGTTGAAGGAATGGGAATTGAAACAAAGGATGACAAGATAAATGTTATCATTCAGACACTTAAGCTTGGAGCGGCTTCAAGCACGGAACCGCCTGAAGGCAACAGAACGTATAACACCGAAGAGGACGGTGACACAATTGTTGACGCCGTTTCAAATCTGACGCAAAGCGTTTCAAAAAAATTATTCTTCGGTCAGAATAAAATTATTGTTTTCAGCAGAGAAATTGCCGAAGCAAACTTCAAGGAAAATCTTGATTACTTTTTGCGTTCGCCCGATTCACGTATTGATGTGGCAGTATGCATAGCGGATAAAAGCTCTAAGGATATTATTGAAAGCAAGGAAAATGACGCGGGCGTTCCGTGTGAAAATATGGTTTATCTTTTAAAAAACGGTCAGGACGCTGGTGTGAGCGCCTATGTATCAGTCAGCGAGCTTTTGAATATGGCATCAGATAAAACCTCCGATATTTATCTGCCGATACTGAAAAAGGAGAAAGAAAAGAACAATGTTGAAACAAACGGAATCGGACTTTTCAGCAATGATAGGCTTGTCTATGTAACAAATGACGATGAAACAATGGGATTTCTTATGCTGTCAGGCAAGATAAAGGAGTGTATGATTGAATTTAATGACGAGCAAATCGGCAGGGTAGGAGTTCGTATTTCATCTCCTAAGATAAAAAAAAGGATTGATATTGTTGACGGCAATATAAATTTTATTGTGGATATTGACTGTCAGATAATGATAGATGAAATTGAAAAAGGTATTATCACAAAGCTTACCGAACAAAATCTTGAAAGTATCTGTTCAAAAGCAGGCGGGGAAATCAAACGACTGTGTACGGATGGATTTAACGCCTGCCGTGAAAATAACAGCGACGCTCTGAGAATAGGCGAATATCTTGCAAAGGACAGTCCGGAATCGTATAATAAGGTGGCTGATGAATGGGACACCTATTTTAAAACGGTTAATATGTATATAAGCGCAAACGCTCATATGAAAAAGATTACCGATAACAGCCAATTAAATTAATATACTGCCGGAATATAGTGACCATCTCCTGTTCACTGTTTACTGCCGTATTTGTAAAGCAGACAATTGCGGGTATCAGAATTGTAAGCGCAAACATTACAACGTATACAATTAGTATTTTTTTCATAATCTCACCTCCTTGACTTTATATTAAATAAAATGTATAATTATTTGATATGAATACCCTATTTCTTTTAATAAAGCAATCTTCTCTTGATTGATTATTTATAGAGCATGGAAGGAGAAACATTATGCCATCAAGTTATATTTCCCCGATTTCAATGGATGCCCTTTCAAGTTTATGCGGTGAGCTTGACAAGAATAACTCCATAAAGAAGGAGGATTATGAAAAATATCACGTTAAAAGAGGTCTCAGAAACAGTGATGGTACGGGAGTTATGGCAGGCTTGACACGTATCTGTTCTGTTGAGGGTTACTATATTCTTGACGGTGAAAGAATACCGAAGGACGGAAAGCTCTCGTACAGAGGCTATGACATAAATGATATAGTTAAAAGCTGTGTTGATAACGACCGCTTTGGTTATGAGGAGGTAGTATGGCTCCTGCTTTTCGGAGAGCTCCCCACAGAACAACAGCTCATAAGTCTGCGTGAGGTTATCGCCGAGTGCAGAGCGCTCCCTGACGAATTTATTGAAGATATGATTATGAAAAATCCGTCAAAGGATATTATGAATAAAATGGCAAGAAGCGTGATGATGCTTTATTCCTTTGACGAAAATCCTGATGATATTTCCATTCCTAATGTGCTTCGTCAGTCGCTTCAGCTTATTTCTCAGATGCCGACCATTATGAACAGCGCTTATCAGGTTAAACGCCGTGCGTTTTACAATAAAACGATGTTCCTTCATCCTATCAGGAAGGAACAGACAACGGCAGAGTATATTTTAAATCAGCTGAGAGCCGATAAAAAGTTTACCCGCGAGGAGGCGCGGCTTCTTGATATCTGTCTTATACTCCATGCCGACCACGGAGGAGGAAATAACTCAACTTTTTCCACAAGGGTTTTGACATCCAGCGGTACGGATACATATTCGGCTATTACTGCCGGCTTCGGTTCGCTTAAGGGACCCCGTCACGGCGGCGCTAACCTAAGGGTAGCTGCACAGATGAATGAAATTATGGAAAATCTGCCTGATTCAACAGACCCGTCACAGGTTAAGGACTATCTTGTGAAGATATTGAATAAAGAAGCGGGCGACGGTACGGGGCTTATTTACGGTATGGGTCACGCTGTATATACCAAGTCTGATCCGCGTGCGGTGATACTAAAGGAAAGCGCTAAAAAGCTCGCATTTGAAAAAGGCTTTGAAAAGGAATTCAAGACGCTTGAAAATATTGAATCACTGACTCCTGAAATTTTTTCGGAAATTAAGGGCGTTGACAAGGCAATATGCGCGAATGTTGACCTTTATTCAGGTCTTGTTTATAAGGTGCTCGGAATTCCCGAGGATTTGTATACGCCACTTTTTGCCACATCAAGAATTGCCGGCTGGTGCGCTCACAGGCTTGAGGAGCTTACATCGGGAGGAAGGATTATGCGCCCTGCCTATAAGAGTGTAAGCTATTCAAAGAAGTTTGTCGATATCGGAAATCGAGTGAAAAAATAATTTGGAAGAGGAGATACTAAAGTGCGAAAGACGAGAGCAAGGCTGCCGGTTTTTTTGATAATAATAACGGTGATTGCTGCTTGTGTTTTGCACTTTTTTCAGCTTTACGGCGAGCATAGTAAAGACGTAAGCTCATTTTTATTGGATTTTCCGTCATATATTGTTTATTTGTTAATTGTCTTAGGCTTTATTTTTGCTTTTTTTTACGCTGTATTTAAAAAGAATTTAGCACGAACCTTTGATATCCAAAAAGGTAAAGCGGGTATTTTTTTATCATCGGTTTTGTTGGCGATTTCTTTTTTTTATGATTTTATCCACCAGGGATATAACTGCTTTTCTTATGCCTCAAGTTCATTTTACATTGATTATACATATATTGTTCTTATAGGTATTTCAGGCGTGCTTGCGCTGATAAGCAGCTTTTATTTTTTCACGCTCGCGTTGTCGGAGAAAAATGAAAATTACGATTTTAAAAATTTCACATTTCTTCATTTTGCTCCTGTTGCCTGGGCTTTTGTCAAGCTAATCGGCATAATGGTGCAGATTGTTGATGTAAAAATTAATATTGAGGTCTTTTGTGAATTTATTTTACTGTGTGTTACCCTTTGCTTCCTTTTCAGTATGATTTGCGCCGTGGATAAAAATGGGGAAAATACAACGAGAGTATTTGTTTTTTCGTCGGTTTTGCTTACGTTTATGTCCTGTATTGTTGCGCTTCCGAGAATTGTATTGATTATAATGGGTGTCAGCGGTATATTCGGCGAAGTGACCTTTTCATCTGTCACTTATATAATGTTGGGAATATTTTCTTTCACGCTTCTTTACGATATTAATAAACGCAGTAATTTAGGACAATAAAAAGGAATAATAGCTTTGTTTTTTGAAAATTTAAAAACGATCGCGCTTCAGGTGCTTATCCTGTATCTTATTGCGGGCATAGGATTTATTACAGATAAAATCGGTATATTTAAACAGGCAGACGGCAAACGGCTTATTGATTTGCTTTTTAATGTGATTTTACCGATCGCGATTATACATACCTTTATGACAATGGAATATTCACAGGAGCATATTAAGGGAATACTTGTTGCCTTTGTATGTGCCTTTGCCACACATATTTTCGGCGCTCTTTTTTCAATGCTGACCTTCAGGAAAAGGTCGCTTAAGGAGCGCGGTATTTATCATTACGCAATGATTATGTCAAATGCCGCCTTCTTGGCGCTGCCGCTGGCTAAAAGCGTTATCGGCAAAGAGGGGATTTTTTACTGCTCGGTTTATGTTGCCGTTTTCAATATTGTGGCGTTCACTCTCGGTATTTATGAGATTTCCGGAAGAGAGGCAAAGATTAATTTTAAAAAGCTTATTTTTAATCCCGGCTCAATGTCGGTTATAATCGGTCTGCCTCTTTTCTTTATTCAGCCTGATATACCGTATTTTATTGAGTATCCTATGGAGATTGTCGGTAACTGCAATTCTCCGCTTGCTATGATTGTTTTCGGCACGTTTCTGGCAAATTCAAGCTTCAGGAGTATGTTTTCCAAAAAGGAAATATATTTTGTTTCGTTCATAAGGCTGATATTTATTCCGCTTTGTATGTTAGGCTTATTTTATGTATGCGGAGTGAGAGGCTCGCTGCTGACGGCAATGCTTATTTCAGCCTCTGCTCCTGCGGCGACCAATACGGCAATGTATGCCGCAAAGTATAAAAATGATACGGCGCTCGGCTCTGAGCTTGCAGCTCAGTCGTCTGTTCTTTCCGTAGTAACAATGCCTGTCATTGTAGCTTTGGCAACTGTAGTAATTTAATGAATTGTAAATTTTATTTGAAATAAATAGACATAGATTGAATTACTTTTTGAAATATTGTATAATTATATCTGCAAGAATGGAATGAGAAGAGGGTCGAACGGAATATATTTTAAAGGGTGGTACATATGAAATTAGTTATCGTTATTATTTCAAATAAGGATTTATCTAAAGTTCTTGCGGCAACAGGAGCAGAAGGCTTTTTTTCAACAAAGGTTTCAACGGAAGGTCAGTTTTTAGAAGGCGGTCACACAACCATTCTTTACGGTGTTGAGGACGATAAGGTTGATTTACTTTTCAGTATTTTAAAAAAGAATGTTACAAAACGCGTTGTTCGCAAAACAGGGGTTGAAAGCACAATAGAGGGTTCCCTCCTCAAAAAGCCTGTTGACGTGGAGGAATACGGAGCGGTTGCGTTTGTTGTGGATGTAGATCAATTCAAAAAGTTATAGTATGAAAATAGATTTTATCTCAAACGAAAGAATAATTGAACAGCTTGGATATCTTATTGATACCAAGCGCTTTCCTCACGCTGTTGTTATTGAGGGCGAACAGGGTCTTGGTAAAAGGACACTGGCGCGTTCACTGGCAACGGCTCTTGTTTGTCGGGGAGAAGAAAAGCCCTGTATGAAGTGCGCTCAGTGCCATAAGGCTGAGGAGAGAATACATCCCGATATATTTGAATACAGCGCACAGGGCGGAGCAAATTCATTTCACGTTAGTGTTATTCGGGAAATAGTCAAGGATGCGTATGTTCAGCCGAATGAGGCGGAATTTAAAATATATATTTTAGGTAATGCGGAGTGTATGAGCATATCTGCGCAGAACGCTCTTTTAAAGGTGCTTGAGGAGCCGCCTCAATATGTGGTCTTTATTCTTACGGCGCAGTCCAAGAGTATGCTTCTTGAAACAGTCATTTCAAGGTCTGTTGTCGTAAGTCTTGAGAGTGTTGACATTGACAAGGGAGCGGGATATATTTCATCTCATTTTGAAAATATCGGTTATGGCGAGGCAAAACGCGCCCTTGAAACCTTTAACGGCAATATAGGAAAAACCATTGACAGCTTTTCAGATTCAAAACAGAATGAGCTTGCACAGATTTGCTGTGATATTTGCGGGGCGCTTGTGAATGACAGCGAGTATTCGCTTTTATGTGCCTGCTCCGTATTTCAGAGGGACAGGAACGCTGTCGTTTTTGCATGCGATTTTTTAAAAAATATTTTCAGAGACGCGCTTGCGTACAGAGAGAACGGAGATTTTTTGTCAGGTCAAAGAGAAACGGCAAGGCTGTTAAAAACAAAACTTACCAGGCAAAAACTTATTGACTTAATGAATGTTTGTGATACACTTAAGGAAACGGCATTGATGAATTCAAATAATTCAATTCTGATTACTAAAATCTGTTACAGCTTAAGACAAGCTGTCGGCAGATAATATGGAGGATACATAAATGACAAAGGTTGTTGGTGTTCGCTTTAAGGACACAGGCAAGACCTATTACTTTGACCCGCAGGGTCTTGATATAAAAAAAGGGCAGACTCTTGTGCTTGAAACCTCAAAGGGTATTGAGTGCGGAGCGGCGCAAAGCGCCGTAAAAGAGGTTGACGACAGCGAGGTCGTTTCACCGCTTAAGCCGGTTAAAAGAATTGCGACAGACGAGGATTTAAAAATCCTTGAGGAAAATAAAAAGCTTGAAAAAGATGCTCTTGCGGTATGCGCTGAAAAAATAAAGGAGCATAATCTGGAAATGTATCTGACTGACGCTGAATATTCCTTTGACAGATCAAAGATTATTTTTTATTTTACAGCCGACGGAAGAGTTGATTTCAGAGAGCTTGTCAAGGATTTAGGCTCGCATTTTCATACAAGAATTGAGCTGAGACAAATAGGCGTGCGTGATGAGAGCCGGCTTCTCGGCGGTCTCGGTATCTGCGGCAGACCGTTTTGCTGTTCAACCTTTCTTGATGATTTTCATTCGGTTACGATTAAAATGGCAAAGGATCAGGGACTGTCACTTGCGCCGAGTAAAATCAGCGGAACATGCGGCAGACTTATGTGCTGTTTAAAATACGAGCAGAATTCATATGAGTATCTGCAAAAGATTACTCCTAAGAAAGGCACGGTTGTTGATTGCCGCGAGGGCAGGGGAGTTGTTGTTGACGCATCTCTCCTTACAGGCAAGCTGAAGGTTCAGCTTGATAAGTCGCCTGAGGGACTGCCGGTTGTTGTCGACAGGGAAGAGGTAATAGCTGTTAACAGTGACTCAAATTACCATACAGAAAATAGGACAAAAGAATAAAAATAGCTTGATTTTTTGCTGATATACTGTTATATTAGTTTTAGAAGTTTGATGTGGGAGGTGTATCTGTAATGGCATACGCAATTTCTGAGGATTGTATTTCATGCGGCGCATGTGCAGGCGAATGTCCTGTAAGCGCAATTTCAGAGGGTGACGGCAAGTATGTTATCGATGCCGCTACTTGTATTGAGTGCGGCGCATGCGAAAGTGTTTGCCCTGTAAGCGCTCCTGCACAGGCATAATAAAAATATCCATAAATGAAACGGGTTATCTCAAAGCCTTATTTGAGATAACCCGTTTTTTATGTGCTTTTGTTGAAAAGTGATATTTATTGTGATATAATTTAAAAAATATAATGTAAAATAAAATAATATTATAGTTTAGAAAGTGATAAAAGCGTTATTTTATGTGCCTTTTAAAACTGATTAATATTTTAAGAGATTAGACGGTTTAATAATAACAAATAATAAGCTTGAGAGTGGTTACTGTTATTTGTATATTATTTGATATTATAATTTTTACCAATTAGTTTGTATTGTGAATGACGGACTTTAATGAAGGAGAATTATTTATGCATTCAGAAAACGCACCTGATATAAGTGTAATAATCCCGATATATAATGTTGAGAAATATATTGCGGCTTGCCTTAACAGCGTTTTAAATCAAACAAAGAATAACCTTGAGGTTATTATGATTGATGACGGGTCTACAGACAGAAGCGGAGAAATCGCCAGGGAATATGCTGAAAAATATGATCATTTTTATTATGAACGTATTGAAAACAGCGGATTAGGTCACGCCAGAAATTACGCTGTAACTATGGCAAACGGAAAATATATTGCGTTTGTGGATTCGGACGATATTGTTGTGCAGGACGCCTATGAGAAGATGTTTTGCGCTGCTGAAAAAAACGGCAGCGATTTAACCATCTGTAACGTAGCGAGGTTCAACTCAAAAAAATCGTGGCAGTCAAGCCTTCATAAAAAGGTGTTTACCGATACCGAAAGTGTAACACATATAACTAAAAAACCAAATCTTTTGTATGATACAACTTCATGGAACAAGCTGATATTACACTCGTTTTATCTGAATCATAACTTTCAGTTTCCTGAAAACATTCTCTATGAAGATATTCCGGTAACTATCCCTATGCATTATTTTGCAAACAATGTTTCTGTTGTAAACAGTGTGGGTTATCTCTGGCGGGTGCGTGACGGCGTTTCAAAGTCAATAACGCAGAACGCATCGGATATGACAAATCTGAATGACAGAATCACTGTTATGAAGATGCTTGACGAGTTTTTTGATAAAAATGTAAGCGAAGAGAATCTGAAAAAGCTTCAGAAGGCGAAGCACCTTGAAATTGACCTTTCAATTTTTATTTATCAGTGTGTAAAAGTATCTGTAGAGCGGGCAGAAAAAATTTTAAGTATTATTAGAGATTATATAAATTCTTCTGTCGATGAGAGCGTTTTTGAATCATTAGCAATAATTAATCAGCAGAAATACAGATATATTATGGATAATAATCTCAATGCCCTCATCAAGCTGCTTGATTATGAAAAAAACGGATACTATGCCGCTCCGGTTAATGAAAAGGACGGTGAATTTTACATTGACCTTCCCGATGATTTATTTACAATAAATAAAAGAAATATTACTGATGATTTGCGTAACATTGAGCCAAATAATGCTATTGATAATGTTATAGTTAAAGGCGGAAGTATAAGTATTTACGCGCATATTTTTCAAAGCCGTCTTAATATTAGTAATTTTGAGGAACAGAGCATAAAGGCATATCTTTATAATGATATAACAAATGAAAAGTATCCTCTCAGTGTAAAGCGCGGACGTTATCGTGATTTAACTGCTGACTGGGGATATTATATCGATAAGACGACCAAGAAGGTATCCAAGTACAATTATGACGGCGTCGGATATATGATTACCATTAATAACAATATAATAAATGCGGTAAAGGAAAAATACCAGGGGACTAACAGAATTTATATCGAATATGAAAACAGGCTTAAGAAGGGAAGTTTATTCTTAAATTCCGTCAGCTACGATGTCAAAAGAAAATCAAAAAACAAAACATTTTTTGTCGACAGAACAAGAGTTGTTCCCAAGTATTCTTATCTTGATGAATTTCAGCTTTTTATTAATAATGAGGAGGTTTTTGCGGCCGATATTTCATTTAAGGATAATATGCTAAGCTGCGTGCTTGACGCTCCCGCAAACAGAATTTTTGCGAAAGAAAACAATTCAGATAACCAGATAGAATTTAAAAGAAATGATGAAACGCATTTCAGCACGGACTGTACCGCTTTTGAAAATGGAATTAATTATTCCTTGTATATTGAGAAGTTAAACGGCGACACGGACAGACTCCTTCATCAAAAAAAGTACTCTCAGGTGATTTCTTTGCCGTCGAGAGTTTCTTTGGTGCAGACTACACGGACAAATTTCGTCCTCTTAAGATTTGAGGAGAGAGCCTCTGTTCTTAAAAGAGTTGCGGAGAAATATAATTTTGTCGCAATGGAAACCGTTGCCGAAGGTTCAAACGAAGAAATAGCTAAAGCCAAAAAAGCGTATATTTGTGTAGATGACGCCATAACGAAAGAGAAAGTTATTCTTGCTAAGTCAATATGCTCCCATAAAAGGGGCAAAGCAATATGCAGATTTATAATTAACTTTAACAGTAAAAAAATCAACAGGAATTTTTACAACGGTTACAGAGATGTATATATTGAATACATTTTGCCGGACGGCAGTGTATTACGCGATATGATTTACCGCGAAAAGCATTTCAATATCAAAATGAAAATTGATGATACTCTTGAGCTTGAGTTTTACAGATTTGTAACGGGCACTGTTAAGCTTCGCCTTAAGAGCGTTTGGAGAGAGGATGAGAATACTCTTTCAAAAAGACAGGAGCTTACATTCAAAAACTATCCCAAATACAGGGAAGAGCCTATTAATGAAAAGCAGATTGTATTTGAGTCAATGTGGGGTTCAAAATACAGTTGTAATCCGCAGGCGCTTTATGAGTATATTGATAAAAATTATCCGGAATATCAGTGTATCTGGTCCCTTACTGACGAGCGGACTCCTGTTAAGGGCAGGGGTATAAGAGTGCGCAGAGGCTCCCAGGAATATTATCATTATCTTGCGACAGCAAAATATTTTGTTAATAATGTTAATTTTGAGGACGGTTATGTAAAACGTGACGGTCAGATAGAAATTCAGACAATGCACGGAACGCCTCTTAAAACACTTGGTCTTGATGTTGAGGGCGATTTTCCTACCGATTATATGAAAGAACTGTACATCAAGAAAAACCTCAGATGGAATTATTTGATTGTTCAGGGTAAATTCATGGAGGATAAGGCTTATTCCTGCTTTAAATGCGATTGCGAAATTTTAAGGACAGGTTATCCGAGAACGGACAAGCTTTTTGACAGCAGTGCGCAAAAAATAAATAAAATTAAGGAAAACCTCGGCATACCTTTTAATAAAAAAATTGTACTTTACACTCCGACATGGAGAGTTAAAAACAACTTTGATATGCAGCTTGATTTGGATATGATGCGCCAAAAACTCAGTGAAGAGTATGTTATCCTTGTAAGACTTCACCATTTTTGTTCTAAAGGATACAAAATTCCTGCCGATAATGAATTTATTTTTGATATGAATAACTACAGATATGTTGAAGATCTTTATAGGATTGCGGATATTCTTATAACCGATTATTCTTCCGTAATGTTTGATTTTGCTCTGCTTAATAAGCCTATGCTTTTCTTCGCATATGATATAGATGAATATTGCAATAATCTAAGAGGGCTTTATGTGGATTTCAGGAAAGAGGCTCCGGGACCGATTCTCTATGATACGGATGAGGTCATTGATTCAATATTGAATATTGATGAGGAAACGGAAAAATGTAAGGACAGAATAAAAGCTTTTCATGAAAAATATCTGACATATGAAAGTGCCGATTCCTGTGAGCAAATTGTGAGAAAGGTTTTAAAATCAAAATAGACAAAGGGGGCTGCCTCACTGCTGTGAGACTGCCCCCTTTTGTCTATAACTATCTGTTTAAATTCAAATGCCTGATTACTTATTTTTTTCTTTATAATCACGGTAATTTACGGGAGTAAAATTAATTTTTTCATCAATATTATAAAAATCCTTGAATCTTTTTTCCCACATCGTATCATCCGAAGGAGTGCCGAAGTATACATATGAAGCTGTATATTTTGGATATTTAGGTAAATCTATTTCTTTTTTATTATCATCAATCTGTTCATAAACATACTCCATTCTTTCATTATAAAAAGAATGTATGCGGTGGTATAATGTTCCGTAATAAAAAGCAGTTATAAAGCATGCGGCCGTCAGCAAAAGCGCCGCTGAATTTTTTACGAAACAATAATTCACTGAAGAAGCAATATGATTAATAATTGAAATCGCATATACAGCTAAAAATACATATGCGGAAAATAGGCACCTTGAGTTTATCGGCGTTATAACGAAAAGCGGAGCGGTTACAACACAGGCTAATCCGATAAACGACGCGGTTTTAAGAGCGGATAATTTATCGTTTATGCACAGCAGAGGAGTTATAAATAATGCCAGAAGCACTAATCCCGCAAGTACAAAATTTACCTTTGCCGCAAACCCCTCATTTGCTGAATTAAATACTTCTGTCCACTGTGTGTTCACCTTGGTTAACACACTTATAACTGCAAAAGACAGTATTACTGATGAAGACAGTAATGTCAGAAAACGGTTGACCTTAGACGGTTTATTATTTTTCAAGTGTAAAAATGATAATATCAGTGCGGCGATACATATTATTATCCAAAGCAGTAAGCACTGTTCAAACAAAAATTTATATATCAGCTTTAAATTTTCAAAAACTGTTTTTAAAAGTGACGTATTATCTCCGCCTATACTTCTGTAATCGTCGCTGCCTGATGAAATTATACGGTATGCTGAATTTGAGAACATAATAACCGAACCGATTACCGCGCCAAGCAAATAAGCAGAATGGGAAATATAGACTTTCTTAAATCTGATAAATGTAAAAACAATAACCACAAAGCCCAATGCCAGATTAAACAGGGTAACATTTTCCATAAACAAACCTGAACTTATACCTATGAGCAGTGTAAGGACAGGTGTGAATTTATTGTACACAGGTTTTTGCTCTTCAAAAATATTTTTTATCATGCACAAATAAATGACTGTCAGCATAATAGGCGGAACATAGTTTGAAAATCCTGACGCCCATCCGAGTGTCTGTGAAAACATTTCCTTTGGCATTAGAAATAAAAGCAATAACGCCGTAAAGTACAGATAAAATTTTGATTTGTCGACAAGGCAGTACACGGCATATGCAGTAACTGCGGTAAAAAAAGTCATTATTAAAATTTTTATTATATTATATTTTGACATAATGATAACTAAAAAATTACCAAGATATCTGCCGTTATAGCCCGCAAACATTGAGGATAATCTCTCTTCGCCTACGGAGGCTCCCCATGCCCAGTCATCAAGAGAATATCCTACGCAGCACATTATAAAGCCGATAAAAGCAATGCTTAATATAAAAGCTGTAATGTTAAGAATTTTTTTGTTGTATTTCATATTTTCTCTCCGTATTTTTTTAATTTACTTTCTTTTTATAATTTAAGTAAGATAGAAAAACCAAATTTTTTATATTATATCATAAAATAAGAATTTGTAAATATATATGTATATATAGTAAATATGAAGATTAGGTTAATTTATGATATAAAGTCAATTTGCTCTTTCAAATAATTTACATCTTTATTTCAGCAAACAAGTATTGTATAATAGAAATAGAGGTGAAAATTATGGACGCTTTGCAGGAAAAAAGATATATTTCAAAAAAAGAAACGGCGGATTTTTTAATCGGACTTTCAGGTCAGAATATGGTCTATTCGCTTATAGGGGCATCATTTTTTACATATTTTATGACTGATATCGCAATGTTTCCGGCGGCAGTTGTATCCGTTCTTTTGATTGTGATGAAGGTCTGGGACGGCGTAAACGATCCGATTGTAGGTTCCTTTATCGACCGTCACACTTTTAAAAACGGTGAAAAGCTGAGACCGTTTTTAAAGTATACGCCATTGCCCGTAAGCGTCTTTACTGTTTTACTGTTTTTGGTTTTTTCCACTGCTGAGGATTTGCTCTGGCTCAGAGTGTCATATTTTGTAATTATATATATCTGCTGGGATTTGGCGTATACCGTTCAGGACGTCGCTGTATGGGGAATTACGGCAATGGCGTCACCGAACTCTAATGAGCGTGACCGTTTTGTGCAGTGGGCAAGAACTATCGGAAGCTGTCTGTTCGGTGTTTTGAGCACCGTTATTCCTATGGTGCTTGAAATGATAGCAAACGCTAAAGGCTTCAGTATGGCTCTTGTAACTCTCGTCTTTGCTGTGATTTTCGGTCTCGGCGGCGCAATGCTGAGCTATCGCTGTTATAAGACGCAGGAGCGTGTATGCGTAAATCTGACTGACCGCCAGTCGTCACTTGCGGAGAGCTTTTCGCTTTTATTTAAAAATAAAATGCTTCTTCTCGTGACGCTTTCAAACCTTTTCGGCTCACTCGGATTCGGCGCGAGTCTTGTTACATATTTCTTTAAATACGAAATACCGGGTGATTTTCTTGGTAACAACGCTCTCAGCGGTATTATCGGTGCGCTCGGACTGACAACGCTTTATTTTGCGCTGACAACCGTTCCGAGCTTTATAGGTATGATGCTTGCCGATAAGCTTAAAAAATGGCTCGGCGGTTATGTCAATGTGCTTATTCTTATTCAGATAGTAAATATCATTGTACGTGTAATTGCGTATTTTGTCGGCTTTGAGGGCAAGAGATTGTGGATTGCGATGCTTATAATCGGTATCGGAAGTCTTCCCTCCGGTGCGTCGTCAATTGCGCAGACATCCATTTTCTGCGACAGTATCGACTATATGGAGTGGAAAACAGGAAAGCGTACCGAGGGTATTACCTTTTCCGTCCAGACGTCTTTTACAAAAATTTCAAGCGGTATAACGTCGGGGCTCGCAACCCTTGCTTTATCCATTCTCGGATACAGGGCGATTGATAACGCACAGGTTTATGTCGGTACACAGACCGCTATGTTTGACAAATGGATATGGCCTCTTGTTATTCTTACCCCCGCAATAGCGAGTGTGCTTTATATCATACCCCTCTTGTTTATAAGATATAATAAGGAAAAGAGAGCTATAGTTGAAAGTGACCTGAAGGCACGAAGGCTCGGTGAAAAGGAATCGGGACTTTCCCCATATGTCACGCAAAAATAATTATGGCTCAATGTCAAATGTTGGGGTAGAGGGAATAAAATAAAAGTCGAGATAAGGAACCGAACAGTTGAATTCAACTG
>CANQXE010000013.1 GCA_947627725.1 uncultured Clostridia bacterium | reverse complement strand
CGGCGGTTTTATTTTTACTAAAGCTTTCTTCTTCCCCCCCGGTAGAACCGGGGGTTGTCACGCAAGTAGCTAGACAATTTAAGGCTTTCCGTATTAATTATACGGAAAGCCCTTTTTTGTCGAATAAACGAAAAATACTGCAAAACTGCTTACTTACCTATCTGTACACAGCCGTGTAAATACCTTATAATATTTATGTATTTTATGTCAAATGCTGTAAAAAGAGGGTGAAAAGCATGCCCGAAAAATCTCAAGGTCAACTTAAATTGTGCGAAGAGCTTTGGTATGAATACGAGCCGTATCTGAGAAAATACTGCACTAACAAGCTCAGCGGTTCGGTACAGGAAGTTGATGATGTTATTTCACAAGCATTTCTTATCCTATGTAAAGCCGTTCATAAAAATTCGCAAATCAGTAATCCGAAGGCGTGGCTTTTCGGTACTGTCAATAACATTATAAAAGACAAGTATACTGAGATAAACGAGCTGAAAAATTCAGAAGTCAGCCTTGAAAGCTATGAACTCCCATACGAGTTTGATTACATAGATAAGCTGATTAAAGACAAAGACATTAACGCAATCCTTGACGAAATTATGGATACGCTTTCCGATGATGAAAAGAAATTAATATCTCTTTTTTATGAAATGGGGCTTTCATATAAGGAAATAGCACAAATATATGATTCAAATGAATTTGCCGTAAAACAGCGAAGCTACAGGCTTAAAAAGAAAATCAAAAAAATGGCAAGAGCAAAGCTCGAAAAACTTTTTTAATTTTTTTGCGTTACATTTTTCAATTTTAACTACTATATATATGAGGTGGAAATAATATGGAAAAAGATACTTTGATGAAAATTCTCAAAGAACATTCTATGACCTTTTCCAAAGAAGAAATACACCGACTTATTAACGAAGAAATTGAAAAAAGTCCCGACGAAATGGATACAGAGCTTATTGAACTGTGCCTTGACACTTTAGAAAAAGCGGAGGAGGAAAACAAAAGGGCACATACACGAGGGAGTAAGAATAAAAAAATTAAGTTCAGACGGTTATTATTGATTGCCGCGATTATAGCGGTTATTTTGGCAATAGCTGTTCCCGTAGGCGCAAAATTCATCAGTGTCAACGCGTCGGAGGAGTTTGTAACATATGATAATGACCACTTCCGAGTTAACCTGAATGATAATATAGACAAAACTGAAATCATTATGGATATTACCGGCACGCTCAAAGACAAAGGTATTGCAAATCCTGTACTGCCAAAGGCTGTTATTCATGATGAATATTTTAAATATAATATTAACAGTTCTAATAATGAAATTAATTTTTGCATTTTAGATACTAAATCAAAAATTAAAGGAACCGTTTTGATTTATGATTTTAACAATGATGTTTATAATTTCATCGGAGGAACTGCCAATTTAAACGACCAATATAACTGCGTTGAACAAATGGAAATTAACGGTACTGATGTTATAGTATTTGAAAACAATGACTATTCCTGTATTTTCTATACATATGATAATTTTGAATACACTATAACGCTTAATAATTGTGATTTTAAAACAGCTAAGGAAATAGCAAATACGATAGGAGAATAAAATATGAAAAATAAAGTTAAAAAAATATTTATGCTTTGTCTGTCATTATTTATGATGATACCGTCAACGGCATATGCATCTGATGATACTCCCGATGTGAGCAAATCTGCACTTTCTGATGAGGAAATTGAGAGAATTGTTGCCCCGTATGAAAAAGACTATTCTACGGCAAGTACTGCCGGACTAATTGATATGTATGTTATTGCGGTGGAAAAGAGCGGTTCATATCTATTGGTAGCCGCAAAAACAGTATGTGGCATAGATGTTGTAAAGTGCGGATATACCGAAATACGAATTCAGAGAAGACAAAGCAACAGAAATTCCTGGAGCGACTATATTGTATATGAGGATTTATACAGAGATTCTAGCTCGTATGTATTTGGTTCAAAAATTAGACCTCAAAGCGGTTATCAGTACAGAGCTACCTGCATCCACTACGCAAAAAAATCAATCTTTTCAACTGAAAAAATTAATGATTCATCGAATATTGTAACTATGTAAAAGTCAACTTTTACATTAACAAAATTGGTATTTCAAGGCTTTGCCTTTGAAATATATACCCCTTCCCCCTGACTTCCTCCTTTAAGTCAGAAGAGCGAAACCCGTTTGGAGAAATCCAGACGGGCTTTTGCTTTATTAACACTTATTAAAATTATTCAAGAATTATTTACTGTTTACCGCATTTTGCTTAGCCGTCTCAATCGCACCGAAAAGTGATTTTTCATTGCCGGCGGGAACATCGCAGGAATAGTGCCAAACCACCATTCCGCCGACGCCGTTATCAAGCGCCCACCGAGTTTTTTCCTTAATCATATCATAAGTATTAAATGAAAAGGTCAGCCCGAGCTCTTTATCCTCATAAAGTCCGTCGTCGGAAATTTTGTCATAATATTCATTATAATTATACCAGTACGATTCTTTAGTTGTCGGACGGGCATAAAACGGCACGCCCAAATCAAGCTTTGCTTTATCATAGCCCTTTTTTGCAAAGGTTTCAATATCGTCAGCAGCAATATCCATTGTTGCGTGGTAGCCGTCATCGTCCCATAAATCGTAGCTCATAACCTCAAAGAAATCCGTGGCGTTCATTGCGTCTTTTGACTGCTTAAGATTCCAGCCGACCATGGACATACCTATTTCATATTCATCACCGAGTACATTATCAAGACTTAAAATAAATTTATCAAAAGCCTTCCAGTCCTTATTCCTGAGCGGAAATTCATAATCAAATACTACTCCGTCAAAATCATATTTATCAAGAACTTCCTTTATCCCCTGCTCAAGTATTCCGCTTTCAAACGCGGAGGTATTTCTGTCGGCAAGGTCATGCATCTGGTCATTCCAGTCGTCAGACTCGGTTTGGCAGCCGGGGCCCAAGATATTAAGATAGAGGTCCTGATTGGTCATAAACTTACGGATTACCTTAATATCCTGTTCAAAAGCGTCCGTAAGCGTCACCTTTCCCTGTTCATCATAATTTGCATTGCCGAACATAATTATGTCTGTCACGCGGTTTATATTTGAAGAGTCAAAGGTCTTTTCGTCAAGCCCGTTTGCGACAATATATGCCGAAACCCTGAAGTTTTCAGGCTCAACAGGCGTTGACTCTCCCCTTTTTGAACAGCCAAACAAACAGACAAATATAAGCATAAAGCATAAAACAGGCGATAAAATCTTAATAATTTTTTTCATTTGAATACTCCTTACCTTCACTGAATTTTTTTAAATAATTAATGTAATTTATCCAATAATAAATCTATACACAACCATTTTAACACTTAAAGTCTATAATTACAAATAAAGTTAAAAGCGCTTGATTTTTTCGCTTTAACGTGGTAAAATATAATTACTAAATGAGAGGAGTAATAATCATGGAAGAAAACAATTATAACTATCAACCGCAACCACAGCCTCAGTATGACGAAACAAACGCAGTTATGTCCGTAGGTCAGTATATCGTAATGTTCATTTTATGCGCTATTCCCGTTGTAAACATCATCTGCTGGATTGTTTGGCTCTGCTCAAGCAAAACGAATAAAAACAAGAAGAATTACATTATCGCGAATATCATTTTATGGGTAATTGCCATTGTAATTTCTGTTATTTTTTATGCAGTTGCCGGCACAGCCTTTTTGTCAATGCTGCAGTAAATAAAAATATAGTATTTAAAAGCACTTAGGTAATTCTAAGTGCTTTTTGTTTTGGCTTTATTCTGTAAGCATATCAATGCTCTTAACAATAAGGTCAAAGAATTTTTCAACTGTTTTCCTGTCCTCATCATTACCTCTGACGCACATTGAAATTGTAAGCTCTTTTCTCACAGACGTTACGGACAAAAGCGCATACGGCTTATATTTAACGGCTCCGCTCATAAAGCCGTCGGTGGGTTCATTTCCTTCAAGGGAAAGCTTATCGACCTCAAGTATACCGATATTACTCATAGCGAGAAGCGGGTTAGCATAGCCGATTTTTATTACTTCCTCCGATGCCGCGAGCGGTAAAATCTTATAACCGAACGACAGAAGAGGCAGACCGTGCAGACCGATAAATCTGTCCTCCTTAAACTTATTTGAGGACTCGACAACATACTTTAAGGTATCAAAAATGCTTTCGCCGCGTTCGGGAACTCTGCACTGCATCCACGCTGTATGGTTTGTTATACCCTGATCGCTGTTATCCTTAATATGCCTTCTTAAGTCAACAGCGCAGGAGATAGAAACGCTTTCGCTCTTATCAAACTCTGCAAGCTCGTAAAGGGCATAGAAATACGCGGTAAGGAGCATATCGTTAATAGTTGCTCCGTGCTTCTTGCCTGTCGCGCGGATTTCATCAAATTTTGAGGCGGGTATTTTTCTTTTGGCGATGAAAGATTTATCTTTAATGCTGTCAGGCGTAAACGGAAAGCCGTGATTGTCCTTGGAATTAATATTTTTGTAAAGATTTTTCGCCATACGCTTTTCACCCGACGAAAAATCCTCGTATACAGACTCATACGAGCGTGTACCGGTACGAAGCTCAACAGGACTGATACCCTTTTCAATATAATCATTGTAATTTTTACAGAGAGCCTTCATAAAATATTTTAGGTCTCCCCCGTCCATACACATATGATTTTCAACTACGCACAGCACCGATTTTCCGCCGTGTCTGAACACGGCAACCTTCATCTGTATATCAGCCTCAGGCGGAATATACTGAACAAGAAAATCATTGACCTCCTGCTCCAAAGCCTCCTCGCTGACATCCTTTACGGTTAATATATCATCAATATTGTAATCCTTAACCGTCCAATACGGGTGAATCCTGTTATCCGTAAAAGAGGAATGAAGAACAGGCGCCTTTTCAAAAAAGCAGACAAGTACGGTTTTGAGCGCATCAATATTAATCTCATAATCATAATGAAGCTCCACATGTACCATTCGGTCATTGAAATCACGGAAAAGGTAATGCATTTTATCCCAAAGCTCGGCATTCAGTTTTCTTTCCATGAATCAATCACCTCCTGCTTGATTTTTTTATTTTTCTCAATAGACATATATATAATGACAACATCTAAAATTAAAGAGAATATAATCAAAAGCCAGCCTCTGCTCCACAAAAGAACACCGAGCGCCGAAAGAATAATATAAAGCATTACCGCAACTACGGGGATGTAAATAAGATAGTTAATAAGAGCGAGCTTTTGCTTAGTTACGTATGCGTATATTCCGTCTGAAACAAACATAAGAGCTACGCCCGCGATTACAATCACCCAGCTTTTTGAAAAGCTTGTGAAAACAACCGCGAAAAGAAATACCGCAACCGTCACTACCATAACGTCAATCGCTAAAAGTATCCTTGCAAAAACGTGAAATCTCTTTCTCATTGATGAAATTTTCTTAACTCCGAGAGATAAAATATATGCAGCCCAAAGCAGAATTCCGTCGGCAACAATCAGCCATGTCTGTCCCCAGAGATGTGTGATAAAGCTGAATACAAGAAAAATTATAACAATTCCCAAAATATAAACGACCGAGCCTACTGTATTAAGCAAGGCTTTTTCCTTGGTGTTTGCGGCGGCAGTCTCTTTCTCGTAAAATTCCTTATAGTCTTTTTCAAGGTCAGGATGCTCGCTTATTATCAAATCGCTGATTACCTTTTGATTCGATATTCCTCTTTTTGATACTTCGGAATATCTCTCATTCATTTCATCAAGCACTTTTCTTTTGAATTTAAAAAGCGTTTCGTTTTTGCCCGAATCCGGCAGAACGCTCTCAATATATTCTATAAACTGTTCCATTTTTCCTCCGTTTACATAATTTATGAATATATTTTAACATAAATTCGGGAGTAACTCAATAAAATCCATATAAATTTTACACCTTTTCAACAGGAATCCGGATTTCGTAATAGTTGTAAGTGACAATACTATCTGTTATAATTTATTTGTAACAAAGAAAAGGGATTATACAATGAAAAAAGAGCTTAATTTTTTTAAGGTTGACAATGACTACGGCTTTAATCAGGACCGATTTTCAAATCTGATGATGAAAATGGGCGGATGTGCCGCCGTTACTGCGTGCGACAGCTTTATTTATTTTAAAAAATACAAGGGGCTTGAAAAGCCTTATCCGTATGATACTAAGGCAATCACTAAAAAGGATTATACAGACTTTTCAAATACTATTAAGCCGTATCTCCATCCGCGTATGAGCGGAATTGACACGCTTGATATTTATATAGACGGGATGAATGATTATCTTAAAGATATTAATGAAACAAGACTTTCAATCAGCGGATTTTCGGCTGACGAAAGCATGGATAAAGCAAAGGATTTTATTATAAGTCAAATAGACAACGGCTATCCCGTTCCCTGCCTTATTTTAAAGCACAAAAGCCCGTTGATGAAGGATTTTACATGGCACTGGTTTTTAATTACGGGGTACAATACTTTTGAAAATACGACTATGGTGAAGGTTGTAACCTACGGTATTTATCAGTGGTTTGATTTGGGGACAATCTGGGACACAGGCTATGAGAGAAAAGGCGGTCTTATTAAATTTGATATAAAAAGTAAAACATAGAGCAATTTGAACTGCTCTATGTTTCTTGTATTCTCATTTTTCAAACGGGTAAACAAGATTCATCTGCTTTCGGCATTCGTCCATAATCCGCATACAGGCTCTTGTTGCCTCAAACGGAATATATGAGGACTCGGTTTTGCCCTGCCTTATCTCCTCTGCCGCTCTTGTAAACTCGGTCAGATAATCCGTTTTACCTTTAAACACCTGCTTACCGTTTTCATTTTTCATAACCGCCTTTGACGCCATATGGAAAAAAGCAGGCAGGCTTATCTCTCCCTTACTGCCTTTAATGATACAGTTTTCCTTAAGACTGCAAAGGGACATATTGAGCGTGCATTTAAAATTATTGTATTCAAGTATAACGGTTTCGCTTATATCAATTCCGTCCTTCAGCTTACCGCTGCAAGTGATTTTATCGGGATATCCAAACAGATTGTAGCAGTAAGTAATAGGATAAATTCCGACGTCAAGAAGCGCCCCTCCGGCAGTTTCGGGAGTTAATACCCTTGAGGTTTTGGGCATCATAATTCCGGGAAACATATAGTTTATAACAACATCTTTTATATCGCCGATTTCACCGCTTTTAACCCATTCCTTAACCTTTAGGGCAACATCGCTGAACCAGGTCCACATAGCCTCGCAGAAATAAACATTTGTTTTCCTTGCCGTATTAATCAGGACGTCAACATCACTGACGCTGACGCCTACGGGCTTTTCGCAAAGCACAGGCTTGCCAAGCTCCATTGCCCGCACAGCGTATTCAACGTGTGAGGTGTGCGGCGTCGCGATATATACGCCGTCTACATCATCACGGTTTACCGCGTTGTCAAAATTATCAAAGGCAGACGCGCCGTACTTGCCTGCAAACTCCTCAGCCTTCTTTAAATTCCTGCTGTATATGGCGGTAATAGCGTGATTACCCTTTGTAATATCCCTTGCCGTACTGCCTGCAATATTCCCGCTTCCGATATACGCCCATCTGAATTTTTCCATATTAAAACTCCTAAATATTTTCTTTTCATAATTATATAAAATTAAAAATATCCTGTCAATTGCATAAAAACAGCCCTGAAAATATTTTCGGGGCTGTTACGGTTTTATAAATAATTATACAGATATTTTTCTATAACAGGAAGCCACCAGTCACGGTAGCCTGCACGTGTAGGATGAATTTTATTTGCCATATAAAGTTTATAATCAGATTTTGAAACGGAGTTCATTTCATCGTTATTCCACAAATCAATTACACCGATATTCCATTTTTGCTGAATTTGCAGAAGCAGGTCTACCATTTTCTCATAATGCGTGCTGTCATATTTCGTACCCGTGTAAAAAATTACAGGGCAGTCCCATGTCTCTCTTGCATAAGCGATAATATATTCAATGGCTCCCGCAACAGTCTGAGTGTCAAAGTTCTCAATATCAAAGCCGTCCGATATTTCACCGAGCGGTTTCTTTTTGGTTGCGTCATTCGTTGATAGCTGGCATATAAAAGCATCGGCATTTATGCTTCCGTCAATTTCTTTCATTCTTGAAACATAGGAGCTGTCGCTCGTGTCAACCAGCGTTGTACCTGAAACGGCTTCCTTTACACAGTTAATGCCGTCTCGCTTTTCCATAAAATCCGCGAAAGACTCGCCCTTGCTTGCAGAGCCGTATGTAACAGAGCTTCCCAAGAAAATAATTGTTTTATCCTTTAGCGGACTGCTTTCAAGCGCCTGTGTATTTTCAACACTGTATTTGTCTGCATTGCCCTTACTGAACTTCCCCTGTGAATCGGCAACGGGTATGCCGATTCCTATTCCTAAAACAGCTACTATACAAACAATGATTATTGCCTTTTTACTTTTACTTAGTTTCATAATATCGCCCTTAAAATAATCTTTAATTTCTTTCTGCGAACAATCAAACAATATTTAAAAGCTCGGTCAAAGCATAGAATATTCCGTCGTCATCATTGCTTTTCGTAACAAATTGAGCAATTTTCTTTATCTGTTCATCCGCATTACCCATGGCAACTGTATTTTCATAAGCCGTCAGCATTTCAACATCATTCATATCGTCGCCGAATACAGCAAGCTCTGATTTTTGTATTCCAAGCTTTTTTCTTATAGCTTCAATACCTTTATATTTACTCGCAGATTTGCTTGTAATCTGAATAACCTTACCCTTATCCGTCAGATAAAACTTAGAATATTCGCCGCAATATTGCCGAAGCTCTTTTACAATTTTATCAGGCAATTTTGTAACCGTATCAATAATATTTTCATAATAAATAAGAATTTTTATTGTTTGGGATAGGCAGTCGTTTGTAATATATACCGCATCCTCTTTAGCTATCCCCCAAGGCTTATAAGCAAAATCATCAAGCGGATTGTTAAACGCGTGGCGCTCGTCTTTCATCTGCAACGCAATATTCAAATTTTTGTACTTGTTAGTTTCATTAATACAGTAAGAAACAATTTCTTCCGGCAAAAACTTATATGTAACCTGATTGTTGATTTTTATACATCCCCCGTTACAGAAAACCCCTCCGTCAAATAAATTAAAATCATCTTTGCTCCGGCTCAGCATTTTATTTAAAATCGGAGGTCTTGCCGTCGCAACAAAAAGATTAATACCCTTATTTTTGCATTCCATTAGCGCATATTTTGTTTTATCAGAAATTATCTTCTGACTGTTTAACAATGTACCGTCTAAATCAAAGAATACTGCCTTAATCATATGTTACCTCATAAAAATACTTTTAAATAATTCCTCTTCTGAGCGCTTCTTCAATGAGTTTCGGCTGAATTAACGGATATGTCCAGTTATCCGGAAGCGTTTCTGAAATAATAATTTTTTCAATTTCGCTATGCAGTTCTTTCTCAAAGCTTTTTATGTCAGCATAATAAAGCATACCAAAGGTTTCCTCGCCGTTAAAATTATCTTCAGCGGTAACTGAATAAGCGCAAATAGGTTTAATACTGAAGTCCAACGCTCCTGTTTCCTCATATAATTCTCTTTTCGCTGTTTCAAATATATTTTCATTCGGCTCTCTGTGACCGCCCGGCGCCTCATATGTTTCTCTCTGCCTGTGCTTGCAAAGCACCCATTTTCCATTATGCTTTGAAATTATTACAGCGAATTTTAACAGCTTATCATCAGCATTATCGTAAAATTTCACTTCCATATAAACATTCTCCTTAATTATCTATAAGCAGTTAATCATATCAAGAAGATTCAGATAGTATTCTCTGACATCATTTTTCTTAAACATACCTCCCTGAAGTGACATATGATCACCGTCATATGTGGGCATTATGTTCCAAATACCTGTTTTAACATTATTTTTATCATATTCCTTCTGCTCTGCACCTATCGGGGCAGTTGCCGAAATTGTATTTACAAGTCCGTCGTTTTGCTGCCAGCTTTCGTCAATAACAAAGCCCTTTTCAGTAACCCCCGTGTATTTACCCATCAGCTTTGCGCTTTTGACATACAGGATTTCTGTTTTGCTTTCATCAGGATAATATGTTCCGTCATCGGCGGGCAAAGTTGAGGTGCATGGGACAGAAAAATAATATACATTTTTAAGCGTTTCAATATTTTCATTCATTTCAAGAGCGTTATCAATATACATATCATAGGAGGCATTGTCCTCTTTAATTCTGCCGTCGTCGTTATCCTTGCCGGCGAGAGAAACAAGACCTGAAAGGAAAGTCTGTACTCTTTCCTTAAAGCTCTCGGGCTTATCTGCGTCAGAGTCAATATTATATGCGCTTGTACCGTTATGGGGTGCGGCGAGCGTAGTCAGGCTGTATATCCAGTCTGCCTTTCCTCCCTTGAATAAGTCAGAAAGCTCCTCTTCATCAGTTGCTTTTTTCTCAGCCTCGCTTCCGTTTGCCATAAGCTGTGAGAGCATCCTTACCGTTGCGCCGCCGAAGGAATGACCGAGCAGATTAATTTTATTTTCCGAATCCCATTTGTCAATCAATGGATTTTCTCTGTAATCTGTTCCGAATCTTTCATGCTTACAGCGTTCACTGTGCTCCCTGCCGTAATCAACAATACTTCCTGTTAACTGAGCATACAGCTCACAGGCTCTGTCCCACGCACTTCCCTGAGGTGAAACGGACGCGGCATAGCAGTCATAACCCTGCTCGTTAAGGTAGTTCATTAAGTCGCCGCCAAACATTCCCCAGTACGGCATAATTTTATACTGACTGTCATAGCTGCCCCAGCCCGACAATCCGTGAACAAATACAAATTTATAATTAGTGTTCCAGTTGCCGGTTTCAATCTTCACGGCGGGCTGACTCGAGCAGGCAGATAGCAATACAGCTACACAAATAATAACGGATATCAGCTTTACTTTTTTCATAATAACCACCTATGTTAAATTTTTATAATTCTTTTCAAATTTTTCTTCCCACGTTGCTTCGATTTCTTTTCTCCATTTCAAAGCGGCTTCGGTCATTTCACTGCAAAGCTGAGGCAACCTTTCCGCAAGATTTTCCTTTTCACCCGGGTCCTTTTCCAAATCCGATAAAAAGACATCCTCTCTTTTTTCCCCGCCTTCAACAAGCTGTCCGTTAAGCACAAGTTTATATTTTCCTTTTCGTACCGCGGTCTGATTTTCCATTTCCCAGAACAGATACTCATGAGTCGAGGCACCCTCCCCTTTTATCATTGGGAGAAGACTGATTCCATCAAGCTTGTAATCCCCGCAGTTTCCGCCGCAAAGCTCCAGAACAGTCGGGAAAATATCAGTCGCAATATGCGGTGTGTCAACAACTCTTTGACTGGTTTGACCGTGCCAGCTTAATATCGCGGGTATTCTTATTCCGCCCTCAAAAAGGCTGAACTTATGACCTGTAAATTTTCCTGTCGTTCCGCCGTAATAGTAATCTTCTGTGCCGTCAAGCCAGTTTCTCGACTCGCGCGAGGGTCCGTTATCGCTCTGAAAATAAATAATCGTATTGTCCAGAAGCCCCTGCCTCTCAAGTTCTGCTCTGATTTCTCCTACTCCGTCGTCCACCGCACTGATCATTGCCGCCATAATCTGCCTGTCTTTGGGAAGATGAGAAAATCTTTTTAAATATTTCTCAGGCGCGTGCATCGGATAATGAGGCGCATTGTATGAAACATATAACATAAACGGCTCACGGCTATGATTTTGAATAAACTCTATACTTTTTCTCGTTATGCGCTCGGTCATATACTCGCCGTTTGCGTAAACCTCTTTTTCATTTTCCCAAAGGTCGTGCACAGGGTCTGTATTGCCGTCAGCCATTCCCCAGTAGAAAATATGTGAGTAATAATCAACACATCCCGCAAGAAAGCCTGAAAATTCATCAAAACCGTTGCTGTTCGGTCTGCATTCATCCTTAAGTCCTAAATGCCATTTACCTGTTATTCCCGTAACATAGCCCAATTTCTTAAGCGCTGCCGCGATAGTAGGCACCTTGGGAGTTAAACCCGACGCTCTGCGGTGACCGGCAAGTATGGCTCTCACCCCGGCGTTTGCGGGATATCTGCCCGTAAGCAGCGCCGCCCTTGACGGCGAACACACGGGAGACGCCGAGTACATTGACGAGAAACGTATGCCGTCTCTTGCCAGCGCGTCAATATTAGGGGTTTTAAAATCAGTTGCTCCCATACAGCTTAAATCGCCGTAGCCCTGATCGTCTGTCATAATAATTATTACATTCGGTTTATTGCTCATCGTCTGTCACACCTAAAAATATAAAATTACTCCGCCGTCATTTATTCCGGCGATGATTCCGTCCTCCTGCCCCGTAATAAGTACAGGCGAATGTGTTATGCGTGTTATTCTTCTTAAAGTTCTTTTGTCTGTTTTTTCGGGATTATTTGTAACAACGCATACCTTTGGATTAAGCGTCTTAAGCCAATTTGATGTTGTTGATTTCGCATAGCTGTGATGTCCGATTTTAAGCAAATCAACCTCTTTAATCTGAGGCGCCAGCCTGTCCTCATCACCGTTGCTATTATCAATATCCCCTGAAAGAAATACTCTTGTACCGCCCTTTTCAATCAGTACACCGAGTGAATTATCATTTTCACCGATATTCTTTTCATCCTCAAAGGTTTCCGTGTTAAAAATACTTATTTTAAAATTACCGAGTATAAACGGAGTATTATCCATATCCGATATAACGGGTATGTTTTTCTTTTCAAGGGCTGAGAGCATTTGATGATAGACCTCTTTATTGTCCCATTTTTCCACCTCGTGAGCGGTAATTTTACGCTCATCGTATTTCTTCAGATACGCCCTGTCAACTGATATTGCGTCATCTGAAATAATCGTGTCAAATCCGCCTAAATGGTCGGAATGCGCGTGCGTACCAAGAACAAAATCAAGATGTACCCTGCCCTTTTCATCCGCCGCATAAGTTTTTATGTAGCTTAAAACCTGCTCCTCGAAGCCGTCATATTCAAGTTCCTCAAAACCGCGCGGATTATCAGAGTCCTCTCCCGCGTCTATCAAAGCAAAATGATTATTACTTTGAATCAGGATTGCGTCAGAGCTGTCCGTGTTAAGAAAATGGATATAGTCACCGTTTTTATCAAATTCGGACATATCGCAGAATTTTACAGACGCCCTGTTTTTTTCAAGTTCATTATCAAGCTTTTGGTTATATAAAAATACACTTAACAGTACAATTAAAACCAATATAACTATTATGACAAAAACGAGTAAAATAATTTTCAGCATCAATTCCGTATCATTCCAATTGTAATTATATTCTCTTAAGCGTAATAATTAATGAATTCAAAGGTCCGTGAAATTCAAAATCCAGACCCGCATTCATAAGAAAGCTTCCGCTTCTTTTAATCACATTATCATTATACTTCACTTCATAAAGCTGATCAGCTTCAAGCCCTGCAAGATTGATATGTATAAATTTATCGTTAAAGAACGAATTGGCATTTGAGCATACAAATACTACGCTCTGCTTATCATCAGCGTACTGGGTAGCATATATTTTATCCCGCTCAAAATCCGCAAGGCGGTAAAATCTGCCGAACTGAACTGTTTTTCTTATGCTTTTATACAGCCCGATATATTTTCTGTGTGTTTCAAGCTCTTCTTTTGTATACTTTAAAAGATTTCCGCCGATAGAAAGCGAACCCTGCATGGATACGTTAAATCGGTAATCAAGATCGTTCGGGCGCTTTCTTCTGTTCGTATCCGTCACCCACGCGCGCATACATTTGATGGGATACAGAAGTGAAAAGCCGTGTTGTATGTCAAGTCTGTCGAGTGGGTCTGTATTATCCGATGTCCACACCATATCAAAATGTGAAAGAGAACCCAAATCCGCTCTTCCTCCGCCCGACGCACAGCATTCAATTTGCAAATCCTTATATTTTGCCTTTAACGCGTCGGCAATTTCATAAACCGCCTTAATATGCCTGTACCAAAGCTCCTGCGGATTTTCAAGATTTTCCGCGCCTGTTTCGGAAAACGCTCTGTTCATATCCCATTTGATATAGCTTATATCGTACTGTGAAAGCATACTGTCCATACAGCTGAATACGTATTCCTTAACATCGTCCCTGGTAAGATTCAGTACAAGCTGATTGCGGAGTAACGATGCTTTTCTTGTGTCATAGTGATACGTCCATTCCGGGTGAGTTCTGAACAAATCGGAATCGGGATTTACCATTTCAGGCTCAAACCAAAGACCGAATTTCATTCCAAGCTCTTTCACTCTGTCAATCAAAGGCTTTAAACCGTTCGGGAATTTTCTTTCATTTACATACCAGTCGCCAAGCCCCGCGCAGTCGTTTTTTCTCTCACCAAACCAGCCGTCGTCCATAACAAAAAGCTCACAGCCGATTGACGCGGCAATTTCAGCGAGCGCCTGCTGTCCCTCACAGCTAACGTCGAAAGCGGTTGCCTCCCAACTGTTATAAAGAACGGGTAAAGGCTCTTTCGCGTATCTTTCGGGTAAAATATATTCTACGGCATAGCTGTTCATCTGATTGCTCATCTCCGCAAAGCCGTTTGTATAGCCGCAGAAAACAGAGGGTGTAACAAACTCCTCTCCCGCTTTCAGATTATATGAAAAATCGAAATCATTAACACCTATAACGGCTCTTGTTGTCCCTGAATAATCCCTTGAAAGCTCAACCTTAAAATTACCGCTCCAGGCAAGCGCGCCGAAATAAACCTCCCCCTGCTTTTCGTCTGCGTTTTGCGAAAGAATGAAGAAAGGATTATTTGTGTGTCCGCTGCCGCCCTTTTTGCTTTCATAGCTTAATACTCCGTTTTTAAGCTCGGTGCTTTCCATTCTGAATTCAGCGCCCCACGAGCCGTTCGCGTTTGTTGAGGTATACGGTCTGTGCGACGGAAAATTAAATTCACCCGAGGCTGTTTTATCAAGAATAATCAAATCATCGGAGTTATTTTTTATTTTAGCAAAGCGCTCTATAACATCATAACCCTCTCTCACTCTGTAGCAAAGAGTTACAAAGAGATTATACGGTTCGTCCTTTAACACAATTTCCAAAAGTAATGCATTATCCTTTTGAGTAATTTTGTGGCTGTCATATGTCAGGAGAGCTTCTCTGCATCCGTCCGCGTATTTTGCCAAAAAAGCGTTCGGTCTGTAAACAGTACCGCCAAAGGTTATGTATTCGGTTTTTGAAAGCTCCCTTGCCGAGTGGTTTGAATTTTTCTCCCATCCGTTATATGAGGATATATAATCCTCCGCTTTACAGAGTTTGCCCCAGTATAAGTGATTAAGCACGCCCTCGCAGTCAACCGCCATAACATAATGTGTTGACTTTGTTTCAATAATAAATACTCTGTTGCTTTCTGTTATCTTCATATAAATTTTCCTCTTAATTTTATCTGTGTTCTCAAATTTAAATTTTGCTGATATTGTAAAACAGTATTTATGCTTTTAAATACCGCTCAAAAACAATTACAATTTTTCTATTTCGGCTGTTCTTGTATTCACCTGTCTTATCCGGCTGTAAATTTCGTCGCTGAACTTTTTCTTTCGCTCATATGTATAAAGCCCGTTTTGCTCCTGCTCAATATCATAAAGCTGCGTGTAGCAAAAACCGAACATCTTTTTATTGCTCATAATCGCTTCGGTCAGTCCGCAATACCTGTTCGCAAATTCCTGCACGGTTTTAACGTCCTCGCCGTATCCCCACGATTTATAATCGCTGTCAGCAGTCCATTTTATTCCTCCGTACTCGCTTATAAATACAGGCTGTCCGCCGTATTTCTGCCTGCCGGGATTATCTATGAGAATATGCTCATAAAGGTAATCCTCCGTTACAAAGCGGTCATAATTACGCCTGAATTTTTCAACATCAAAATTATAATCGTGAAGGTCATATATATCCGTTTTAACGTGAAAATTACCGCTCGTGTCTATGCACGGTCTTGTCGGATCAACTGTCTTTGTATAATCATATACCGTTTCAAGCAGGGGATCGTACTGCTTTCTTCCCCTGTAATCCCACGTCTCGTTAAACGGGCACCAGCCTATGATTGAGGGGTGGTTAAAATCCCTTTGAAGAGCCTCGCTCCATTCATTAAGAAAAACGTCGACGCTTTTCGGGTTTGAATAATCAAGTCCCCAGTTCGCGTATTCACCCCACACAATATATCCTGCCTTGTCGCAGAAGTACAAAAATCTCGGGTCAAAAACCTTTTGATGAAGCCTGGCGCCATTGAAACCAAGCTCTGTCGAAAGCTTTATATCACGTTTAAGCTCATCATCATTCTTAGCTGTATAAATTCCCTTTTTATAAAAGCCCTGGTCAAGAACAAGCCTTTGAAAAACACTTTTTTTGTTAATCAGGAATTTGTACCCGTCAAGGCGCACATTTCTAAGTCCGAAATAGCTTTTTACATTATCCTCCCCGAATTTAAGCCTAAGCTCATAAAGCCTTCCGTTTCCTATCTCCCACGGATATATCTCATCAAGCTTAATTTGTAAAGCGCAGTTTCCCGCCGCGTATTCGGCATCTGCCTTACCTGCAAATTTTCCGTCATAAAACGCTTGACAGCTAAGACTTCCCGTACCGATTAAATCAGCCGAAACAGTCACCATACCATTATTGACATCAGGATATATCTTAAAGCTCTTTATGTAATTCTGAGGCACGTATTCAATATATACGCTCTGCCAGATGCCCGTTGTCCTCGTATAGTCACAGTTATGGCTTTTGAGCCTTTCACTCTGCTTACCGCGTATTACAAACGGATTTTTCACATCATCCTCACAGAGAATAAAAATTTCATTTTCCCCGTCAACCGCATACTCGGTAATGTCAAAGCAGAATGATGTGTATCCGCCCTTGTGCCTTCCCGCCGTTTTTGAATTAACCAAAACAGTTGTTAAATGGTCTGCCGCACCGATATGCAAAAATACCCTGCGGCCGTTCTTTTTAACCGTAATACTTTTTCTGTACCACACCATATTGACAAAGCCTGTATAGCCTATTCCCGAAAGCTCACTTTCAATACAAAACGGTACATTTATTTTATGAGTGTATTCTCCCCTATTTCTTAAATCAACCGCAGTGCTTTCATCGTCAGAAAATTTAAAATCTTTTGCTTTTTTCTGAAATCCGAAATCCCATTCTCCGTTTAAACTTTCCCATTCTTCTCGCTCAAACTGCGGATTAGGGTGAAATGAATCAATATTATTCATTAATTATCCCTCCCCCCAAAAAATATCATTAGTACATTTATAATCCGTCTGTCTTTCATTAACTTAAAAATTGTGTGTATGTTACAAAATTTTTACATTTTTATTTCAAAGCTTATTGTATTAAAAAATCTAAATTCATTTAAAAGATATATTATTATAAAGCCCTGAAAGCTTTTATACTTTCAAGGCTTTTTTGGTGGAGCATAGGGGACTTGAACCCCTGACCCCCACACTGCCAGTGTGATGCGCTCCCAACTGCGCTAATGCCCCATATTGGGCTTATAATAAGCCCGTTGTAATTGTTATGCCAATATTATCCCTGTAAAAGATAAAGCGTTTCTCTTAAATATAATCATCTCCGTTTATACTATAACAGAATATGTTACATAAATAAAGAAAAATTATTAAAATGATTATATTTTTTTACGTTAAAAATCAGTTTTCCTCTTTTTTGGAGCTGAGTCCCTCTCCGCCGGGTCCGTCTTTACGCTCTCTTTCATCAGGATAATATTTAAGATTATTGTTTGTCCACTGATTGTTTCCTTCGTTTTTCTTATTTTCTTTATTTTTGGACTTTTTCATTTTATCACCCCTTATACTATTATTTGTAATATCTTTCAAATCTTTTTTGGCAATAAATACAAAAAAATAAGAGTAATTCAATAATGAATCACTCCCGATTATTTTTAAATAACTGCATCTACCGTCTGATTAATATGCCTTTCATATTTTTAGTCTCATTATGAGTTTTGTAAATAATTTCCTTTTCCCGCTCGGAACACCCGATAAGTATTTTTATCTCCGAATCACGCTTAAGTACATCAACAATGCACATAATTGCGTCGACATTTTGATTTTTCTTACTTCCAACCCATACATCGATACCATCACCGTCCATGGAAGAAGTATTTTTTAAATATCCGTAATCGACTTTATAAATAAAATCAGGATATCCGGGGTGTGCTGTTCCCTTCGGTCTGTCTATAACAATTTCCGATTGGCTTACTAAGCTGTCAATCGTCTGCCAAAATTCTTCGTCCATACTATCCCTCCAAATTATTAATTAAAATTAAATTAATTATATTAAACAGATTATGATTATGTCAATAAATTTTATAATATGTTTATGTATCTTTATTTTTAATCAAAAAGACGATAAGTACTAAAATATTAAAACAAATACAAATAAAATTTCTTGACATATTTAAAAAAGTATGCTAATATTATTCAGCAATACAGATACAGAGGTATAGTGTAACGGTAACACTCCGGACTCTGACTCCGTCATTTAAGGTTCGAATCCTTATACCTCTGCCAAACGAAAAACAGCAGGCTTTACGCTTGCTGTTTTTTGTTTAATATGATTGTAAAAGGATTCGAAGAATCCTTTAGCCGAGGGCGCCAAAGGCGCGCGAACGCCAAGGTTCTGCTTTGCGCTGCAAAGCAGGTTCTTATACCTCTGCCACAGGTTTGGAATTTAGATGTTCCAAGCCTTTTTTCTATGCAAAATAACTGTGAACAGTCCAAAATCGCCCTCAATCCGCTGTGGATTTGAAAACGATTTTTTCTTTTCCGCTTTGCTATAAATTTTCTAAGACTTTTAGAGACTTAAAATATGCCTTGTTCTGAAAAGCGAACAAAGTGGATTAAGGGATAAAAGGAGAGAGACATTCGCAAAACTTTTGTAAGATTAAAAATAAATAATAAGAATAATGTCTCTTCAAATCAATTTACATCCTTTCACCAATTTTCACTCAAATTCTTCATACAGACAACTAATCAATTTTATAGCTGATTAATAAGAATTAAAAGGCGTCATGATTAAATGTCAATGATTGAAAAGCGCGATATAACATTTCCTTGAACTCCACTATATTTGATATAGCATAAATTTTGAATTGATCTGTTTCCAAAAAATTTGTGTTTTGAAAACCATCGTCACACGCTACATTTTTACTTGTGACCGCTGATTTCATAAAATCTTCTCGCCACGCCACCGCAATATATTGTTCCATGCTATCACATTGAATGAATAGCTGAGTGTTCTTCTTACTATCAAATTTTCTCTCAAACTCCGTTAATGTGCTATATCTAAAATCCCCAGGCTTAAAGGATTTAAGGTTTCTTCGAATTTCCCAATCAAAAGCAAACAGCTTTCCAGCGCCAACATCCACAAAACAACCATCATTCAGCATTGTTTCGGCTATAATCGGGCAACAATATAAATTAGGATATTCCTCTACGGAGTTTAACATACTCGCAAACTGTAACAGGGTTTCTTGAGACTTATTATAAGCACTTTTCCTATACATTTTTCTTAATCACCTTTATCCCACTAAAATTTTTTCTTTTTCTATACAATATCATTGACAAACAAAGTACATACACTCTTAGATATCACATATTTATTCTTGGTGTTTTTTTGACATAACAGAATCAACCTTTCGCTGACACATTTTAAGGTTATACCGCTCTTGCACAAGCAAAGCGCATCGGTCAGTATCCTTCCTTATGTCACTTTCCCAAAATCGTAGTACTGTCCACCCCGCGGCTCTTAACAATTGATTGTTCCGATTATCACGATCAATATTTCTAAGGATTTTTTCTCGCCAAAAATGGCTATAGGTCGCAAGTTCGTCTTCAAGCGATGGTATGCCTCGTAAAGCCCAATTGTGCCCATGCCAAAAATCCCCATCGCAAAATATGGCGATTCTAGCCTTCGTAAACACAATGTCAGGTTTCCCTGGGAGCTTTTTATAGTTAACTCTATAGCGAAGACCTTTTTCCCAGAGCGCTTTCCGCAGTAAACACTCTGGTTCAGTATTCTTTGACTTAATGGAGGACATTATCTTATGTGTTATTGCTGGGTCTCTTGTCATAGCTATACCTTCTCAAGAAAAATCGCAAATTTCGCGAAATCTATTTTAAGATTCCGCGGGTATTAAAACTGTTTTATTTTCTTTGTCCGCCATCTAACTTAAGAAATATACCACAGAGTACCCTCCAAACAAGATCATAGTTTATGCGCAGATCTGTAGTCGCGGTGGCAGCTATCATTCTACACCACTGCTTCAATCTATCTGAGTCAATTTTCTCTGTCTTCCAATACTCCTTCAATACAGCTTCGTCAATATCGTTTAATGTGTCCTCAATAAGACCGTGGTACTTATGAATTTTGCCAAATGCCGCAGGCATCAAAACGTCAATACCATCAATCGTTCTGATAGATACTTTTCCACCAGCGGAAAAAGAATCACGTATATTAGTGTTTACGACACCCTGTTTTGTTACTAACCACAACGCATAACGATTATACTTTTTGGGATTTCCCGATTGTAGCACTTCTGGAAACAAGGCATAGCCCTGTGCGGTAAGAGCTTCTTTCATATCTGATGATAAAGAGGTCCATAATTTTACTGTTGGAGGAACAGACTCATCTTCAACGCTTCCTGTATCAGCCCACCACAGACTCTCACCCGGCTTCAATTGACTCTTGTAATACCGAGAGACCTGCTCCACAGGATTGCTCATTTTCCTCAGGGTATCGTATGGAACTCCCATTTTATCGAAGATTGTGTCTCCGGGTTGTAATTTCATATCAATTTGGTATCTTGGATAATGTGTGACAGAAATCCCATACAAACATTCCTCATATGGGCGACTTATGAACTCAACTGGAGCGCCAAGTTTGCCGAATGTTAAGAAAATTCTCTCTACACTTTGAATTCTAGTTGATTCAAGTATACTACTTCCAATTGTGCGCCAATGGTTTTTATTTGTGCTTTTCACCTCGATGCCATAATAGTTGTTTGCTATTATGTCGGGAAAAGCGGCTCCGGAAACCAGTTGAATAGATCCTTCAAATGAAGTATGATATGCCGCTCTTGAAACGGCTTCAAACACATCTTTTTCCAAATCAGTGCCATTTCGATTCGCGTAATATGTATCCCTACCTACCGCCTCTTTGTTGAGCAACTGATCCGTTTTTTTCATTAACGCTTGAAACTCAGGTAAAGGAGGCGTTCGGTTATCAGAGAAAATCATTTATTACACCTCCCGAAAATATAATTGCCATTTCTCAGACAAGTGCTTTGCGATATTATAAGCAAAAACACAAGGTACAGCATTTCCAATTATCTTGTAGGCATCGCTTGATGAAACTGAAGCGAGATCATCCCTAGCAGGAAGAATAAACTGATAATCATCTGGAAAGGTTTGAATACGCGCACACTCTCTGACAGTAAGGCGTCTTTCTTTGAGTCCCGCTTTTATCTCGTCGTAATAACGACCACCGTGCTCTTCGCTGAGCCTCCTATATTCAATATTTCCATGATGCTCTGATCTAATGGTTGGTCCAATATCATCAAGCTTTACCTCGGTTTGACCTTGACAATGCTTACCCATATATTTCGCATGTGAATACTTTTGCTGTGATGGATCGAGCGCTTCATTAGGTTCAAGTAAATCACTGAACGCTTCCTTACAAGTTACAGGACTATATAAGTTTTTTCCTCTTGTATTATAAGCATGAGTAACAGGTGGATATGGGTCGTATTCTTTGGGTATGACTTTAGAGGCCAGCGCTTTAGCGGCCTTGCCTGTCAACGCGTTTTTTTTAAAACCAAAAAATATAACACGCTCTCTCGATTGCGGAACACCATAATCCGCCACATGAAGAATCCGAGCAGGAACAACGAGATAACCACCATTAGCCGCGTCGGAAAAATCTTGTTCAATTATTTCTTTTACATTATTAAGGTTAGTAAGTCCCTTGACATTTTCGGCGATGAATAAAAGTGGTTTAGTAATAGTAATCACATCTCTCATCCACATATAAAGCTTACCACGGCTTTCGACTGACGGCTCACCAACCTCCAGTTTCCCACCAGTATGACTCTTCTCGGAATTAAATCCCCTACGCTTGCCAGCAACTGAAAAATCCTGACATGGAAATCCGCCAATGACTACATCTATATTATCGGGAAATACCTTTTCGCCGTTTTTCGCTCTTTTAACAAGATCCACAATACTGCCGATGTGGTAAATACTTACAGCGTCTTCATAACGGCTTTTAAAAAAGGAAACCCATGCGGATTTAGCGTCTGGTCTAATATCGTTCGCGAAAACTGTATGAAAACCCGTATCAGTGACACACACCGTTTTTCCATTATCTTTCTTAATCCAATTAGGGTGAATATCCGTGTTTATCGATCGTTTTAAACAGTCGAAACCGCCTTCAAACCCAATATCCATTCCTCCTCCTCCGGAGAACAAGGAAAGAACGTTCATTCCCACTACCTCACTTTTCTATTTGGGCATCGAGCCATGCCATTTCAACAAACTATAATTCAAAGTATACTTATCACAAAACAACTTAAGATTCCTCATCAACGCAATATCTTTTGCTTTCCCATTTTTCCAACGGTTTATGATAGAAGCGATTATATCAAATTACCGTACAAAATGATTTTGAGTCTTGAATGACTTTTTCTTATGATTCGTACGATGACAGATAGTTACATTAATAGATACATTTTTCACATCAATCTTGAATTATTGTAGCGTAAATCTCGCATTTTTTCAATAGGTTACATGAAATTCATAGAAAAAATAAACTTGATATCAATCCGCTTTTATTCGTGCGCAATCACATATTACATCGCATATATTCATATTAACCTTTCTTTTATTGGTTTTTCACGGAACATTTTTTACAAAGAAACCTGAAATCACATTCTTTACAAATTTTAACATCCTCACATTGTGATGAAAAATCATGATTTAAGATTTTGTTCACCGTTTCCGTAAAGCGTTTTGCCTCCTTTTTTATATTATCTTTCTCATTATCAAATTCCAATGTTTCAATAGGATTTTTTTCTTCACCCGTAAAGAAAAGTTGCATGGAAACTTCTTTTTCTTCGGACACGCACCCTAACATATAGGCGTATATTCTTAACTGGCGATAATAGGACGGCATATTTTTTTCATCTTTTGTGCCGGATTTAAAATCAAATATACGATAGAATTTAGGATATTCTCTTACCATATCTATTGTGCCGTTCATTATAAAGTTTTCGCCCGAAATGCTCACTTTCATTTCGGCGTTTTTTATCGAGCTCCAACGGTATTTATCCGAATAATTTTTACATAAATATTCGTAATAATTCATAACCTGTTTTTTAGCGTTTTCCAAAACAGGTTTCATATTTACATTTTTGGAACGCTCAAGAGAATCGGCGTTTTCATTAAGCCATTTATCAATTTTATCTTTTGTGATTTCCTTTTGCTTGATTGCCTCGTGATGAATATCCTGCAAGGTTTGATGCACTAAAGAACCAAACAATGTTCCCGCCGTGTCAGATTTCGAGGTTTCAAATCCAAACATTTTGGTAAGCTTATATCTTTTCGGGCAGGTTTCATAAGGCGCTATATCGGCGGTATAAGAAAAACTGTCGTTAAAATCGGCGGACTTTACTTCTTCAAAATCGATTTTAGACAAATCGGGTAACGATTTTGATACATCCGGCAGGCCATCCCATATTTTGTCGAAGATTTTATTCGGCTGTGAACAGCAGGTAAGGACCAACAGATTTTGGGCGCGGGAAAACGCCGTATTATATTCTCTCCAAAAATCAAAATAATTTTTATCTTCATTCGGCTCTAAAAAATTTGAATATTGTGAACTTATGATTGTGTCTGTAAATGACATACCGGATTTTTTATTCGCGAATCTCGTGAGAGAGTCCACAATAACTATAGGGAACTCAAGGCCTTTCGACTGATGAATCGTCATAAACGATACATAGCCTTTCGGGGCGTATTCCCTTTCATCCTCAAATTCCATTACCCCGTCGCCGAATTGAGAATTGAGAAAAGCGCCGAAAAAGAACGCGGCATCCTTGTGAGTGATTTTTTTTGAGTTGGCTTTTTGCGTTTTTTCATACATACCGCAAAGCTTTATTAAGATTGACAAATTATGTGCGGGTCGTGTGATATCCATGCTACTGTCAATATTAACATCCGCCCAATAGGAAAACGGTTCAAACGCAAGCAATCGATAAAGTATTTCCTTGAATGTAAGGCAACAGCTTTTATCTTTTGAAATATCATCGATAAAAGATTTAAGAGCATCGTTTTTCGCTGTTAATTCTTTTGCTTTCTTTACGGAGTTATCACAATATGAAGAATAATCACGGTTGCATTTCATAACAAAAGCTTTCGCGTCGGGAAACATAAGCAGCAAACAGCCCACGGCGCATTGTATTTCATCACGTTCAAAAAACAAACCCGAACGCGGCGAATAGACAGGTATTCCATTCTCACTCAAATATTTTTGAAGTCCCAAAATATTTTTGGATCTGACGCTTTTGCTTAAAAACGCAATTTGATTGTAGTCCGTGATTTTGCCGGAGCTTTTTAAATTTTTTATAAAACTGTAAACAGCTTTGTACCATTGCCCTTCATCATTGCCTTTTAAACGCGCCACCGTATTTGTTTGAGATGATTTTACCGCTGACAGATTCTTATCCAATCGGCATTTTCCCCAGCGGAATCCTTGGGGATTTTTTATCCACTTTGTGTAAAAAGAAACAATTTCATCTGTAGAGCGGAAATTTTTGCTCAGTTCAAATTTTTCGCATCCGTATGAAGAATATTTATCAAAAAAACTCAAAATGTTTTCAACCGTCGCCCCTCTGAAGCGGTAAAGACTTTGGTCATCATCTCCTACTACGCAAATATTCTTATTTCGGCCGCCGAGCATATCAATCATTTCGTCCTGTATGCGATTGGTGTCCTGATATTCATCAACCATTATATATTTGAATTTATTTCGGATTTCGCCGTTTTCGTCATCGTTTTTAATCATATCATAGGCATTCTTCAGTAAGGTGGAAAAAACGATATAATCATTATCAGAAAGCAGTTTTTGATATTTAGCGACCATTTTGCCCGCGGCGGACAATCTTTTGTCGCTTTGTTCGGACAAAAGCTCGGTATCCACAAGCTCTTCGATCAATTTGTCACATAAACCGCAGACCGCTTTCGCTGCTCTTCGCTTTGAAATAATTCCGCCTTTATAGCTGAAATCCGTATCGTGAAGATAAGCGGCAATAACTTCACGGGAACCATCGATAGCGCAGAAATCGGTCGCTGTCACGGATGTGGCGCCGTTTTTATATGTGACTTTATCTGTGTTTATATATTTTGAGATAAACTCAATCTGCTCAAATTCTTCAAGACCGCGGTAATTTTTTGAAAGCCACGGACATTTTTCATATTTCTCGTTTATAAGCCTTTGGCAAAAGGAATGAAAAGTTGAAATATACATATCCTCAAGGTTGATATCTTTTAGATTTCTGTCTTTGAATCTTTTGGATATTCTTGTTAACAACTCCTTTGCCGCCTTATTTGTGTAGGTTATAACAAGGATTTCATCGGGGTTTGCCTTTTTTGATTCTATTATGTAAAGTATTCTCTCCACCAAAGCATAAGTTTTGCCTGTTCCGGGCCCGGCCGTTACCAATATCGGCTTATCAATCGTTTCTATTACTTTTTTCTGCTCCTCGGTAGGTGAGTTGTTTACCATCAGTTTTCTTCTCCTTAACTTTATTTTTTATCGACTAAAAAGCGTTTCTCGTAAAAATAATTATACCACCATGTTTTAATTTTTCAATAATGGTTTATTATTTGACTAATGTAATAATTTACTTTAAATTTTAAATGTGATATAATTTAACAAGTGTATTTTTAGGAGAATTGAAATGGCCGATAAAAATTTGGAAAGCCTTTATAACGGACTCAAAAAATTCAACAGAGAAAATATATCCTGTGTAACTTCAATACGTTATAAAACAGGCTTTAGCGGTTTTGACGCTTTATTGGGCGGAGGATTTTCTTCGGGGCTTACGGTTCTAGGCGCGTTACCGGGTCTTGGAAAGTCAACCTTTATGTTTCAAACGGCAATGAATATAGCGAGCGGAGGCGTTCCGGTGCTGATTTTTTCAATGGAAATGTCAGAAACGCAAATCATCGCGAAATATATCAGCCATGAAACATTTATGGAAACCGACGAAAAAAAAGCGGTAACGGCAAATGATTTGCTCAACGCCGAAAAATCCGGTAAATTCACGGATGAAACATGGAAAATAATAGAAAAAGCGGTTAAAAAAATCAAAAAACCGCTCGAAAATATTTATGTTATTGAACGCAATAAATGCGACGCCAATACTAAGAAAATTTCCGAGATAACAGATAGTTTTATTGAACGGGAAGGAAAAAAGCCGATAGTTATTGTGGATTATCTTCAAATTCTTAATAACGGCGAAAAAAGCTTTGGCGACAAGCAAATGACCGATGTAAATATTACTGAAATGTCCGCTCTTTCCCTTAAACATAATATCCCGGTAATCCTCATAAGCTCAGTGGGAAGGAGCAGCTACGGAAGAGAGATAACATTGGGTTCATATAAAGAATCCGGAAACATAGAATACAGCGCCGACGTGCTGATCGCGATTCAGTTCAAAAACAAGCAAAACAGTGTTGAAAATGAAAAAAGTAAATTTCCTCGTGAAGTTGAAATAAGTCTGTTAAAACACCGGTTCGGCCCAATCGGTTCTGTTGCCGAATTTAATTATTACGCGCCTTATGATACCTTTATTGAAAAGAACAGTTCTTCGGAAATCGAGAAAAGCAGAGGAAAGGGCAAGAAAACGAGAAAACTCAAATCTAATAAAAACGCCGTTGAAAATAATATCGAAGAAATGAAAAGAATTTATGAAAAATTGGAAGAAGTAATTCATAAATAGGAGGTAAGCAATATTGAAAAACGAAAAAATTTACATAAATAACTGTAAACTGGTTAAAGAAATATTTTCTAATAATTTTAATGTCGGCAAAAAGGATTCAATAGTTGTCGGGCGCAATAATTTAAGAATTGTTTATGCCATAAATCCAAAGTCCAAAAAGGAAGTTGTGTTTTCATTTTACGACAAAATCGTGTTGGACGGAGTGTATACAATTTACGAAAACAGCGAAAGCGCGGTTTTTAACAGCCCCACGGTATTTTCGCTGAGAGAGCTTTTGCACGCGATTTCGTGCAAAGAAACACAGTCGCTTTCGGATGAAAAGAAAGCGGCCCTGGAAAAAAGCGTTAAAAAGCTTTCTGAAACGGAAATAATTATAGACTGTAAAGAAGAATATAAGAAAAGGGGTATAGACAAAGAAGGATTCTACTGCGGAAAACTTCTCGATTTGGAAAAAACAAGCGGAAAGCAAGCGAAATATTCCCTAAAACGCGCTATAAGTGTATTTGAATACGCGGAAGATTTAGGGCAGATAATCGCGGTTCCCCCAAAACTTTTTATGTGTAATAAATCCTTGTCAAACACGGAAGAGGTAATCAAAATTAAAAGATATTTGATAAGCCGTCTTGAAACGCTAAGAAATCCAAATAACAGTGTGTATGAAACAAATATTTCATATTGCCGTTATGGTAACGGCGCTCAAAAATTCGCGGGATTAATGTATGATATCGGTATTGAGCGCAATGATTTTCTGTCAAAAGCCTCGTGGGAAAAAAAGATTAAAAAAGTACACAAAACAGTTACGGATATTCTTAATTACTTTGTTGACATAAAATATATATATAGTTTTAAAGAGAGTTTAGACGGCAAAAAAAATGTTATCGGGGTAGAAATTATAAGTGATGAAGATAACAAAGCGTATGTAAACGATCCATGGAAATTGTGATTTTACATAAAAAAGACGCTCCGAAATGATAGTTATCAAAAAAAACACGAAGTTATAAAAGTGTTCTTGCGATTTTAGCAAAATCGGATAAAATTTTAACAAAAGCATATTAAAAATAAACAATATTAAGCCAAATGTATCCTTGAAATTTCCTTTAATTATGGGAATTTCAAGGGTTTTTTGTTTTTTACTATGTTATATATGTAAATATAATTTAAATATATAAAATTTCAAATTATATTTATGATAAAGCGTAAGGCTGTAGGCTGTTTGTATGAGTTGAATTATTTAAAAGGGAGCGTTGTTACCCGGTTTGAGCGGAATATAAACTTGGAGGATTACAGACATTCTTTCAGAATGTCGAGTGTATATTTGATAGTGTAATTCGGACAAATTAAAATTTGTCGGGAGAGTACTTGAAAAATAATTTATTAGAAAGGAAGTTAGATAACTCACATTGTTTTTTTAATTCAATTTATTTTTTAATTTATTCAGACAGGGAAGACACATTGTCTTCCGAGTGAATGAGTGACGAAAGGAGAGTGAGATTTTTAATCTTATTAAATACGCGAAGGAGCGTGATCGAAAATTAAAATATTTAATTTATGTTAAGGAAGTGATAAATAAAAAACAAGTAAACAGGGGGGGCTGAACGCCCCCCGAGTTTTAATTTGAAGAGTCATAAAGGGAGTTGCTTAACCCTTTACATATTTTTCAAAAATAATTTAAAAGAAAGGAATGATTATATGGCTCTAAACAAAAATTTAATTAAGCAAATTATACAAACATTAATCTGCAAAATGCGAAAGGAGTTGAATTTTTCACTTGATAAGTACGCATTTTGCACAAATGTGCCAATTAAAAGCATAAGCCCGCGCGGCGAAAAGACAAAATCGCCTTTGAGCATGAAAGACATTGAGCAAGACGCCGACGAAAAAACTTTGGATCTGCTTGTCTGCCGAAATGAAGACATTGTTTTATGCGTAATGTTTGAAGAATTCTGTGAACAAGACTACAGCGTTTTGAATACATGCTTAAAAGGTATCCCCTACATAACTTTCAGCGAAAAATGCTATAAGAATAATGATACAGCCGATTCGCTCGCAAAAGTTATGTTATCCAAAATCTATAATTTTGAAAGGAATTTCAGCTCGCAAAAAGCGGTTTACACTTTGGCGGGCATTAGCGAAATTCAATCGGCAAGCAAAGAAAAAAGCGGCAAATTGCTGGCGGAGCGGATGATTAACGAAAAAGGAGAAATAACCGAATACGGCTCATCTTGCGGAGTTTTCCGCAAATACAATTCGGACCTTGAAGAATCTTTTGCCGCGACAGAGCGCAACTTTCCGAAATTTAACATTTACGAATGCCTCAATCTACCGTCATCTAAAGGCAGAATGTCGTTTAATGACCGTATTATTCGCGTTAATAAATCTCTTCCGAGCGATGAAATTTATGAAGAATACACAATATCCGCTTTGAAAAAACTTCTTGATTTATCGCTTGATAAATTGCGCGAAAATCATCAAAACGAGTTCGAGCGGCTGCTTACTAATCTGAAAATCGTTATTCAAATAACAAAATTTCCGCCGCGCTATCTTCGCGATTACTATCGTTTGCGAGATCATCCGACTGTGTCAACGTATAAAGATGCGGTAAATCTTATTTATAAGATTATAAATGAAAATAATGTCACAGAAGACATTCAAAACGAATTCGATGATTACATATATAAAATTCTATGTGATTTGTCGCATCTTGTTTACGCGGATTCCTACGAACCCGACGCTTTTTCAGATGAAATAAATTATATTGACGCCCCGAAAAGAGGTAAAATTTGTCTTGATGAACGCTTGAGAAATAATAAAGAAAACACTTTAGACAATCTTGATATTTTGCGTATGCCTGTCAGTCATTACTTTTTCGCGGCGTCAATGCTTATGAAGAGTAACTTCCCAAATTGGATTTACAGTAAGAAAGTTTTGAATTTAATAAGGATTCCGCAAGTCAAAGAAATTAATCTCAGTATGTTTACCGTGTTACATAACGCGTATTTGGAATATAACATAGATCAATTATCTGATGAGGATTTATGTTTCCTTTTCTATAATTTGCTTGTTGAACCCGTCTCAAATCTTACATACGAAAAAGACGATCAAATTAAAAAACTTGAAAGGAGCTAATAATGAAAAATTATTTTAATCAACCAAATATCGTTAAAGAAACAAGCAACGGACTGTTCTGTTGCAGCTTGCAGGATGAAATGCTTTTGAAACGTGAAATAGAGTGTGTGGGAGAAATCAACTCAGAATCGGTCAACTCTCTTATAAGCCAGATTATATATCTTGCGAGAGAAGATTCTAAAAAAGAAATCACGATTTATATAAACAGCCCCGGAGGCGAGGTGTCAAGCGGACTTGCCCTGTATGATGTTATGAAATGCGTTGAGTGCCCCATACGCACCGTATGTGTCGGAATAGCCGCGAGTATGGGCGCCATAATATTCACCGCCGGGAACAAGAGAGATATTCTTCCTCACGCGAGAATTATGATACACGATCCGCTTATTTCGGGCGGTTTAGGGGGAAGCGCTCTTAACATCAAAAGCATTTCCGATGATTTAATGCGCACGCGGGAAATTATATGCAAAATTCTTGCGGAACACACGAATAAAACGCTGGATGAAATATTTGAAAAAACATCGGCGGATAGTTATTTTTACGCCGATGAGGCCGTTAAATACGGCCTTGCGGACAGAATTATTTACAAAATTTAATTAAGAAAGGAGGTATTAAATTATGCTAAATCCTCTTAATGAGAGGCTAGCAAAAGCCAACAATTACAGAATTCTCGCGAAAGATTGTTTGATAAACAACAACACAAGAGTAACGGGGCTGAATAATAACGACCTTATTATCGGCCCCAGCGGCGCCGGCAAAACCCGCGGTTATGTTAAGCCGAATATTATGCAGTGTAATGAAAGCATGATTATTGCGGATACTAAGGGCAATTTAATAAGCGAGGTGGCGCCCGTGCTGAAAAACAGCGGATACAAGATAATTCATATGAACTTCAAGGATCTCAGTCAATCATATGGGTATAATCCGTTAGACTATATCCGCTATGACAGTGAGAGCGGAAAATATTCCGAGCAGGACATTATGCTGATTTCCGAAGTTCTTGCCCCGAACATTCAAAGCAAAGATCCGTTTTGGGATTTGGCAGCCAAAATGTACTTAACCGGTATAATAGCCTATGTTCTTGAGTGCCTTCCCGAAGAAGAGCATACTCTTGAATTCGTTGTAAATCTTTTAGCCGAATTCGCGAACGGAAATTTCAGAAAGCTCCTATGCGAGTTGGAGAGCATAAATCCAGAGAGCTTTGCCGTTAAACAATTCAAACTTTTCAAGCAGAATAACCACTCTGAAAAAACGGAGGCAAGTATTATCGCTGTGCTCTCTGAAAAGCTTAACGGCTTAAGTCTCAGCTCGGCAATTAAAATGTATACGAGTAAAGACAAAATCAATTTTAAGGATTTGGGTCGTGAAAAGACAGCGCTTTTCCTTACAATCAGCGACACGGACAGGTCAATGGACAGAATGGTAAGTCTGTTATACACGCAGGCGATACATGAGCTTTGCGCGTATGCGGATTTATATAATAAGGATAACAGACTGCCTGTTCCCGTGAGATTGCTGCTTGACGATTTCGCGACGAATGCGTATATTCCGAATTTTGAAAATATAATTTCGGTAATTCGCTCACGAGAAATATATGTCAGCATCATTCTGCAAAGTATATCACAGTTAACTGCATTATACGGCGATTCAAAAGCCAAAACCATAATCAACAACTGCGATAATTTGCTGTACTTAGGCGGGCAAGATCTTGAAACCGTCAACTATATAAGCAAAAGGGCAAATAAAACTACCGATACAATATTCAATATGCCGCTGAATGAGGCTTGGCTTTTTACACGCGGTAATATGCCGAAAAATGTGGAAAAATACGATATTCGCGATCACGATAGGTATTGCGAATTACCCGAATATACGAAACAAATCTCAGCAAAGACTGTCTTTGAAAACTCAATATTATAAAAGGAGGTGATAATTATGGGTATTGATTGGGAAACTTTACTTGACACCGACGGTGATAATATTCAGGACGCTTACGACACAGCCGTTGACTTTGCGTGGCAAGAAGAATATCGAGACAGAAAATATCGCCGCGGCGAAGATTAAGCGAGTAAAAGGAACACGAGTATGGATACTGTATCAGCGTTCAAATTACTTTTAACTGTACGAAAAACAGCAGGCTTTGCGCTTGCTGTTTTTTGTTTAATATGATTGTAAAAAAATTCGAAAAATCCTTTAGCCGAGCACGCCAAGACTCCGCCTCTCGCCGCAAGGCGGGTTCACATACTACGCCCGTAAGCTGAAAGTTTATGTTTTCAGCATTATCTTTTTGCTCAAAATATCCGTAAAAGTACAAACTCGCCCTCAATCCGTTGTCTATTTAAGGGCTATTTTTCTTTTGCTCTTTCCTCAAATATTTTTGTGATAATTTTAGAAGCATAAATTTTATCGATTTCCAAAATCGACTAAGAGTGACTGTGAACATTTTAGCAAGAAACTTTCGAGAAATTAAGGCAATAAAATTTTATTTCTTGTCCTTACCCATTTTAAATTCGTCCCGCGGCAAAAGGAGTCACATATTTCCTAAACGCGACACATACCACACTGCTTAGCCAAACTCCAAATCAAATAAAAAATTTTCGCCTTTTTATTATGAGCGAAGTGAATAAAAAGGTTCTTGGGACCCATTTAAAATCTATGATTTTATAAATGGGCGAGGTTCTTATATTGTTTGTCACCAAAACATTAGATAGGGGTGTCTCAAAATTTAAATCATCCCTAACATTAGTTTTTGATTTATTCATTTATTGCTTTCTGTCCTTTTTGATTAGCATACTCGGCTAATCGTTTTCTGTTTTGCTCAAACACTTCGTCTACCATATGCGTATAAATCTTTGCTGTCACTGATATATCACTGTGTCCCATAAATTCCTTTGCGACATTTAGAGGCACGCCTGCTGCCTGACAATCTGTACAGAATGTGTGGCGGAGTAGATATGGCTCAAGGTCAGGTGCTAAAGTTGATTCAGTTATTTGATTTCTGTAAACCGTAGCACCGTTAGCGATGTCCATCTCTCTGCGAAAATTGTGCCATGCGTGGTAAAACGCGTTTTCGTCCAGTGGCAGTTTGTGATTTTTGTATCTCACAAAAACATATTCATCATTTTGTCCTTTTAGTTTATGCTCAATGAGTGATGTTTTCAACTGTGGTGGTATAGGTAACTTTCGACCTGTACCTGCCGCGGTTTTTGATTTGGTTACTGTTAGCAAATCGTTAGTAAAATCAATATCTGCCCATTTTAAATTTCTAACTTCTATCGGTCTGAGTCCACAGTAAAGCATTGTTAATACCATCGCACCTGCGTAATGAGCTTCCGCTGTTTCAAGTATCATCGCTCGTTCTTCATCAGTTATCGGTCTGCGTTGCCCTTGTGTAACCTTTGGTAAGATAATATCTTCAGCAGGATTATCTGGTATCAGTTTTTGCTTTTTTGCTTTTCGCATTATTCTACGCAATGTCATTCTTAACTTTGATACCATTGCCTTACTCTTGCCTACATACCGATTCAAGAATCTTTGACAATCATCTTCGTGTATCTCACAAAGCTTGTAGTTAGCGAAGTAAGGAATAATATGTGTGTAAACATAATTTTTGTAATTGTCTTTGTTGACCTGACTGCAATCAGCGTTCTTTACATTCAGTTCGTACCAATTCTCAGCGAAATCTTTAAATAGCATATCGGGAAAAACACCTTTGTGCTTCTGTTCTTCCTTTTGAATATAGTAATCACGGATTTTATCATCCATGATTTTTCTGCATTCTTTCTCACTTTTCTTTGATCTGGCTGTTAAAACATCATATTCTCCTAAGTCATTCTTAATTCTTTTAGTCATACGATAGCAAATGAATTTACCATCTCTGTCATATAGTTCATACATAAAAATCACCTCTCATTTCTGTATAATCTCAAATTTATAAATACTATTTCGAGTTGTCATTGTGATAATGTTATCGCTGATAGTGTATTCGCCGTATCCTGTATGCATCCAATTTCCCATTAAGTCATTAAATGAGATGTAGCGCTGACCTTTAAACTTTTCTGTACTTTCCCATATTGAAAGAATACCTTGATAATTAATGTATTTCTCTCTCCATTTCCATTCTTCATAATCCATATCTGAAATTTTCTGAACAGATTTGATAATGACATTTTGATAGTAATCAATTGGTTTTGGCATTTTGTCCGTCTCCTTTCAGCAACATACATTATCACAGGGAATTGTACAAGTCCAGCTAATATAGAGATTATTTGTAGACAAATTCAAGCACATCGTAAATGTAGTATTTGTTTAAGTTGCCCACCTCAGCACAAGGTAAATTTGAAACTAATTTTCTTGCCGTTTCTCTGCTGATTCCAAGCACTTTTCCGACCTCAGTAACATTGAGAAAGAAACCGTATTGTGCCGATATTTTATTCGCCATTGATTTTAATTCTGCTTTTGTTTTCTTCATCTAAACCTCCTACATAAACATTCCCAAGCCTTGATTCTGTTCTTGACTGTTGTATTCATTTCTGCAATGAGCAAGCTGCGCTTTTGTAATTTTCAATCCGTGAGCACGCATTTTCTCGATGATTTTATCCATTTCAATATCTTCAATACCACCATCATAGTAATCATCGTTTGATTCGATTTGTGGCAGATTTGAAAGCATTTCAAAAATATTTTCAATCAGTCCGTCAGTACAATTACCTTTTTCAGGTGTTTGATAATTTAGTATGTTCTCTGCAAGTATTGAATTGCAGCCACCTAAATCAAAATACATTTCAAGATTTTTCTTTAGTAACCTCTCATCAAACAATTTTGCATCTCTGCACCTGTGACCTTCACTGTCTGTGTAGGTCATATATTTGTATTTGGAATCGTACTTGATATCAATTCCGTGCATACTCATTTTCCAAACAAATTCTTCCATATCAGTAGATTCCTGCATCATTTTGATTGCCCAGTATCTGATTTTTAATTTCCATTTCGGATTTTCATTTCTTCTTGTCTTTGCTTCGGTAGTGATAAATCCATTCTCTCTGCACAACTGATTAGAATAATTCTTGATAGCAATCAAATCACTCGGTGATAAATCCATCTTCTTTCCGTCTTTATAACTAACAGAATTAATAATAAAATGGTTGTGCATATGTTTTTTATCAATGTGCGTTGCAACAAGAACTTGAAATTCAGGGAAGCAATGTTCAGCCATTTGCATTCCTATCTCGTGGCACTTTTCAGGAGATATATCATCATCCTGAGCAAAGGATTGTATCATATGGTAGTAAGTTCTGCCGTCAAGTTTATTATAGGTTTGTTTGACCATTTGGAATTCTTCATAGCAACTCTCGGGCATACAGTCCTTACCACTAATTAATTTGCCGAGTGTTTTTTCTTCATTGCAGACATAATCAATACCTATACGAGCAGATATTTTTGCAGAGCTGAGTTTAATAATTGCCAAATACCAGCGACCTCCTTTCGCATTTCAGATAAATCAACCGCACTTGCTTGTCCCATATTAACTGCACGAGTGAGCTGATTCAAGTTGTTACCGATTGCATTTAATTCATCTTGTATTCCTGACAGTCCGGGGATAACAAGTATTTCTTTGTCCAATGCACAGTCACGAAGATAGGGAGCAAGCGTATCGTATTTGATAAAAGCCTTATCTTCAATTAATTGTTTTTCTTCTTTAGTTACTCTGAAATTCAATATTTCAGTTCTGTTATCACTAATAGTTTTGTACCTCCAATTTCGATATTTGTTGTGTAAAATTTAAGGGGTTTGGGCTTAGCCCAATGGCTTTGTTTCGCTCCCGTTCGGCGAGCGTAATACAAAGCCGAAACTCGCAGATACCGAACAGCTCTGCTGTTCGCTGTGATGCTATTTAACCTGCTTAAAATAATAATCGAAAATATTAATAATATTCTGTGAATATTTGCTTAAAAATAACTGTTTTTTTAGTTATTATAATCACAAATTCATATTGAGTCTTATTTGCTCTTGTGACCTCGACAAATGTCCACAAATCGAGTTTTATGTTTCGGCCGATTACCTTTGTACATTCGTCAATGTTTTTTTGTGAAAGGGTTTTTAATTGTTTGTTGCTACTTTTGACTACTAGGGTGGTCTAAATATTTAACACGGTATAAAGGTTTGACTCCTGACCATTGTCCGAGAATCTTTGTGCTATATCAATCCAGCCACCATTTTCCAAATCAGTTAATGCTCGTCTTACTGTTGTTACAGACATACTGCAAGATTTAGCTATCGTTTTCAGTGATGGATAGCATTGATTTGTTTTTATATCTGAACACCTTGACAGATAGCAGTAAACAACAAATGCTCTCTTTTCAATCCCGCTACCAAATATATCGTTGGGAACACGAAAATAATTACCGTCTTTGCGATTCATTTCTTTACCTCCTTTGTCAATACATTTTTTGTACCGTTGATTAAATAATATTGCTTGCGAAATATCCTTGTGATATTATAGTAACAGAATTGAACAATGCCCCTCAACTTTTTGAGTGAGGGATTGATGTTGTCATATTTTACCAAAGATTAATTCTTCACAGAGAGGTTAGTTAGATGTCGTTTGAATTAAGGATTGATAAAAACAAAATAGTATTCACATTGTCGAGCGGACAATACGAATACTCTAATACTGTTAATGATGAAGTTATTAAAATCGTTACGCTTAACACCTTGCCTCTTAGACGAAGAATGTACTTTACGCAGGAGCATCTTGAGCACAAGTATGAATATCTTAATGAAAATATAAATGAAATATTAGAATTTCTTTCAACTCAATTACCGGCGGTTGCGGAAATCATTAGTGATGAATACAAGTTCAGTGATATTGAGCGATGCTATGATGATTTATACAACCTATTCTTTCTGATTTTATTCGATGGTTCACAGCTAATGGAGCTTGCGATATTGCAAAGCGAATGTGAGGACAGATACGCATTACCAAAGTTAGAAAACATACCTACCTTTGATGCTAACATCAAGGTTGATTACAGCAATTGTAAAACAAATTATTATTATATGATTAATAGCGTAACCGAGTATATCAATATACTTTTCTATATTTTTGTCAGCAATAATCCCATTATATCTGTTTGCAAAAACTGTGATAAGTTATTTGTTCCAAAAACTAAAAAGTTAACCTTGTATTGTGACAGAGCAACTAATGAACATACTACTTGCAAGCAAATTGGAGCGAAGAATAAGTTTAATGAGAAGATAGAAGCTGACCCTGTGTTAAAAGCATATCAGTTAGAAAAACACAGAATTGAAATGTATTGCCTTCGCAGTAAACAAGATAAATATGATTTCTTTGATGATTACTATGATTGGTTAAATATGTTTGAAACTAAAATAATCGAATACAAAAACGGCACTTATGACGGTGATACATTAATTGAAGAAATTAAAGCACAGATCCAAAATTTCCAACCATATAGCAAAGGCAAAGATTATTCGTATTGAAAGTCTTATTATTTTTGATATAATAAAAATGAAATAATATATAGGAGATATACAAATGAAAGCAAATGAAAAACATCTGGAGTTTTTACAAAATAATATTAATAGAATGAATCAATGTTCATTTAAGATGAAGGGCTGGACTATTACTATTCTTTCTGCATTAGTTGCATTGTATGCTTCTTCAATTACCGATGAAAAAGCAGGAAATACATTGTATATTTTTTCTGCAATGGTATCAACTTTCTTATTTTGGTGTTTAGATTCACTGTATTTATCAAAAGAAAGAAAATTTATAGGTGTTTATAATGATGCTATTGGTGTTTGTAATGGTAAAAAACAAAAGCCGATACATATTAGTGAATATGAAATCCCTATTCACAAATATAAAGGATGGAAGTATTGCTTTTTCAAGGCGATAATTTCTCCTACGGAAATAGTATTCTATGGTGTGATTATTGTTGGCTTAATTGTTTTTTGTAAGTTTTCATAAAGAAAGGAAAAATATGTACACTAAATTTAATTATTCTCCTTCTGGATATTTTTATAATCATGAAATAAATAGACATTTATCAAAAGGTAACGAAATTTTTTCTGCACATGAAAAAGAAGTGCAAGATTGCTTATCTGAGTATATTACAGAAGATGGAATAATAAATGGAACTGATTTAAAAGAGCATTGGTTTTCTATTAAAAAGAAAGATATATTTATATCCCATTCACATTGTGATATTAATAAGGTTAAAGCATTTGCTGGATGGTTGTATGATTGTTTTGGATTGGAAGCATTTATTGACTCGTGTTCTTGGGGATATTGTGATGATTTGTTAAACAAAATTGATAAAAAATATTGTTATGATCCAAGGAAAAAGACATATGATTATTATTTAAGAAATTATACAACCAGTCATGTGCATATGATGCTTTCAACAGCATTAACAGAAATGATGGATAACACAGAATGTATAATCTTTTTCAATACTCCTAATGCAATAAATTTAGCCGATGAGCTTGATAAAATTAACGGAAAAAACAAAGATACAACGATATCTCCGTGGATATATCATGAATTGTCAATGACGACAATGTTGCGACAAAAACAACCAGAAAGAAGAAAAGTGATATTAGAGCATTCAGCACAGCAATCTCATTATGACTTGAAAGTTGAGTATGACGTAACTAAAGCTCTAAATGAAATGATTCTTTTACAAGACGACCATATGAAAGAATGGTATGAGTTATGGAGTAAACGACCAAAAGTATTACGTTTTAAAGAAAAAGCATTAGATACTCTTTATAAAACTGTGTTTCCAAAAAATGAGGTAAAATAATGGGTAGAAAAATATTTGTTTCATATAAATACAAAGATTATGATGTGAAAGAATTATCAATTGCAACTAGACCAACATGGCCTTGCGATTATGTCGACTACATACAAAATGTTGTTTTAGCAAGTAGTGATATATATAAAGGTGAAAAAAGTGATGAAGATATCTCTTATTGGAGCGATATTGCAATTTGGAATCATTTAAAGGATAAGATATATGATAGTTCAATTACAATTGTGTTAATTTCTCCAAACATGAAAGAACCTGGAAAATGGCAACGCTCTCAATGGATTCCGTGGGAAATAAGTTATTCTGTTAGAGAAACAATTAGAAATGATCGTAAAAGTCACAGAAATGCGATATTAGCAGTGATTTTGCCAGATAAAAATGGAGCCTACGATTATTATGATAAAAATAATCTTTTTCCAATATTAAAAGAAAATATTGACACAGGTTATATTTATGTTACTATATGGGATAGCTTTATTAAATATCCTCAAGGATGTATTTCTATTGCTCTTGATTATATGAATAATACACCTGATTATAAAATAGCAAAATCGTTATAAAATCATAATCATTAGTTCGATTGGTGTTACGATTAATTAATGAAATTCAGCGACAGCTTATTGAATACTTATTATCTGAACGCGGTTAATAATAAGAGAGTCAGACAAAAAAATTGTTGTTTAAGTGCCGAATTATTGAAATTATTTTAGTCAGAGATTTTTGAGAAACTCAGAAGTGAAATATTGGCTTAAAATGGTAAGTTTCAAAAAGTGATTTTTACACTCTGACTCCGTCATTTAAGGTTCGAATCCTTATACCTCTGCCAACGAGCAGAAACCGCTGAACAAAACAGGTTTTCTGCTCTTTTTTTTGTCTTGAAATTGCTTTAAATTGCATAAAATATCCCTTAATCTTCTGTTGTTTTTGATTTTGTTTAGGTTTGAATTTATCTATGAGATTTTTTGTGAGACTTTTAGAGACCACAAATATGCCTTATTTTGAAAAGCGAAAAAGGGGGATTAATGGCGAAAAGGTGAGAGATATTTGCGAGACTTCTTTTACAAATAAAAATAGAGGGTGCAAGCAACTTCCAATTGCTTGCACCCTCTGTTCCTAATGGTTATGCCGTTACTGTCTGATTTTGTTTGTGCTGGGCATATTCCTGTAATCGTTTTCTGTTCTGTTCAAACACCTCATCTATCATGTGAGTGTAAATTTTTGCTGTTACGGATATATCACTGTGTCCCATAAGTTCTTTTGCAACATTGATTGGTACTCCTGCAGCCTGACAGTCTGTGCAGAAAGTGTGTCGGAGTAGGTAAGGTTCTAAATCTTCTGATAGCGTTGATTCTATGATTTGATTTCGATACACTTTAGCTCCATTGGATATATCCATTTCTCTTTTGAAATTATGCCACGCATGGTAGAACGCATTTTCATCCATTGGCAGATCGTGATTTTTTACCCTTACGAATACATATTGTTCATTCTGCCTTTTTAATCTGTGCTTTATCAGTTCGGATTTTAGTTGTGGAGGTATTGGAATTTTTCTTCCTGTTCCAGCTTGTGTTTTTGATTTTCCAACTGTCAGTATGCTGTTTTCAAAGTCTATCCAATTCCATTCCATTCGGCGAACTTCTATTGGTCTAAGTCCACAGTAAAGCATTGTTAAAACTATACAACCGGCATAGTGTGTTTCTGCCGTTTTGAGTATCAGAGCTCGTTCCTCATCAGTTATTGGTCTGCGTTGCCCTTGTGTAACCTTTGGCAAGATAATATCTTCAGCAGGATTATCGGGTATTAGCTTTTGTTTTTTAGCCTTTCGCATTATCCTACGCAATGTCATTCTGAGTTTCGATACCATAGCCTTGCTTTTGCCAACATATTGATTTAAGAATCTTTGACAATCATCTTCGTGTATCTCACACAGCTTGTACGATTTGAAATAAGGTATTATGTGTGTGTAAACATAGTTTTTGTAATTGTCTTTGTTTACCTGACTACAGTCTGCATTCTTAACATTCAGCTCAAACCAGTTGTCAGCAAAGTCTTTGAATAACATATCGGGAAATACGCCTTTGTGTTTTTCAGTTTCTTTCTGAATGTAGTAGTCACGAATCTTATCATCCATAATTTTACGGCATTCTTTTTCTGATTTCTTTGAACGAGCAGTGAGTACATCATATTCACCTAAGTCATTCTTAATTCTTTTTGTTATACGATAGCAAATAAAATTGCCGTTTTTATCGTACAGTTCATACATAATTTTGCCTCCTTATTTGTTCTTTGGTAACACCAACACTACCACAAAGAGATTTATTTATCCATCACCAATACCAACAAAATTAGAGACTATTTTTTTACTTCTTTTTATACATGAACTCAAGTATATCAATGATAAAATATTTCTTTATTCTACCGAATTCTGCAGGTTCAAGATTTTTGCAAATCTCTCTTGTTGTATCTTTGCATACACCAAGTATTTTCGATATTTCACTTGCACTGAAAAGATATTGTCCTTCCTGTGATGTAATGTGACTAGCTATTGATTTTATTTCTATTTTGTTTTTCATAAACTTCTCCATATAATAGTAAAGCTCCTATACACTCATTTGTGCATAGGAGTTTATTAATATAATTATTAATATCCATCTCTGTCTTTATTCCTGTGTTCAATGAAAGATTTCCACATTTCTTTTAACGGTTTTTTGTAGAAAGGATATCCGAATACAAGAATAATTATGAGAATTAATCCTTCAAATATTTCAATTATGCTTTCAAAAAACTCTTTTATTTTTTTCACAATAATTCCTCCCTGAATATTTCATCATCCGATATGTTGTCCATTTCATATTTTGCTTTCTTATACCAAGGATATGTTGCAATAAAGAATACGGCGAATAAAAAGAAACATATTTTTTCAAATGTTTTTTTAGAAAATAGTTTTATTTTCTCCATAATACCATCTCCTTTTTAGACATTCTAACAGTTAATATATGATATTAAATATTTGAATGTTAATTTGTGGAGCAAAAGTGCGTATTTGTTATTCACTGTTTCTTGGAGGATTCCTTTTTCTGCCTGAATTATTATGTGGTTGTGGACTGTCATTTGGGAATGTTTCATCATATGATTTTTTGCTTATAGGATACTTTTTCAGAATCTCTTTTGTAAGTGCATCTTTGTCAGAGTATTTGACAATTCTGTTGCCTCTATCTTCAATCTCGTAAACCTCTTCACCAAATTTGATGCCCCACTTAAAGAACAATTTTAGTTTTGATATCATAGGATTTGTTCCTGTTTTCATAACAATGAATTGTCCTTTTGGCATAGATTTAAGTTCATCAGGTGTCATTAAAGGTCTTTCAATCATCTGTAATGATTGCGATGGATCGTTTTTGCTTTTGCTGACGGAACCGGACATTACTGTTCTGCTTCCCATTGCCTTTGATAATATTTCAGCAGATTTTGAGTTTGGAGCGAATCCACCGAATATTGTAAGCTGGCAGTTATCTACAATGATTTCTGCACCATGTTCACCATAATTTTGATTGAGCTGAGCAAAGGACTGTATGATGGCTATAATTGATATTCGTCTTGAACGGGAGGCGGAAAACATCATTTCTGCTGATTCAATTTTAGGTATTGTTCCCATCTCATCAAGATACATCATTACTCTGTTTTTCAGTTTACCTTTGTTCTCATCTGCTATTGAAAGTATTTCTCTGTATAACTGTTGAACAATTAACGAAATCATAAAATATTTACTTGAATCTTCTTCAGGCATTACAAGGAAGATAGCGGACTTTTCATTGCAGAATTTCTCTGCATCTATTGAAGTATCAAAACAAAGAATCTGTTCCATTTCGCTGTCGAGAAAAGCATTGAGCCTTGATAATGCCGTTGATACGACAGATGCCATTGACTGATCTGATGTGCTGAGTGCGGATCCTGCAAACCATTTTGCTTTGTGTTCATTCGGCAATAGTTCAAGTATCTTTTTAAAACCGCTTTCTTTAGTCTTTTCATCTTTGCTCATCAGTTCCTGAAGTACTTTGAAAACGGTTATGATATGCCTTTCTTCTTTTTTGCAGAATTCAGAAACTAACAGGATTGCAGATGTCAGTAATCCCTCGGCTGCATCATAGAAATATGCATTTTGTCCGTATGATGCATTATCTCCACCGCTGGATATGATTGTTTTTGATGTTATCTTTGAATACTTTTCTGCCTTTGCCTTGTATGATAAGTTATCGAGGTTTTCTTTCCATAAATCCATATACTTGTTTACGAGATGCAGAAGATTAAACCCGTCAGATTTAGTCGGATTTCTCAAATCTATAACTGATACATTGTATCCATAGTATTCTTTGGCAATCATTCCATAATGACGAAAGAGGTCTCCCTTTGTATCGGAGGTTATGTAACTCATACCTGCTGCACAGGCATATTCCAGATTGGGATACAAAAAGTATGCTGTCTTTCCGACTCCGGCTGCACCAATCATAAGGCTGTGAACATCACCATCATCTATCAAAGCATATGTTTTTTTACCTATTGTTTTCTGCCCGACAAGTGTTCCCTGGATTTCGGGAAGATTTTGTCCTCTTCTCCAAAGTTCCACATCGTATGGAATTATTTTATATGTTTTCTGTATTTCAGATTTTGTAGCAAAGCGAGCAGTACCATACTGTCCGTCACCTACTGTTTTGCTTTTTATGCTGTTCAAACTGTATATGTATGAAAAAACAGTGATGAGAAGAAAAATCAATCCCATCACTGTTGCAGCAATAATTAATGGTATTAAATTTGTTTGTATGTTATCGCCTCCGTAAATATTTATATTATAAAAAAATGCAGTTGGTAATATTTCGTAACCAATTGCATTTTGATATATGATTATTCAATTTTACATATTGATATCCATTGAACAACCTTGTTCTTCGGTTTCACTATCGTTAAGTGAATTGAAATAATGTTCAAAGCAATTAGATATTTCATCTATTGCTCTATCAATTTTTCTCAGTTCAATTCGGTATCCCATAACATATCTGGAATGACTTTCCCATTCAGTAAACATTTCGCTATGGTCATCAAGATATTCGGAAATATTTAAATCAACATCATTATCATTTGCAAGCATAATCAATTGAGTTATGTTATGTGTTTTAGGAAATGCAATTCCGTTTTCCATAAGTTCACATTTAATCCAAAATTCAATTGATTGCTGTAAATGATAACCTATTATATTTATATATGAATCATCAGGATTGTTCAATGAAAGCTGATTTCTGATTAGCTTTGCAACTTCAAAATTTTTTATGGCTTTATCACGATAAGTTTCTTCAGTTTTCATATACGATTACTCCTTTCTCACAAATTTCATTATATAAAATATCATCAACGCTGAAATTGGTTATTAAGTCATAAGGAAAGTCAAGATATTTGTTTATTACTCGTTTCTTTTCGTTTATGTCGCAGTATATGTCAACATCACTGTCTGTATGGCATCTGCTTGTAACGCTTGAACCGAAGATAATAATCATATTGATATTGTTATCATTTTTTAAATGTTCAATAAGCTGGGCGACTCTTTTTTGTTGCAGAGGATGAATATATTCGCAGTTCATAAATGGATTGTCAATGCAAATTTTCCATTTGCGGTGGTCGGATGTCTTTATTGAGTTACGCATAATACCTATCCTTTCCGTGTTTTCTAATATTATTATACTCATATAGTTTACCAAAATCAATATAATTCATATCACATTGATGATTTTAAGCCTTGAGCCTGTTTCTTCTCATTGATTTTTTGAAGAGTTTTTCTATCAGTATGAGGAGAAAGTTTGTATTTTTTATCAAATTCTTTTTTGAACAATTTGGATAAATCATTTAAAACAGCAAGAACAGCAGAGTAACTCTGTATGTTCCTGCTGTTTTTATATTCGGAATTTGTTATATACTCAAGTAGTTTTTCAGCACATTCACAATCTTTTTCAGCGGCAGATATTAAATATTGAATAGACTTGCTGATATCTTTCTCAACATATTTTCCATTGTAATAGATTTTACCAAGCTGATATAAAGCATATTTGTATCCATTTGATGCGGATTTGAATAGATAATCTAATCCTTTATCCGAATTAAATAAATCACTATTATTACCAAAATATAACTTTGCTAATCTGTATTGTGCATAGCAGTTATCCATAGCACTTGCTTTTAATAATAATTCTTCTGCCTTATGCAAATCCTTTTTTATATATTCACCATCCATATAGAATTTGCCGAGTTTGTAAAGTGCAAATTCATATCCTAAATCAGCAGACTCTTTTAGATATTTAATACCGAGTACAATATCGTAGCTTTCTGAATTAATATTTAAATACATTTTTGCCATTTGATATTCATAAAGTCCGGGATGAGTTTCGTAAAATGTTTTGCCAGTGTATTCATCATCAATGGGTTCGTCATTCTCAACTTCAATATCATCAAATGATATTTCATCACGGCAAATATTGAGTGCCTCTCTGATGATTATATTTTTTAAAGGCTTAAAGGTTTTGTTTTGAGATAACGGAATGTATTCGGTTTTTGTCTGCTGATACATTTCTATTATTTTATCATTGTATTTGCACCATAGATTATATAATTCAGAAATGTTTTCATCCTTTTCAAGTTCATCAACAATGAAATTTATTTTTCGTTTCATAGGCTGCGGAAGATAACCATATACGGTTTTGCCTTTGTAATCTTTAAGCAGTTCTGATAATTCAATCAATGTTTTTTCAATATTATCATTTTGAAAATCTCCGCTGTTGATTGAAGAAATGAGTAAATCAATTTTATCTTTTACAGTGTCATTCATTTGAGATCTGAGTTTGTTTTGTTCTTTGTATATTTCAATTCTGTCATCAGCAAAAATTTGCCTTGATAAACTCATCTTTAACTGTTCAAGACGGTCTTTTGTTATAAATGCTTTTTGACTCTTTGAAAACATTACGAGATGCACATGTGGATGATAGGATTCGTTATGGAAAGCACCGTACCATTCTAAATCGGAGTAGGGTATTCCAAGTGCTTTTGCAAAATTCATTTTGTTTTCTCTGACTAAACTCATCCACTTTTCAGCGTTATCATATCCAAGCCGTATGGCATCTTCTCTTGAAAGAGAAATAATATATGTATGAACATTATCTTTTTGATTTGCAACTCGGGTTGCAATTTTATCAAGATTATCAACAGGAATATTAACATCTGAAAATAGTCCGTGCTTTCCGTATGTTTCTACTCCCGGTCTGTGAGCTATGTAGTCAACATAATTTTCTCTTTTTGCAATCATATCCAAGTTGTAATCAAGAGTTTGCGTAATTAAATCAGAGGCAGAACCCCTTGTTCCTTTTTCAAAATATATTTTGTATTCTTTTGAATTAATTGCGGAAGGAAAGTCAGATATTAACTGTTTAATCAGTTCTTCCTGATATTTAGTAACCTTTTTACCTCTCCAACATTCATCAGTGAATTCAACACCATCTCTTTTAGCAATATATTTTATTAAGTTTTTTGCATTGGCTTTCGAGTCGGGACTCATATATCTCCACTTAACAATCAGTTGATTCATTCGTCACCTCGCTGATAATGAATTGCTTTTTCAAAATCTATTACGCCTTGAGCTCTTTTTATATCCACAATACACTTGTTTCTTAATTGCCTTAATTCTTCATCATTGTAATCACATGATGCAGCTTCAAAGTGTATCAGCATTGATAATTGCAAAGCCATATTGTATACGGATTTTATTAAATCCTTTTTCATGTTATCAAGTTTAGGAAACAAAGTTTGTACAAATACATCTGCGATATAATCCTCTGCAATACTGCTTTCAACATATCCACAGTAAAATCGTATTGCTCTGTCTATAAATTCTGAGCGACTTTTACAGTGATCAAGTGGATAAACCATATCAGCCTTTTTTATATTTTCATTAGACAGCCACAATGAATATCGACCTTTTTCTGAAAAGGGAGTATCTTTAATTTCCATATTTACCACACCCTTTCGGCATACATTTTTATTGTTACCGTTATTATATATTTCTGATTTTGTACGCTTAATTGTATTTTTAACAGCGTATATTTTATTTGTTGAAAATCGGCGAGCATTGCTCGACGATGTGAGTTGGAACTGCGTTTACGGCGCAGTTCCTTATTCCTGCACAGAACCAGAACCTGAAGAGTTCTATTCTTTTTTTCTGATTTTTTCATATCTTTTGTATTTTGGACATGAAATCAGTTCTACCCTGAAACTCTGTTTACACTTGTTAATGCAACGCAAACAGTGTTTGCTGTATGCTATTTTTCCTTTTTCGGTTCTGAAAAATGCCATATCATTTCTCACTTTGTCAACTCCCTTCATTTTGGAGAAGAAGTGCCGTATTTTTGGCTCAATTTTCCTCTATAATCGATTTTTATTTTTAAATGGTATCCCTTGCTCAACCTCATTTTAAGTTCTCTTAAATCGGCGGACAGAAGGGTTTTAAATTTGTTTTATTCATTTTGTTTATTTATTACCGTTCACTATGTAACCAACATATTGTTAGTGGTAAACGCCGTTATTAATAAAAAATTCCCATGCGTCATCGAATGGGAGAATCAGATAATGGTTATTTCTCATAACCATCATTCCGTTTTTATTTTCCTTCATAACCTGTATACGATCTACAAGTCTTAGCTGGACTAACCTGTCGATAGCCTTTACTGCTGATCCTCTTGAAATTCCAAGCACTCTTGATATTGTTGTTAGACTGGGCCAGCATTCTTTTTTCCTTCCGGCACAGCAAACAAGATATGAGTATACTGCAATTTCATATTTGTTTAGATTGAAAGAAAATATATTATTAGGCATTTGATAGAAATTACCGTTCACTTTCTTCCTCCTGTTCACAAAATCTATGTACTTGTACAAAGAAACAATAATCCCATGTATCACAAATTTTAACATCTTTGTGTTCATTAAGATTATCTTTTATACTGTTAACAATATTTTCGTCAAATTCACTGTTATCAAATATTCTTTCAAACGGAATCCAATATATTTCTTCGTCTGATTTATAACAGTAATTTATAATTTTTTCAATTAATTCTTTCATATCATTTATTTCCATTCATAGTTAACCCTCCGTTTAATTCAATCATCAATTTTTTATTTTTCAATCCTTTGTGCAAAAGTGTAAGTTATAACTACGATAATGTATTGTTACAAAAATAACTGTTTTCAAGTTCAATTAACTCATCATAGTTATTATCTATATACGAATGAACGAATAATATTATTTCGTTGTATTTGTTTCCCTTTATGTCATAGCCGACAACAATATCAAAGCAATCCAAAGGAGTATTACACTTTTTATCATACTTTGAATAGATGGAACAGTTAAAACCATTATATCGTTTATTACACTTTTGAATGTTATTTGATGTAAAGGTTATGATTGTAAAATCTTTGTAGTTCATACTTACACCTCACATTTGCATTGTTGGTGCTTCATTTTCACCTTGTTCCAAACAAATTAATTCATAGATATTATAAACTTTTGCAGGAACATCTTGCCCCCAATCCCGTTCTATTTCTACTGCATCAATCAGTATTCCGATATGGCTGTCGGTTAATAAATTACAGATTGCATAATTGGAATAGAATTCGCCGAGCTTATTTACCATACTCAAATCAAGTTCGTTTTCAATTTTTGCAGCTTTTTCGTATTCAAGTAAAACGGAATACATTTCATCTATGTGATTATACACATTCATATAATCTCTGAATGACGGAGAGAAGCTGTATCTGTCAAAATGATAAAGCCTGTTTTGTAAATCAATAATTCTCTGAAACGCATTACTGTACTCAGCTATACCCGATTTCACAATATCCATTTCCATTTCAGCCATGAACATATCCATTGGAGTTGAGTCGGGATAATATGACATAAACCGCCATTTCCTATTCAGGTCAACATATTCCTGAGTGACATAATCAAAACTGAAATAGGATTTGCCTTCGGCATTTTCAAGATGCCCGGAACCGTCATCATAAATTTTCCATTGCCAGCCGTCAGCAAGGAGTTTTGCTTTTACAAATTCCACACCGTCATTACTCATTTTTTATCTCCTTTCGGCTGTGTATTGGTTTTTGATATAATCTTTCTTTCGGATTCAGCCTTCATGTTAAAAAAGTCCCTGACCTGAGCAGGGACTTGCTTTGTATACTGACTGTCAATAAATTTAATGATTTCATCATTGATGTTCAGTCCTTTTTTCTCCATACAGATTTTAATTGTTGAGAGCTTTTCCTCGTCATACTGAACGGTTACAGATACTTTTTTCATTTACATACCTCCCATAGACATACATTCATTATTATCTTCAAGCCATTCCGATTCTTCATAACTGACATTCCTCATATCTGCAATTTTAAGATTGCAGTCTGTAGTAATCCATGATTCAAGACAGCAGTTCATAAAACTTGCTTCATGAAAATTGCAGTCAGTCATTTTGCCGTTTGTATAATTGCTGTGTGTGAAGCAAGCACCTCTTAAATCACAGTTATAAAAATCCGAACCTGTAAAGTCAGATTCCTCTGCCGTAAAGTGTCTTAAACTGCACTGTTTGAATTTTGATTCTTTGAAATCTGTATCGCACATTGATGCATCGTCAAGATTGCAATTGATAAAAACTGCACCGCTGAAATCAGCACCACATAAATTACAGTTTGATAAATTAACATTTTCAAGCAGGCAATTTGAAAAGTCTGCACACTCGCCGCCTTCTTCGTCATAAATCCAAAGTGCGTGCTTGGCACAGATAATTTCTAAATCTATTGCACAATTTGCATCATAGCATTCTCTGTGTCGGGTTTTTAATGCCTGTTCAGTTAAACACAGTTCAATACTGTCATCGTGCAGGATTGTATCCTCAACCATTCCGCTGTCTGTCAGCATACTGTCAAGCAGAGCAGAACTGATAATCGGTTCACCGGGGATATTGTATTTATCAATATCAACCTTGAATTCTCTGTTTTCATCGCTTGACCGAGCAACTGCTTTTGAGAGTATATCCTCTGCAACCTCCGACATTCTTTCAATAAAATTTTTCAGTGATGGATATTTTTCCAAAATATCTTGTGTTGTTTTATTTTCCATTTAATTGTCACCTCCCCAAAAAATAAGGCTGACAGATTGTCTGCCTTTGGGTTATTATATATAATGTTACATACGCATTGAGGGACTTTCGCTTTCTTCTTCATCGGTTTCGGTTATTTCCTTTCCGATGAGCTGCTGTATAAAAATACTGTGTTTATCTTCTATAGGTAATTTATCATTGAATGTTGCCTCATCAATGGCTTCACCAATATCACATAGATGGAAACTGCTCCACTCACCGCTGTTTTTATTGCAAACGCTCAAAGTGTTGTTTTCAAAATCAAGTTGGTACAAATTTAAAACATCATCATATTCAGATAGATTTCGGCTGACAACAGAATAAGCAAGATGATTTGTAACACTTGCGTTTTCAAATGCACTTGCAAAACTTTCGAGTTTTAAGTCAGCTATTTTATTCTTTATATCATACTGATACGCAATAGCCATTCTGAATAAATCAATAGATTTACTGAGATATAAATAACAGTCATCGTTTTCCTCATGGAGATGAACCATTGATGCTCCTGATTTTAGATTAAAGTCTGATAATTCAAAGCCATAAAAATCTATTTCATCATCGGTCATCGTGAGTTTGTCTGTCAATATTTCATACAGTTCTTCAAAATCATAATGTTCCGAAAACCAATCAAGTGCTTTTCCAAGAATTTCTGTCTGCCGTTCTTTTGAAATATCTGTAATCATCCTTTTTCCTCGCTTTCTTCAATATAGTTGATATACGGAACTTTCAGCCAGTGTGTCCAACCGCTTGAGGTTATCGGTGTTTTGATAACGCCGTCATAGGTGTTGGCCGCATGGATAACATATCCGTTTCCGATATACACACCGATATGTCCCTGATGCCATACTGCAAGACCGGGAATATCGGGCATTGTACCGATTGTTCCTTTTTCTGTTGCAGCAGCAAACATTCCGTCTGCTGTAACATCCTGCATTCCGTTTGTTCCGTATTTAATCGTTCCTGATTCCTCGTTATACCAGCCATAGCCTTTAATCAGACCTACGCAGTCCGATGTTCTTCTGCCGAACCAATGCTCACGGATATATGCTTCCTTGTCCGTTACATGAGAGCCGAACACACCTTTAAGCCTGTTCAGTTCCTTTTCTGTCAGCACCTGACCGTGTGAACCCCACACATATCCCCAGTGGTTGTTATAGGCAAATTCCGCCCACTTGACTAAATCAAGATTGTTCTTATCGGTATCGGATAAATCAATGTCAATCACTGTATTTTTGATAACGCTCATAAGGTTACCCCACTCATCGGCATTGATCTGCACACCAAAGACAGAAAAAACTGCGTTTCTCAAATCTTCGTCTGTTTCTGCTTGCTCAAAACAGTCTGTATACTTTGTTATGAAGTCGGCATCGGTTTTCTCTATATTATAAAGGGCACAAGCGTATAACGCCTGTGCCTTTTTGATAGTGTAGTTATTCAGTTTTCTTTTCTGAAATTCCTTGCCGATTCCAATCATAACATCTTCAAGGTGCTGGAGTTTTGCCTTTTCTTCTGCTGACATATTCTGTACTATCATCTGCTGTACCTGAACGGTATCAATCTCCATTTCACCGAGATTACTCATAACGCCCATATACACAATCAAAGGCAGAAAGAACAGCATTATTATTGAACATAAAATTGTCGCAATAGCAACTCGCCCTCGCTTATCCGATGCAACTGCAACGGCTGCTTTCGCGGTGGCAACTTCTGCATTCATATATTTTCACCTTCTTTGAAAAAATAAGACCTGCTAATGCAAGGTCTTACAATTAAGTTTCTATAATGATTAAAAAAAGATTTTAATATCATGAAGCCTATAAGCATGAACATAGTCTTTACCATACCTAAATATAGCTTGGAAATTCGTTTTATAGTCAACATCAGTACCAAAAGATTCAACAAAAAAATCTTTCATTTTAAAAACTATTTCATCATTTGATATAAGTTGTTGTCCTTTGATTATATTATGTTTACCAAAAAACTTTTGAATTTTAGTAGCATGGTCTACTGTATAAGTCCTAATAGTTGCACATAAAGGAAATAATGGATCAGAAAAAATATTTTTTCCAAATGGAGCAATTTTTTTGTATTCGTGATAATCCCAAGACATTTCATTATCTAAACCAAAGTTAGATTCTTTAATTGATATGATTTTATAATCCGTAGAAATATTATTTGTTTGAATTGAATTTCCAAATAAATCAAACTGAGAATGAATTATAATTCTTAAACACAAATATCGAATATTATCATTTATTACATAATTGCCTTTTTTACTTTCTGATAAGCTATATTGCATAATAGAATTTTTCAATTCATTACAAAAAAAGTCAATTTCTTGCATATTATTGGAATTGTCGCTTTTTTTTCTTTCATAGTCCGTCTTAGAACACGCATTAGTTTTAAGTTCATTTATGAAATTTTCCATATATTTACCTCTTAATATATTATCAATTGATATGATAAACTTTTATAAAAAGAAAGTCAAGCATATTACTATCTTCCACCAGCTTTACCAAACATTTTCTGCTTGAATTCGGGAGCAATAACTTGGAGCAGATATCTTTCGTTTCCACATCTGTAAAGACAAGTGCCCCTTTCGGGATACTTGATCAGTTCAAATTCTGATGGTTCAAGCTGCATGGTATCAATATATACTTTCGGTTCGATATTGCCGGCATTGAATAAAAACTGATGTGTCGGAATTGAGAATAACGGCTTTGTGTATTCCTTTACACCATCAATCAAGAAATCGTCAATATTCTGTGATGCAAGAATAACCGAGCTTTCCTTTTTACGAACACGCTTGGATGCGTTTCGGATATACTCAATCGCAGTCATATTGGTTAAGAATAAATACAATTCATCAATAGCTGCAACGGCGTTGCCCTTGCCGAGCAGTTCGTTTGTCATATACGATAACACATTGAAAAGCATTGCATCCTTGAGTCTGCGATTGGTATCCATAAGTCCTTTAACACCAAAACAGAGGAATTTATCGTCAACGATATTTGTGTGTCCGTTGAAATATTTACTTTCTGTTCCGATACACATGGAGTGCAATCCGAGACATAATTCCTGTAATGTTTTTTCTCTGTAGATATTCTTCTGATTATGCTGATAGCCTTTGTATTCCTTTTCAAGCAATTCATAAAGGTCTGACATAATCGGATAGTCTGTTTTGCTCAGTTTATCATAATCTGTGTAGTCGGTAATACCGAAGTTCTTGTATAACTTGGTGAGGATAATTTCAAGGGTATCAAGCTGTTCATCGTTGAATTCCTTGTATGCTCTGAAAAAGTCTTTTAAATATGCAATATGCTGACTTAATCTTGTTATTTTGCGGAAGGCTTCGGGAGTGAATTGATCGTATTCCTTATCTGCCTCTCCAAAGGATTTAGGTTCTAAAGGATTAATGATATATTCACCGCTCATAAAGTCAATATAACAGCCGCCGAGTGCTTTGGTTAATTCTTCATATTCGGCTTCAGGATCAAGCGATATTATTCGTTTTCCTGATTCACGAAGATTTGTAAGGATTAACTTCATAAGGAATGACTTGCCTTGACCTGAGTTGCCGAGTATCAAGCAGTTTGCATTTGTCTTGTCATCGGCTCTGCGGTCAAAGTCAACAAGGATATTTGTTCCGTACTTATCCCTGCCGATAAAAAAGCCTTTCGGATCGGTCTTGCCTGAATAGTTAAACGGATAAAGGTTTGCAACCGAGCTTGCCGGGAGCACTCGTTCAAACTGTTCCTTGAACATATTCGCACCGCACGGCAGAACAGACAAAAAGCCTTCTTTCTGCCGCAAGGTCAAGCGGTCAACCGACATCTTTGAACGTGTAAGCTCCATATTTATATCTGCCTGCAATTCACGAAGTTTTTCCATGGATTCTGCTTTCAGTTCAAGATATACTGCACAATGGAGCAACGGCTCTTTGTTCTTTCGCAGTTCTGCAATGAGAGTAACAACATCCTGTAAGTTGCCTTCGGCAGTAATATTCTCAACGGCATCGTTGCTGCCTGTGCTCAGTTTGTTTCGTCTTGTAGCATTCTGTATAATCTTTCGCTGTTCAAGTGCATCAACAAGCCTTGAATACAAGCGGACAGTTAAATTGTTTCTGTCGGCAAGCTGTGAGAACAAAGCAAGTTCTTCCGTAGTGGGCGGATATTCCTTGATTGCCCATACACATCGGTAACTGTCACCGATGATATAATGATCTGTTGAAAATTTTATTGTACTCGGCAGAATACGGTCAAAGAAATCTTTAATGCGGATTTCTTCTTTTTGTGTTTCTGTCAGTTCAATCTGTTTTTTCTTCTTAAACATTCGTGTCACTCCTTTTCGCTATAACGATTAATCTTCCGTTTGTCTGTGAATACTCACAAGTGGAAAGAGTTAAAAAATGATCCCCATACTCAACAGATTCTTCTGTAAAGTAAAGGGATTTATTTTTGATATGGGATATTAAATTGCTGAATGATTCCTTATCGGTCTGACAGGTATAGCCGTACCATTCATCATCATTTTTGACTTTGCTGACTGCAATAACTTCATATTCCTGAACACCGTTCGGCGTAATAAAATGAATGATGTTATGCTCTTTAAAATAGGAATGTTCTCTGTATTTCAAAAGGTCTGCAAACATTTTTCCGTCTTTCATATTGTGTCCGTAAACGATAAGGTTGTTATCGTAGTTTGCATCACACCTTGAGTCCATAAACGGTGTACCTAAATAGGAATACTGCTTATTGAAATCACGGCGCAGATAATACTGCGGATTATCCTTTGTCTGCATAACAGGATAATCAATCTTTGTTCCGCTGATTCTTAGCCAGCCGATACAATCGGAATTCCTGTTTATTAAATCGGTTATTCCGCTGTCACTATCGTTACTGTCATCATTATCTTCTTCAATAGTAATTGTCTGTGCCATATCGTCAAACTGTTTCTGATCCTGTGAATCAATATTAAAGTTATATATCAGATAGCAGAGGACTACTGCGAAGATAATAAAGCAAATTGTAATCATAAAATTAAGCCACCGCCTTTTTGATTTCTTCTTCAAAGCAGTCACCTCCGTCTACATCCGGGATTAATTCACCCTGCATGGATGCACCAAAGTATATTGCAAGAAATCTTTTTATATCATCTTTCTTTGCTCTTTTCACCTCAAAGCCCTGTTCTGCAATAGCCTTTTCAACCTTGTTTACCTGATTAAAAATCTGTTCTTCCTTTTCTTTTCTGAAACGCACGGAAAACATAAACTGTCTTGCAGTTGACATTTCAATCTGTATGTTATCAAGATAATCAATATCTTTTGCAAGACAATCCTTTACACTTGGATTTTCTTCATCACCGAGTCTGTCTACCATAAATGTTTTATTGTCATCGAATCTCTCGCACGAGTCAATACAAGTGATTTCAATATTCGGCTGTGCAGACAGAACCTGCATTAAGTGCCAAATCTTTGTCTGAATATTCTCGTTTGACAGCACGGATATATTGGTAGGACTTATCATAAAGTACACAAGCTCGCCGTACTTGGTTTTAAGTCCTCGTTTTGTAAATGTTTCAATACCAATAAGGTCCTGAACGGTATTCTTATTCTTCTTTTTGCTGAATCCGAACATAAATATTATTCACCTTCTTTCTTGTTGTTGGTCGCAGGCAATAAAGCTGCCTCTTTATTTGCGTTTGTGTGCGAATTGACGGCGGAATCATTACGCACCTCCTTTTTCTGCTTTGTTAAGGGTTTGCTTTTCAATCCCCACTCAAAATACTGCTGTGTGGATATGAAATACCTGACTGCATATTTAATGAAGTCAAGTATTGTAGTTTCATCATTGCGGATACTCAAAAATGCAAAGGTCGCGGTAAGCACCGCAGGGATTAAGATTCGTGTGGTGGCAAGCACCATTGCAGAAAAAAGAGCACCGACTACAATGATGGCAAAGTCTTTCAGACTCCAAAGCCACAGCGTAGCAGATGCTCTCATATTCTGCGGATAGATAAATTGTTTGTTCACTTTTTCCTCCTGTTTGGGTAAAAAAATAACACCTATCGGAGTTGATAGGTGTTGTAAATTCTTGTTGCAATTTGTAGTAATAGTATATATAATATATTCAGGACTTCGGTCTTAGGAATTATCCGGCATGGAGTTATCCTAAAAGACATAGGCGGTTAGCCCTTTCTTTCTGAGAGGGTGTATCTTTTAACCCTCTTGAGATTTATCTGAGGAGGGCGATATTATGGAATATGCAACTATAATTACTCTCGTACTTATTCTCGCAATTGTTATAATAATAAAAAAAGATTAACCGCCAAGCTACCAACTTAAGGATTAATCTTTTTTAACCAACATTGGGGCTAACCGTCTATTGGATAACTCCTTGTTCATTTATATTATATAATCAATATTTTAAATTGTCAACACTAATATTTACATAGTCAGTTCAATTTCCTGATCAGATAATTCAATAAATTTACGAATGCTCATATTTTCTTCTTTTTGGCAAAATTCTTCCATTAGAGAAATTATGAGACTTTTTTCATTTTCGGTCGGAATATATGCGTAACACTTATTGTCATATGGTGTGTCAACAAAGTATTCGCATTTAAGTTCATCACTATCGGGAAAATATTCGGCGTAGAAATTCACCCACGAGTCACAATCGTCATTTATATTTGTTCCGAACTTTTTGTCAACATCAAACCAAGTTTCGATGTATGATGATACTCCTGAACAATCATCATTGACTTCCATATCGCCAATAACAAGTTCATCTCTTGTTAAATCTGCCATATATTCACCTACTTTGCAATATTCTTTGCAAGATTAACGGCAGTAGAAGTCATGTGAACTGCACTCATCATATTAAACTTAACACTTGTATCAAGACCGAATCTCTCTGCGATTCTCGGCACTTCCGATGCTGCCATCATAATTCCGATTGCAAGGAGCATGTTGTCTGTCCAAGTAAGCAATCCGAGAAAGAGCAAAGTTGTCTGTAAAAATGCAGTCAAACATAAAGCAATTACTTGTTTCATCCATTGTGTAAATCCTTCTCCGTAGCCTCTCGGAATGGAAAACATATATAGACTGCCGACTGCAATCTGAACAAGCAGTATTCCACCTCGTTTGATGTTGTCAAAGAAGATTTTTACGGTACAATAACCGAGTGCGATTATTGCCACAAGTTCAAACAGTCCGGCTTGTACTATTGCACCATCTTTAAAAAATGCAAATTGTAAGGTTTTCAACGCAACCTCGCCGAGTGTTGTTCCTTGCTGCGATGCAAAGATTCTTGTTAAATCTTTCGATAAAGTATTCTGCAATGTAACGCAGAATTTATATAACTCAATTGGTGTTATGGTAAACAGCGAAACCGCCATAAAACCTTTAATCCAGTTCATCGCAGTACCGTGTATACTTGCTCTGCCGTTCTGATATTCAATAGCCAAGTCAAAAGCTGATACTACAAGCCCGACAACAAACAAAGTCCAGCCAAACAGAGAAAACAACTTAACGACTGCATTCACCCAGTCGAGTTCAAATATTTCAACTCCGAGTCGGCTTATCATTGTAAAAAATTCAGCGATTCCGTCATAGATAACTGTAAATATCCACTGAATAATTCTGTTTAATATTCCGTCAATCAGTTTATCCGAAATACTTCCAAAGGCGTTACCTATTGCATCACCGAGTCCTGATACGATATCGCCAAGCCAATCAAAAATTTCAACCACCTCCAAAATTAAAAGGATGGTTAGATTTCTAACCATCCTAATATATAAAACAATCTATTGCATACCTTCTATAAATTTGATTATCGTATTATCACTCTTGTTTTGGGAATATTTTATGGAATCTTTGATAAGTGTTAATCCCAGTGTGAAGCCATTTTTAAATGCTATTCTTCTTAAATCATCATTACATTTATCAAGTGAATCCATAAAATTGTCAAAAGGTATTTCTTGACCTTTGAGGAGAATGTTGGCGAAACTGCTTTCAAGTTTATCTTTTTGTTCAAGCAATCCGGCAGTTTTAGAATCGGTATTGATTTCATCAGGTGCAATAGATTGATTTTGCATTTCATAAAGAATATCTAAAAAGTTTTCCATACAAATTCTCCTTATCTTTTATATCCATTTTAATGCATAATATTTTAATCGCAATAATCATATTCTATTATGTTGATGTATTATTCAATATCGTTTACATACCAACAATTCCCCAGATATACATAGGAGCCGTTATTGTGAAAATAAGACAAGCAAACAGAATTGCAGGAGCTGTTAATTCAAACTGTCCATGCTTCTTATATTCAAAATAACTTGTACCCAGTTTCACAAAGAAAAGGATAGCAAGAACCATATCTATAACAGGGAATACAACATTATTTACAACAGTTTTTATCTGTGATTTGGCTGTATTCCAAGTGCCCTCGATTGCACTTGCCACATCTCCTGCAGCATAAACCGTCGTTGCTGAAAATGCAATGATTAAAACAAGAGCAGCGGCAAATATCAGCCACTGCTTTTTGTTGAATTTAGTTAACTTTTTCGTCAATCTATATTACCTCCAGATTCTTTCAAAATTTTATTAACCTTTTCGCCTGTAAAATATCTGATAGGTATATTGAGATGTTTTGCTCTATCTATTTCAGCTGTCATGCCGGAGGTCCTTTCATCTCCAAATACCCATAATTCATCTATAAGCCATATCAGACTCATTCCTGCCCTTATTCCAAGTTCACGCTGAACAGGATTATCATCATTTAACATTAAAGTATAAAAATGCGGTACGATTGGAGCTGCATTTTGATCTGTCAAAGCAAATTCACCGAATCGTATCGCGTTTTTTAAATTATCAACTACATTTCCGGCAAGAGGGGAACAAATGTAGACTTTTTTCATTAATCCTCTTCCTCGTCTTTCTTTGACTTAATTTTGAGGATTATTGCAGATATTGCACCACCGATTGCAATAGCACCAAGTCCAATCCAAACACTGTAGTTTCTATCATCGCCTGTTTTCGGCGTAGACGGTTTTTCGGGTGCTGGAATATTGAGTTTAACTGTTTGTCCCTCGTCATAAATGTCGGCGTGTACTGCAATTTCAACATTATCACGATAGAGTGTTTCAAAAACTACAAGTTCTGTAGTTTCCTTGATTGCACTTGAATCAAAGGTAAATGAAACAGTAACCTTGCCGCTTGATTTTTCAGGTGTAAACACTACCTCGCTGGTAACAGGCTTTCCGTCAATCTCAAATGCCTTTCCTGTGGATTTGTCCATAAGCGTACCGACAATTTTGTATTCTTTACCGGGAACAAGATGCTTGTATTCAACAACATCTTCAATGGTAATTTCACCTTTTGCTGTTGCTTCTTTTTCACAATCAACGGAAGCCGTTGTTTTGAGTTCAGGAATATGGTCATTTACTGCCGTAATTTCAATTATCTGTTCATTGTCGGTTACGGTAATATGATAAATATCATCACTTGGGAGATAATTTTCAGCAGGCTGTAATTCCTTTACAATCCAATTACCATAAGGGATATTTTCAAAAGTGAATATGCCGTCTTTGTCAGTTAATGCAGTAAGAATTGCATTATCCTCTGTAAATTCAGTTTCATCAGCTTTGAATAAACCGAATAAAGCACCTTTGATTGTCTTTTCGGTTTCACGGTCAATCTTTAAGCCTCTGATTGTGCCGTAGATAAAATCATTAATAATCGACTCACCATTGTTTAAGTCAATGTTGATGGTTTCAATATCCTGTCCCTGGTATTCGGTTGTAAATTCATACTTTTTATCAGAGAGGATATAGTGGTTATCGGTTGCGATTTCTTTTGCGTAGAACTTGCAGCCGATTGACAAATCACAGTTGAATATGAGCTTGCCGTTTTCATCACAGTTTCCATAAGTTATTAACGCATCTTTTGGAATAGCTGTTCCATCAGCGGCAGTTATATCTTCATTTGCATAAATACCAAACTGAACAGATAAAATTTCATCATTCATTCCGATTTTGAAACGCTCATCCTGTGATAATTCCTTCAAAAGTGAAACGGATACTTTCTGTCTTTCATTGAATACGGAAAGTGCAGTTGATGTCACCTTAATATCCTGTCCGGCATAGGTGAGTTCAACATCGTACTGCTCATTCGCATTGACGAATGTGTCGGGAGCTGTTTTTTCAATCACGGTATATTTTCCGAGATAGAGTTCTTTTGATTTTGCACCATTTTCTGTTGTTGTAATTTCGTCAACAAGTTCACCCTTAACTGCTCTTACTGTTCCGTCAAGCGTAACAATATCTTCTGCTGCATAAATCTGAAATACTGCATTTGCAAGGTTTCCGTTTTCATAAACAGGGGTATAGATACCGTCATTTTCAGAAACAGATGAGAAAATCTCACCCTCTTTTGTGATTTCAATTATACCTTTCTGTGCAATATCTCTCGCCTTGACCTTTACAACGGTTACGCCTGTGTCTGTTGAACTGTTTTCCTGTGTTACGGAAAACGGAATAGGTGTAGAATCAAGCACATAGCCGTAAGGAGCCTGCACCTCTTTCAGCGTGTAATCACCATACGGCAGTTTTTCGGGTGTAATTAAATATCCCTCTGAATTGGTATAGAATGTGTGGATTGTTGTTACTTCGGGATAAGTGAACTGCATATTTACACGGTGTCCGTCTGCATCGTAAATCTCAAATCCTACACCCTCATAAGCAATCTGCTTACCTGTTTCCTTGTCGAGCTTAACGACTTTAATATAACTTTCAAAGTTAGCATTGTTAATTAGAAATTTATAGGTTTTGCCGTCAGAGTTAATATACACATCAAAGTCCTTAATCTTTTCTCTGCCATCCCAACCTTTCGTTTGATGAACGGTGTAAACACCGTAGGGCAGTAACTTTGTGCTTGCAAATCCATCCTCATCACAAACAATGGTATCTTTTTCATCTTTATCTGCATTTACAAATGAGCCTGCGGATTTCAAATATATCTGAAATTCTGCGCCCTTTTCAGGTGTTTCAATCTGAGTTGAGCCGTCATCGGTATGCTTAATAATTGCAATTTTACCCTTTTTAACCTGTTCAACTACATCAAGATTTATATTATTCAGTTCAACGGTATACTGTTTCGGTTCAGCACCGACCTTGTAAATCTCATCATTAACGAGATAGCCTTCGCTTGATTCAATCTCACGTATTGTCCAATCTTTATCACAAACATAATAATCTGTTGTGAATGATGCGTTTGAATCCGTTGTATAGGTGTCAATGAGCTGTTCGCCTTTGTAGATGCCATACTTCGCACCGCTGAGCTTGGCATCACCCTGTGCCTTGCCTTTTTCAATATCAGACTTAACTACTTTAACTCTGAATTTCTTCAATATATTACTGAAATGAACTGTTGAAGTCTGACCGCCGATAATCGTTACTGTCTGCGATTTTGGTGTGACATATCTGTCAATCGGATATTCGGTTACTGTATATACTCCTGCAGGGATATTATCAATAAAGATTCTGCCCTTGCTGTCAGTAACAACATCTTTATCAATTCCGTTACCCTTGAAATTGAACTTGATATTATCAACTTTACCATCTTCACTTGTTTTCAGAATTTCACAATTACCTGTGCTTACCTTGATATTGAAATATGCTTTAACAGGGTCGCTTACATCTGCGCCATAGGTTACAATATCCTGCAGCTGTCCTGTCTGCGGACCGATTTTCTCATCTGTCCAAGTAATAACACCCTTACGGCTGCCGTTTTTCTTGTCTGCCGTAACAAGCACTTCATCTTTAGGGGCTTTCTCTGCGGTAACAGTTAAAACATTGCCTGATTTCTTAAAGGTAAGACCGCTTGCAGAGAAATCATAGTTAGCCAACACCTTATTTGAATCTGTTAAATCTGCACTGTAATTTTTACCGTTCCATTTCAGTTCAATGGTTTTAGCCTTTGCTTTGCTCTTGGCAGTAAAGCTCGGCGTTTTTGTATGGTTTTTAACTGATTCTTCAATTCTGTCATAGTGTGCAAAAACCTTGCTTTTAAGTGGATGATTGCTCTGTATGATTTCCTTGATATTTTTCTTACCGTAATCGTGAGCATTGATTTTGCTGAAGTTCTCGTCACGCTCACCGATAACGGTTTCCCAAATTAAAAGCTGTGTAGCAAGATGATTTGCACAATCATCTGCACCTGACGAATTGGTAGAAATCCAATCCACGCTGTTTTTGCCTGTATAACCGTACTGCATAATTCTGCCGATAAAGATTTTAATATCATCAGGCACAATACTTTTATTATACTTGGTCGGATAATTATCCCAGAAATCTTCCGCCTCTTTTGAAAGGGAATCTCCTGTGTAAAGCGGAACGCCCGGCTCAATACAGTAACAGCTGTTACCCTCATAATCTCCGAGAGCTTTAACAGTTACATAATCCGTGTCGAATGTACTCCATCCATTCATCAATTCAAGTGCAGGATGCCCCCAACCGCTTTTGTTCGGCTCTTTGCCTCGTGGCAAATCAATAAGATAGACATCTCTTTTTTCGGCGGCAAATGCAGTTATGCCTATTCCCATAAAGGATGAAAGACATAAGATTACCGCTAAAAACAGTGATAAACTGCGTTTCATTTTTGTTTTCATAGATACCTCCAATAAAAAAAGCACACCGAATTTTCGATGTGCTTAATAATTAAATATTTCATTGTTTTTAGGCGTAGCCTATATAAATATTATATGAGTCTGCCGAAGTTTTTTCAGCCCATACCCATATTTGTGTAATATCTTCGTCTTTGGAATACCGGTTAATTCTGCTTTGAATATCCCTTTTCAGATTTACACATTTAGAATTTGCAGAAATAGGATTATCCCAACAATCACTCGCTGAACTGTTCACCTCAAGTCCTACGCTCCTTGCATAATCCTTTGCGTAAGATACCCAATAGCCGACATCAAATGGCTTTTCGGTAGTTATCTGCTTTTTGGTTGTAGTTTCCTTTTTGGTAGTTGCAGCAATCTTTGTGGTTTCATGATTTGTTGCAGTTGTCTGCGTATAATCCTTTTTTGCGTTTGTTTCAGACTGCTTTTTCGTTGTGGTCCGACCTGCTGATTTTTGTTCAGTGGGCTTTGCAGTTATGTCCGAATTGCTATTTTTGTTTGTAGTAGTTTCGGGCTTTGTTGTTTCGATTTCTGTTATGGATTCTGATAAACTTTCTTTGGTTGAATATTCCTGTGTCGATTTATAAACAAATATTTCATCACTAGGTACAGGATCATTAATATATTGATATAAGGATTTATAACATCCTGAAAAACATATTGCAATTATTAAAGTGACTGTACTTATAAATATTATGACTTTCTTCATTTTATTCTCTCCCTTCAATCACACAGTATATCCGAATTGTTTAGAAAGTCCAGACTATTTCACATAGAGGCTGAAATACTTTCATCTTCACTTGGTATTTCAACAGATTTAAGTGTATGATTTGATAAATCATACTTTTCTTTTACCCAATCGGGTACAAACTCATCCTTTAATATACCGATAAATGCTGAACGATCCCAACTGGTTTCTTCTCCGTCTTTTAGAAAATATCCGTAAACAGATCTTCCGATTGCAGTAGGAGAACAGCCGAAACCTCCGGTTGCTTTGAATAATTGGTCGTCGGGTGTTTTGTATTCGTCATAGAGCCTTGAAGGACTGATAACAAGGATTTTACCTTCAAGATTAGCGCTCGTCTTATCAATACAGTGTGAAGCATTCCAGAGATTTAACTTGTCCCATTCATTTCTGATTCTATCGGTAAAGTTATTAAGCAATACTGGGTGTGAATTAATTATATAATCACGGCGCATATTGCTTTCGGGAGCATATAAGGATTCGCCCCATTCTCTGTTTTCTTCGGAAAATCTTGCATCATGTTGTGCATTCTTTAGATTGTATCGAAGAATAAAATTAACACGATCAAAGCCAAATTCTTCAATAATTGATTTTACACAGTCAGAATTAAAATGGTTATCCTTGAAATTATCAGCAATAGCATTTTCTATGGCTTTTGTACAATCAATATTTGCTTTATGACTTGCACGCCATTTTTCAACTTCACAGCAATGTCTTGCATTGTCAAGAGAATGAGTGTAAAAAGGAATATATTCAGACAAAACTATCACCGCCTTTATAGGTTATTTCAATGTTAAAATTGATATTTGGTTTCATTATAAATGTTGAATCCTTTTGAATATGTTTATACTATATTAGAATCAGATTACTTTACATGCTCGGTTCAAAACTGTCGTTTTGTTCTTCAATTTCGTCAGACTGTATATTTTCATTTCTTAATTGAAGTTCGGCATTGTATTCGCTTATAACTGATTCGGCAATTGAATTTCGTAAATCAGAATTTTTAGGATAGCAGATGTCCTGATATTTTCCTTCCGAATTTTTAATTTGAGGCATTGAAACAAAAAAACTGCCGTTTTTATTTTCAAGCACCTTAACTCCGTTAATTACAAATTGATTATCAAGAGTTACAGTTGCATATGCCTTTAATTTTCTGTTATCATCAATAATTGTATTGATTTTAGATTTAATATTCATATATTTGATACCTCCGTCGAATGCAGAAAAAGTGTAATCAAGCTGATTAAATTCATTCTGCATTTTGTTTATGTTTTCGAATATTTTAATTTTTTTCTTTGCATCATTATCATTGATTTCGCAATCAATATAATGATATAAATAATCGGTGATTCCGCTTCTTCTTTCGAGTGATTGTATAATATCATCGAATGTCACTTCAACTTCATTGCTGATTAGGTCAAGTTCAAAATCTCTGATATCAATAGAGTAGTCGCAATCCGTTTGGAAAAGACTGAATAATTTGTCAGCCATATTACAAACAATAGGGTTTTTATCCTGAAATGGAACGGAATCAACCATTAATTTGCACATTGTATAAATTGCAGTAGCTGCATCAATCTGAAATGATAAATAATTATGTTTTACCAAATTTCCAGTGTCAAAAGTAAACTTTACCATTACTGATTCATCCCTTCTAAAAAGTTCCAAAAATCATCAGCATTATCAAAGGCAATAACATCACATTTGACAAGGCTATCTATTTCATCCTGAGTAATATCGTTATTTGGGACTTCAAACATTTTCATATATTTGTCGATATCGTTATCATTCAGAGAAGAATAATCTTCTCCGTCATCTCTGATAATGAAAAAAGGTCCTGCAATAATATCGTATTCTACTCTGCGATTAGCTTGCATTCCATTAATTTTTCCTTCATCATTGACAACAAATATTGTTCCATCCTGATTATACATGTTCTCAATGAAACCATCGCCGACCATTGTTTGCAATGAACTCAAATCTCTTTTTATTTCAGTTTCATAAGGAGGTTTGTTTGGCTCAACTGCAACGACACGATATGTATCATAATCTTTAGGACATAATGAGACATCGAAATTTGAAAATTTTTTGAATCCTACCGAATCACAATAATAAAAGCCACTTCTAACACAATCACTATCAATAACTTCAACAATATCTGATACTGATAAACTGTGTCCGTAGTGACTTCTTGGTATATCAATATTGAATTTGGTATATACATCTTCCAAAGTATTTAGTTCATTTATACAACCGCTAAATACTTTTTTATAAATCGTAGGATCTATTTTCTGATTATCAAAAGAATTGAATTTTTGATCTTTGTTATCTAAATCCATATCTATCTGATATATATTGAATCTCATTTTTCATCCTCCTTTTTAGTTGAAATAATCATCAAAAAAGCACAATTGTTTTTGTGCCTTTTCTCGTTCGTATGTATCATAGTTTGAAATCAGTAGTTCAGCATATTTACTGCCGCCGTCATAACGCTGTTTTATATTGTTCAGCCTTTCAACTTCACGAATATATATACCGTCTTTTCTATATAATTCTCGTATTTCTTTACAATCGTTATATGACAACAGAAACTTTCCTTTTATGTTTAGTAAAACATTTGAAAGTCTTTCGTGATCAGCTCTTCCGAATCCTACATTTGAATAATATTTTTCAGTTGCAAAGTAGGGAGGGTCACAATAGAAAAAGCTCACAGGCCTGTCATACTGTTTAATAAGATTTTCAAAATCCTTATTTTCAATAATAACTCGCTGGAGGCGTGCTGATGCCTGATAGATAATAGGGAAGTCCGACCACAATGAGTGCGGTCTGCATCCGTATGAATCTAAACTTGATGCATAACTGTATTTAATTAATTGATAAAATAATGCTGCTCTTTTAATATTTTCAACACTTTCCGGATGTTCAAATATTTTGAGCGTTTTATTAAAGTCCTCACGTGAGTTAAGAACATATTCTAATTCATTTTTGAGTTCAAAGGGATGTTCTCTTACACATTGATATAAATTTACTAAATGTGAATTCATATCGTTATAGACTTCAAAATCATTCATTGGTGGTTTTCTGAAAAGCACCCATCCGCCTCCGCCGAATACTTCTATGTATCTTTCATAGCAAAGGGGGAATGAATTAACGATTATATCCCTAAGTGCTTTTTTGCCACCAACCCAAGACATAAAGCTGTTCATACTAACAGCTTCTTATAACTTACATCACCTCTGTATTTAATTTTCTGTTTTTTGCAAATTAACTTTAGGCATTTCTTTTTGAGAGCCGCCAATACAAAGTGCTAAAGTTATTACACCTAATATTACTCCTATAAAAATTCCTATAGTTATTCCAATTATAAGTTTCATCATATTACCTCAAATTTGTATTTTACATAGATTGTATAAAATTTTCATCATTACTCATATCTTCATCCGGGCCTGTAATGTTTACATACTCACCGATAATGCAAAGTGCTGAGTTATAACTGTTGGATTCTCTGATGCGAGTGCACATTTCCGTTGCTTCTTCTGTCATTCCGTTTTCACGGAGTGTTCTTGATGCAATACCCATGAGATTAAAAATATTGCCGTTATACCGATATCGTAATAATGGTAATTATTCCGATATAGACATAACCCCGATACAGGGTCAGCAAATGCTGTAATATCGGGGTTAATTAAAAATTTTATC
>CANQXE010000012.1 GCA_947627725.1 uncultured Clostridia bacterium | reverse complement strand
GGCGCTCATTTTGACGGTATAATTCCCCTTGTACCAACCTGCCGGTGCGGAATAGGATTCGGGAAATACTTTTCTCTTTTCAAGATATGTAATAACATCCGCCTTTTTGATTTTGTAACAGCGGGTTTTCTTGCCCGTGTATTCGCACGGAATCTTTCCGCTTCGCAGCAGATACAAAGCCGTTGATTTGCTGATGTGACAAATTTGATAGAGTTGGTCTTTGGTAATAATATCGGGAATCGAATCCCAGTTGATTGCGGTTTCATTCATAGCAATACACCTCGTAAATATTTTAGTCGGTGCGGTTCTTTCCTGTGTATTGCCGTTGTTGATGTGTTTATTCTGTTCTTTCCGCAGTTCTTTCCAAAATAGTGCCTGTTCTTTCCAAAAACAGCGAAACTGCCGTTATTCGAACTTTCCTTATTTATCGGGATTTCTGCGGTGCAACCGCCAAAAGAGCCTTAAATATCAAGCTTTTCGGCAAATACAAAGTCGCCCGAAACCACCTTCAAAAATCACTAAGCAGCCATTGATCCATAAGACTCGAAATCAGTTAGGGAGCAATCCCCCGCGAGTTCGAATCTCGCCGTCTCCGCCAAAAATCGGCAAGACTTATGCCTTGCCGATTTTTACTGTTATTTCGCAAGCTACACAAGGATGTTGATGGTTGCGCCTCTATGCTTTCAGTTCCTTTGTGCTTTTTTGTCCGTATAACACGATCGCTGCGCCGTAGGCGACCGTCAGAACTCCCGCTAGAATATAGCTTGCCGTCCACGGCAGATGAAAGCCGATGGCAGCGTTTAAGATAAAGCTCGAAATTATAAACATATAAAACATACCCGGTACCAACGCCATGGCATACGGCTGCTTATTTTGCATCATATAAACTGCGATCATGGCAAAAGCAAATACCGCAATCGTCTGGTTTGCCCAAGCGAAGTACCGCCACAGCACATTAAATCCGCCGGCATTCATCTTGGAGAAAAGCAGGAGTGCTGCGACAAGAGCAAAGATGACCAGCGACACAGTAAGGCGGTTTTTCTTTTTCTCTTGGTCAATGTGCAGCGCGTCCGCCGCCATCAGCCGCAGGGAGCGGAGTGCCGTGTCTCCCGATGTGATTGGCAACACAATGACGCCGACAATCGCGATGATTCCGCCCACCTTACCGAGCAGGTTCTTTGCAACGATTCCGACTACTTCCGTCACAGAAGTATCTGCATTTGCCAGTCCCAGATTCATCACGCCCATGGCGGCAGCCGCCCAGATCATGGCGATAAAGCCCTCAGCAATCATCATGTTGTAGAAGGTCATACGACCTTCCTTTTCATGCTCCATTGTCCGTGCAATCAATGTGGACTGCGTGGAATGGAAGCCCGAAACAATACCGCACGCAACCGTCACAAAGAACACAGGAATAAAGTGCAGTCCCTGAGGATGAACGCCCCGGACGCCGATGCTCCACAGTTCGTCTAGCGGGTAGCCCTTGATAAACAATCCGATGAACACCCCGATAGCCGACAGCACCAGCACCGCGCCGAAAATCGGATATACCTTTCCGATGATTTTATCAATCGGGAACAGTGTTGCAACAATATAATACAGGAAGATTGCACCGTATACAATCCACACCACGGGATTGGTGATTCCGTTGTCTGCGCCCAGAATCTGCACAACAAACAAATCACCCGGCGTATAGATGAACACGGCTCCGACCAGGAGCATTAGGAGTCCCACGAAGATGTTGTAGACCGCATAAATGTGCTTTCCCAGAAACTGCCGGATCAGCTGCGGCATCTGCGCTCCGTCGTTCCTTACGGAGATCATGCCGCTCATATAGTCGTGGAACGCTCCACCGATCACACAGCCAATCGGAATGGTGATAAATGCGATCGGACCGAATAAAATTCCCTGTATCGGGCCAAGAATAGGACCTGTTCCCGCAATGTTCAAAAGCTGAATCAGACTGTTTTTCCATTTTTTCATAGGGACAAAATCTACACCGTCTCGCAAACGCACCGCAGGTGTTTGCCTGTCGTCCGGACGGAATATCCGGCTACACAGTGCACCGTATGCCACACCGCCGCCCACAAGCAACAGCAAACCGATAATAAATGTAACCATACCAAAAATCCCTTCTTTCCGCATTCTCCTAGTTGCGCAGGTAGCCTGCTGCGATATAATTATTTTACCACATTAGACGCATCATTGCAAATATTTGCTTGTAGAAATAGAATGGATGAGTTACGGTAAGTGGTAAAAAGAAGTGCCGAAACGAAGAACCTGTGTTACAGTAAAGCAATCCTCCGTAAAGCAAAGTGAACGCTGGAACAATGAAATCTTTACTGCGTTCGAGGCTTTGAAAAATCACCTGATTGAGTGTGATAATCAAGCAGTGCGTCAGATTATTGAATGCATTAAAGCAATAGCAGAGCAGATACTCATCGTCTTAAAGGGCGGACCGAAAAGAACGGTGCAGTTCACGGCAGAATAAGAAAACTGTTTTTCTGAATGCTCTGAAGAGTATCTGTCAGAAAGGCAGTAATTTTTCGACTTTGAATTGCCAGTCAACTTGAAACCTGTACATCTTTTTCATAGTACCCTTCCAAGAAGTCGCTAAAGTATTAATTTTAGCGGCTTTTCTCTTTTTTTACTCTTTTTTTCTCTTTTTTTACTCACTTTGGACAAAGGTATTTCAAAAATAAATATTATTGATACAATAAAGAGGGTGATTATAATGAAAAAAATAATATCAATATTACTGTCGGCAACAATTATATTCGGCTGCAGCATAGCAATTCTTAATAACACTGATTTATCAGTCAGTACAAAAGAATTAACCCGTGAATATGTCAGCAAAGACGAGGCTGTGCAGTTTGCCGATGAGGTTAAGAAAATGGAAAATACACAGAAGGCGGCTAATTGCAGACTAATTGTCAGTGCAGATAAGGAGATTGACTGTCAAAACGCAGTTCAGACGGCAATGGGAATAAAGGGACTTTATGTTCTGCAGTACAGCAGTGAAAATGAAGCCAAAAAGGCTTATGATTATTACAATTCTCTTTCATATGTCAATTATGTTGATTACGATTGCTTTCAGGAAAACGCTCTTTTGGAGTATGATAATGATGAAGAGCAGGATGATTTTGATTTTAAAACACAATGCGCAAGTACGGCAAACTGTAATATTGATGACGCTATAAAGCTTGTGCATCAAGAATATCCTGACCTTCCTGAAATGAAAGTTGCTGTATGCGATTCAATTGCATTTGTAAATAAATTTACTCAGGACAGAATTAAAGGAAGATATTCATTTTTTACAGACACATCGGGCGAAAATTCAACAGAAAGATATACACACGGAACATCCGTTTCAAGCACAATCATTCTAAACACAATGGACAATGTTAAGTTATATACTTATGAATTAATAGATAAAAATAATAACACAAGTATTACGTATTGTATCTCTGCAATTTATCTTGCTGTCAGCGAGGGCTGCAGAGTTATAAATATGAGTTTAAAATACATTTATAAAAGTAACGCCGATAATAATTCACTAACAGAAGCAGTCAATTATGCAACAGAGCAGGGAACTGTTGTAGTATGTGCAGCAGGCAATGACTCCAAAGATTTAAGTACATATCACATGTATCCCGCTATTATTCCGAACGCAATCACTGTCGGTGCCCTTGACAGATCAAATAAGACATGTGATTTCAGTAATTACGGTAAAGCTGTCGATATATATTCAACCGGCTATGGTCTCACACAGTACACCACATCAGGAGATAATCTTTTTATGGGCTGGGCGGGAACTTCAGCATCAACTCCGGTTGTTGCATCAATTGTCGCGTTATTACTTTCCATAAAACCGGATTTAACAGCACAAGAAATTGAAAAGTTATTTCTTGAAACAGGTGATTCAACTAATGATTCCAACGAGTCAGAAAACAACAAATTAATCTCGGATGCCTATGAGGCAGTAAAATTTTTAACAGGTAAAGAGCTAAAAGCGGTTTCTATTGAATATACATTAAATATAGATCCGGATAAAAATTCTTATGATTTATCCTTTTCAAGTGACGATGATGCCACAATTTATTACAATACTGATTTTCAAAGTCAAAGGCCTTGCAGACCGTTTAAGGATTATCAAAGACCTGCTGAATATGATTATTTATATGAAAAAGGTACAACCCTTAATTTTGGCGGATATCGTTCTTTGGCTCTATGTGCATATGCACCCGGTAAAGCAAAAAGTCATACAGAATTTATAATGGTGCCTAATAATAACAAAAACGGCGGTTTTACACTAACTAAATCCGACGATTCACAAGATTATAATACCGTTTCCTATTGCAACTTAAACAGCAAAATAATTGAAGTTCCGGAAGAAATTAATTTTTTTGGGATTAATTATGAAATACAGGAAATCGGTGAATTTTGCTTTATGGGAAACCAAACGGTGGAAACAATTATTATACCTGAAAGCATTAAAAAAATTAACGCATATGCCTTTGCAAACTGTCCAAATCTGAAAAATGTTATTGCGCTTGGTGTAACAGAATGCGACAAATACGCTTTTTATGACTGCGAAAATCTCACCGAGGTTAATATCCCTTATCTGACAACCGCAAATACCGGTTTATTTAAAAATTGCAAATCACTTGAAACGGCAAAACTCGGAGTGCTTACACAAATCTGCAATCACGCGTTTTTCGGCTGTGAAAAATTAAAATCAATTAAAACCACTGATGATGATATTTCATTTGCTTCAAGGACATTTTATAACTGTAATCATTTAACAATTACTGCACCTGACGGAAGCTCTATGGCAAATTGGGCAATGGAAAACAATATTCCTCTTATCACAACAGAGGAATCGGTATGCGAACATCCAAACATAGAAATTATAAAAAATATAGACAGTACCTGTACAAAGGAAGGTCTTGTTGTTTATCAATGCCCTGACTGCTATTACACGTATAAAGAATATCCTTCTATTCTGCCACACCAATATATCTGCACATTCTACAGCGCAACCTGCACTGCATATGAACATAAGGTATTCACCTGTGAAAAATGCGGTTATACATATACAGATATAACGGGCGACACATTACAACCTCACGAATTCAGTTATAGGATAACACGTTATCCTACATTATCAAGAACGGGGCGAAAGGCTGTTACCTGTTTGAACTGTAATACAAAATTCCCCGATATAATTCTTCCCGCGTTAGCTTCTAATACTGTTACAGGCAGAATTATCACGGCTGAAGACAGTGAGTACAACGCTCCTAATTCTTATCCGTTGGCAAATGCGAATATCACGATAAATAACGATTTGGTTGCAGTAACAGATGAAACAGGTATCTTTTCAGCTAATCTTGTAAACGGTGAATATACTGCGTATATCACTCATCCTAACGGAATTGACAGAAGCTTTACTTTCACTATTAACGACGGGTCTATATCAGTTGACGATATTGCGGTAATTGCATGCGACTGGCACAAAGACGGCGTTATTAATTCCAAAGATTATGCAATGCTGTCAAAAAATGATATTGACAATATAAAAATATACGACCTGAATCATGACGGAATAATAAACGAAACAGAAAAGAATATATTTAAAAACACAATTACGAAAGAGCAACAGTAATATAAATCCACCGTTTATGCCGCATAGCTTCATATTAGTAATAAAAAACCGAACATTTACGCAAAAGGAGCAGGGCTGCCATAAAAAGCAGCCCTGCTCCTTTTATATATTAAACTTTAATCATAAACCGGTTCCGAACTGTACTTCAGAATATTTCCGTTGAGTGCGTCTACCTCATAATCATATTCCGTTTGTGATACAACAAATTCAATATCATATATCCAGCGACCGTCATCTCTTTCAAGCTTTACCTTCGTAAAGGTGGCATTGCTTTCCTTTACCTTGCTGTGTGAAAGAGCTGTCGACTTAGCCTTTTCCTCACCGATGTACTGTGAATTTTCAGTTTTTGCTGAAGAAACTTTGGACGTAGTATTTTTATTTGATTTTATTTTATCCGCACTCCAGGAGAGAACTGTTCCGTCAGCGCCGATTTCATAATCATACTTATATCCGTTTGCGGTAAAATCTATTTCGTATTGAAATACGCCGTTATCATAGTCCTGTCCCGCTTTTGTAAATGCCGCGTCATTGCTGTTTACTTTTGCGTGCTCAAGAGCTATTGCCTTAGCCTTATCCAATGATATTGCGTTTTCGGGCTGTGTTGTGCTTTGCGCGCTTGCTGCGGTCGTCTGATTATTATTTTGCTGACTTGTTGTCATATTGCTTGTTTCCGGAGCAGGTTCAGTGTTATCGTAATATTCTCCGTCAATATCCTTTTTGATTATTGCTCCGTCCGACGCTTTAAGCTCATAATCAAATTCTGCCGTATTAACATTAAATTCAACATCGTATACAAGAATACCGTCCTCTAATGATAAATGCGCCCTTTGACGACTTGCCTCCTCCTTAGTAACACCGGCATCGGCAAGCGCGATTTCAAGTGCCTTGTCCTCACCTATTGAGTTTTTTTCGGCAATGTTTATTGCATATGCGGCAGCCCCGCCTCCGATTACCGCGACAGCGGCAACGATACAAACAATTAAAATTACAAGCTTTTTGGTTTTGTTCATAAAAATAACCCCCTTAGTAATTATTTTACTCTGCATTAAAATTATAATAAGTATTATTTAAAAAATCAATACTTAATAGCCTAAGCTTTCATTAACAATAATAACCTTTATTCTGTCCTTTTGGCGCTGCTTTGCAGACACAACATAATTACAGCAAATACGCTGAGGACTCATACAGCCGTCACACATAAGCGGATCTTCCTTATTCAGACTTATACATCTGCCCATTGCCTCGCAAGGCGTCTTACAGGAAAGTCTTTTTGTATTCAAAGGCGCCGCCTTTTCCTTTAAACGTAAAACAGCCTCATTTATATCTTTGACAATTTTATTAATTCCAACAACCATAATTACCTGACGGGGTCCGAATACAATGCAGGCAACACGGTTAGAATTGCCATCAACATTGTAAAGCTCACCGTTTTCAGTAACAGCATTAGACGAACAGAAATAGGTGTCGCATCCAAAGGCTCTGATATATGACTGCCTCAGTTCTTCTCCCGCAAGTCCTGTTCTGTCAATAAAGTCATAATCGCCGCATTTCAAAAGCTCCGAAACTCCTGTTTCCTTAAGCGTTTCGGAGCCGCCGTTTGAAACACTTTCCCCCTTATTAATAAGAGTTTTAACCAGCGGCACAACCTCTTCTTTTGTTTCGACAAAATACGGCTTGATACCGTTTCTTCCCAGATTTTTCATCACCTTATTAATATTCATATAACCACTCCTTATACTTATATCTCATCATTATTCCAGTATTTTCTGTCAAGGCAGCGATACTGAAGCGCCTCAGCAATATGGCTGACCTCAATATCCCTGCTGCCGTCAAGATCGGCTATAGTCCTTGATATACGCAATATTTTGTCATACGCCCTGGCGGAAAGTCCGAGGCTTTCAAAGCTCATTCTAAGCAGAGAATCCGCCTCATCGGTAAGTATACAAAATTCCTTCGTCATTCTCGGTGTCATCTTTGCATTGCAGCTAATATCCGTACCCCGAAATCTTTCAAGCTGAACGGCTCTCGCCTTGTCAACACGCTTTTTAATTTCCGCAGAGGACTCCTCGTCTTTTTTGCCGGAGAGACTGTCATATTCAACCGGCGCAACCTCAATATGAATATCGATTCTGTCAAGTATCGGACCCGACACCTTATCCATATATCTTTTCCTTGCCGCAGGAGTACATTTACATTCCTTTGTCGGATGACCGTAAAAGCCGCAGGGACAGGGATTCATTGCCGCGACGAGCATAATATTTGAGGGATATGTAACTGAGCCTGACGTTCTTGAAATATTCACAATTCCATCCTCAATAGGCTGGCGCAGCGCTTCCTTACACCGTCTGTCAAACTCAGGAAATTCATCCATAAACATAACGCCGTTATGGGAAAGGCTTATTTCACCGGGTCTGATGGTTACGCCTCCGCCTGTAAGCGCTTGAGCCGAAACAGTATGGTGAGGTGAGCGAAAAGGTCTTTTGTCAATTATCGCCTTGTCCTTCGGAATAGCTCCCGCTATTGAATAAAGCTTTGTAGTTTCAAGTTTTTCATCAAAAGTCATATCAGGCAAAATCGTTGGCAGCCGCTTTGCGAGCATTGACTTGCCCGCACCCGGAGGACCTATCATAATACAGTTATGACCTCCTGCCGCCGCAATTTCAAGAGCCCGCTTTGCCTCAGTCTGACCCTTAACATCTGAAAAGTCCACATTGTAATTTATTATCGTTTCCGTAAAAGAGCCGTTATAGCAGGGACTGATTTTTTCCTGACCCGAAATATGCCTCATAACCTCAAACACATTTTTGACGGGAAGAACATCAATCCCGTCCAGAACGCTGCCCTCAAGCATATTTTCATATGGTATAAACACAGCCGATATACCCTCTTCCCTTGCCTTTAAAAGCATGGGAAGAACTCCGTTGACGCGTCTGATATCTCCGTCAAGTGAGAGCTCGCCGATAAATGCATAATTTTCAACATTGCCGTTTAACTGCCTGCTTGCCTTAAGTATGGCAACAAATACAGGTAAATCGTAAAGCGAGCCTTCCTTTTTTATATCGGCAGGCGCAATGTTTACCGTGATTCGTGATACCGGAAAGTCAAGATGACAATTTTTGATTGACGCCCGTACACGTTCACGGCTTTCCTTAACAACAGCATCAGGCAGTCCGACCAAATCGAAACGGGGCAAACCCTGGCTTACATCACATTCAACCGTAACGCTGAAAGAATCCAGACCAAAAATGCCGAGACTTTTCACCCTTGCATACATAATTCATCACCGACCATATTATAACATTTAAGGTCATTATTGACAATGTTTTTTAATAGGTTTAAAATGATAGGTGTATGAAAATAGATATTAAAGGATGTGTTTTTATGGATGATATTAATACACTCTACAATGAATGGCTTGAAAAAGCCGTAATAGATCCTGATTTAATAGAGGAGCTTGAAAGTATAAAAGGAAACAAGGATGAAATTCTTGACAGATTTTATCGTTCTCTTGAATTCGGTACGGCGGGACTTCGCGGAATTATCGGCGCCGGTACAAACAGAATGAACTATTACACCGTATGCCGCGCGACACAAGGACTTTCCGATTTTCTTAATAATCATTTTGAAAATCCGTCAATCGCGATAGGATATGATTCACGAATTAAGTCTGAATATTTTTCAATAGAGGCAGCAAAGGTTCTGGCTGCAAACGGCATTAAGGTTTATCTTTACAATGAGCTTCAGCCGACACCCTGCCTCTCTTTTGCTATCAGGTATTTTAAGACGTCGAGCGGTATTATTCTTACCGCGTCTCACAATCCGGCAAAATATAACGGTTACAAATGCTATAATTCTAACGGCTATCAAATGACCGACGAGGAAGCGGGCGAAACATATGAATATATAAAAAAGGTCGACTACTTCACGGGCATCAAAACAATGGATTTTGACGATGCTGTCTCAAACGATCTTATTGAATATATGGGCGACGAGGTAATTGACAAATTCCTTGACGAGGTTATCAAGCAGTGCGTCAATCCTGATGTTGTTAAAAAAGCAGGTCTTAAGGTCATTTACACTCCGCTTAACGGAACAGGCAACAAGCCGGTAAGAAAAATTCTTGACAGAATAGGTGTTAAAGATGTTTTCGTGGTGCCCGAGCAGGAAATGCCTGACGGAAATTTCCCGACTTGTCCGTTCCCTAATCCCGAAATAAAGCAGGCCTTTGAATGCGCGCTTAAAATGGCAGAGAAAATCAAGCCCGATTTGCTTCTCGCAACAGATCCCGACTGTGACCGTGTTGGCATTGCAGTTAAAGAAGGCAATGGCGGATATAAGCTTATGAGCGGCAATGAGGTCGGCGCTATGATGCTCAACTACCTTCTTTCACAGAAAAAGGAAAAGGGTACTCTTTCAGAAAACAGTATCGCTGTTAAATCCTTCGTTTCGACCGATCTTGCTGAGGTTATCGCAAAAAAATATAACTGCACCTTTAAAAATCTTCTTACGGGCTTTAAATACATAGGAGAGCTTATCACTCAGCTTGAGACACAGGGAAGAGCAAATGACTTTGTTATGGGCTTTGAGGAATCATACGGATACCTCGCGGGCACGCACGCAAGAGATAAGGACGCCGTTGTTGCCTCAATGCTTATATGTGAGATGGCTGCATATTACAAGTCGCAGGGTAAAAGCCTTGCGGAGGTTATGGACAGCATATACAATGAGTTCGGATATTACTTCAATACCGTTTCAAGCTACACCTTTGAGGGTGCGTCGGGTATGGAAAAAATGGCAGATATTATGGACGGTTTAAGAGAAAATACCCCCAAAAGCTTCGGCGGTATGAAAATCACTTTAATTGATGATTATAAAACATCTGTTTCAACAAATACGGCAGACGGCAGTACGAGTGAAATCGATTTGCCCAAATCGAATGTACTTGCCTATACATTGACAGGCGGTAATAAAATTATCGTGCGCCCGTCAGGCACCGAGCCGAAAATTAAAGCGTATATTACAGCTATCGGAAAAGACAAGGCAGAGGCTGAGTCAATCGCCGACAAACTGATATCGGAAGCAGATTTAATTATGCAAAGCAAATCTTAACCGCCCAAAAGACTGTGTTATTTAAACGATAATTGGAGCTTTCATTTGCCTTGCTATGAAATAAAGGAGACTAAAATGGACAGAAAATGGGTTAAAATCACAGCGATTATCCTCGCATTGCTTATGGCAGTAAGCGGTTTAAGCGTCGGAATAATCGGATTTTTAAATTAATTATTGAAATAACTCCCCGCATTTTTGCGGGGAGTTATTTTTTTGCCTTATATGCGGTTTCTAAAATTACACTCATCGTTGAATCCTCAACGTATAAAAAAGTCCAAACGCCGAAAGCCGCTTGAAAAGCAAATTCAAGCGGCTTTCACTGTGTAAAAATCAATTTTACAATAAAGCTATTATACTTTCGTTTAGTTGATTCCAAGCCCGTTTGCCCACGCAAGTATATCGTCAGCGGAAGCTCCGGCAGAAAAGCGCTGTCCGTCAAGCCAGACGGCACCGCTTGCGGCTGATCTCAAAGCCGAATCGCTGCTGCCGAATCCGCTGCTTGCGGAGGTACAGAATGGAGCTATTTTTTTACCGGTGAAATCATAGCTTTCTATAAAGGTACTCATAATACGCGGCGCTTCGCCCCACCAAATTGGATAACCGATAAACACAACATCGTACTGCTCCATATTTTCCACAGAGCCGGAAATTGCGGGACGGGCATCGGGATCGTTCATCTCCACCGATGTGCGGCTCTTTGAATTGCCGTATTCCAAATCCTTGTCCGTATAGGGCTGTTGCGGCGTTATTTCATAAAGGTCGGCATCAAGCCCGTCAGCTAATTTCTGTGCCACGCCCTCAGTATTGTTTGTCGCTGAGAAATAGGCTACAAGAATCTTATTGTCTTTTGTCCCATTGTCCGGCTCGGAGGCAGAAACCTCCTGCGTTTGAGATTCTTCCGTATTACTTTGAGAAGAGTCGGTATTGCCGCCATTTTCCGCCGTTTCATTACCTTCGGCACAAGCGGAAAGGGAAAGCACCATAACTACCGCCAGCAAAAATAAGGCAATCTTTTTTATTTTCATTTCAAGCCTCCATATTGTTTATCATCGACCGGCTCCAACCACTCATTTGAGCCGTTTTCTCCCGGTACCTCAACAGCAAGATGGCTGAACCAGCTATCCAGCGCGGCACCGTGCCAGTGCTTCACACCCTCAGGGATATTGATGCAGTCGCCCGGTTTCATTTCCACAGGCTCCTTGCCCCACTCCTGATAATATCCGCGTCCGCCGATACAGATAAGAATTTGCCCGCCGCCTTTGTCAGCATGGTGTATATGCCAATTATTGCGGCAGCCGGGCTCAAAGGTCACGTTGAAAATACCAACCTGCTCTTTTGACACGGGTGAAAGATAGCTCTTCCCTGTAAAATACTGCGCATAGCCGTCATTCGGCTCGCCAATCGGGAAAAGAATTGTATTCTGATACCTATCCTTTTCTGTCAATCCCTGCTCTGTCTCGTTCCACACGTCCTTTGCGAGGCGGAACACCGCCCAAGCCTTCGGCCAGCCGACATAAAAGCCTACATGGGTCACGATAGCGGCTATCTCCTTCTTCGTCACACCGTGTGCCTTTGCGTTTTCCAGATGATACACCAGCGAGGAATCCGTAATCCCGGAGGACATCAGCGCCACCACGGTAAGAACGCACCGTGTCTTTAAGTCAATGTCCTGATTGTTCCAGTTTTCGCCAAAGAGAATATCGTCGTTGAAATGGGCGAAATCCGGCGCAAAATCGCCGAGTTGATTTCTGCCGGCTGTCTGAGTGATTTTTTCCATATGTTTTCCTCCCGTTATTTTTTTATATTATATTTTCAGCCCTCTGCTTTTCGTTCTGCACAATCACGCCAACAAAAGCGTGAGAAACATACAAATCCCCCAAAAGGCTGATTGATACTGTTTCCATTCCGTCTCCGCTGTCTTTACAACCTCTCCACGCGGGAAAAATTCGTTGCGCCTGCCACTGAGACGGTCACATTTGAAATAATCTATACATATTTAAAGAATTGTTTCAATCCATTTTTTCAGACCGACCGCCGTCTGCCTACCGTTTAGCATCTTTCCTTCCGTGATAACAGTGTCCGCCGCAACGGATGGCTTCAATCCGTCCACAGTTTTTCCGAATCCGCTGCCGCCCGAGGTGGCGAACAACACAATCTTTTTTCCGGAAAAATCATAGCTTTCCAAAAAGCTGTTGATAATTGTCGGTGCCACATACCACCAGATGGGAAAACCCAGCAGGATGGTATCATACGCCGCAATATCGGCGTTTTGATCCGCCAGCGCGGGACGGCTGCTCCTGTCATTCATCTCTACGGAGCTGCGGGATTTCTTATCCATCCAGTTCAGGTCTGCCTTCGTGTACGGTACAGAGGGCTTGATTTCATAAAGATCCGCTCCAGCTGCCTCTGCAAGTTCTTTTGCTGCACGCGCCGTTGTTCCGCCGGCGCTGAAATATGCTACTAATGTCTTACTCATGTTCATTCTCTCCATTCTTTTTGTTTTATTTATAAACAACCTTCGGCTTTACGAAGAAAACCGAGCTTTTTAATCTGCGACAGTGAATACCGCTGTGATACTGCCATTGCCGAGTGCATCCTCCCAGCCGGTCAGATTGTCAATATGACCTATTCTTGTATAGCTCCATGAATTAGAGCCGTAGAACATAACGATATTGCTGCCATTGTATAAAACAATGTCACCCGCGTTGGTCGTTGTCTGATGGTTATCGGCAGTAAGGCTTCTTCCAAGAGAGCCGACCTTTTCAAATCCGGAATAGTCGCTCATATCTATAGATACCGGCGCCTCTTTCATCATTTCAATAAATTCCCGTGCCGCAATATTGTCCTCTAAAGTAGCAGTAAACGTAGCGGTTCCTATTTGAACGGTCATTTTCATTTCAGGTATCTCCTCCGTACTTTCTTTGGTTTCGGAAGATACAGACTCCGTTTGATTGCCCGCTGTGTCGCTTACAGAGTCGCTCGGCTTATCATCGGTAACGGAATTGCTATTCCCGTTTTCGTTTACACCGGATTCGCTTTGCGAAACATCCGTCGGCTGATGGTTTGTATTCACGCAAGCAGTCATACAAAACAAAAGCGTAAAGGCTACAACTGCCGGAATCAACCTTTTCATACAATCCTCCCTTTATAAGTTTTCCTTAAAAAACTGCTCCAGCTTATCGAAAGGAATTATATCCATTCTGTCATAAAGGTCGGTGTGGTTAGCGCCGGGAATGACCATCAATTCCTTGTTATCGCCTTTCAGCAGTTTATATGCCTCCCGGCTGTACATCAAAGAATGAGCATTTTCGCCATGTACCAGGAGAACAGCGCTCCTTATTTCCGGTGCATACTCAAACAGACGCATATTCATAAGAGAGCCGCTTGCCGTCACAGCCCATCCCGTAGTAGAGTTGATAGACCGCGGATGGTAACCGCGTTCTCTCATATAATAGGCAACATAATCCTTTAAAAACTGAGGAGCTTCTTCCGGGGCTTCTTTCGGAAGTCCGCCTACAAGGGCATACGTTCCTGTCTTGTATTCTTCTGTTCTTTGTTTATTGTAAGCGGTACGCGCCTCATATCTGCCGTTTTCATCTATGGAATCAAAATATCCCAAGGCAGTATTGCGGCTCATATCATACATAGTCATTGCAGCCGTAGCTTTTATTCTTGTATCCAGAGCGGCAACCTGAACAGCCATTCCGCCCCAGCCGCAAATACCAATAATTCCTATTTTCTCAGGGTCTGCATTGTCCTGCGTCGAAAGGAAGTCAACAGCCGCCTGATAATCCTCAACATTGATGTCGGGAGAATTGAACGCCCGCGGATAGCCGCCGCTTTCGCCCGTAAAGGAGGGATCAAAGGCGATTGCGAGGAATCCTCTTTTAGCCATTTCCTGAGCATGAAGACCTGAGCTTTGCTCCTTTACAGCGCCAAACGGTCCGCAGACCGCAATTCCGGGCAGCTTGCCGCTATACGCCTTAGGCTCATACAAATCAGCGGCTAAAGTAATGCCAAAGTGATTGACGAAAGTGACCTTCTTATGATTCACTTCATCACTGAGTGGGAATACTTTATCCCATTCTTCAGTGAGGGTAAGCGGCTCGATATGAATTGTCATATCCTTCATAGCGCCGTAATTGATTGCCTTTGTTTCGTTAGAATTTGAAGTTGTCATGGTTTTTCTCCTTATAATAAGTTGATTTGTATTTTTACAAGTTGTTTTTGAAAATCTCCTCTAATTCATTATAAAGATTTTCCGAGCCGATAGGCTTCTTTCATATGACGGCTGCTTTTTGTCATAGTCGGAGTTCCGCAGCCTGTTCCTAAAATCTGCCCGCAATCGGTAAAATTCATATAACGGCACAGCTTTTTATAATGCTTCACAAGATAGGGCATAACATCCGCGCCGGAATCCCATGCGGTTGCAATCAGCGCCGTTTTAAGGCGCTTTGCGGAGAGCTTCACGGTATAGCTGTAAAAACGGTCAATTACCATTTTAAGCTGCGCCGACATTCCAAAATAATAAACCGGCGTGACGAACACCGCCATATCCGCAGAGAGCAGGGCGTCCCTGATTTGCCGCATATCATCCTTTTGGGCGCACGGTCCGTCCATTCCGCAATGCTCACATCCAAGGCAGGGACTGATGTTCATATGTGCCGCGTCCATCTCCACGACAGTATGCCCCGCCTCCTGCGCTCCTTTTGCGAACTGTTCCGCCAGCATATTTGAGGAACCCTTTTTGTGAGGACTGCTCTTGATGATTACGATTTTCATTTTCCGCCCCCTAACAGCTTTCTTACGCAGTTATAGGTAATCTCATAAATCGACATAAACACATAATTGACTCCCGCTTCTTCCATCGCTGTCCGTTGCTTTTCGGTTACGAAAGTATAGGGATAGATTCCGAACATAAACGGAAAAAATGTGTAAATAAAATTTTGTTTTTGTTCTACATTCATATCCGGGAAGTATTTGTTAAGACCGAACAGCACCGTGCGGATAGATTCTCCGTACGCAACCTTGAACGCCGACAAATGCTCCGGACGGCTGCCGCTTTCCATATCGTAGTGGTTCATAGACATAATTTTCAAAAGCTGCGCGCGCTTTTCCAAGGACTGCGCCAGCATATCGGCAAATTCTTCCCTTGTCATTGTGTCAACCTGCTCCATTGCCCGTTTCAATGACACACTCCACAGCTCGTACTCACGTTTCAGCAGAGCCAAAAAGATTTCCTCTTTCGTCTGAAAGTAGTTGTAAATTGATGTTCTTGTAAAGCTGGTTGCGTTCCCGATTTCCTTAATGGTGATTTCCTTAAAACTCATCGTCTGATAAAGCTTTTCGCAGGCATTGATGATTTCCTCTCTGCGAGCCTCTGTCAGCTCAGGTGATCCCTTCGGCATTTTATGTTCTCCTCATTTTTCCGACGTATTTTTGAAAGACAGACATTTTCCGATTACGTCGCCGGTTTTCAGATATTGATAGGTAGGAAACTCAAACAGCACCGGCTTCAAAGTGCCATAGTCAACCTTACCCTTTTCATTCAAATGTTCCTCCGCGACATAGGTGTTGTCAATTGTGCAAATGAAGCTCTCAAAATTCGGGGTATTGTAAATATCCGCAACACTGCACTCCATTGTCAGGGGAGATTTACGGATAATCGGCGCTCCCGCATCTCCAAGGTCAAATTCAAAAACAGCGGACTTGTCTGCCTTCGCACCGCTGACCGAGCCTACATAGTCGGTCTCCGGCAGCATAGCCTCATTCACAAGGTTGATTGAAAGTTTTTTCGTTTCCTTGATGCACCCGTTGATAAAATGCGGAGCGGCAAGGCTAACCAATACCCGATCATGACCGATAATGCCGATATGGGCGACCAAGGTCCATGTAGGTTTATCGCCGTTCATAGCGCCAATTACCGTTACCGGCGTTGGATAAAGCGCAAGCAATGATCCGACATTTTTCTTCATTGTTCCATTACCTCCTGACTTACTAATCTGTTCTGACACCGTGTCATCATATATTAGTATAGTACTATTCTGACATCGTGTCAACACCATTTTAAAAAGTTTTTTTAGCTTGTATGCCGTTCTATTTAAAAATATTTAAAATTCGGCATTTATAAGAATATCCGTTACACTCTATGTAGGCATAGGATTTTTTTGCCTTATACAGGCGGTTTTTTAAGAATTCCACGCAACGTGGAACTCTTCCTTTAAGCGTACATTGTCTTTTTTCGTCATATCTGCTAAAATAAAATTACAGAGAAAAAACAATTTCAAACTAATATTAATATAATTGAATTTTCCCGTAAAGGAGGATGTTTATGGACGCAAAGCTAACAGGAAAAATTATCAGCTCCGCACGTAAAGAAAAGGGACTTACTCAAATACAGCTTGCCGAGATGCTGAACGTAAGCAACAGAGCAGTTTCAAAATGGGAAAACGGCGACGGCTTTCCCGATATCACGCTTTTGCCGGAAATATCAAAATCACTCGAATTAACAATCGACGAGCTTTTAACGGGAGTAAAACCCGAACCTGTTATAATAGAAATTGAAAAAGCGCCGAGCATAAATGAAGAAAAAAAGAGCAGGGCAAAATTTTTAATATCAGAGATAATCGCTTTCTCCCTTGCTCTCGCGTCAAACATAATAGGCGGCGTGCTTGAACTGAAGCTGTTTAACGTAAGACCGTTTTATGTTTTTATTGAGGTTTATCTCTTAGTGTTATGCCTGATTCTTTTTACGGTTTCCCTGATTATCTTTTTCACAGGCTTTGTAAAATATTCCTCTGAGATGGACGGTATAAAAAACTCACACCTGTCTGAGGTTTATTTATTCACCGTGTTTTCTATTATAATGCCTTTCTTCGCTCTTTTCAGAATACTTCACTGGTACAGTCTGCCGATTTTTTATATTTATATAATTTCTTGTATTATCATATTCGTGTCGTTCACTATATTTATCTATAAAAAAAGGAAGCATAAAAATGGAAAAGATAAAGAAAATTAACTTTAAAACTTTAATCAGAATACTGATACAGCTTTTGCTTATCATTGCGGGCAGCTATTATATGTATATGTTTGTAGCGCCTGCATTCGGAGTTATATTTAATATCGGGACTATTATCGGGGCATTGCTGTCGCTTATTGCCATACTCGCCGGAATTTTTCTCAAGCAAATAATTGCCTTTTGCAAAAAGCATTATAAAACAAAAAAGGGTAAAACCGTATTAAACATTATATTTACTGTTTTTGGCATCGGTATAATCTGCTTTTCCTTAACCTTGGGAAGTATGCTTTCAGCCTCCAAAACAAACGCGGAAAATCAGAATACCGTAATCGTTCTCGGCTGTGCGGTGCGCGGTACAACACCAAGCTACACGCTCAAAAGAAGAATAAACACCGCATATAACTATATGAACGAAAACCCTGAAAGCGTAGCCGTCCTTTCAGGCGGACAGGGAAACGGTGAAAGCATCACCGAGGCGCAATGTATGTTTGATATTTTAACCGAAAAAGGTATTGACCCTGCAAGGCTTTATCTGGAGGAAAACAGTAAAAACACAAGCGAAAACATTGCTTATTCTAAACAGATTATTGAAAAAAATAATCTTGATACGGATATTGCAGTCGTATCCTCAGATTATCATTTGAAAAGGGCGACAATGATTTGCGAAAAGAACGGATTTAAAAATGTCCGCCGAATCAGCGCGCGCTCCACGCGCTTTGAGAGGCCGACCTTTTATTTAAGGGATATGCTCGGTGTGGTAAAGGAATTTATAATAAGATAGAAGGAATATGAGTATTGAAGTATAAAATTTCTAATTTTATATTAATATTATTTTACACTTGTCTGTTTTTTCCCGCATTATCACGCGCAAACTCCTCATGGCACTGGCTGACTGATGCAAGACCGATTTATATACTGCCGATAGCTTGCGTTGCTACCATTGCAATAGAAACAATAATGATTTTAAAATGTGCTAAAATTAAAAATTCACCAAAGGTATTGACATGTGTGCTGCTTGCAAATTGGTTGTCATTTGCTGTTCCATATATTTTGATGTTCTGCTTTGGTACGCCTTATGACTTTAAAGGAATGATTGAAAATACACCTTCATACACTGTTTGCGCCTCATATCTCGTGATGACACTGCTTGCTGAAATTCCTGTCGTATATTTTATGCTGAAAAATGATACCGATAACAAATTAAAATTAGTCTGTATAATAATTTTATGTAATGCTGTCACAACATTACTTGTAACGATAATGGAAAGGAGCGTATGTGTTGGGAGCTGGTAAAATAAAAATGAACTATAAAACCACAATAACTATTGCAGCTTTGTCAGTAATATTGTTTATCTTTTTTTCATTATTCATTTTTTAAATTAAATTTGGAAGTATTAATATCCTCGTATTATTTATGCTACTATTGCAGTAAATAATAGTGAAAATGAGTATTTTATTATTAAAGATGTTAACTCGAATTAAAAGTCAAGTGCTAGTAATAGTAAAGAAATATTTTTTGCAAGTCATTATACGAAAGAAAAATGAATAATAAAAAAGTAAAGCATTTTTTGTGCTTTACTTTTTTGCTTTTAACAGATTTATATTTTTCTTATACTTATTTCTCCGCTTCGCAGGACTGTATGCTCTCCGTTTTCAAGCTCTACTTCAAGTCCTCCCGTTTCGTCTATTGCGACTGCTGTCGCGGGCGTTACTCTGCCGTTTTGAATAAACTTAATCCTTTGACCGATTACAAGTGAATGACTGCGGTAATAATCAATAAAACTTTCATAATCACCGACTGCTATATTAAGAAGCTCATTTGTGACCTCGGCAATAAGACGGCTTCTGCTGATTCCCGCACCGAGACAGCCGGCGCTCTCAACATCATCGGGAAAATCATCGGTTTTTATATTAATACCTATACCGATAATAACGCTTTCAACGGTTCCCTCTTCAAAATTTGTAATTGCTTCCGTTAAAATTCCGCAAATCTTTTTTCCGTCGAGGTAAACGTCGTTTACCCATTTGATTTTCGGTTTTCGGTCAGTTAGCCGTTCAATAGCCCTGCAAACCGCAACCGCTGCCGCCGTTGTCGCTGTGACGGCGTTTTGCAAACTCGAATGAGGTCTGATAACAAGGCTGAAATAAACGCCTGTAAGCGCAGGTGAGTAAAAGCTTTTTCCCTGTCTGCCTCTGCCTGCCGTCTGGCTGTCTGCGGTGACTAAAAATGTTCCCTGTTTTCCGTCCGCAAGCATCCGCTTACAGCAATTATTTGTTGAATCAAGCGACGGATAATAAAAAACATCAAGCTCCGTTTTCAGATTTGATTTTATTTTCCGTGCGGAAATTGTGTCGTTATTTTCAGTCAGTCTGTATCCTCTGTTAGTAACCGCGTCAATTTCATATCCGTCCTTGATAAGATTTTTTACCGCTTTCCAGACAGCGGCACGGCTTTTACCGAATTTTTCGGCAAGCTCCTGCCCGCTTACATATTCTTCGCTTTTAAGAAGTTCTGACAAAATATCATTTTTAAAGCTCATTGTTTACCTCTTTTTCTTATACGGTTTACAATCAGTATATAACAAAAGCGCCTAAAATACAAGGCGCTTGATTTTATTTTCTTATATAAAAAATTGCAAGCGTTTTCGGACCGCAATGGGATGAAATCGTACATTTTGCATCTGCAAGGATAATCTCGCCGAAATTAGCTTTTCCCTCAATAACACCCTTTGCGAAGCTGATAATATCGGGGCTGATACCTCCGCTGTTAGCAATAACAATTCGTGATGTGTCTATTTTATTTATATCCTTCAAGCTGTCGTTTATATACTGCTTATAGACAACATCCATTTTACCGCGGTATTTTTTTGCTACATCAAGCTTGCCTGTCTTAGGGTCGACCGCGATGCTCGGCTTGATACCGAGAACATTCGCGCTGAATTTCGCGACGCCGGAACATCTGCCTCCCTTATGAAGATACTCAAGGTTGTCAAGAACAAAGGTTGTGCTGACCTTTGGCACAAGAGAATTAACTCTGTTTGCTATTTTTTTTGCATCAAAACCCTTCGCTCTGAAATCACACGCCTTTAAAACAAGAAGTCCCATAGCTGTGCAAAGACTCTTTGAATCAACACAATAAATATTGTCAAACTCCGACGCCGCAATGCAGGCATTCTGATAGCTTGAGGATATGGCGGACGAAAGACCGATATGAACAACAGCCTTTCCCTCCTGCGACGCCTTTTCAAAAACCTCATAATACTGCGCCGGGGTAACTGCCGACGTTTTGGGCAGGATACCCGTCTTTTCCACATATTTATAAATATCATCTGGAAAAACATCTATTCCGTCCAAATATGATTTGTCACCTAAAAGCACGGAAAGAGGAGTAATAATAATATTATTTTTTTCAATAATATGAGGCGGCAAATCACACGTCGAATCAGCCGTAATGACAACGTCTTTCACTTTATTAATCCTCCCATCCTTTTATTGAAGTATAATAGCATACGAAAGCCCAATAATCAACTTCAATTAATTAAGTTTAGAAATTGTTTATAAGCTACACACCGAATTTTATAAATACCTTGTCAAAATCCTCTTTGTCATACGTTTTGTCAAAGTTAATTGTGAGCGTACTGCCGTTTTTATCATACTTAACACTACAAGTATATGCAATATTCATCTCATTTTTTTCTCCGTAATTAAATAAAACGGAAAAAATGCCCGCATCCGCCATATTTTTAGAAAAGGTATATCCTTTCTTCGCGGTGAATACGACGGAGCTCTGAGTAAATTTTACAGTATCCACGCACTTGATTTTACTTGGAAGAGTTTCAAAATACTGTGTGTTCTTGCTTGCTGTATTGCTTAATGAAAGCTCTGTCTCAATCCAGTCAATATCGGTACTGACAAAGTTTGTATTTTTACTTGCGTTGCTGATTTCACAGCTCCATTTGCTTTTGGCTGAATCTCTCGGGTCATTGACTTTATAATCCGCATTTGCTCTGAAAACAATCGTTTTAGGAACAATCGTAAAACTGCCGTTTAATATATTCATATTGCAGTGAATATCGCCTATATACTGCGTATCCGCTGTCTCTTCATAGTTAGCAAGAACCTGGATATCAAGCGTAATATCACCGTTTTTTTCATTGAGATTATATATACCTGCGCCCTTGTTCCAGCTTTTCAAAGTATAATATTTATTTTTAACATCAGCTAATGCGCGCGCGTATCCGACATGCTCATTATCGGTTATTCCCGTCTTTTCATTGTACGATATTTCCTCCTCTATATCGTCCATCGTAAACTGCAAAAATTTTTTACATTCCTTAAGCTGAGTCATCTCACACTTAATAGCCTCGTCAAAAGGAACCTTCCATGTATCAGTAGATGCAGCTATGGAAGAAAAGGTTTTTTCACCCGTTCTTTGAGTTACAGGCTTGAACATATAAAGAGCGTACGTATACTTGGTCTTTCCGTCTTTGTCCTTTTTCTCCTGCTTACCGTTCACTATTTTAATAAGCAGTTCCTTTTCGCCGTCACCGTCATAATCCCTGCAGAAAATTTTAGGCGTTTCACATTTGACAGAATAGGACCATGATTCAAATTCTCTTTTGTTCTCTCCATGTACGATAGTAACCTTTTTTCCGTCATAATAAAGCTGATAATCGTTTTTCCTGTCCTCAACAAGAAGCTGTTTTTGACCGTTGCTTTCTGCCGCTTGTGCCTCTTCCTCTTTTTCGGTTGTTCTGAAGGACATAGATATGTCAGAGGTTTGATTTTCAATCTTTTGATTTCTGTACTGATATGAAAAAACAAATATGCCTGTCACCGCAATAAGCAGTAAGGCAATTATTGTAATTGATTTCTTCATAGCTATCCCTCAAATTAGTCTTTATATACCTCGTCAAATTTAAAAGGTATTTTTTTACCCTTTACAATATGATAACAGTTCTGACCCAAAGAAAATATCGGTCTGTCGTGATAAATTGAATCAGAATAAACATCTATAACATGTATGTTTTCCTTGTCAAGCTCCTGATAAAGCCTTCTTACCTTCTCATCGCCTCGGCAGTTTTCGCCTATAATCGCGCCTGTTTTCCTGTTATGCTTTGTGCAGATGAGCTTTTCAAAACCGAGCCTTTTTTGAATTTCATTAAGGAGAAAATCAGGGGACGCGCTTATAATAACCGAATATCTCTTTCTGTTATGAAACCATTTATGTACCTCTTTTTCGTGCCTGTCCCAAAAGCCGTTTACCGCCTTTTCAAGCGGAATGAAAGGAACAAACATAAAGCAAATCTTTTTAAAATCAGTAAAGCTGATAATGCGTATTTGCATAAGAAGCATCGCAATAAGCAGTATAGGCACAGCTATCGGCAGCAGCAGAATAAGATAAGGATAATGCAAAAAACAGTATCCGCAAAAAAGAGAGCCGCTGTCAAACGGAACAATGGTTTTATCAAAATCGTAAATATCAATATCCATATATGTCATATACCCTCGCTGTTAAAATCTATTGTCAGCGATTTATCAGATTCAAAATGAGTAAGCTTTACACCTGCGCAGTTAAGCATTCTTTTGCTCGCCTGCACCAAATCCGTGTCCTTATACTTATCGCTTATGTAAATAACCTCTTTTATACCGCACTGAATAATTGCCTTGGCGCATTCATTACACGGGAAAAGAGCCACATAAATCCGGCAGTTTTTAAGGCTGTTCCCTCCCGCGTTTAAAATCGCGTTCAGTTCGGCGTGGCAAACGTAAGGATATTTTGTATTACTCTCCCTTTCACCGCTGCGGTCCCACGGAAATTCGTCATCGCTGCATCCCCGCGGAAAACCGTTATAGCCTACTGACATTATCTTGTTGTCATCGTTTACAATGCAGGCACCCACCTGTGTGCTCGGATCCTTACTTCTCTGGGAAGCGAGAATTGCAACACCCATAAAGTATTCGTCCCAGTTAATATATCCTTCTCTTTTAGCCATATTCGTTTATTCTCCCTTTAATGCAGAAACAAATTCGCTAAGCTCCTCACAACCGGCATCATAAATTCTGCCTTCATCAACCAGCTTATTAATTTCAGGATTAATAGGAAGCTTTGCAAGAACAGGCACGTTTAATTCATTTGCCGTTTCGTCAATTTTTGATTCACCGAAAATATATATTTTCTTTTTACAGTCCTCACAGATATAATAACTCATATTCTCAATTAATCCGAGGACGGGAACATCCATCATCTTAGCCATATTGTATGCCTTGCTGACAATCATTTTAACGAGATCCTGAGGAGTAGATACAATAACAATTCCGTCAACAGGAATACTTTGAAAAACGGTCAACGCGACATCACCCGTTCCGGGAGGCATATCAACAAAAAGATAGTCAAGCTCTCCCCAGCGCACATCGCTCCAGAACTGCTCAATAACGCCGCTGATAACAGGACCGCGCCATACAACGGGAGAATTAACATCCTCAAGAAGAAGATTAATGCTCATAACCTTAATTCCTCCGTCCGTAACGGCAGGTAGCAGACATTCCTCATCCTGCATGGCACGTGATGTTATACCAAAGGATTTAGGAACTGACGGACCTGTGATATCGGCGTCAAGTATGCCTATCTTAAGCCCTGCCTTTGCGCACATTGACGCCAGCATACAGGAAACTAAGCTTTTTCCGACACCGCCCTTACCGCTTACAACTCCGATAACCTTTTTTATATTTGAATATTTATTCATAGGCTTAAGAAAATCCTCTTTGGTCATTTCTCTTGAGGAACAGCTTTCCTTACAGCTTGAACAATCGTGTGAACATTCACTCATTTATATCACCCTTTGTAATTTTTAATGATTTTAGCATATTGAATTTAAAATATCAATAGGAACGCACAAGCGTTTTTACTCTTCCGAGAACAGCGCATTCATCAACAATAATCGGAGCATATTTGTCATTTTCCGGCTGTAATCTGAAATGACCGTTTTCCTTATAAAAACGCTTTACTGTTGCCTCATTATCAATAAGCGCAACAACGATTTCTCCGTTATCCGCGACAGGCGTCTGCTCAACAACAACTATATCCCCGTCAAAAATCCCGGCGTTTATCATTGAGTCACCTTTTACATGAAGCGCAAAAAGATTATTTCCGCTTACACCTGACAGAGCAATATAGTCCTCAATCTGCTGAGTTGCAAGTATGGGCGTTCCTGCCGTAACAGTACCGATAAGCGGAATGTGGCTGACATTTGCGGCGCTTGCGCAGATACGGATCGTCCTTTTCAGATTGGCATCACGCTTAATGTATCCTGCGTCTTCAAGCGCATTAAGATTGTACTGAACAGATGACGTCGAACGAAGACCGACCGCCTCGCCTATTTCCCTTACGGACGGCGCGACTCCTCTCTCAGATATTATTTCCTTTATGTAATTAAAAATATCACTTTGCTTTTCATTTATTTTTTCCATATGAGCCTCCTGTCAATCCATATATATAATAACATTATATATAATGCGTGTCAAACATTTGTACCTATTTAAAATAATTGCATAAACGGCAACTGAAATTCCGTATTATAGGCATAACACTTGATATGCATATAAAAAAAGTGTTGACAAATAATGATTAATAAGATATAATTTTGCTTGCACAAAAACTGTATGGCTTTATAGCTCAGTTGGCTAGAGCACGCGGTTCATACCCGCGGTGTCACTGGTTCGAATCCAGTTAAAGCCACCAACGGCCCGGTGGTCAAGAGGTTAAGACACCGCCCTTTCACGGCGGTAACACGGGTTCAATTCCCGTCCGGGTCACCAAAAGACACCTGAAAACTTCAGGTGTCTCTTTCTTAATGAAATAAAAATGTCTCCGTAGCTCAGCAGGATAGAGCGTTCGCCTCCTAAGCGAAAGGCCGTGGGTTCGAATCCCGCCGGGGACGCCATACAAAGCGCTTGCTCCTGCAAGCGCTTTATTTATATTATGAAAAACACCGTGACAAGCAGGACGAGAAAAACCCTAAATTCGGATTGGATTTAGGGTTAAATTTTTAAGATATATGAAAAATATGCTGATAATATCTGCAAAAGCAGGAGGATTGGTCATATTCCACCTGTATATTGCATACTTTTTAAGATTCATAGCAGCAAATTTAAGCCTGACCCAATTTGTAACTTGCGTTAAGCCCCGGTATGGCATATAACGCATCGAGTATTTCTCTTTCGCATCAGCGAATACCCGTTCAATTGTTTTTTTCGCCGTTCGTACAACGTTTGGTATTCAGGTGTATGCCTAATGTCTTCAACTGTTTCAAGATAACCGAACATAAATACATCAAAAGCTGTGCTGTCGTGTACCTTCCCCGGATTTACCGTAACATCCGGCACATATCCGTTTTTGTCACAGTCGATCTGTTCTGTATATGCAAAGCATTTTTGCTCTTCCTTATGAAACACTCCATACCATTTTGAAGATAACTACAGGGTCTATACTCGGTCTAATCTTGTCCGAACAGTACAAATCTTCTATTATTTCATATATATGTGTGAAATCTACCGTGCTGTCTATTTGCCTTAACAAATGCTCTGACAGCACAAACTCCTCTATACTGAATATTTCGAACTGCTCACGGTTTTCTCTGCCCTTTACTATCATTTTTCATCACCATTTCTATTTTACCATAAACACACAAACAACCCGGCTTTTTGCCGGACCTTTTTCGACAAGCTGAGGGGTGCGTTGTATCTTTATGAACTAAAAAATTTAAAATGATATTTATCTTGTTATATAAATTTTTTTATGATATTATTTAAGCAGAAATATATTTTTTCAAATTTTCAAATTACAATGGAGGTGTAAAAAATGAAAGAAACGTATTTAAAGCCTGTTGCAGAACTTGATGAATTTAAAACCGTTGATGTAATTACAACAAGCTACGGCGACGGCGGTGAAGGTCATGTTGACGGCGGAGATGAAGATTTAGGTTAGCGGAAATAGTTTTAACAGTCAGCCTGTCAATTTTTACCTCGTTGACAGGCTGACTTTTCTAAGGATAAAAAATCATATTTAAAATTCATATCTTAAAAGATTCAAAACTGTTATCTTAAATTGACATTGAATATATTCTTTAATATCTGAATAAATACGGAGGAAAAATTATGGCTGATGTAAAGGTTGAAGAAAAAAAGACAAAAAAACACAAGGGTTTAAAAATTGTCGGAATAATTGTTACAGTTATCGTTGTTATCGCTGTTGCCGCAATTATTGTTATTAACATAATGACAAAGCCTGTGTCCGATACGCTTGATAATGCGCCTTCCGTCGGCGGACTTCGTGTATCCGACACAATAGATTATAAGGCTGAAAGCGCGAAAGGTCTTGAAAATAATTTTGTCATCAAATTTATGCAGTTTGTCTGGAGATGCTGCGAAACAAGCGACGCTAAGGTTCACGAAAAACAGACAGCGCCTGAAAACATCGCCAGGGTAAAGGATATCCCCTACATAGACGACGGCAATTCCTATCATCAGCTTGATGTTCTGTATCCCGAAGATATTGAACCGGGAGAAAAACTGCCTGTAATTATTGATATTCACGGCGGCGGCTGGATGTATTCAACAAAGGACCTGAATGAAAACTACTGCCTCAGCCTTGCTGACAGAGGTTTTGTTGTTTTCAACCTGAGCTACAGATTAGTACCCGATGTAACAGTCAACGAACAGATACAGGATGTTGCCTGCGCGCTAAAATGGATTAGCGAAAATATGTCCGAATATCCTTGTGACGCACAGAATATTATGCTTACCGGCGATTCCGCAGGCGGTCAGCTTTCCGTTTACGCCGCAGTCCTGCTTCAAAGTCCCGAGCTGCGCGAAATTTTCGGCGTCGTTGATGTTGATATGGATTTAACCGCGCTTGTGCTTACATCACCTGTCGCGTATATGAAGAGCGATAGCCCTCTAAGCGTTTACACCAAAATACTGTGGGGCAGGGATTATAAAGACAAGGCTACATATGATTATATGAATCTTGACGAAATTATAGATTACGCACAGGAAATGCCTCCCACATATCTCATCACAAGCAGCGGTGATTCACTTGCCCACGACCAGACGGTTAAGGCTTACGAGCTGCTTGACAGCAAGGGTTTTCCGTGTGAAATAGCAGATTACGGAAAGGTTGACGGTAAAAAACTCGTACATGTATTCAGCGTTCTTGAGCCGTATGATGAGGCGGGAAAAACAGCAATTGACAAAGCGATTGAATTTTACAGAAACGCAATAGAAAACAAATAATATACAGAAACATCAGTAGTTTTGCTTAAAGAGCGAATCAGCCTTTTTTAATTGAAATGGATACAAGATAAGATTGAAATGCCAAATATTCTCAATCTTATCTTGTTTTTATTTAATCTTTGTTAAAACATTGTCAATTCATTGTTATTTTCAACAAAGTTTTTAATCAGTCATTGACAAAACATTAAACAATACTATAATGAAATAGCACAATTTTTAAAATGCAAAATTTATTTTTTAGGAGAAAAATTATGGCAAGAGTTTATAACTTCAGCGCAGGTCCCTCAACCCTTCCTGAAAAGGTGCTTGAGCAGGCTGCGGCAGAGATGATGGATTATCAGGGCAGCGGTCAGTCCGTTATGGAGATGAGCCATCGTTCAAAGGTATTTGACAAGATTATCAAGGACGCGGAGGCTCTTATGAGAGAGCTTTATAACATCCCTGATAATTACAAGGTGCTTTTTTTACAGGGCGGTGCTTCGGCACAGTTTTCCGCAATTCCGCTTAATTTTATGAACGGCTCAGGAAAGGCTGATTATATTATCACAGGTCAGTGGGCTAAAAAGGCATACCAGGAAGCACAGAAATACGGCGACGTTGTTGCGGCAGCATCATCTGCGGATAAGACCTTCAGCTACATTCCTAAGACAAAGCCTGAGGATTTCCGTGAGGATGCCGACTATGTTTATATCTGTATGAACAACACAATTTACGGCACGGTTTACAAGGAGCTTCCTCCCGTGGGTGACAAGGTACTTATCGCAGACGTATCATCCTGCGCTCTTTCACAGCCGCTTGATATCAGCAAATTCGGCGTTGTTTATTTCGGCGCTCAGAAAAACGTTGCTCCGGCAGGTCTTGTCGTTGTAATTATCCGTGAGGATTTGCTCGGCAAAGCAAGAGATATCACTCCCGTTATGATGAATTATAAAGTTCAGGCAGACGCTGATTCACTTTACAATACCCCTCCATGCTGGACAATTTATATCTGCAAGCTCGTCCTTGAGTGGATTAAAAACGATATCGGCGGTCTTGAGAAGATGAAAGAGAGAAATGAAAAGAAAGCCGCTATTCTTTATAATTTCCTTGACAGTTCGGAAATGTTCAAGGGCACTGTTGTACCTGAGGACCGTTCACTTATGAATGTTCCGTTCATTATCGGCAACGACGAGCTCGAAAAGAAATTTATTGCCGAGGCTACAGAAGCAGGCTTTATAAACCTCAAGGGACACAGAACAGTGGGCGGTATGAGAGCGTCTATCTATAACGCTATGCCGATTGAGGGTGTTGAAAAGCTTGTTGAATTTATGGCAGAATTTGAGAAAAACAACAAATAATCAATGGAGAAATAATTATGTTTAATATTAAAACACTTAACAAAATTTCCGATGTAGGCTTGTCGAAGTTTGACACCTCCAAATATGCATACGGAAATGATATTGAAAATCCTGACGCGATTATGGTAAGAAGCGCGTCTATGCACGATATGGAAATGCCAAAATCTCTTCTCGCTATTGCAAGGGCAGGCGCAGGTGTAAACAACATTCCTGTTGCAGACTGCGCACAAAACGGAATCGTAGTATTCAATACGCCCGGAGCAAATGCAAACGCAGTTAAAGAGCTTGTTATCTGCGGACTTCTTCTTTCAAGCCGTAAGGTGACAAAGGCAATCGACTGGTGCAAAACAATAAAGGATGAGGGAGATAATGTAGGCAAGGTTGTTGAAAAGGGCAAGAGCGCTTTCGCGGGTCCCGAAATCAAGGGCAAAACTCTCGGAGTTATCGGTCTCGGCGCTATAGGCAGACTTGTTGCCGAAGCGGCAGTTGACCTCGGTATGACCGTTATCGGCTATGACCCGTTTCTTCCAAAGGATGCCGAGCTGAAAGCAGGCATCACACTCAATAACAATCTTGACGAAATTTTCCCCGTTGCGGATTATCTTACACTTCACGTTCCGCTCACCCCTGAAACTAAGGGACTTATCTGTGCAAACACAATTTCCTCAATGAAGGATACAGTAAGAATTATGAACTTCGCAAGAGGCGACCTTGCTGTTTCAGGCGATATTGTTACAGCGCTTGAAAACGGCACAATGGCGGCATACGTTACCGATTTCCCGTCAGCCGACCTTATCGGCGTTGACGGCGTTATCGCAATTCCTCATCTCGGTGCGTCTACTCCTGAGAGCGAGGAAAACTGCGCGTCAATGGGTGCGCTGGAGCTTATAGATTTCCTTGAAAACGGAAATATCAAAAACTCCGTTAATATGCCGGCTGTTTCAGTAGCAAGGGCAGGCGTTGCAAGAATAACGGTTATCCACAAAAATCAGCCGAATATGATTGCAACCATTACCGATACAATAAGCAAGGACGGCATTAACATTGCATCATTTGAGGACAAAAACCGCGGTGAATATGCTTACTCAATTATTGATACAGACAGTGAACTGTCAGAGCAGGTGGTCAGCGATATTACTTCAATTGACGGAGTAATCAAGGTCAGAGTAATTAAATAAACAGATTTTATTTAAGGAGATGTACCTGACAGGTGCGTCTCCTTATTTTTTGAAATTGGGGCTTGATTATTTGTTTTTCATCTGTTATAATATGTAAAACCGCTTTAAAGCAACGAGACTTTAAAGTGCTAAAGTAAAATGAAAGAAGAGAAAAATAATTATGGCACCGAGAAAAGGAAATCTTATGTCTGTACGCACAGATGTCAAGGTAGTCGACGCAACGATACGCGACGGCGGTCTGTGCAACAATTTTGAATTTACAGACGAATTTGTAACTGAGCTTTACAAAACGAATATCAAGTCAGGCGTCGACTATATGGAATTTGGTTACCGCGCGTCAAAAAATCTTTTTAATCCCAAGGATTTCGGCAAATGGAAATTCTGCGATGAGGCCGATATCAGAAGTATCGTAGGCGACAACGTATCTGATTTGAAAATTTCTGTTATGGCTGATGTCGGCAGATGCGACTTTAAGGATGATTTCATTCCCAAATGCGAATCTGTAATTGATATGGTGCGTGTTGCCTGCTACATACACCAGATTCCTGCCGCAATAGAAATGATTGAACACTTCCACAAGCTCGGCTATGAAACCACCTGCAATATTATGGCTATCAGTCAAGCAAACACCGAGCAGGTTGAGGAGGCGCTTGAAATGCTCGGACAGAGCAGCGTTGACGTCATTTATCTTGTTGACTCTTACGGCGCGCTTTATCCCGAAACAGCGGGAAAGCTTGCGAAAAAATATCTTGAAATGGGTGAGAAATACAATAAGGCTATCGGTTTTCACGCACACAACAACCAGAATCTTGCCTTTGCGAATACAATAGAAACGCTTTCCTACGGCGTATCATATTTGGACGCAACGGCATCAGGTATGGGCAGGGGCGCGGGAAACTGTGCGATGGAACTGCTTTTAGGCTTTCTTAAAAATCCTAAATATAACCTTTACAGCCTGCTAACCTTTATTGAGAGCTATATTCTTCCGCTTAAGGAGAGCGGAGTTGTCTGGGGCTATGACGTTCAGTATATGCTGACAGGTCAGCTTAATCGCCATCCTCGTGAAGCAATGGCATTCACTGCTGAAAAAAGGCGGGATTACTGTGAATTTTATAAGAGCCTGCTTGACAACTATTAATTCACGTATTATAATAATTTCAACTTAATAAGTCAGGGGTGCCGAATATATTTTTTCGGCTGAGATTATACCCTTTGAACCGTACGTTAGCACGAACGGCAAAGACGATGTATTCATTTGTATTACCGCCCCATTCTATGAATGGGGCTTTTCTTTTGGCTTGTTAGGAAATAATAAGAAAGGAGAAAGCTATGTCTGAAACAGCATCAATTAAATCAACAAGAAGGCTTACGGAAACAGCAATAATGCTTGCTCTTGCGGTCGCTCTTTCCTATGTCCAGATTTTTTCTCTGCCTATGGGCGGTTCCGTTACTCTTTTCAGCCAGGTGCCGATTATAATTGTCGGCTACCGCTACGGCACAAAATGGGGTATTTCAACAGGTATAATTTACGGTATACTTGAAATGCTCCTTCAGGGTCTCGGTAACTTTGCTTACGTTAAAGGAATAGGCGCATATCTGGTTTTAATTCTTGCCGATTACGTTTTTGCTTTTATGGCGCTTGGTCTCGGCGGCGCAATGTTTAAAAAATCAGTGAAGAATCAATCTCTTGCTCTTGGCTTAGGAGCTTTTGTCGGCTCACTGATTCGTTTTATATGCCACTTTATTTCGGGCGTTACCATCTGGGGCGAATACGCAAACGGCTGGAAATCCGTTTGGGTATACAGTCTCGGTTACAACGGCTCATATATGGCGGTAGAGGCGGTTATTTCCGTTGTCGTCGTTGTATTGCTGAGCTTCGTTTTGGATTTCAACCAGGTTAATTTAAAGAAAAGAAAAGCATAAATACTTACAAAAATTGACTGGGCTGCCTCACTTCCGTGAGACAGCCCCGTTTATTATCTTTTTCCGTACCAGTAGTTGAGGTCAACATATCTGCTGCTTACCCCGTCAGCCTGTCCTGTTTTTGAATACTGCCAGATAGTATAATCAACGTCAAAGGTGACGCTGTCATTATAATCCGCAGCCCATATGACGGTATCATCAATATCATTTATATTAAAGTTATTCTTAAGAACGCTTGAAGACGCGTAAAGACCTGATATATAACCTTTATTCTCAACCCTGTCGCAAAAGGAATTTACAATTCCGGTATTCTCTTTTATTCCAAGCCGGCTTTCACTCAGTCTTCCAATGGCGTTTCCCTCACCGTCAGTAGGATATTCAAAGTCAATTACAACAGGCAGCAGTAAATTATAATGCTTTACGATATTCAGAACAAAGTCCGCCTCTTCCTCTGCCTCCTTGTCACTGACCGCCTGTGAATAAAAATATACGCCAAACGGAATTCCCGCCTTTTCGGCGGCCTTAAGATTGTCCTTCGCGTATTTATCCTCGTGTATTTCTCCGTTTCCGTATCCGCGGTATCCTACACGGATAAACGCAAAATCAAAATTCCGTGATACCCGCTCCCAGTCAATTTTACCGTTATGCTCGGAAACGTCAATGCCATGAGCTACCGGCTTTCCGAAATCATAAGCAGTCTGCGGAGGATGCCTGTGAGAATGTGTGATGACGACCAGGGACAAAACCATAGCAGCTATAAAAACAGATACAACGGCAAGTATAAGAACATTCGGCTTTAAGAATTTTGTTTTATTTCTTTTTCGCTTTTTTCTTTCAGCCATAATCAATCTCCTTTTTTAACAAATTTATATTACCACATATGAAAAATAAAATCCACAGTGTTATGGCAATTTAAAGCATGTTATTGACATATTTTTATTACGCTTTATAATAGGTTTAGAATAAAATTAAGGTGATGCAATATGGACAATATGAGTAATACAGTGTTTAAACGAAAACTGCCTGTACCACAGGAAATAAAAAAGGAAATGCCCCTGTCAGTAGAGGCAGAGAAAATAAAAACAAAGCGGGATGCTCAAATTGCAGATGTTTTCACGGGCAAGAGCAATAAATTTTTGCTTATAATCGGTCCCTGCTCTGCCGACAGAGCGGATTCGGTCCTTGATTATATTCACCGTCTTGCTCTGATTCAGACTGATGTTGAGGATAAAATCATTATTATTCCGAGAATTTATACGGGCAAACCGAGAACAACAGGCTCAGGCTATAAGGGTATGCTTCACCAGCCTGATCCTGATAAAAAGCCCGATATGCTTGAGGGCATTAAAGCTATACGTTTGCTTCACAAGGACGCGATTGAACAGACAGGTCTTACCTGTGCGGACGAAATGCTTTATCCTCAAAACTACAGATATCTTTCCGATTTGCTTTCCTATATTGCGGTCGGTGCGCGCTCGGTGGAAAATCAGGAGCACAGGCTCGTCTCGTCGGGCATTGATGTACCCGTAGGTATGAAAAACCCGACAAGCGGCGACCTCTCAATTATGCTTAATTCAATAAAAGCCGCTCAAAGCGGTCACACCTTCCTTTACAGAGGATGGGAGGTTGAATCAACAGGCAATCCGCTTGCGCACGCAATCCTTAGAGGAAGCGTAAGCAAACACGGAAACAACCACGCAAATTATCATTATGAGGATTTAAAACAGTTATTTGATATGTACTGTAACGGAGGATATGAAAATCCCGCCGTTATTGTTGATACGAATCATTCAAATTCAGGAAAAAAATATCTTGAACAGGTTAGAATTGCCAATGAGGTTCTCCACTCTATGCGCCACAGCAATGATGTAAAATCAATGGTAAAGGGCTTTATGATTGAGTCGTATATAGAGGACGGATGTCAGAAGGTTGAGGACGGTGTGTACGGCAAATCAATTACCGACCCTTGTCTTGGCTGGGAAAAAACAAAAGAAATGATATATACTATCGCGGAGCAATTATAATTCCTTGAAATATTTTCTGATAGGTGTATAATATTTAAAAATTAACTTTTTGTGAGGTATAGCTATGCTTGATAAGAGAAAGGTTGTAATTATAGGCGCGGGTCACGTTGGCTCGCACGTCGCAATGGCGCTCTGCTTTCAAGGCACCTGCGACGAAATCGTATTCATTGATAAAGATAAGGCAAAAGCGGTCAGCAACTGCTATGATGTTGCGGATGCCTGTCTGTTTTTAGGCTCAACAACAAAAATAAGCGTCGGAGATTACAACGATTGTAAGGATGCCGATATAATCGTCATTTCAATCGGTATGCCGAGAAAGCCGGGTCAGACAAGACTTGAAATGCTTGATGATTCCATAATAATGCTTAAGGACGTTGTTGAAAACCTCAAGCCGATTGATTTCAAAGGAATTATTGTTTCTATTACAAACCCTGCCGATATAATCGCGGATTATGCAAGAAAGCATTTAGGTTTGCCGAGGGAGAGATGTTTTTCAACGGGCACCTCGCTTGATACGGCAAGATTAAAAAGAACGGTAAGCGAGCTTGCAAACGTGGACAGAAGAAGCGTTACCACCTGCGCAATCGGTGAACACGGCGACTCCTCTTTCGTTCCGTTCTCAACTCTTACTCTCGGCGGAAAGCACTATAAGGAGCTTCAAAAGGAAAAGCCTGATAAATACGGCAATCTTACAGAGGAATTTGTACTTGAGAGAACACGCTATATAGGATATGATATTATTAACGGCAAAGGCTCAACCGAATTCGGTATAGGCGCTGCCTGCGCGGATATATGCAAGGCAATATTCCATGACGAAAAGAGAGTCATACCCGCCTCTATTCTTCTTGACGGAGAATACGGTATGTACGATGTTGCCTGCGGTGTTCCCTGTGTTATCGGCAGAAACGGTATTGAGGATATCATAGAATTGCCGCTTACAGACAGCGAAAAGGAACAGCTTGAATACACCTGCAAGGTAATAAGAGAAAATATTGAAAGAGCGGAAAAAATATAAGAATCCGTAAAATCACTGTAAAAACCGTGTCATTATTATGGCGCGGTTTTGTTTTTTGTATAAATACACAAAAAACAGGGTAAAATCTTATTGCTTTTCACCATTGATTTTAACACTTTTATGTGCTAAAATGTATTTACTAAAATTAACCAATCATATAAAGAAAGGGTATTTTTTATGAACAAGTTTTTCAAAAAGGTAACAGCAGTCGCTCTTTCGGGTGTACTCATCGCATCCGCATTTGCGGGCTGTTCATCAGGAAACACAGCAAAAGACGACAGTACATCAGGCAATACCGATGCCGCTAAAACATCATTCAAGGTTGGTATCTGCCAGCTTGTACAGCATGACGCGCTTGACGCAGCAACAAAGGGATTTCAGGATAAGCTCACTGAACTTGCCAAGGATAAGGGTATCACAATTGAGTATGATTATCAGAATGCTTCAAACGATGTTCCTGCCTGCACAACAATCGCTAATCAGTTTGTTTCTGACGGCGTAGATCTTATTATGGCAAACGCTACACCTGCCCTTCAGGCTTGCGCTACAGCAACAGCGTCATCAAAAATTCCTGTAGTTGCTACTTCAGTTACGGATTTCGGCGTTGCGCTTGATATTGATATGGGTTCTACAGACGCTACGGGAATTAATGTTACAGGAACAAACGACCTCGCTCCTCTCGCAACACAGGCGCAGCAGATTCTTGATTTATTCCCCGATACTAAAACTGTAGGCTGCATCTACTGCTCGGCAGAGGCTAACTCACAGTTCCAGGTTGACGGAGTTAAGGAAGCGCTTGACGCAAAGGGTATTAAATGCAACTTCTACTCATTCTCCGACTCGAACGATATTCAGGCGGTAGCTACAAAGGCGGCTCAGGAATCAGATGTTATCTATATTCCTACAGACAATACAGCAGCTTCAAACGGCAACATTATCTCCACGGTATGCGAGGAAGCTAAAACTCCTATTATCGCCGGTGAAGAGGGCATTTTTAATAACACAAACGCTGTTGCGACACTTTCAATCTCCTTCTATGAAATCGGTCAGAAGGCAGGCGAAATGGCATTTGATATCCTTGCCAACGGCTCAGACCCTGCAACAATGAATGTTTGGCAGACAAGCAATCTCACATATTATTATAATGAAGAAAAAGCTAAGGAATACAATGTAAAAATTCCTGACGGCTATAAAGCATACAAAGCCGAAGCTTCCAAATAATTATTGACTAACAAATAATTATATTTTATAATATTAAATAGCTTAAATTTTAAAGAGCAATAAGGTAATACTTATTGCTCTTGCTTTTAGAAAAGAGGTTCATTTATGAGCGCATTTTTCAATGCCATACCCGGTGCTATAGGTCTCGGACTTATTTGGGGCATTATGGCAATAGGTGTTTACATAACCTTCCGTGTGCTTGACTTCGCAGATTTAACGGTTGACGGCACTCTTTCAACAGGCGGCGCGGTTCTCGTTATGTCAATGATGTCAGGTGTAAATGTTTATGTTGCCTTAATACTCGCATTTTTAGCGGGCTGTATAGCTGGCTTTATAACAGGAATTTTAAATGCCTCATTCGGAATACCGCCGATATTAGCAGGTATTTTAACTCAGTTGGCGCTTTATTCAATAAATCTGAGAATACTCGGCAAATCAAATCAGGCGCTCTCGGTACATAAATATAATGTTATCGCAAGTATGACTAATGTTACAAAGGCTCTTATTGCGGTTGCAATTATTGCTGTGGCTATTATCGCGATTCTTTACTGGTTCTTTGATACAGAAATCGGTCATTCAATCCGCGCGACAGGCTCTAATCAGAATATGGCAAGAGCAAACGGAATCAACATCAGCGCTACAAAAATTATTGCCCTTATTCTTTCAAACGGACTTGTTGCCCTTGCAGGCGGACTTCTTGCGCAGTATCAGGGCTTTGCCGATGTTAATATGGGCAGAGGAGCAATCGTTGTCGGTCTAGCCGCCGTTATTATAGGCGAAGTGGTATTCGGTAAAATTTTCAAGAATTTCGCTCTAAAATTACTCAGCGTTTTGTTTGGCGGAATAATATATTACATTGTAATGCAGTTTGTAATCAGTCTGGGTCTGAATACAGATGACTTAAAACTTTTAACGGCTTTGATTGTTGCAGTCTTCCTAGGTATCCCGTACCTGAGAAGCAGATATGCGCAGGCACACGTTAAGACAAAGGAGGTCAAGGAATAATGCTTGAAATTAAGAATGTTCACAAGACCTTTAACCCGGGAACAATTAATGAAAAGAAAGCGCTTAAGGGCATTGACCTTGTTCTTAACGAAGGCGATTTTGTAACGGTTATCGGCGGTAACGGCGCGGGTAAATCAACCATCCTTAATATGATTGCCGGAGTATATCCTGTTGACTGCGGAACAATCAAAATAGACGGAAACGATGTAACAAAACTGCCTGAGCATAAGAGGGCAAAATATATCGGAAGGGTTTTTCAGGACCCTATGAACGGTACTGCGGCAGATATGCAGATTGACGAAAACCTTGCGCTCGCGTCAAGACGCGGACAGAAAAGGGGGCTCAAATTCGGCGTCAGCCGAAAGGAAAGAGCTGAATACGTCAAAATTCTTGAAGACCTTGATCTTGGTCTTGAAAGCAGACTTACATCAAAGGTAGGACTTCTTTCAGGCGGTCAGAGGCAGGCGGTAACATTACTTATGGCAACTCTAAAAAAACCGAGACTTCTTCTTCTTGATGAGCACACAGCCGCCCTTGACCCGAAAACCGCAAAAAAGGTTCTGGAGCTTACCGAGAAAATTGTCGCGAGGGATAATCTCACAACAATTATGATTACTCATAATATGAAAGACGCTATTGCAATCGGCAACCGCCTTATTATGATGAATGACGGAAAGATTATCTATGACGTTTCCGGTGAGGAAAAGAAAAACTTAACAACAAAAGACCTGCTTGATAAGTTTAAAATCACATCGGGCGAAGAATTTGATAACGACAGAATTCTCCTCTCAACCGAAGCGGACGAATAAATAAAACACTAAATAAAAAAGGTTTGATTTTCTTAATTAATAATCAAACCTTTTTTATTTTATTTAAATCTGTAACCCCTGCCCCATATTGTTTTTATGTATTCCGTATCAGGGTCTGCCTCTTTGAGTTTATCGCGAAGGCGGTTTATATGTACAGTCAGAGTAGATGTGTCGCCAAGCGAATCATACCCCCATACTTTCTCAAAAAGCTCATTTTTTCCAAAGATTGTATCGGGGTTTGACGCCATATGATACAAAACTTCAAACTCCTTTTTCGTCAGGTTTATTTTAGCGCCGTTAAGGCTGACCTCGCCTGAATCCTTATTAATGCTCAAGCCGTCAATCTTAATAGTCGTATTACTTGCAGAATGTGAATTTGTAAGGCGTTGGTATCTGCTGATATGCGCTTTAACACGTGCTACAAGCTCACCCGGTGAAAACGGCTTTACAATATAATCATCCGCCCCAAAACCGAGCCCGTTAATTTTATCAAGATCCTCTTTTTTCGCGCTTACAAGTAAAATGGGGATATCCTTTACAGCCCTTATCGCTTTGCACACCTTAAAGCCGTCAACTCCAGGAAGCATTATATCAAGCAGTACAAGTGAAAAATCACCATTATATGCCTTTTCAATACCTGTTTTACCGTCAAGCGCAAAATCTGTTTCAAAGCCGTTTGCCTCAAGATAATCACGCTCAAGCTGAAGAATATTATTGTCATCTTCAATTATTAGAATTTTGCTCATATCAGTTTACTCCATCAAATCATTTTATATTCCGACTTAGGAAGAGAAATAAATATTGAAAGACCCTCCCCCTCTTCACTTCTCGCCCAGATTGAGCCTGAATGAAGTTCAACAATCTGCTTGCAGACCGAAAGCCCCAGACCTGAACCTTCAAAAACATGTGTTCTCGCTGGATCCGCGCGGTACATTGTATCAAAGATTTTTGAAAGACTTTCCTTGTCAACGCCTATTCCGTTATCTGAAATTTCAATAATAACAGAACGCTCGTATTCATCAATAACAATGCTGACCCTTCCCTTTGTATCTTCTTTTTTGTACTTGATACTGTTTGAAATAATATTTCTGATTACACGTGAAAATCTGTCAACATCAATGCAGATTACCGTATCGTCTGAGCATTTGTTTTCATATTCAAAGCTGAAGTCCGCATCATCTAAGATATACTTGATCTCGTCTGCTGCGTCGCCGAAAAATTCCTTAACGCTGACATCCGTTTTGTTAAGCTCATATCCGTTTAGCTCAAGCCTTGAAATAGTAAGCAAATCATCAAGTATTCTCTGTGTATCGTCAATTGAATCGCAGATTGTTTTAATATAGTGTTTTTGTTTCTCGGGTGTATCCGCAATACCGTCGGCAAGCCCCTGTGCATAACCCTTAACCGACGTTAAAGGAGTGCGCAAATCGTGCGCAATACCTGCCACTAAGACCTTACGCTCCTCCTCGGCTTTATTTTGCTTTTCTATTGAAGCCTTTAGCCTTTTCCTCATCTCATTGAAGCTCTCAACCGTCTGTCCCAGCTCGTTTGTTGATTTATAGTCAATTTCATAGTCAAGGTTGCCTCTTGAAATTTCATCGGCCCCGCGGGATATCTTTTTTATCGGTTTAACGATAGTCTGGGTTGTTATGAAGGAAATAACCGCAATTGCAATGACAAACAGCATAACAATTATCAGAACAATCAAGCTCGTTCTTCCCAAAAGTAAATTTGTAAGCCTTTGAGCGCTCAGCCTTTGTGATGCGTCATTTACAATGTAATCATCGTTTACAATAACAATTTTGTAATAAGGCGAGCTGTCATTTTTCTGTGCGTGGCTGACGATTAAAAGTCCGTCGCTGCCGAAATAATTTAAATTTTTCTTACCGCTTATATCGGCAAGCTTCTCTGCTTTTGAGAGGATATCTCCGCCGTTTTCCGTAGCATAGAACACCTCGCCGTCACGCTCAATATAAATAAGCGAATTAAATTTCTCAAGCGGAGAAACAAAATCGCTCAGATTTTTCAGCTTTTGACTGTCGTCATTATTCTCTGTCAGCTCATTGGTTATACCTGACATTGTCTGCGACCACTGAAGCTGATTGATTGCGCTGTAAGAATTTGTCGTTACGGAAGCAAAATTAAAATATGATGAAATGGTATTGATAAATACCGTTGAAAAAGACGCGATAATTATAAGAGGAATAACAATTGCCAATACAGAGGTCAGGACAATTCTTGTATTTATTCTCAGATTTTTTGAGCTTCTCTTTTTCTCTTTTTTCATATTTTAATCCCTTTTGAAATTTCAAATCCAAAATCCCTGCTATTTTTTAGCATATCACTTTTTGGCTGATAATTCAATGTAATTGTCATTATTATAGACAAAAAACGACAAAATGATATAAAAAATTATATTTATTCTTAATAAATATATTGACTATTTATATATTATAATTTATAATCTAACCGTATTTAACATAAATTTAACATTTTAACTGCTTTTGATATAAGGGGGGGATATATTTGGCAATTGCCACCTTTAAGCGTTATGAGAAAAAATATTTAATAACAAAGGAGAAACTTGATAAAATTCTCCCTTTGCTTCTTGAGCATATGGAGCTTGACCCTTTCTGCTTAAACGGTAATGAATACAGAATTTACAGCATTTATTATGACACGGATAACCATGATGTTATAAGGCAAAATTCATCAAAGCCTGTTTATAAGGAAAAAATGAGAATCCGTTCTTATTATGACCTTAAAGACCCTGAGGACAAAATCTTTATGGAAATAAAGAAAAAATGTGACGGACAGGGCAATAAACGAAGAATCAAGCTTAAAATTAAAGAGATTGAGCCGTTTGTAAACGAAGGAATATTACCTGAGACAAAGGACTATCTTTCAACTCAGGTTGCAAAAGAGCTTCAGTATTATTTCAGTATGAACAAGGTGCATCCCGCACTTTATGTTCAGTATGACAGGCTGGCTCTTTTCGGCAAAGAGGATAAAAATTTCAGAATGACCTTTGACAGAAATATCCGCACACGCAGGCATAACTTTGTCTTCGGCGAAAGCGATGAGGATGAACTGCTTCTTCCAAACGGCGAATATATTATGGAAATTAAAATTCTCGGTGCTATGCCTTTATGGCTTACACATATATTAAGCGAAAACGAATTGTTCAGCCACGGTTTTTCAAAATACGGTGTTAAATTCAAGCGGGACGCGCAGAACGGACTGCTCAAATACCATTTGACAGACAGCGGCGGAAACGAAGTCGATTTTGACTATTTTAAATAAAGGAGATTCATATGAGCTTTAATGACTTTTTCGCATCAGCGGCAACAGGGGAAATTGCAGAATCACTGACAATTACAAGCGTTCTTGAGATTTTGCTTTCATCAATTGTAATCGGAGCTGTTATCAGCGTCGTTTATTTGATTACACACAGGAAAGAGGGCTACAGCCAAGCATTTTGTGTTGCTCTCATTTTACTTGCGCCGATTGTCGGCATGGTAATACTGCTTATAGGAAACAATGTTGCAAGAGCCTTCAGCCTTGCGGGCGCATTCGCGCTTATCCGTTTCCGCAGCGCGCCCGGAGATCCCAAGGATATCGCTTTCGTTTTCCTCAGCGTTGTTATGGGTCTTGCCTGCGGTATGGGCTACTGGCTGTATGCAGGCATTGCAACAATTGTTATATGCGTACTCATCATTGTGCTGTATCTTACAAACTTTGCGAGTAAAAAGGGCGATACATACACATTAAGCATCACCGTTCCCGAAACCCTCAATTATGTCGGTGCGTTTGACGAAACACTAAAAAAATACACTAACAAATTTAAGCTTACAAGAGTTAAATCAGTTGATTTCGGAGCTTTGTTTGAGCTTTCCTTCAGTGTTGATTTGAAAGACGATAAGCAGATGCGTGAAATGATTGACGAACTGAGAAAAATGAACGGAAATCTTAAAATTATGCTGTCAACCGAAGTCCCCGCTGTTAAGAACTTTCATTTTCAGTAATTCAGGAAGGTAAACAGTACAATGACAATTAAAAAGACTATAGCGGTTTTACTGACTGTCTCGATTTTATGCGCTGTTCTTACTGCCTGTTCACCAAAAAAGGCTGACGAGATGGCAGCGTCAACTACATCAAAAGTTGTTGAGGTTAAGGACAAGGACGATGCAGTAAAGGTTACGATTGATGACGAAGAAGAATCCACAATTGAGCTTAAGGATAAATCGGGAAATGTTTTAACTATTTTACCCGTTTATAATACAGACGGAGTTTCAGTTGTTGCCGGATATATCGAATCCGCAAAGGATAAAAACGGCAAGGCGCTCACCCAGAAAACCTATCCATATATCAAAATGGTTGTTGCTCTTAACGTAGACAAGGAAAAAAACTGCTCTCTTAGATATTCATCCGACAACAAGCTTGTCACAATGACAGCGCTTAGTGATAAAAACGGATATATAATCGCTATTCAGGATACAATTGATATCGACCGTGACAAGAACACACAGGAATATTTCAAGGTAACTACAAAGCTTGACAGCCATAAAAATCTTTTCATTAAGCTTGAAAAGGATGAAAAGGGCAAGCTGATTAACGTAACTGTTGAAAAGTCGCAGGATAAAAAGACCACAACAGTTGTTGATGAGAACGGCAAAAAAACAGAGGCATCGGATTCAAAAAACTCAAAAAATCTTTCTCAGGTTGTTGAAGATGCAAAAAAGGAAACGCCTTCAACAAATAAAAAGCCTTCATCTCAGAATAACGGCGGCAGTAATAACAGTAATAACAACAGCGGTAACAGTAACGGGAATAACAGCGGCAGTCAGAATCAGGGCGGAAACAGCGGAAGCAATAATCCGACCTCTCCTCAGGAACAGATTGACTACATTCCTATTGTTTTAAAAGATAACGGTAAGGTCGATTGCAACGCTTCAAACGTCACGGTTAAAGAGGCATCTGCCGTAAACGGCGGCACGGAAGTAATTGTAAACGGCGCCGGAGAATTCAGCAAATATTATGTAACATCCCGGACAGACGTTTTTGCAGGACAGCTTGAATTCAGATTTTCAGTTGAAGAGGATGTTGAAGTCAAGGTTTATAACGTAAATATTTCAACCTCTAAAAAAACCGCAATCAAATTTACAAACGCGGATGCCGAAAAGGATAAGGAATCCGACGGCGAGGAAACGGGTGTAGGCGGAACAACAGGCTCATCAACCGTTACCGCCGCACCGAGCGTTGAATTTTCCATTACAGGCGACAATAACAGTTTCAGAGCGGGCGGAAGCGGTAAAAACGGTACAATTTACAGCGAATGCAAGCTCGGTATCAAAGGACACGGCACAGCTAAAATTGACGGCGGCGAAAGCCTGAGCGGTATCTGCTCAACCGAATCAATAACGATTAAAAATGCTTCTTTAAATATTATCAGCAAGGCAAAACAGGGTATTTCCTGTGATAAGAAAGTAACAGTTGAAGCAGGCGCAAATTTAAATATTGAATCAACAGGCGACGGCATTCACTGCAATAAATTTGAATTTGAGGGCGCCAAGACCGAAACAGCACCTGAGGCTAAAATCAAAATCATGTCGTTTAACGAAACGAATTGCGCGGACGGTATTGACTCAGACGAGATAATACTTATAACAGGCGGCACACTTGACGTATCGGCTCTTACCAGAGGAAAATACGCTCTTAAAGTAAGAAAGGTGATAAAGGGAAATCCCAAGGGGATTTTCAGAATTAACGGCGGCAAGGTAACCGCGTCGGGTAATCAGAACACCAAACCCCAAAACGGCTCTCAGAAAACAGTATTGGTTACTACCTCTTCCGCTTCATCAAAGCCTTGCGTCTTTACAGTAGGTAACGTAAAATCAGAAAGTGCAAACGCGTTTATATGTTCACCTGTAAGTGTGAACCGTGTAACAAGCTCAAGCGGCAGTACAAAGGATATAACCTGGAACGCAAATTTGGGTACGGTGTCCTTCTGATATATAAATTATTGATGTCAAAATTCTACTGCCTTACAGGAGGTTAAAAATGAAAGGGATATTAAAAAAATCGGTTTCTCTGCTGATCGTATCAGTAATGCTTTTTACAACATTACTGATTTCACCTATCAACGCGTCAGCAGCCCAATCTCCGTTAACGCTGGAAGACTCAAACATAAGTATTTGGGCTGATCCCGAAAATGTATTGAATCAGCAGGATATAACTGATTTTTCCGCTAACGGAAACAAGCTTGCGGCTCTCGGAGGTATTCAGCCGTATAAGAGAAGTACAAGCTCAACTAAGTATTATTTATTTTTACCGTCAAACGCTGATTTGTCCGCGCTCAGATTCTGGTTTGAGGGCACGGCTTCAATAAACGGTACTGAACTCACGAGCGGTATGACAACAGATATTTTTGCCGGTATTGACGCCGGCGGAGTAACCGAGTCGGCTACATTTACCGTTAACGGTACTGATTATGATGTAACCGTCCTCAAGAGCGGTGATGTAGGTACTGTCTATATTGACACAGAATCCGGCTCGCTCAAAACAATAACAAACAGCGGCGACCACTCCGCTTCAGAGGCAGGTACAATAATGGTCGTGCAGCCAAACGGCAAGGTTGACTATATGGGTGTTATGGAAAAAATGTCCGGACGCGGTAACGGCACATGGAGTACAGACAACAAAAAGAATCCATATAATATCAAGCTTGCAAAATCCACATCTCTTTTAAATATGGGCGCCGCTAAAAAATGGTGCCTGCTTGCAAATACCACTGACAGTTCACTCGTTAAAAATCAGCTTACATATGATTTCGCAAAATATATCGGAGTGAAATATCAGCCGATTTGTAAGCCCGTTGACCTTTATGTCAATCAGCAGTACATAGGCTCCTATCAGCTTTCCGAAAGAGTGGAAATCAAATCAAACAGAATTGACGTTACGGACGCTTACGAAAATCTTGAAATTGCAAACGGCACAGTAGATGATACAACGGGAGCGGTTATTCCCGGAGATCTGACAGGTACTGCGGTAACGACATATAACCCGAACTCAATCGGAACAAATATAACTAATTTACCCGACCACAGCGTAAGCTCAAAGAGATATTCCCCTTCTCTTACAGAACCGTCCGATTACACAGGCGGTTACCTTTATGAGCTTGAAATCAGCAACCGATGGGTTGAGGAAAACGCGGGTTTCTGTGCGTTTAACAGACAGGGCTGGGTTATCAAAAGCGCCGACTATACGTCTGAAAATATGGTAAACTATAGTTACGATTTGCTCTATGCGCTTGGTTCATCATTATATAACAACGGTATTGTTCCGAGCGCGTCTGTTACAACAAATTGTTCTGGACTTAGTTCACTTTCGGAATTAACTTACGGTCCGCGCTCTATAACAAATCCTGCTCCCGCAGTTCAATATCAGGGAATGGCATGGAGTGATCTGCTTGACGCAGATTCAGCGGTAAAATATTACTGGACGCAGGAATTCTTTAAAAATATGGACTCCTCTACTTCTTCCACCTATTTTTATAAGGATTCCGATTCCATCGACTCAAAGCTTTATGCAGGACCGATGTGGGATATGGATAATTCTATCGGTTACGGAACAAGCGGCTCGCGCTGGGGTCATAGCTGGACATCAACGGACGGCTGGTACACAAAAAACACACGAATTTACCGCTGGAGATCAAAAGACAGTTCAACAAGCTATTCAAGTGATAATCAGTCACCGCTTTCATTCTACGGCGCGCTTGCCACAAACTGTTCGGATTTCTGGACAATGGCTGAGAAATACTGGTACGCATACATTGAGCCTGCCGTTCAAATTATTACAGGCAAAGCCGAAGATAAAACAGGTACTTTAAAGTCAGCACAGGAATACATTAAAACCGTTGAGAAAAGCGCGATAATGGATGCGCTTCGGCTTGACCTCGCAGATTATGACACGGATAATCATATAAGCTTAATGACGACGTGGTTTAATGAGCGTTCACAGTGGATTGACAGCCAGATTGAAAAGACAGACATAAACACTGCCTCATTTGGTACAATACCGGATCAGCATTATACGGGTGAGGAAATCACACCAAGCATTACTGTTACAGGTCAGGGAGCGGAAACACTTCAGGAAGGTCTTGACTACAAGCTTACATACGATAACAATATCAATGTCGGTACAGCAACAGTAACAATAACAGGTACAGGAACATATACAGGTTCCGTAAATAAAACCTTCCAGATCGTTAAATCGGATATTTCGGGCGGTACGCTGACTATTGAAAGCAATGCCTACACAAATACGGAGCTTTTGGCAACTCTGACCGATGCAAACGGTAAGAATATTGAAAAATCCGTAAATTATCAATGGTACAGGGACAACACGGCAATTAACGGCGCAACCTCAAGCAGTTATATTACAACTGCCGATGATGTAGGAACGGCGCTGACTGTGATTGCAACAGGCGACGGAACAAATTTAACGGGAAGTGTAACCTCCAACACCTGCACAGTGCTTGCGGGAGACAGACCGACAGGCTATACAAAAACAATCGCTTCGTGGGATTATGACTATACGGCAGACAGCACTGCACTTGTTACGGCAGATCCTACGGGTGCGGAGTATTATTACAGGGCAACCGGCGGAGAAAATCAAAGCTCCGCAAATCTCTATGCTTCCGTAAACGCAACTGACATCGCAAAAATAAAATGGTCAGGCACAGCGGATTTATATGATAATGACTTAAACACAGTTATGTCCGACCAGGCGCCTATAATGGGTACATCTAAAACCGACTCGCTTGCTTGGGGTACCTATCCGTATTTTGAAACAGTCGTTTCCACTGCGGGATTTGAAAATATTAAATTCAGCGCAAAGCTCGGCGGTACAAAGAAAGCTCCGAGAGACTGGAAGCTTCAGTACAGCCTTGACGGCAGTGATTATACTGATATTGCGAACGCGTCCTATTCAATAATTAACAATAAGAATATGGAGCTTGCATTTGACAATGTAATGCTTCCCGCCGATTGTAACAACCAGAGAAAAGTGTATATAAGAATGGTAGTTTTCGCGGATATTGCTATTAACGGTACAAGCACAGTTGTTAATCAGACAAGCGGTGACGCCGCCGTAAACAACATCAGGGTCACAGGCTCGTCACTCTCAGTAGTAACAGAGCTTTATGAGCCGACGATTACAGGAAGCGAGCCCGTTTATAATGACAGTTTAATCACTATTACCGACAATAACGGCGGTGCGGACGTATTCTATACAGTAAACGGCTCAGAGCCCTCTCTTTACAGCGGACCTTTCAATCCCTTTGATGCCAAAACCGCAAAGGTCGGCGACACCGTAGCAATTACCGCTTATTCACAGTTTGGGGATATTGTAAGCCCTACTGCCTCAAGCACCTTCACCTTCGGCGGTGTGGATATTATTAACTTCACCTATGAGGATTACAGCGCAGACGTAACATCGGGCGAAGTTGCGTCAACAGGCGGTACATACGGTCAAAGCGGAAGAATGACGGCATATACTGACGGAGTATCTCAGTATGTTCCGCTCTGGCGAGCTGATAACGGCTCCTTCTGCATATCACCTGATGACGGCGCGAAGTGGAGCAACAGCTCAGGATTTACATATAAGGTAAGCACAGCGGGATATGATAACATCAATTTTTCGTGTAAGGCTTACACAACAAACTACGGTCCTAAGAGCATTACTCTTCAGTACAGTACAGACGGCATTAAATTTATTGATGTAAAAACAAATGTTGCGCTTAACGCAAACGCAACGCTTGAGCAGGTATTTCTCACAACCAAGCTTCCTGCCGCTTGCGGTAATTTAGCTGAGCTTTACATACGCCTTGCGACTACCGAAAATTCCACCTTCAGCGGTACATCGCTTTTCAACAATGAATCAAAGGGTAACCTTTACGTAAACGATGTTATAATCGCAGGCGAGGATAACGGTACATACAAAATGCCGTATACAAACAAATCAACAAGCTATTTCGGAAATAACGGAGTAATTGAATATTACAGTCCCGACTCATTGCCGATGCAGTACGCGGTTATTGACAGCCACGATACTATCGTTCAGAGCGGTACATATCCTTCGACAGGTATTCAGCTTTCAACCGTCAACGGCTTCAGAAACGGCACACAGGAAGCGTATACTGTAATAATCAGCGCTGTTGAAGACGAGGACTCAAGCATTGTAAACAGAAAAACATATTACTATAAAGGCGATACCGTTGTTAAGTTTAATTATAACAGCACAACAAAGCTCTTTACTGATTATGTAAGCTCCGACTTCCTTTCTGTATCAAATTCAAGCGGTGCAAATAAAGGTACTCTTTCAATGTATCCGAATGCCTCTGCTCCGGCAATTCTTGACTACACGGGAACTTACGGTGTTAAGGTTGCTTGGGATGCGTTAAATCCATACGTTGCAAGTAAAAAGCTTGATAATCCTAATGATAACGGCTATTGGCTCATTGAAACAAGCACGCTCGGTTATAATGACCTTACTCTTAACCTTGAGCAGCTCAGCTCAAACAAAGGTCCTCGTGACTGGGGTATTGCATACAGCCTTGACGGCAGAAGCTATAAATATGTTGAAAATTCAAATGCACGCGCAATCAGCAATGATTCATCGACGGATACTGTTGAAACATACGGCAATCTCCCTCTTCCCGATGAATGCAGTAATCAGGAAAAGCTTTATATCAAGGTATTCATCAACGGCGGAGAGAGCGTTGACGGTACAGAGCTTGAGCTTGTAACAAAGGGCAACACAGGTATCAACTCAATTGAAATAAACGGTATTCCGATGGTGAGCACGGTATCTGTTAATTCAACGGTTCTTGAAACTCCCGACTCGGAAACAGGCAATATCGCATTCGGCGGTGTTAATGTTTATGTTGACGGAGACCTTAAGGGTACAACAGACGATCAGGGTAATCTTACAATGGAGCTTGAAAATAACAGGACATATGAAATTACCCTAAGTAAGGACGGTATAGTAGACCGAACTGTTACAAAACAGGTTTTGGGCGACGAAACAATCAATATCCCCGTTCTCGTATTTGATGTAAATAATGACGGTTACGTCAATGCTAAGGATTATGCTATGATAAATAAGGACAGCAAATATGACAGCATTAAGCAGTTCTTTAAGAACTTTATAAACTCTGAAACCTCGGAATTTACATACAAATAAAACATAACTAAAGCCCCCGAGCAGTTAAAATTCAACTGTTCGGGGGATGTTATTATAATTTCATCTTTACTTTTATAAAGTCATCTCATTTACCTGCAGTCAGCTCATAACTTAAATCAATAAGATAAGTTATGTCTTCCTTCGAAACAGAGCCGTCAAGTAAAACACTAATCCAATTTGACTTGCTCATATGATAAGCGGGAATATAGCCCTTCCTGCCGAGAAGCGAGCCGATTAAAGCCTTGTCGCATTTTACATCAAGAACATCCACCATGCCGTTTCCGCCAACTTTGAGTCTGTTTCTTTCAACATTCATTATTACGGCATACCACTTTGAATTATCTTTATTCCTTAATACGGCATAACCGGGATATTTAAGCCAAAGATATTCCGGCTCACTTAAATATTTTTTATTAACGTAATCAAATATGTATTTTTTTAAATCAGGCATTTTTATTCCTCTGCTGATACCAAAAATTACTATGTTTTTTATAATTACTTTATTTCTGATTTATAACTTTTTACGCATGACAAGGCGCCATTTTGTTTCGGTACAATTTTCAAAGCCAAGCTTTTTATATAAGCCAATCGGACCTACATAGTTATAATACATATCTGTATCTTCCTTGTTGGGATATGCCTCAATAAAATCGTAACCGTCTTTCTTTGCATCATTTATAACTCTTTCAAGCATTGCAGTTGAAACACCCTTGCCTCTGTAATCCGGAGCAACAGTAAAACAGAAAACAGATTTAATTTTTTCCTTTGTTTTCTTTTTTATCTCTTTACTTTCAATATGTTTTTTCCATCCGTAGCAATGCAGACAGTCGTTTCTGTCATTTGCATTGCACCATCCTATCACCTTGCCGTCTATGTATGCTAGATAGCCCTGTATTAGTCCGCTGTTGACATATTCAGTTGCATACTTTTTTCTGACATCAGGGATTGCAAATTTTTTTGCTGTGCGGTTATTGTGCGCAGCACAATAATCAATACAATAGCATCTGTCCCATTTCTTATTATCGGTATGAGCTACGTTTTCAAAAAAGTATAAATAATCCCCAAGTCTTTCAGGCGTTAATTTATGTATTTTAATTTGCATGAATTATCACTCCTTAAAATTACCGAGAATTTTGATGAAATTATTAATATTTACAATAATTACTACAATAGCCTATTTCTTTAGTCATAACTATGCCTCTGTTATTTTAACTCAAATTTTTTTAGCAATCTCATAGGATAAGTGTACACTTCTAATGCGGTGATTTTTGATTTTTCAAAACACTTGCTATTAAACACTAATTTTATTGCGTTTTGCAAATCGTCAGTATTAATTTCCGCAATAGTGCAATGTATTGACGGACTGTCATTCACGATTGAGTTATACCTACCAATGCCTGTGCAGTATTCCCCATATCTTTGGTGAAAATCATAATAGAAATCAACAAATATTTTTGAATATGCCGGAGCAAGATATATAACATTACGGCTTTTATTGGGCGGAAATATTCCTACTGAGCAAAGATTAACAATGACCTTTTTATGACTTTTACAAAATTCTTGCGTCCAATCACAAATCTGTTTTTCGTCAATACCTTCATATGCAGCAATAGTAATATGTACAGGCCATTCGGGAACAGAATAGCCTGCATTTTCAAAAGATTTTCTTAATTGATTCAGCTTTTTATCTGTTGCATTATCAAATCTTGCTATAACCACATAATTGTTCATATCATATTTCCTCTACTATTTCAACAACCTCAATGTCACCATCAACAAGCATAATAATTTCACGGTTGCTTTCAATTGATTCTTCCCAAATATGTTCCTTAATATGACTGTCCCTGCTCAAAAGCATTTCCTTATCTGCCATAGTCGCATATCTTATCTCAATCATAATTAAACTCCATAAATTTTCTTTATCTGCTCATAGTAAGCTTTTTCGTCTGCAAAATCGGATAATCCGCCGAATTGGCTCATTGTTCCTATAAGCGGTATGTTTTCAAATACTGTACCTTTTAGTTTCTCAACGGTTGCGTCAACGAACTTATCTGCAAAGATAACCTTTATATCTCTGCCAAAATAAGATTCAACACTATACTCAATCTTGTCCGTGAGCCCGCTTGCATTATGCAAATCCGCAACAAGTGCCTGCGCTTCAACAAGATTATTTTCCCGTTGTGTCAAGTCATTTGCTTTTAGAGCGGAATTGATTTTTCCCTTAATGGTTTCATCAATATCTAACTTGCCGAAAGCTGTTCCAAGCCATTTGCTATATGGTGCGTATGTATCTTTATACAAAAAACACAATCTCATTAATCTTTCGGAAATTCTTGCACAAATCATTTGAGAGCCTATTTCATCATTGACCTCACCGCAGCGCTTAACAAAAGCTTGTTCAGATGCGATTATGTTCCATTGCGACGCGATAAGATATAACTTAACCGTATCAGGATAAAACTTAATTTTATCTGTCTGTTTTCTAATATTCAGCTTGTCTACAAACAATTTGCCAGAAACCAAAGATAATAACCTATGCTCTGAAAATGTAAGCCAATCTGATGGTGTGATGTCATCTAAATCAGCAGTACCTATTTCATCAATAAGGAACTCATCAAAGGTTTGAATAAATATCAATGGATTAACTTTGCCACTGTCAATAAATTGTGGGTGCTGAACACCGCAATCATTTGGATCAGGCTCAGTGAAATTCACACTATAACCCATATACGCATATGGCAGATTTTCTGCAAATTTATTGAATATTTCGTCCTTTTTGTCTATATCGTTTTCACTCAGAAACATGTAGAAACGAGGTCCCCACATATGGTCACGGGAAACCTCGTCATCATAGCCGAGAACATCAGAGCCGTAACCAATTAACCCTGCTGAATATTGAAGATTCGGAAAATATTTACCAATAATAGGCTTTGCACATTCATTAAAAAATTCCTCGCACAATTCCAACCCTTTTATAAATTTAGTCATTTTTACCTCTGAACTTTAAAAACATTTCTTTATTGTCTATCAACCGCTTTGCCGCTATACAGGCAGGACAATCGCAATATTTAACACCGTTTTCAATTAATTATCCGCCGCCGTTTTTAGTTCGGGGCAGGTTATATCGGCATATATAATTGCATTAACCATTTCTTCTTTTGTCATTAGCGTTTCACCAACCTATCCCCTTGCCGTCTATGTATACAAAATAACCCCGCATAATAAACTGCGAGAGAAATTATGCAGGGCGTTCTCTTGTTTTTATGAAAAATCACTCAACAACAAGGTCATTATCCTTGAGCATTTTAACAAAGTTCTGGATATCCCTTCTCGCCGTTTCCTCATCAACCTCATATTCATCGGTTACCATTTTCACAGCGTCATCAATTGAAATGTCATTGCAAAAGCAATCCCAGAAAAATGCGCCGCTTTCATTAAGCGTAATCATTCCGTTAAAATTCTTCGCCGTTTTTCCAACGGGAACAACTATTTCTTCTCCCGCTATATTTCTTTTTGCGAATCCGTCTTTTATTTTCATAAACATTAACCTCACTGATTATTATATAAATTTTACCAAAAAATTTTATAAATTTCAATAGCTATTATTACACCAAGAGCGGTATTACAAGTCTGTGTGCAATCGTTCAAATTATTCCTTTCATTTTTTATATTACACTCCCTAACTAAAAAGAGCGGCATTTCTGCCGCCCTTTTTAATTATTATACTTCATCCGGTGGAACAAGATCCTCAATTTTACCGCCGCTTGTTGTAACAAAATCAACTGTATTAAACTTTTGCACCTCAGTTGAAGGCTTTGTATAAAACTCTTTCATTTTATTTGTGTTCTCCTTTTTTAATATAGTTATAATACGTCGTAATCAAATGGGTCAAAATCGGTATAAACAATTTCTGTTGCACCTGAACCTGACTGATCAACGTAAGCAAGGAATGCTCTTGCATAAATCTTACCTGCCTGTGATGTACGACCTAAGTTCAACGCAAATTGCTCTACCTCTGTTGTGCAATAGCAGGCTTTGATAGATGACTGGTCTACGTTGCCAAGGGTAAGCTCGCCGGTGTCAGCACTGGTACTGTATATGAAACCGGCATTTACATATGTATAACCCTCTACCATTGTACGCGTAGCAAGAAATGATGCCTTGATATTGCCATCCGCGCCGATTTGGGTTGTAGAAACAGCCGCTACCGCAGGGGTTTCTGTTACACTTTCAGTTTCAAATGTGAGTGTAACATCCGCGCCTAAATAGAAGGTATATGACTCGCCGTAAGCAACGATTGCGTCGCCTATTTTCCAAGCCTTTGCACCGGGCGCTGTTACCGTTACCAGAGCACTGTAAATGATTCCGTCAAGCTCATCCTGAGCTTCACTGTCAGGAGTTGAAATGGTTGCTCCGACTGCGGTCACTGTATATGTTTGATCTGCATTTATCTCATAATTAGCATAGATTGTTGCGGCTGATGTAAGAGCATGAATCTGCTCATCTGTTAATGACCATCCGGTAAATGTCTGACCTGCTACAACAGGACCATCGGGAATTACAATTTCATCACCGCTTGTTACAGTCTGCGTATTGAAAATATTGCCATACTTATCCGCAAATACAACTGTAAACTCTGAAGATTCATCCTCCTGGAATATAGGCTCATATGTGATATCGGCAAGAACTGTTGCGCTATGAGGATTATTGTTTTTTCCACCGCCTAAAAGCGCGGTGTTAACCATCCAGCCAACAAAGGAGGAACCGTCAACAGGTGTAGCTGTAAGAACAATCTGTGTATCATAATCAGCATGAATATTCAGGTTAGCTGTGCCGTACTCGGCTGCCGGAACACTTTCGGTGGTAAGAACACCGTTTTTGTAGTACTTAACTTCCGTTGAGCCAAGCGGCTTGGAAACGATTGTTACATTCGGATTAAGAGCGGGAATTTCATTGCCTCCCTTTGTCTGACCGCAAACAGTACACTGGTAAACAGCTTCCTTACCGGGTACACCGACTTTCGGAGCAAATCCCGAATCTATCTCATCCCATGTACATGGAACTTGCGTTGTGCTGTCGCATCTTGTACACTGTACTGTATGGTTCTCACCGTCAGTACCCTGTGTAACTGTGCCCTTGTAATCGTGACCAAGCGCGGGAGCTGATTTATCAGGAGTAATCACCTTAGAAACAAGCGCTTCGCAAAGTGAACAATAAACTCTCGTTATATCGGAAGCTCCCTCTTCACAAGTCGGCTCTATTCTGTCGTAAACAGGCTCACCGAGTTTGTGATAAGATAAATCAAATGAGTACGTTTTTTTAGCGTCGTTAACTGTTACAGTTGTCACTGCAGATTCATCATCAAGTGAATATCCTTCAGGAGCGGTAACAGCTATTGAATAATCACCAAACGGAACTGTAACCGATACTCCATCCTCGTTAAGCTCAATCTCATTTCCCTCTGAATCAGTAACAGTGTATTGAACATTATCTATCGCGTTGCCTTTACAATCAGCTATATTAATATCAATATTAACAAAATATCTTGTGTCGATATAACGGAAATCTTCATTTATATCCTGAGATATAGCGTTGTTTACTTCCTTAACAAGTCCGCCGATTGCGTCTGCAAGATTTTCATACCTGTTATAATAACCGTCTAAATTATTTCTGATATTATCAAGAACGTTTGAAACCTGATTGTCTTCTCCGAATATTTCACCGACGAAATCAATAACATTTCCGAGTACATAATCAGCATATTCATTAAAATCAGTAAATGCATTTCCGATTTGCTCTTTGTACTGTTCAAATTGCTCCTCTGTAACAATGAACTCGGTTATATCAATATCAAAACGATTGTTAAGAGCGTCAACAATTACGGGGAAGATAACACCTGTGCTTACATATGCCGTTCCGTCATTATTGAGCGTAAATGTAAGAATTGTAGAATTTCTATCATAGCCAAAGGGAGCCGAAGTCTCAATCATAATATATGAGCCTGCTTTAAAGCCTGTTGTAACATTAATATTATCGCTCATTTCAGCAAGCTTAGTAAGCAGCGGTAAATATTCTTCCGGAATAACATTGCCGAAAACCGACTCAATTACCTGCGCAAGCTGCTCACCTGAAACAACGCCGCTGTCCAGAACAGTACCAAGTGTATTTAACATATTTTTGGAATTGTTCAGCTCAACAAGACCGTTTTCGTCAGAGGTTGATGTTAAAATTGCCGGTATTGTAATTTCAGGAAGAAGTGAAGGATTTATAGTCGCAATTGAAAGAATAAGACCGATAATCGTTCCGACATCAATGTTGGACCAGTCTGTACCCGAAAGCTGCTCAAGAATGCTGTTAAAATCCAATCCGCCAACGATGTCAGGCGCCGCGCCTGCCAAATCTTTTACAAACTGAATAAGACCGTCTCTGTCAATCAGCAAGAAATCCGCGCCCACTACCGGCTCGTCATTCTGGTCAACCTTATGGAAGCTGATTGAGATGCTGTTGTTTTTAAATACCTTAAAGGTTGCCCCAAAGCTGTAGGTATTATTGGTTAACGCTGTATAAGAGCCAAAACTGGATTTTGCAAATTTATCACCTGTTACAGCTCCGTCCTCTCTCGCGACGTTAAACTCGTACGCTGTCTTATCAACTACAAATCCATCTTCACTGGAAGTCTGCTGAATTGTGTATGTACCGTACTTCAAGCCGGAAAATATATACTTTGTAAATCCGATAGAGCCTAAAATCGGTATATTGTAGCTGTCATTTTTTACTTCAAGAGTATAATCTCCAATTCCGGTCTCCTCATTAACCGGAGTAAGAAGCTTTCCGTCGCTGTCACGAACCTCAAAGTTCGCACCGTCATAAGCTACGGGAAGAGCTCCGTCATAAAGCATAAAATCAACTGTAAAGCTGCCTGTAGGCGCAGGAGCAAACACGGCGTCAAAGGCTATATCCTTGAGAGCCGAAACAGATTCGGACTCATAAACATATGTATGCTCTGTAACCTCTTTAAAGCCGTGCGCCTTTGCTGTGTATGTAAGGGTTTCCGTGTCATCGCTCCACATGCTCTGGTCAGGAAGCAGAGAAGTAACATCAATATCCAGAACAGCCGTTTTGCCTGTTAAAGCCTTAATATTTTCAGTGAGAACTCTGTACGCAAGCCTTTATCATACTTGTCTTAACATTGTTAATAATAGCTTCTCTCGCGGTTTTCTTGGTTGTGCTGTTGCCGTCTGCCGGTTTATTGCTTGTTTCAACATCTGCGCCAAGCTCATAACCTTCAATTCCGATTGTAACATTGGCGCTGAATATATTAGTAATAAAACTCTTTTTATAACTCTTATCAATACTGTAGGTTATATCATATTCTTCAAGAGAATCGGTTACATAGGTAAAGTCCTTTTCCTCAACAGAATATTCGTTATTACCAAGAGCATTCTTTGTCTGAACCGCATCCCAAGCCTTAACAGATGTAAGCTTATCTTCATCATATGTCTTGCCTTCTTCATCCTGGTAAAGCGTAACGGTTTTATCCTCACCGCCTGTTGCCGCATTATATTCAGCCGAAGTGATTCGCTGTCTTTCACCGCCGTCAACAGTTACAAAATATTCCTTATTTGAAAATTCGCCCTCCTGAGGATCGGTTTCCTTAATAAGAGCATACTTGTCATTGTCGTACGCGAGCCTCTTAACGCTATAATACGCGCCGTCAGGAATGTCGCTGATAACAGCGCTTACGTTGTACGGCATTGTGAGATAACCGTCGGTAACGTCATAAGTTTCAGCGTCGCTGCCGGACGCAGTTCCGTTGTACGGCTGCCCGTCAATTTCAATATAGTATGTAAATTCTATACCGCTGTCTATTTCGACATCCGATACACTGATATTTGAAGAAATTTTAATTCCCTCATTCTCTGCCGCGAATGATACAAAAGGTAAATTGCATGTCAGCATCAGGACAGATAAAATCAGTGCGATACTCCTCTTAAAATACTTTTTCATAAATAAGACTTATCCCCTTTCTTTAGTATAATATTTAGTATTATATAATGTAATATAATATTGCTTAATATATTATATTATTTAATATATAGTTATTGTAATAGTAATAACTAAAATTTAATAAAAATTTAATAATTTTTTTAGTTAAAAACACGAATATTTTATATAACTAAAAACAAAATGTGTTAAAATATGTCAAAAATATCTTTTTGCTCTTGAAGATGTATATTAAATTGGTTATAATATTTTTAATAATTTTTTATAATTATATATACTATTGACTTGCAAAAGCAGTTTATTTCTCTTTTGCAAATCTATTTGGAAGGAGTAAACATATGGTCTATTCAAATGAAGTTGAGCAGATGTGTACCGTAAAAAAAGGTCCGCATCACGGCCCGGCACCCATCCCTGAAGAAGGCAAATGGGTAAAATCTTATCAAATTTCCGACATCAGCGGTTTTTCACACGGTATCGGCTGGTGTGCGCCTCAGCAGGGTGCCTGCAAAATCAGCCTTAATGTTAAAAACGGTATCGTTGAAGAGGCTCTTGTGGAAACAATCGGTTGCTCAGGAATGACCCATTCAGCCGCTATGGCTGCTGAAATTCTTCCCGGCAAGACTCTGCTTGAATGTCTTAACACCGACCTTGTATGCGACGCTATCAACGTTGCTATGAGAGAAATCTTTAAGCAGCTTGCTTACGGTCGCTCACAGTCAGCTTTCTCTGAGGACGGTCTTGTAATCGGCGCGGCTCTTGAGGATCTCGGCAAGGGACTTCGCTCACAGGTTGGTACAATGTTCTCAACAAAGCTCAAAGGTGTTCGTTATATGGAAATGGCTGAGGGCTATGTTACACGTATGGCGCTTGACGAGGACGGAGAAGTTATCGGATATGAATTCGTCAAGCTTGGTAAAATGCTTGAGGATATCCGTCACGGTAAAACTCCCGATGAGGCTTATAAAGCAAATATCGGCAACTACGGTCGCTTTGCCAATGCCGCAAAGTATATCGACCCGAGAGAAGAATAAGATAGGGAGGGCAGTAAAATGGCAAATGATGTAAAATTTGAAGGCAAGGAAAGAAGACTTGCCAAAATTGAAAAATGTCTTGCTGAATATGGTCTTTCAAGTCTTGAGGAAGCAAGAGATTTATGCTTATCAAAGGGTATTGACGTTGACGCTATCGTAAAAGGCGTTCAGCCGATAGCTTTTGAAAATGCAAGCTGGGCATATACACTCGGTGTTGCCGTTGCAATTCAAAAAGGTGTTAAAACGGCGTCTGAAGCCGCCGCCGCAATCGGTATCGGTCTTCAGGCATTCTGTATTCCCGGCTCGGTCGCAGAGCAGAGAAACGTTGGTTTAGGTCACGGTAATCTCGGCGCTAAGCTCCTCAGCGAGGAGACAAAGTGCTTTGCGTTTCTTGCGGGTCACGAATCCTTTGCCGCCGCCGAGGGCGCAATCGGTATTGCAAGAACAGCGAATAAGGTCCGTAAGGAACCGCTCAAGGTTATCCTTAACGGTCTTGGTAAGGACGCGGCCTATATCATTTCACGTATCAACGGCTTTACCTATGTAAAAACCGATTATGATTTTTACACCGGCGACCTTAAGATTGAAGAGGAAAAGGCTTTCTCGGAAGGTGAAAGGGCGGCTGTAAAATGCTACGGCGCTAATGACGTTCTCGAGGGCGTTGCAATTATGAAGCATGAGGGCGTTGACGTTTCCATTACAGGTAACTCAACTAACCCGACACGTTTTCAGCATCTTGTAGCAGGCACTTACAAGAAGTGGGCTCTTGAAAACGGAAAAACCTATTTCTCAGTTGCGTCAGGCGGCGGTACGGGACGTACGCTCCATCCCGATAATATGGCTGCCGGTCCTGCATCATACGGTCTTACAGACTCTATGGGCAGAATGCACGGAGACGCTCAGTTTGCAGGCTCATCTTCCGTTCCTGCTCACGTTGAAATGATGGGACTTATCGGTATGGGCAACAACCCAATGGTAGGCGCAACAGTAGCCTGCGCGGTTGCAGTTGAGGAAGCTGCTGAATAGACTGATTTAAACTGTTAGCGGGCTTTGATTTTTATATTGAAATTTTACCCATTTCTACTTTGTAATAGTTTTCAGGCTTAGGAGTTATTCATTGCTCCTAAGCCTTTTTATTTTAATTCGCCATAAATATTTTAAGAAAATGTTTTATTCGGTAATGCCTGTTTTTTACATAATTTCACATATACTTTTATTTTTTGATTTTCCTGTTTAATAAAAGACTACAAATACTTTAAAAGAGTTGAGTATACAGACGAAAGCGGTAATATTACAAAAGTAACAGCGTGTTTTGATATTAATAAGTATAATTATGATGTTAAGGGCAATTTAACAAAGGTTTGCGTTGACTGTGTAAACGCTTTGCCTTATAATTATGATGAGGATTATCAATTAATAAATGAGGTTTATACCAACGGTCAGTCCATTCATTACGAATACGATAATAACAGTGGTCAATAAAGCGGACAAGTAAAATTACGAAAAAATATTTTCTATTTAATCAGGTGAAAGACCGTTGTTTGGTATGACAAATCAAAGACAAAAATAAGTTCAAAAGGTCATCTGTCAAGCTGTGAACCTTGCAACAAGAAAGGTAATTCGTGATTACTTAACAAAATTTGTTAAAAGTATTGGTGGAAAAAGCAAAATATAATTTATATGGGTAATTCAAATGAAAAAATTTTTATTTCCAATTTTAAAATTACAATTGATTACAATTTTATTTAATCTCTTAATTCTTGTAATTTATCTGCCTATACATATGATTTTCGGCGAACATGGTATAGGTTGGGTCGTTTTTTATATTGTTCAGTTAGTTTTAATGATATTGTTTTTCAGGATAATAGGAAAGTTATTATTTAAAAATTATGATAATAAAATATTTTTAATAAATTTCATATTATCAATGATTTTCAGCGAAATAATGGCTGCGTTAGTGGTTTATAATTCTAAAGTTGGCGGATGGATTCCAATGTCAATTAGCAATTCGTTTTTCACTTTTATTGATTATCCCATATTTACTGTTTTTGATACCACGCTTGAAGTTGTTTTCTTTAGAATGTCATTATGTTATATTTTAGAGGATTTTATTAGATATTTATGTTTAATATCAGGAAGAAAAACAGAAAGTAAATTTTATGGATTAAAAAATAATTCAAATGGCATAGAAGAATAAATCAATGGACCCGGTTTTTTTTGTTAAAATTGACATTTATTTTCCTTTAATATATAATTAAATTATATTAAGGGGGGATTGTTTATGCGCGAAAAAATGTCTGTCGGCAAAATTTATTGCTTAATATCCGTTGCAATAATTTTCGGCTCATATATCATTCAAAGAATTCTTAATATTTGCCTGGATATAACAAGAGAGTTTGCGATAATTGAGGCAATTGTTTTCAGTCTGGCAACTGTAATCGTATTTTTCTTGGTAACAAAATCCAAGGAAACCTTTTACGGAATCCTTACGGCAATATTCGGGCTGAGAATGATGCCACCCATTATTAATAACTTTGAAAATCTCAGTCCTGAGGCAAATATTGTTTATTTTCTTGTAAAAAAATTCTCAATCATTATTTTTGCCGCTGCTGTGCTGTGGCTCTATGAACAGCAGGAAAAACCGAAAGAGCTTAAAGCCTTTCCTATTCTCTGCACTGTATTTGTCGTGCCGTTTTTCACAGATATTCAGGAGGAAATTTCAATATACATAAATTCAATCGCAAACGGCAATATGATTTATAGCTATTTTTCCGCCTTTATTTTCTACTCCCTTTCAATGATAATTTTGCTTTTTGTTGCAGCAAGGTCAAACAAACTGAGCGCAAAGCTGATAGTTGATTTTCAGTTAACGGCTTTACTGCTTAATTTCGGAAGGCGCGTTTGCGCAATCGTCATTAATCTTGCACAGGGCAATCATATAAGCAGGAGTTATTACTGCTGGATAGCAATTTACGTTTTCTTCTTCATTGCCTTTTACGTGCTGAAGAAAAAGAAATCGGTAAAAGAAAAAAATATATAATACATAACACAATGCCTGACAGAAAAATGTCAGGCATTGTTAATTTATACGGTTTTCAATCTGCTTTACTATATCGCTCATTTTTATTCCCAAAGCGCAGGAGATGCGGTAAAGTGTTTCAAGGGTAGGCTTTCTCTCCCCTCTTTCAATTGCCGAAAGATGCGTCCTGCCGATATCAGCAAGACCGCTGAGAACCTCCTGTGATATTCCTTTTTCCTTTCTGATTTCCGCAATTACTCTGCCTACAATTTTCGCGTCAAGTGTTGGTACAAACATTAGCATCACCTCATAATTAGTGTATGCTAAAAAATAATTATGTTTGAATACATATGTTGACAATTTGAACACTTATGTGTTAATATAAAGCTATAATAATTTAAGGAGGTTTGCAAAATGGCAGACGAAAATAATAATCAGTATTACACTCCACCGCAGGATAATCAGACTTATCCGCCTCAACCGCCGCAGGGATATAATCAGTTTAACGGCAATATGCCCCCGCAGGAGGAGAAGGCAAGCGTAGGACTTGCAATATTGTCCTTTATTATTCCGCTTGTGGGTTTAATTTTATTCATTGTAAAAAAGGATAAAAAACCGAAAACCGCAAAAGCGTGCGGAATATGCGCATTGGTCAGCTTTATTATCAATATCGTTTTAACTGTTATCATTACGGCAACATCAGGGGCATTGTTCAGTAAAGCTGTTGATGAAACAATGAACGATTCATCATATTCCGAAAAATATGATGATGAAGTTGACGCAAATACAGGGGATGACTCATCCGATACATCTGATAATGTTATAGGTGATTACAAATGCGTTGTTAAAGAGGCGAAGCTTTGCAAGGACTATGCGGGTAAGGACGCTGTTCTTATCACATATGAGTTCACAAATAATGCAAGCGACGCTACCAGCTTTGATGTTGCTTTAAGCGACTCCGTTTATCAGGACGGTGTAGGACTTGAAACCGCCGTTCTTGATGAGGATACAGATTTAGTTGATGTTGAAATCAAGCCGGGTGTTACAAAGGACGTCAAAAAGGCTTATGTTTTAAGAGATGCGTCAACTCCATTAGAAGTTGAAATCAGCGAGCTGTTTTCTCTCAGCGATGATAAGATTGTAACAACTGTAAATATGAAATAGCATAAAAAAAGGGGCTTTTACAGCCCCTTTTTTATATTCAGTTCAGCGGTGAGGATTCGTTTTTATTAGGCTCGTTGACACGTACCGTATCCTTATTAAGCCTCATAATCGGAATCATCAGTCCCGGCATACCCGTAAAGGATGTTGCAGTATTCACAATCTGCCTTACAAACGGGAAAAGCTGGTCAAACGACGTAGTATGAATATCCGCCTTTTCGTCATCTGCTCCATAGGAGAATTCAGCCACCATTTCTATTTTAATCTCAAACGGATTGAGGTCGGCGTCCATAATTCTCAACTCCATCATTCCAACGCAGGTTTTGTTATCATCCATATAATTCACGTTGTACTTCAGCTGATTTTGCAGTTTTAACTGAGTACCGGGCTTTGCCCTGTTTTCAATTTCAAGCCTGTTTACCTTATAACCTTTAAGCTCTACCATAATTACACCTCTGTAAGTTTTACATTGTTAAATTTATAGTCCTCAACGCTCGGGTCAACAGCGTGTCCGCTGAAACGTACAAGCTCCAGATTTTCAACATTTTCAGCATCAATAGCGTGCTTATAACTGTCGCAAATTCTGCCCCAGCGTGTTTTTGTTTTTTCAATTCTTATATTTTTTGCGTATCTGATAAAGAACGCGGAATTATTGTATTCCTCCACACCCCAGTCAAGACAGGGGCGCAGGTCATACAGACCGCAATGCCACTTGCTTGTTTTTGTCAGCTCAATACGGCAGTTCTCAAAAGAGACATCTTCAATTATATTTTCGGAGTTACCGTGAATAAGCACACCGTTTTCGCCCTTAGCCGTGACGTTGAAAAAGCGGATATTTCTGATTGTTCCGCTTTTAGTATTCTCATCCCGGTTAAAAGTAGTCATAACAATCGGCTCGGCGGTACCCCACCAGTCGGGGCAGAATCGGCGCGTCTCAATAATAATATTCTGATATGTCACATTTTCAACATTACCGCCGTCACGAATTTGAATTGAAAGTCCCCTGTTAGACTTACTGATAACGCAGTTTGAAACTATAATATTTCTGAAATCGCCTACACCTTCAGTGCCTATCTTTACCGCAGCCGAGGTTGAAATAAGCGTACATCCGTCAATAATAATATTCTCGCACGGACCGTATTCGGCGTTACCCTTAGAGGCTTTAAGACAAATGCAGTCGTCGGCACACGTAACGTGGCAGCCGAGAATCCTTACATTAGAGCAATGGTCAGGGTCAATACCGTCGCTGTTCGCGACATCAAGGTCATTTAAAATCCTTATTCTATCAATAAGCACATCATCACAGCCTGCCGGATGAAGTGTCCAGAACGGCGCGTCAACAACAGTAAAATCCTTAAAAGTAATATGATTGCTTTTTTCAATATACATAACTGTGGGGCGTGGGTAAAAATCACCTGTTACATAGTATTGATCCTTACGCTGAACAAATGCGTGACCGTTTGCGTCAATTGTTCCCTCGCCGCTGATTGTGCAGTTATCCGCCTCATAACCATAGATAAATACAAAGCTCGGCTTGCCTGTAACAGGATTTCCGATAAGCGCTGTTTTCGGGTCATTTATCAGTTTGTTGGGTCTTATATAACCGTCAATATTTCCCGTTGCTTTAATTTTAGCGCCCTTTTGAATATGAAGGTCCACATTCGCTCTGAGTCTTATTGATTCGGAATAGAAAATATGACCGCTTGTTAAAACAACCTGACCGCCTCCGTTTTTTGCGCAGTCGTCAATAGCGTGCTGAATCGCAAAAGCGTCATTCGTAACGCCGTCACCCTTCGCACCATACTGCATTACGTTATATATTTTCATATTTTTAACCTCTTAATTTTGTCTTATTTTTTATATCATATCATAAAAAATATAGCTTTACAACCGAAATAATAACTAAAAATCGCGCCTGTCTCCGTAAAAGAGTTAAACAATAATTACATTGACATTATCTATACCTTATAATATAATTAATAAAGGCGGCGGTGGTTTTATCTGCTGCGGTTTTTAATTTTTTCTTTAATAATCAGGAGATTAAATCAATGGTAAGAGCAATTGTAGGCGCAAACTGGGGCGATGAAGGTAAAGGAAAAATCACCGATATGTTTGCCGGACAAAGTGACATTGTGATTCGTTTTCAGGGTGGCGCGAACGCGGGTCACACAATTATTAACGAACACGGCAGATTTGCATTTCACCTTATGCCGTCAGGTGTTTGCTACGACCACACAACATGTATCATAGGCAACGGTGTGGCGCTTGATATCAACAAGTTTTTTAATGAGCTTGAGGATGTAAAAAAAGCGGGACTTAACCCAAAGCTTTTAGTAAGCGAAAGAGCACAGATACTTATGCCGTATCACATTCTTCTTGACGAGTATGAGGAGGAGAGGCTCGGCAAAAACGCGTTCGGCTCAACAAAATCGGGTATTGCTCCTTTCTTCAGCGATAAATATGCTAAAATCGGCATACAGGTAAATGAGCTTTTTGATGACGATACGCTTAAAGCTAAAATTAAAAATATATGCACACTTAAAAATCTTACCTTGAAATATGTTTATAACAAGCCTCTGCTTGATGAAGAGGAACTTTACAAAACCTGTATGGAATACAGAGATAAGATTGCTCCGTACGTTTGTGACACCCACACCTATCTGATGAACGCGCTCAAGCAGGGCAAAAATATTCTTCTTGAGGGTCAGCTGGGCACGCTTAAGGACCCTGATTTCGGTATCTATCCTATGGTTACTTCATCATCAACCCTTGCGGGCTACGGTGCAGTGGGAGCGGGTCTTCCTCCGCACAGCATTGAGGATATTGTGGTTGTAACAAAGGCTTATTCCTCCGCTGTCGGCGCGGGCGAATTTGTATCTGAAATTCTTGATGAGGACGAGGCGCAGGAGCTTCGCATCCACGGCGGTGACAAGGGTGAGTTCGGCGCAACAACAGGCAGACCGAGACGTGTCGGATGGTTTGACTGCGTCGCTACACGCTACGGTGTTGAATGTCAAGGAGCAACTCAGGTTGTTATGACAGCGCTTGACTGTCTCTCATATCTTGAGGAAATCAAAATTTGCACAGCCTATGAGGTTGACGGAAAAATAATTAAGGATTTCCCTACCACACCCGTGCTTAAAAAATGCAGACCCGTGCTTAAAACAATGAAGGGCTGGCACTGCGACATACGCGGAATTAAAAATTATGACGAGCTTCCGCAGGAAACTAAGGATTATGTTGAGTTCATTGAAAAAGAGATAGGCTTCCCTATCACAATGGTTTCAAACGGTCCCGAACGAGAGGCAATCATTTACAGAAATAATCATTAAACTATAAAAGCACAATGCGGAAAAACCCACATTGTGCCTTTTCTAAACTAAACAGGGTACAGTTTTAACATCCCCGCTTTAAAAATATAACAGCTTGCATTGAATATGCAAATTGTATATAATAGTCACAATCTGAATTTATGTATTTTGAGGAGGATATAAATGGAGAAAATTCTTGTTCTGGACTTCGGCGGTCAGTATAATCAGCTAATCGCAAGGCGAGTCCGCGATCATCATGTTTACGCTGAAATTCTTCCGTATACAACGCCTATTGACACAATTAAAAGCAATGGCTACAAGGGTATTATTTTTACGGGCGGACCAAACTCCGTTTACGATATGAATTCTCCGCATTATACAAAAGATATTCTTGATTTGGGCGTTCCTATTTTAGGTATATGCTACGGCTGCCAGCTAATTGCGTGGATGGCTGACGGCGAGGTAAAGACTGCTCCGGTAAGCGAGTACGGAAAAATCGAATTTACCGCTGATAAAAAGTCTAAGCTCTTTAAAAAAGTTGATAAAAAATCAATTGTCTGGATGAGCCACACGGACTATATCTCAACTCCTCCGATGGGCTTTGAAATCTCCGGAACAACAAGCAACTGCCCATGCGCCGCTATGGAGAATACTGAAAAAAGCATATACGCCGTTCAGTTTCATCCCGAGGTAACCCACTCACAGTTCGGCTCACAGATACTATTTAATTTTCTTTACGAGATTTGTCATTGTTCCGGCGACTGGGTAATGGATAATTTTATTGAAAATACGGTCGCTAAGCTCAGAGAACAAATAGGCGATAAAAAGGTTATACTCGGTCTTTCCGGCGGTGTTGATTCGTCGGTTGCAGCCGGTCTGCTTTCAAGAGCTGTCGGCAAACAGCTCACCTGTGTTTTTGTTGACCAGGGACTTATGCGCAAGAATGAGGGCGATTTTGTTGAAAAAACATTTACGTCACTCTTTGATATGAATTTCCTGCGTATTAATTGCGGTGAGCTTTTCCTTGAAAAGCTTAAGGGCGTTGTTGACCCTGAAAAAAAGCGGCATATTATCGGAACGGAATTTTTTAATGTGTTCTGGAATGAAATCAGACAGCAGGACGAGCTTGGATACTTTGCCCAGGGTACTATTTATCCCGACTGCATTGAGTCGGGCAAGGGTGATGCGGACGTTATTAAAACTCACCACAACAGGGTTAAAATTCCCGACGACGTTGAATTTCTCGGAGTTATTGAACCGCTTTGCGATTTGTTCAAAGATGAGGTAAGACGTGTCGGTGAAATGCTCGGTATTCCCAAAGAGCTTGTGTGGCGCCAGCCGTTTCCCGGTCCCGGTCTCGGAGTAAGAATAATCGGTGAAATTACCGCGGATAAGATTAAGGTATTACAGGAGGCTGACTGGGTTCTTCGTGACGAAATGGCAAAGAACGGATATGAAAAAAATCTCGCTCAGTTCTTCTGCGTACTTCCGTGCGTTAAAACGGTAGGTGTTATGGGTGATCACAGAACGTACGACCATCTTATAGCAATCAGAGCCGTTACGACTGATGATTTTATGACAGCTGATTGGGCAAAAATCCCATATGATATTCTCGCAAAGGTGTCAAACAGAATTACAAATGAGGTCAGCCACGTAAACCGAGTGGTATATGATATAACCTCAAAACCCCCCGGCACAGTCGAGTGGGAATAAGTTGAGAAGTCGTAAAAACCCAGTATTTATGCGGGTTTGCAGACTTTCGAGAGGTCTTTTGA
>CANQXE010000011.1 GCA_947627725.1 uncultured Clostridia bacterium | reverse complement strand
TCATTTTGTTCTACTTTATTTACAATTACATCTTGCAATCCGACCAATTCTTTGATAACATTTTTTTGGGACATATTCTTCACTCCATTCTGTTTGGTTTTGGTCGACTTTATTTTAATGGATTTTTCAGAATATGTCTCTTTTTTTATCCTTTTTCATAAAAATAAATGTTGAGGCTCTTCCGTTACCCCAACATTTATTATAGAACCTTTATTTTTGGAGGAATGATGAGTATGGAAAATAATATTATTGAATTTTATAATCAATATGATGAGGATGGCAGACTGAAAAGAAAAAGCCGTATGCCTGAATTTCTGATAACGATGAAATACATTAAGAAATATTTGAAAAAAGATTCTAAAATTATCGAAATCGGCGCAGGAACAGGCAGATATTCTGTCGCTTTGGCAGACGACGGGTATGATGTGACCGCGGTCGAGCTTGTGCCGCACAATATTAAAATTCTGAAAAGCAAGATTAAACCTGATTATAGGATAAAAGTTTATGAGGGGAATGCCTGTGATTTAAGCTTTTTAAAGAGTGGAACGTATGATGTTGTGCTTTTGCTTGGACCTATGTACCATCTCTTTACTGATGAAGATAAGCATAAGGCAATCAGCGAGGCAATAAGAATTGCAAAGCATGGTGCGGTTATATATGCTTCTTATTGTAATAATGACACCTGTATGTACAAAATGTTTTCAAAGCATAAAATGCTGAATTATATTGATAACGGATATGTTGATGAAACATTTCACGCTAAATCAATACCCGATTTTGTTTTTGAGCTTTACCGTAAATCTGATATTGATAATCTTATGAAAAACTACAATGTTACACGACTGCATTTTGTCGGTGTGGATATGCTTTCGTATATTTTTAACAGCAAATTTGACAGACTGAAAAAAAGAGAATTTGAGGAATATATGAAATTTCTTTATACTATTTGCGAACGTGAGGATTTAGTCGGTTTTTCGATTCATATGCTTGATGTTTTCAGAAAGAAATAAAAAATGAAAAAGGAATGAAGAAATGATTAAAAATGAGGTGATATCATGAATAAACCTAAAGAGCCTGTTATTAAAACAGAAAGACTTATTTTAAGACCGCTTACTCTTGATGACGCGCAGGCTTGCTTTTCCTGGTGCGGTGATAAGCGTGTAACAAAATTTATGTCGTATCCGACTCATACTGACATCAGACAAACTATTGATTGGATAAAATCAACATTTGCTGATGATAAAGAATGGAGCTGGGCATTTGTTCTTAAAGAGGAAAGTAAGGTTATCGGCACAGGCAGTATCGGTCCGAATGATGAAATGAAAGGATATTGGGGTATGGGCTACAATCTTCACTATGATTATTGGCACAAGGGCTATTGTACTGAAGCTATGAGGGCGGTTATTGATTTTGTCAGCAAAGAGCTTGGCGTCAAAAAGATTTGCTCATGCCATGCAATAGGTAACCCTCGTTCAGGCAGGGTTATGGAAAAGTGCGGACTCAGGTTTCATCATTACAGCGAATACGCAAAGATTGATAACAGCGTGACTTTTAAAGCAAAATTCTATACGCTTGAAATTAATAATTAAGACGAAGTTTTTATAAATTTTCTTATTTAATCTGTAAGTTTTTTACTGTATTTTATTGACTGAAAACAGTAATAGTGATATTGTTATTAAAACAGTATCAAGGACATTTGACGATGAAAAGCGATTTATTAAACGGAAAACCTATTAAAAGCATAATAATGTTCGCCCTGCCTATAATGGCAAGCTCAATGCTTCAGTACAATTATAATTTGGTTGATAATATAATAGTCGGTCGTTTTGTCGGTACTGACGCACTGGCGGCAGTCGGCAATGTCGGCTCAATTAACAGCTTTATTATAGGAACAGCGCTCGGTTTAACTTCGGGTTTCACTATTCCCGTTGCACAAAATTTTGGCGCGGATAATAAGATAAAAATGAACAGATATGCTGCAAACAGTATTTCTCTTTCGCTTTTTATAGGTGTTCTTATCGTTGTTCTGTCTCATTTTTTATCAAGACCTCTTCTTCGGCTGATTGATACGCCTGATGATATTATTGATATGTCCTCGTCATATGTCAATGTGCTTTATTACGCAGTACCGATACAGATGTCGCTTAACAATTTTAATGCGCTTTCACGTGCTGTGGGAGAGAGCAAAAAACCGCTTTATTTTCTGATTGTCAGCGTCTTTGTTAATCTTGGGCTTGATTTGCTTTTTGTAGGATATTTTAAATGGGGAGTAATCGGCGCGGCGTGGGCAACGGCAATTTCTCAGCTTGTTGCCACAGTTCTTGCGGGGCTTTACATAATTAAATTTAACAAAACATTGTCAGTCAAGCTAAAGGATTTAAAGCTTGATATTAAAATTTCATGGAAACAGCTTAAGCTCGGTATTCCTATTTCTCTTCAGTTTACGATTACGTCAATCGGCTCAATGACGCTCCAGACTGCTGTAAACGGATTCGGTGCTGATGTCATAGCAGGCTTTACCGCTGCCGGCAGGGTAGAACAGCTTACAAATATTCCTATGTCGGGCTTAGGCGTCGGCACAATGACGTTTGTGTCTCAGAATTACGGCGCGGGCAATTACAACAGGATTGTTAAAAGCGTCAGAAAAATTATATTGCTTGATATAGGCGTTTCGGTCGTTTGCAGTCTTCTGCTTGTATTAATCGGTCCGTCTGTTGTAACGCTCTTTATGACGGAGTATAATGACGATATTATGTTTGCGGCAAAGCACTATTTATGGGCGATTGCTGAGTGTTACAGCCTGGTTGCCGTATTATTCGTTTTCAGAAATACGCTTCAGGGACTCGGTTTTACTTATGCGAATACTATAGCCGGTGCGGGAGAGTTTTTCGGACGGCTTGCCGTTGCGTTGATATTTACACCTATAATCGGCTTTAACGCGATATGTTACGCAGGACCTGTAGCATGGCTGCTTGCGGATATACCGCTTGTTGTGATATACTTAAATAAGCAAAGGCAATTTAAAAGGCTTGCGCGAGGGGATTGATGCTATGTTATATTATATTGTTCTTGCTGTAGGTATAGCCGTTTCTTTAATTTTCTGTTTTCAGAGGCGAAACGGATACAGCGTAAAAAATCTTATATTCAAATCCGTTTCAAGTCTCTGCTACCTTTTGACAGCTGTATTTGCCCTTATTAATAACAGCAACGCTTATACATACGGCTCTCTTATCATTATGGGAGGTGCGCTCGGTCTTGTCGGTGATATACTGCTTGACCTTAAAGGCGTTTACAAAGAGCATGAAAGTATTTACCTCAAAGGCGGTTTTATTTTTTTCCTTGTAGGGCATATTTTTTATATATGCGCAGTTGTATATTCTGTTAAAATAAAATGGTGGATTGTGCTTATTTCGGCGGTAATTTCCGTGATAATCGGCATAGTGACTGTTGCCATGGCGAATGTTATGAAGGTCCACTACGGCGCGTTCAGAAGGATTGTTGCTGTTTATGTTTCCTTCCTTGCAATGACTATGCTTATTTCCATCGCTGCCGCTTTTATCAGCGGCTTTCAAAAAGGATATATTCTTATGTCTGTCGGCTCTGTTTTGTTTCTTCTGTCCGACGCTGTGCTTTCAAATACATTTTTCGGCAGAGGAAAGGATAAAAAGCACCATCTATTTATAAATCATTTTCTTTACTATGCGGGTCAGTATTTAATTGCCGCTTCTGTACTGTTCGTAAAATAAGCTATTGACATTAAAAGTTAATAGTGGTATTATATCAAGGTCGGATTGAGCAAAACTGTTATATATGCCAATACTGACTGCGATGCGGGCCATTAGCTCAGTTGGTCAGAGCCACCGGCTCATAACCGGTCGGTCCGGGGTTCGAGTCCCTGATGGCCCACCAAAAAAGCTGCTTTTATAGCAGCTTTTTTCATTATGTTTATTTTTTATCAGCATTAAAGAATTAATTTTATTTTAAAGTTAATTTAAATCAATCCAGTATTTTTCTAAATAGACTGAACTCTTCGGCTCAAACACGGTGGATTCATATTTTCCTCCGTTTGAGAGAATAGTTTTACGGCTTGCTTCATTTGTATCAGCACAGGATATCAATATCCGTGAAAGTCCAATTTTACGGCAATAGGGGAGACAGTCGTGCAGCATTTTCTTTGCATATCCCTTTCGTCTTTCGGTAGGACGAACAGCGTATCCGATATTTCCCGCGTATTTTTCAAGAAAATCATTGAAGTAATGACGAATATCAATCATACCGATAATTCGACTGTCGCTTTCACGTACATAAATAAATTGAGTCGATAAAACCAAATTTTCAGGAACTGTCTCAATTTTGGACAAATCCTCAATATGCTTAAGCCAGTCATTCGGATTATTCATCCTTTTCAGCGAACTGCATCCGTCCATGGAGCTTCCAAAACGTAAAAATTCTTCTCTGAAGGATATAATCTCATTATTGAATTCTTTTGTAGGCACCATCATGTGAGTTTTTCCATGAATTATTCCTCTAAAATTAATTTGTGCATTTCAGTAAATCATTTATTTTAAATGCTTTTGATTGATATTATTTTGAAATATAATAATATGTCAGAAATACTTTATGCTTTACAAAAAAATGTTCGGGAAGTGTTTCCATAAATTTATAATGCTTTACTTCAAACTGTTGTAATGTTTCCTTATCCATAGAAGCGAGGACACCCCTGCTTGCTTTTACTCTCCCGTGCCAGCTTTCTCTTGTAAATGGTAAATCAATGACAAAGTTTTCCATTTTGGGTTTATCAAAATAGTGTGTAGTCAAATCCTTTACAGCTACAGAACCTCCTACCCAATTTGGGTTAAGTTTTTTAACCAAACCATAGGATTGACTTGCAATCGGGTCGTCTTTCAGATTGCCCATATATAATTTCATAAACATACCGTTTGGTTTTATCATTTTCCGTATCTTAGGAACAATGATTTCAGGGTCAAAATACCAAAAGCATTGACAGGCGGTAATCACGTCAAAGGAATTGTCAGGCTCATTCATTTCCTCAGCAGAACAGATTTTGTATTCAATATTATCAAAAGATTTTGACAAAGCAACAGCTTGTTTAATTTGATCTGCGGATATGTCTGTTGCAGTGATATTTGCTCCGTATGAAGCAAGACCTCTGGGGATTACACCCGTTCCTGTGCCGAGATCAAGCCAGTTTGTACCAGCTTTACCGACACCGAGAGCATATATGCGGTCGTAGAGCTCTTGGGGATATATATCCCTGTATTTAGCATATTCGGCGGATGTCTTACCGAAATCAAAATCCTGCCCGTTATCAACAATAATTTTTTTCATATTGTACTCCTTCTTAATTTCATTATAGCAAAAAAAGATGTTTCCTTCAATTTATTTTAAATGAAACAAAAATAAAAGGACTGTTTTAACAAGTAAGTCGGTTAATACAGTCCTTTTCGTTTGTATACTGTTATAAATTTTTTAATTACTGTTTTTTTCTTTCAGTGAATTATTTATCTTTTTTTCATTTAATTTTGAAATCAGGAAAAAAGCAATATAGATTACTAAATAAAGAATTAAAAATACAGGAAGAATGTTTTTTATGATTTCTATTGCATTGTTACCGTATCCGCAGATAAGCGAGGCTGAAAAAACAATTACAAAACTGAAAACAAAATGTATTAGTGTTGCAACAATTAAATTCAGTTTATCTGAATACATTAACAGAGTCAGAATTCCTATAACCGCAGATGCCGTAATCCATACCGCAAAATCCCTTGTTTTGCAGATTTCTCCCGCCATAAAGTATAGGCATATGGTTGTTATTATTGAGCCGATTCCGGCGCCTGTAATTCCAAAATGAAATATATCAAATATTTTTTTCACAGTATCATCCCCTTATAAATTTTTTAAACGAATTAAAATACTTACGCGAAATAGTAAGAGTATTGCCGTTTCCTTTTAATCGTGCGCAGTAGTTACCGCTGAATTCCGCGGATATTGATTTTATGTAATGAATGTTTACAACTGTACTCTTATTGATTTGAATAAATCCTTTACTCTTGAAGCGTTCAATTATTTCATATAGCTTTTCTTTAACTTCATATTTATTCGCTTCGGTATAAGCATATGTTTTTCCTGATGACGATTCAAAATAAATTATTTTATTCGCGTCATAAATAAGATTTTCATTTTCATTACGCAGTATTATTTTCCCAAAATCAGAAAAATTATTTAGCAATGATAAAATCTCAATGGTATTATTATCATTGATGTCTCCCTTAACAATAATTTCCAGTTCTTGTTCAGATGACTGCTCTAAACGAATTTTCAATTAATCACCTCCTGTAATTCATTATACATTATAATAAATTCTTTAAAATAAAAATTCAAACAAGAGGTCGAAAAAAGCATTTAACAGGTGAAAACAACTAATTGACATTAGAAAAAGATACATATGATATAGAAAATGTTTTGCTGAAAAACATACAAATAAATTTAACGTATATGCAAAAATTTCTTGATTTTCTTTAATTTGTGTGATAAAATCACAAAAAATAAAGAAAAGTAATCAACGACACATGTGGCACTTCGGTGCGTTAATCTGATAACGGTACAGATTTATAGGCATGTGTTTTTTGTTTGCGTAAAAGGAGTTATATTATGCCGAAAAATCAATTTCAAAGAATGGTATTTGCGTTTATTACAGTGGTAATAACAGTTCATGCTTACGTTTTTTATAGCCTTTATGTTATTCACGGCGGTATGTTTATGGAAACGACAGGTGAAAACAGCGTTCTTGATGCTATCAGTAAAATGGGCGGTGTTCCTGTATTTGGTACACTTGTCCCTATTTGGGCTGTTATCATTATAGAATTTGTTCTTGCGTATACACTTGAAAATGTTTTAGGAGCGCCTCTTTCTTTCAAATTAGCTTGTAGAAATTTTGACCCGAAAAATACGCATCCCGTACTTTTTGAAACTTCAATTATTTGTGCGACCGTGGGGATAATGTGCCCTGCAATGAGCTTTATTGCATCGTTTCTTTATTACAATTATAATGCGGGATTTAATATATGGACGCTCCTTGCAGAGTGGCTGAAGCTCATATGCTTTAATTTTCCGTTTGCATTTTTTACACAGCTTTTCTTTATCCAACCATTTGTAAGAACGGTATTCAAACTCCTTTTCGCAAAGGATATTAAAAAGCGAAGGATAAAAGCTTTAAAGGGTGAAGAATCTCCGGCTATCGCTGATTAAAATTTAAGAGCATCGGTAAATAAAAACGACCGCTTTCGCGGTCGTTTCCATTTGGCAGGGGCAGAAGGACTTGAACCCTCGGCACGCGGTTTTGGAGACCGCTGCTCTACCAACTGAGCTATACCCCTGTGTATTTAATTTAGTTGTTTATCAGTCTATGTGATTTTAAACTCTATCTCTATATAAAACGTAAAGCTATCACTTATTGCAAACAACAGTTGATATTATATCAACTTATATATAAAATTGCAAGCGTTTTATTGAAAAAATTAGAGATTAAATTTGATTGTCTGAGACTGAAATATATATAATGTCTAAACATATTTTCTTACTGTTTATAATTGTTACACAATAGTAAGATTGTTTATGTGGATTTTACGGATATATATTATGCGATTGTTGATAGAGCGTTACTTGAAGAAATCTTATGCGTATATTAGCAATTTGATAGAATGAAAAAAATTTATAGCTGAGTTATGATTTTTGAAAAACTAAAACCATCAGATAAACTGATGGCTTTGATTTTTTCTGTATTCTATTGATAAAATCAGTTTCTGATATTAATGCTTTTATTTCAAAATATATTTTTCATAGAATGTTCCGTCGGTTGCAGGCGGTATTTTTAGTTTATAAGTCAATTTATGTATCGGCGACATTAAGGCAAGCTCTTTTTCCCTTTTTTCAGTATATTTTTCAAAAATTTCAGATATCAGCATATGTGGCGGCGCGTTAGAAAACTTCGGGACTTTTTTCCATTCATCAGGGTAATATTCAGTTACGATTTTGAAAAACAAATGATAAATGAGATAATTAACAGGATAATTTTCTTTTCGCCAATATTCTGTTAAAAGACTCTTCATACTTTCTAAAATTATATTGTGACTATATGAACAAATATACCAATTAGAAATATTAATTATTGAATTTGTTCTGCAATTATTAAATAAAAATAATTCTGATTCAGTTAAATAATCAGGAAGATTACTGCCCAGAATGAAAACTGTTGAATCTAACCATATTCCGCCGTGTTCTGCCAATAACCAAGTTCTTAATATATCAGAAAAATGCGCGTGGCTTATTATTCCTTTATGCCATTTTTGTATAATGAAGTCAGGCAGATCAACATAGTCTTTGAAATTATCTGAGGTAATTACTGTTATTCTGTTTTTACCAAATGTCTTTTCTGCTCTTTTATAACATTTTTGTACCAAAAGCGGAGCATTTTCCAATCCTTGAAACCAGCAAAACCATACTGTGTCGTTTTTTCTGCTCTCTTTTTTACTGTATTCTGTATTATGTAGTACTTTTAAGTATTTCTTTTTTAGCTTTTTGTAAGCCTTAATCTGCAATAATAATTCTTTAATTTTTACATCCTTTACAACAAAAATAATTCTTCTGTAATTAAAACTGTTGATTAATATATGAACTAACGATTTTAATGAAGCTGCATTTCTTAATTTGTTTAAATAATTATTTTTTTCAGACATATTAATTCCAATATCCTTTCCGGCTTCAAATAATTTTTAAAATTGTAGATGCATTACTTTAGAAGTACAGGGCGTAAATATATGAAATTAAGCGCTTTTAATATTGCACGAAATTCAATAAAATAAAAAAGCGACCGAAGCCAAGCAAAACACAGCTCTCAATTGCTAAATCCAAGTCAAACACACAAACAAAGTATTTTGAAACAGAGCCTGTATTTTTTGCTGAATTACACGCTGTCGTTTGTTCTAAACATATTACTTGGATTTGTCAAGATTATATTACCACATAATATATTAATTCTTCAATAGTTTTGCTGAAATTATCAGTATTCTATTTTGTTGAAATCAATTTGGCGGATTTATTAAATACTTCAAATAAAACGGGACAAACTATTAATATTGAACTAACAATAATAGGTGAGTTTATGGTAAAATTAGATAAATATGATGTAATAGTTGTCGGTGCGGGGCTTGCGGGGCTTTCCTGCGCATATGAGCTGTGTGAAAAGGGAAAAAAGGTCTTAGTCATTGAGGCTCAGGATTATGCCGGCGGAAGAACATCGTCCTTTGACGACAATGGTATGCAGGTCGAGTCAGGCCTTCACAGATATATCGGATATTATTCCGCTCTTCCGAAGCTGCTTAAAAAATGCGGAGTTAAAATAGGTGATATAGTCACGTGGGAGGAAAAGGTAGATATACTCATAAAGGATAAAAACAAAAAGATGGTTCTGGGATTAGCACCATTTTTCGGACCGATTAAGACTGCGCGCGGTGTTCTCGGTAATAACGATATACTTACTCTACAGGATAAGCTGTCATTAATCCCGTTTTTTTTATCGGGCTTTTCAAGCTATATATTTTCTGATAATCTTGACAATTATTCTGTCACCGAATACGCAAATCTGCATAAGGTTTCGGAAAAAAGCAAGAGGTTAGTTCTTGAGCCGCTGAGCAGCGGTATATTTTTTATGCCGCCTGAAAATTATTCCGCGTACGCTTTTTTCGGTCTGTTTGCGCCTGCCATAAGTAAGTTTTATAAGATGCGTATCGGAGCGTTTCTCGGCGGTATGACAGACGTGATGTGCAATCCTATTGTTAATAAAATTCGTTCACTTGGCGGAAGCCTTATTTTCGGGGAGCCTGTGGAAAGCGTTATTTTGGAAAATGATGCGGTAGCCGGCGTCAAAACAAAAAAAGGAAATTGTTATTACGCGCGAGAAACGGTTATCGCCACGACTCTGCCGAGCGCAAAAAATATTCTTATGCCGCTGAGAAAAAATATTTTTTTAAGTAAATTATACGACCTGCCGACGATGTCCGCCTGCACCATTCAGCTTGAGCTTGATAAGCCTGCGCTTGAAAAGGATATTACCGCCTTCGGTCCCGGAACTGATATGGTCAGCTTTGCTGAACAGTCCCGCTCAACCTTTCGGAATCTAAAAGGCAGATTGTCAGTTGTTTTGGGAAATCCAAAGGAATACTGCGATAAGGACGCTGAAGAGATTTTAAAAACAATTATTACTCAAATGGCGTCGCTTGGCGTTAATTTGGATAAAGACGGTATTTTAAATTACAGAAAGGTTGCCGAAAAAGACGAGTTTTATTCGCTTGATAAGGGAAATCAAAGGTTGAGACCTTCTCAAAGGACAGACATTCCCGGACTGACATTAGCGGGTGATTACACGCTCACACCATCATTCGCCACAATGGAGGGGGCAGTAATTTCCGGTCAGCTTGCCGCAAAGGAATGCATTAAAAATATTAATGGATAAATTGCTGTTACTGACAGCAGTTTTTTATATATTTTCTCTTTATTTTTTAGAAATATTTTGATATAGTGTTATTATGAAAATAGTATTAGCTTTGCTGTAAAGGGAAGATGTATTAATGAATAAAGCAGAATTGCGGTCAATTCTAAGACAGGTTGCCGCCGGTGAAATCTCCTGTGATGAAGCGGCGCTTAAAATAAAAACAGCGCCTTTTGAGGATTTGGGCTTTGCCAAAGTTGACCATCACAGAGGAGTGCGTCAGGGTGCCGCCGAGGTTATTTACGGCGCAGGTAAGACGGAGGAACAGATACTTGAAATTGTTAAAGCAATGCTTGCAAACGGTGAAAAGTCGGTTTTGATAACAAAAATGAGCCAAAGCGCGTATGAATATATTTCCTCAAAAGTACCTTTATTTTATGACAAGCTGTCAAAAATCGGAATTGCGGGGGAAAAAATATCTGCCGAAAACGGAGTGGGCAAGATAGTTATTGCGACAGGCGGGACAAGCGATATACCTGTTGCCGAGGAGGCTGCTCTTACAGCGGAGTTTTACGGGAATAATGTTTTAAGGCTTTATGATGTCGGTGTTTCAGGCGTTCACAGGCTTATGAACAGTATCGATGATTTATCCGATGCGAAAGTTATTGTCACTGTTGCCGGAATGGAGGGCGCGCTTGCAAGCGTTATCGGCGGAATGGTTGACTGTCCCGTAATTGCCGTCCCGACATCAGTAGGATACGGTGCAAACTTCGGCGGACTTTCAGCGCTTTTGTCAATGCTCAATTCGTGCGCAAGCGGGGTAAGCGTTGTAAATATAGATAACGGATTCGGTGCGGGCTACCTTGCAAATATGATAAATAAATTATAAGGTGAGCATATGAGAACTTTATTTATAGAATGTAATATGGGGATAGCAGGCGATATGCTTATGTCAGCTCTTTGGGAGCTTGTTGATGATAAGAGCGCTGTTCTTGAGAAAATAAACTCAATCGGACTCCCGTTTACAAATATCAGCTTTGAAAATTCCGAAGCCTGCGGTATAAGCGGTACAAGGGCAAGAGTTGTCATTGACGGTGAGGAGGAGAGTGAAACCGTTCACGCACATCATAATCATATTCACAGGAAATTGTCAGACGTGAATATTGTTATTGACAGCCTGAATGTGTCAGATGTGATAAAGGAAAAGGCCAAGGAAGTGTATCACATCGTTGCAGAGGCTGAGGGTAAAGTACATAATGCTGATGTTTCTATGGTGCATTTTCATGAGCTTGGTATGCTCGACGCGGTAGCCGACATCGTTATATGCTGTTTTCTTATTGATAATCTGAAAGCGGATAAAATTGTTGTATCTCCGATTAATGTCGGAAACGGTACTGTCAAATGCGCTCACGGAATACTGCCTGTGCCCGCGCCTGCAACAGCCGAAATTTTAAAGGGCATACCTTATTATAAAAGCGGAATTAATTCAGAGCTTTGCACACCTACAGGCGCCGCAATTATTAAAGCGTATGACTGCGAATTTTCAGAAATGCCCTTAATGACCGTGGAAAAAGTCGGCTACGGTATAGGGCGCAGGGAATTTGAACAGGCAAACTGTGTGAGAGTGTTTTTAGGTGAAAGCGAAAATAATCCTGTTGATGAGATTTCAGAGCTTATTTGCAATATCGACGATATGACAGCGGAGGAGACTGCCTTTGCGGTAGAGATGCTTTTTGACGCGGGAGCGGTAGATGTTTATACACAGCCGGCGTATATGAAAAAGTCACGTATCGGTACTGTTTTAACTGTCCTGTGCAGGAAAGAGGATAAAAGTGATATAATTAAGCTTATATTTAAGTATACTTCTACAATAGGTATCAGAGAGCATATTTGTAACAGATATGTCCTTGACAGGAAAACAGATGAAATTAATACTCCATTTGGTACAGTTTGCGCAAAGACGTCTGCAGGATACGGCGTTACAAAGACAAAATACGAGTACGAGGATTTAAGACGGCTTGCACGTGAAAATAATATGTCATTAAGACAAATCAGAAATATAGTAAAAAATGGATAAAATAACACTTTGTTAATAAACTATTCCAATAAAATCTCACAAATACACACTATATTGTTGCAATGTTTACAAAATGTTCACAAAATACGGCTATTTATGAAAAAATTTTTATTGAAATTTTATATTTATGATGTTATACTAAATACAGACTTAAAAGGGGGTTAATGCCTTGAGTAAAGAAGATAAGATTGCAAAAAAAGAAGCTAAGCAGGAAAAGAAAAATGCGAAAGCACAGGCTGTCGCTGCCAAAGCAAAAGCGAAAGCGGATAAGCAGCATGCAAAAAATTATCAGAAATTTGTAAACGATACTGAGAAGAAAAATCAGAAGCTGCAGGCTAAAGCTGCAAAGGACGGCAAGGATTTTACTCCTATTGCAATTCCGGCAATAGAGGATTATCAGACCAAGAGCGAAATTAAGGCGGAAAAGGCTGCACATGTTGCCTATACAAAATACATAAAAAAGATTGAAAAGAAGAACGCTAAGGCTGAAAAGAAGTGTGCCAAGAAGGGTAAACCGTTTGTTCCTATCGCAGTTCCTACTGAAGAGGAATTTGTAAATACTGCGGTTATCAATAATAATAAAGCGGGAAAAATCGTTTTAATGATTATCCTTATTCTTCTTATTTGGTTCCTTATTTACTTTATGATTATGTTTATCAGCTATCAGTATAATCCTATGCATAACGGGGATGAAACAACAACAGCAAGCACTGAAAAAGCGCCCGCTGATTTTGAAACATATTCAAATCCGCATGAGATTACGACTACTCCCGATTACAGTATTGCCGACGCAAAACTTTACTTAAAGCAGGTTCTCAATGATAATTGGGCTGACCTCGGTTACAGCAGTGATCCTTCAAGCACCGCGATCTCATATAATAACAGAATTGAAAATGTCAACGGTGCAGATTGCTATATGTTCACCTGCGGAGGTAAGACATTCGCTGTATCTGTTAAACTTTCCGCTGCGTACTATTATCACGGCGGAGAATTTACACCGATTACATTTAATAATACTAATTATCTTTTTGGTGAATAATAATCAGTAATTAAAATGACCTTTGCAAATTGCAAGGGTCATTTTTCATATAAAAACTGCACGGCGTGTTTTGCCGTGCAGTTTTTTCTGTATCAGTTTTTAAGACTGTGGAGGGGTGCCGGGATTTTACCGCCTCTGTTGATAAACTGAGCAGGGGAGCAGGTATTTACCTTCATAACGGGACCGCTGCCCAAAAGTCCTCCGAATTCAAGCTCGTCGCCTATATTTTTTCCGATTGCGGGAATAACTCTGACTGCGGTAGTTTTGCCGTTTACCATACCGATTGCGGCTTCGTCTGCGATTATACCGCTTATAATTTCCGGCGTTGTGTCACCGGGTATAACAATCATATCAAGACCGACGGAGCAGACTGCCGTCATTGCCTCAAGCTTTTCTATTGTAAGTGAGCCTGATTTTGCCGCGTCAATCATACCCGCATCCTCTGAAACAGGAATAAATGCTCCGGAAAGTCCTCCAACGCTTGAAGAAGCCATAACGCCGCCCTTTTTAACTGCGTCATTCAGCATTGCGAGACAAGCCGTAGTGCCTGCCGCTCCGCATTGTTCAAGACCGATTTCTTCAAGAATATGGGCAACGGAATCACCGACTGCGGGAGTAGGGGCAAGCGAAAGGTCAACAATTCCAAACGGCACGCCGAGCCTTTTTGATGCCTCAACTCCGACAAGCTGTCCCATTCTCGTAACTTTAAAGGCTGTCTTTTTTATAAGCTCTGCAATTTCGTTAATAGAGTAATCGGGGTGTTTTGAAACAGCGCTTCTTACAACACCGGGTCCGGATACGCCGACATTTATTACACAGTCAGGCTCAGAGACTCCGTGAAATGCGCCCGCCATAAACGGATTGTCCTCGGGTGCGTTGCAGAATACAACAAGCTTACCCGCCGCTATACAGTCGTTATCCTTTGTAAGCTCGGCTGATTCTTTAACCTTTTGTCCCATTAACTTAACTGCGTCAAGGTTTATTCCTGCCTTGGTTGAGCCGATATTTACTGAGGAGCATATATGCTCTGTCTGCGCAAGCGCCTGCGGAATTGAATGAATCAGCTCAAGATCTCCTGCGGCGAATCCCTTTTGAACCAACGCGCTGTATCCCCCGATAAAATTAACGCCTATTGTTCCTGCCGCTTTTTCAAGGGCAAGCGCGTATTTAACGGGATCGCCCCCGCTTACACCTGCAAGAATGGCAATCGGAGTAACGCTGACACGCTTGTTAATAATCGGAATACCGTATTCCTTTTCAATCTGCTCGCCTGTCTCAACAAGTTTTTCCGCTTTTTTGCAGATTTTGTCATATATCTTTTCACAGGATTTATCAATGCTTGAATCAGCGCAGTCCAAGAGGGAAATACCCATTGTTGTTGTTCGTATATCAAGACATTCATCCTGAATCATTCTTATGGTTTCAAGAATATCGTTTGTATTAATCAAGGACCTGTCCTCCTAAATTCTGTGCATTGAATTGAAAATTTCTTCGTGCATTGCGTGTATTGAGAGATTATTATCTTCACCGTATTTTGAAAGCTCGTCAGAAAATTTTGTAAATTCAATACTGCTTGCCGATATGTCAGCCATCATAATCATACAGAACATATCCTCCATAACAGTCTGCGATACTTCGGTAATATTCACATTGCTTTTAGCGCAGATTTCTGATACCTTGGCGAGTATGCCCACTGTGTCCTTACCTACAACTGTTATAACCGCTCTCATAACCTTACCTCCATAAATATATGTGAAAATTATAACAGAGTAATAAACTTTTTTCAATAAAGTACAGAAATATATTTAATTTTTTTTGGTTATGTGTTAAAATAACCTTACAAATTTTGTAATAGTAATTGCAGGAAAGGAATTTTCGTGAATTTCAGTAATATTGTAGATTTGCATACCCACAGCATTTACAGCTTTGACGGTAATGACCCTTGTGAAAAGATGTGCCAAAGCGCAATAGAAAAGGGCGTTAAAACGCTCGCAATCACCGACCATTGTGATATTGACGGCGCCGATATGGACGCTGAAGCACTCTGCTCTGCCCAGACTAAGGAGCTTTCTCAATTACAGGAAAAATATAAGGACAGGCTCTGCTTATTAAAAGGGCTTGAAATCGGTCAGGGTATATATCGAAAGGAACAGACTGACAAAATTTTAAGCGAGTACAGCTATGATTTTATTTTAGGTTCTCTTCATAATCTTGAAAATATGGAGGATTTCTATTTTCTTGATTACAGTAAATTTGATATATATAAACTGCTGACACAATATTTTGAAGGACTGCTTGAACTGTCTGAATGGGAGTCCTCGTTTGACTCTCTCGCACATTTTACATATCCTTTGAGATATATTGTCGCAAAGGAAAAAATAAAGGTGGATATGTCAAAATTCAGTGAAATTATTGACAGTATTTTTGAAAATCTTGTAAAGAATAAAAAGGCGCTCGAAATTAATACATCCGGGCTTTTTATGGAAATTTCCGATACTCTGCCCGATATAAGTCTTGTTAAACGATTCAGAGACGCAGGCGGAGAATATGTTACCGTAGGCTCTGACGCCCACTATGCCGACAGGATTATGCAGGGAATTGATAGAGGTATGAAAACCGCTTATGACGCGGGCTTTCGCAATATTACAATATTTAAAAATCGTCAGCCTTTGCTGATAAAGATTGAGTGAGGTTTAACGTATGGATAAGCTTTTATCATTGATTGAAAAAAATCCGAGACTTACGAATAAGGAAATTGCTGTTATGCTCGGTATTTCCGAAGAGGAGGTTGAGGAAAAAATCCGTCTTTATGAAAAGAGCGGAATTATCAAGGGCTACCGCGCCATGATTGATAAGGAAAAAGCAAACGCGCAAACCGTTACCGCCCTGATTGAGATTAAGGTTCACCCTAAGTTTGAAAACGGCTTTGACGAGGTCGCAAACCGTATTGCCCAGCTTGACGAGGTGGAGAGCATCTATCTTATGAGCGGAGGCTTTGACCTTTGCTGTCTTGTAACCGATAAATCTTTTCAGGAGGTTGCAATGTTTGTTGCAAACCGTCTGGCTCCTATGGACAGTGTTATGTCCACCGCAACCCATTTTATTTTAAAAAAGTACAAGGAACAGGGAGTTATGTTCTCCGAGCGACCTGCTGACGATAGGGGGAACATTTCCTTTTGATTAACTACGAAGAATTTATAAATAAGAGAATTTTGGATATTAAGCCGAGCGGAATAAGAAAGTTTTTTTCTATTGCGGAGGAAATGGATAATGTTATTTCTCTCGGTGTCGGTGAGCCTGATTTCCTGACGCCTTGGCATGTACGTCAAAAGGGTATTGAAAATCTGGAGCGAGGTGCTACAAGGTATACCGCTAATGCGGGACTTATCGAACTCAGAACAGAAATATCAAGATTCTATAATATTAAATACAATATTGAATATGACCCGAAAAATGAAATAATGGTAACCGTCGGCGGCTCGGAGGGCATTGATATGTGCATACGCACACTTGTGTGTCCCGGTGACGAGGTGCTTGTCGTTGAGCCTTCATTCGTTTGCTATAAGCCAATTGTTGAAATGTGCGGCGGTGTTGCCGTACCGCTTGAAACTAAAAATGAAAATAATTTCAGGCTTACTCCTCAGGAGCTTGAGGGTGCCATTACGAATAAGACAAAGCTTCTTGTTCTGCCGTATCCTAATAATCCGACCGGCGCAGTTATGCGCAAGGACGATCTTGTTGCAATTTCAAGGGTGATTAAAGCAAACAATTTATTTGTCCTTTCCGACGAAATATACAGCGAGCTTACTTACGGAGACCAGAAGCATTTTTCAATCGCCTCCGTTACGGGAATGAAAGAGCGTACTGTTGTTATAAACGGCTTTTCAAAAACATATTCAATGACAGGATGGAGACTCGGTTATGCCTTAGGACCTGAGCCTGTTATAAAACAGATGACAAAGCTCCACCAGTACGCAATTATGTCGGCTCCTACAAATTCTCAGCAGGCTGCCGTTGAGGCGCTCAGAAACGGCGATGAGGATATACGGAAAATGCTCGTGGATTACGATATGAGAAGAAGATACACAGTTAACGCATTTCGGGAAATCGGGCTTGACTGCTTTGAGCCTGAAGGAGCTTTCTATATTTTTCCTTGCATCAAATCGACAGGTCTTTCCTCTGAAGAATTTTGTGAAAAGCTCATAATGAGCAAGCGTGTTGCCGTTGTACCCGGCAATGCTTTCGGTGACAGCGGCGAGGGCTTTATTCGTGTTTCCTATTGCTACTCGATTGAAAATATCAGAGAAGCTGTTAAGCGCATAGGTGAATTTATAAAAGAGCTTGGAGTTCAGAATGGAAATTAAGGTAAAAGCATACGCGAAAATAAATTTAATGCTTGATATCGTCGCAAAGCGGACTGACGGATATCACGATTTGTTTATGATAATGCAGAGTATAGGTCTTTATGATACCGTTACCGTTACACAGACAAAATCAAAGAAAATAACCATTTCCTGCAATATAAGCGATATTCCGTTGGATGAAAAAAATATTGCTTACAGGGCGGCTGCGTTATTTTTCAACGCAACTAAGATAAAAAACAAGGGTATTAATATTGATATTGTTAAAAGAATACCACATGCCGCGGGACTTGCGGGAGGAAGCGCCGACGGCGCAGGCGTTCTTGTTGCTCTCAATGAGCTTACAGGCGCGGGGCTGACTGAGGATGAGCTATGTAATATTGGTGTAAAAATCGGCGCGGACGTTCCTTTTTGCATTAAAGGCGGAACACTTCTTGCTCAGGGAATAGGCGATGTTCTCCATAAGGTTAAACCGCTTAGGCGCTGTTTTATTCTGATTGCCAAGCCCGATGTGAGCGTAAATACAGCTTATGCTTATAAGCAGTTTGATGCGTGCAATAAGGTACATACTCCTGACAAGCTCGGTATGCTCTGTGCAATTCAGAGCAGAAACCTGGCGGATATCGCATTAAAAATGGAAAATGTTTTTGAGCAGTTTATTGACGTACCTAACAAGGTTGATATAAAAAGTATAATGCGTGAAAGCGGAGCGCTCGGTGTATGTATGAGCGGCAGCGGTCCGACAGTATTCGGTATTTTTGACGATAAGGAAAAAGCGATGACAGCGGCAGGCAGACTTAAATTATTTGCCAAGGATATTGCCGTTACGACTCCTGTGTCAAAAGGATGTAAGATTGTGAAGTGATTTTATGGAATATGATTATAATAATGAAAAATTTATAAATCAGTTTAAATCTATTTTAAATAAAGAAAAACCTGATAAAATTCTTTTTGTAGCAAGCCGTGAATATGACAGATACGGGTACAGAAAAGCTATTGAAGAGCTTTCATTTTCATGCGTCGCATTTACGGACTTTGAGCCTTTTCCGGAGGTTTCTTCAGTAAAAGCAGGCGTTGATGTTTTTAAAAATGAAGGGTGCGATTTTATAATAACTGTGGGCGGCGGAAGCGCAATGGACGTTGCAAAGGCAATTAAACTTTTTGCAGAATCCGATGTAAAGATTCTTGCAGTGCCGACAACCGCAGGAACGGGAGCAGAGGTTACACGCTTCGCGGTACTTTATAATCACGGCGATAAGGAATCTGTAGGAAGCTACGATATAATACCTGATTATGCCGTATTTGATTACACAACCCTTGAATCACTCCCGCATCGTCAAAGAGTTGTAACGGCTCTTGACGCCTTTTCACACAGCGTTGAGGCTTACTGGTCGGTTGACGCAACCGATAAGAGCAGGGAATACGCACAGGAGGCTCTGGAGCTTTTCAATCATTATTTTCAAAAATACCTTGATGATGATCAATCATCCTACGAGCCGATGATGAAATGCAGCGAGCTTGCCGGCAGAGCAATCAATATTGCCAGGACTGCCGCACCCCACGCAATGAGCTATAAGCTTCATAAGCTGAAGGGGTATCCGCACGGTCAGGCAGTTGCTCTCTGCCTTGCATATATCTGGCAGTATATGCTTGAAAACTGCAGGACTGCCGAGCTTGAGCTTCTGCTTGCGGAAACGGAAATAATTTCCGGCTTTACGCCACAGACGTTTCAGGATTTGCTAAGGGAATTGGGTCTTTGCGATGACTTGAACCTGACAGAAAAGGAGCTTGATGAATGTATACGCGGAGTGAATATTGAGCGTATGAGCAATCACCCCATGCGGTTTGATTATGATGATATTGAAAATATTTACCGCTCATTTATGAATATAAATTAAATTTAAAGTCAAAGCAGATTTTGCTTTGACTTTTTACATATTAAATTAAAAGGGTATTGTTGAAAATTTACAGATTAATAACTTGCAAAAAAATATTCAAATTTTTCCTGAAATGCTATTGACAAAGCTTTGAAGATGATGTATAGTATAAAAAACACAGAAAGCCTACCGATATAGTAGGCAATAGGAGGAAATGAAAGTGAGTAAATTATTTTCAAAGCTTTTATACAGTAATTTTAAAAATGAACGAATGTGCTTTCGATGTTGCTAATCTAAAATAAAATTAATTAAGCTATAACACGAAAGGAATATATTAATTATGTCAGAATATAAATATCATTTTGAAACATTACAGCTTCATGTAGGACAGGAGGAACCCGATCCCGCAACAGATTCAAGGGCAGTTCCGATTTACCAGACAACTTCATACGTATTTAAAAACAGCGACCACGCACAGGCAAGATTTAATCTTTCTGATGCCGGAAATATCTACGGCAGGCTTACAAATTCTACTCAGGATGTATTTGAAAAGCGTATGGCAGCCTTAGAGGGCGGCGTTGCGGCACTTGCGACCGCCTCGGGCGCAGCGGCTCTTTCCTATACATTCCAGGCGTTTGCGACTGCCGGTGATAACATTGTATCAGCAAAGACAATTTACGGCGGTACATATAATTATCTTGAGCATACCTTCAGGCAATTCGGAGTTACGACAACATTTGTTGACCCTGATGATTTATCAAATTTTGAAAATGCGATTAAGGATAATACAAAGGCAGTTTTCTTTGAAACGCTCGGCAATCCCAATTCTAATTTGGTTGATATAGAAAAGCTTGCCGAAATTGCTCACAAGCACAATATCCCGCTGGTTGTCGATTCAACCTTTGCAACACCGTATCTTTTAAGACCTATTGAGTACGGAGCGGATATTGTTGTTCATTCCGCGACAAAGTTCATCGGCGGTCACGGCACAACTCTCGGCGGAGTAATTGTTGACAGCGGAAATTTTGACTGGAAGGCAAGCGGAAAGTATCCGCAGATTGCGGACGCTAATCCAAGTTACCACGGTATCAGCTTTGTTGACGCTGTCGGTCCTGCCGCGTTTGTTACTTATATCCGTGCCATTCTTCTCCGTGATACAGGAGCGGCAATTTCACCGTTTAACGCTTTTTTACTTTTGCAGGGACTTGAAACGCTTTCACTGCGTGTTGAGCGTCATGTTGAAAATACAAAGAAGGTTATTGACTATCTTTTGAATAATCCTAAGGTAGTAAAGGTCAATCATCCGAGTGTTGATGAAAAATATAAGGATTTGTACAATACGTATTTTCCAAACGGCGCTGGCTCAATCTTTACTTTTGAAATCAAGGGAGGGGAGAAAGAGGCAAAACAGTTTATTGACAGTTTAAAAATCTTTTCAATTCTCGCGAATGTTGCAGACGTTAAATCACTTGTTATTCATCCCGCGACGACTACGCACAGTCAGTTAAGCTCTGAGGAGCTTGAGGAGCAGGATATCAAGCCAAACACAATCAGGCTGTCAATCGGCACAGAGCATATTGATGATATCATTCACGATTTAGACACGGCATTCAGCAAAATAGATTAATTTATATAAGGAGATAATATTATGGCAATTTATCAATCAGCACTTGACCTTGTCGGCAATACACCGCTTGTTGAGGTAAACAAATTTTCAAAGGAAAATAACTTAAATGCAAGGCTTCTTGTTAAGCTGGAGTATTTTAATCCGGCAGGCTCGGTAAAGGACAGAATCGCGAAGGCAATTATTGAAGATGCGGAGGAAAAAGGCAAGCTTAAGGAGGGCTCTGTAATCATTGAGCCTACCAGCGGTAACACGGGTATCGGCTTAGCAGCCGTTTCAGCCTCAAAGGGATACAGACTGATTATTACTATGCCCGAAACAATGAGCGTTGAAAGACGTAATCTGATGAAAGCGTACGGAGCGGAGCTTGTGCTTACAGACGGCGCAAAGGGTATGAAGGGAGCTATTGCTAAAGCTGAGGAGCTTGCTGAAGAGATACCGAATTCCTTTATAGCCGGTCAGTTTGTTAATCCTGTTAATCCTGCAACTCATAAGGCAACCACAGGACCTGAAATCTGGAATGACACGCAAGGCAAGGTTGACATCTTTGTTGCCGGTGTCGGTACAGGCGGTACAATTTCAGGCGTCGGCGAGTATCTCAAATCTAAAAACCCCGATGTAAAGATTGTTGCGGTAGAGCCCGCAAGCTCACCTGTTCTTTCAAAGGGGGAGGCAGGACCTCATAAAATTCAGGGTATAGGAGCGGGCTTTGTTCCAGACACTCTCAATACCGAAATTTATGACGAGATTATTACAGTTGAAAATGATGATGCTTTTGTAACAGGCAGAGCTTTTGCAAAGGCAGAGGGCGTTCTTGTGGGTATTTCAAGCGGTGCCGCATTGTGGGCAGCTAATGAGCTTGCAAAAAGACCTGAAAATAATGGTAAGACAATCGTTGCCCTTTTACCCGATACAGGCGACAGATATTTATCAACCCCTCTTTTCTCTGAATAATAGTTTCTATATCAGCAAAAACACAAAGGCTCTCTGCCTTTGTGTTTTTAATTATACGGTTTATATACTGCGAAAACGAAAATTAATATAAGAATCAGCAATTTTTTTGTTATTTGTTTTTATTTTAGAAATAATAATAAAAAATGTATTTCCTATTGACAAGGTAGGATTTTGGTGGTATTATTTCCTATTGAAAAGGTAGGTAAATCAAAATGACAGTTTATGCGGATAATGCGGCAACAACAAAATTAAGCGAAAACTCCCTTAATGCAATGATGCCGCTTTTAAAGGAAGATTACGGAAATCCGTCCTCTCTGCACACCGTAGGGCAGAAGGCTAAGGAGTATCTTGAAGAGGCAAGAGAAAGCATTGCAAATCTGATTGGTGCAAAGCCGAAAGAAATTTATTTTACATCAGGCGGAAGCGAAGCCGATAATCAGGCTATCAGAACAGCGGCATATTTAGGCGCCAAAAAAGGAAAAAAGCATATTATATCCTCAAAATTTGAGCATCATGCCGTTTTGCATACATTAAACGCTCTTGAAAAAGAGGGCTTTACCGTAACGCTCCTTGATGTTTATTCAAACGGAATTGTAAAGGTTTCGGATGTTGAAAACGCAATTACGGACGAGACCTGTCTTGTAACAATTATGACTGCGAATAATGAAATCGGCACAATTCAGCCGATTGCGGAAATCGGAAGAGTTTGCAGGGAAAAGGGCGTTCTGTTCCACACAGACGCAGTGCAGGCGGTAGGACATATCCCCGTAAATGTCAATGATATGAACGTTGATATGCTTTCGGTATCAGCCCATAAATTTCACGGACCTAAAGGCGTCGGTCTGCTGTATGTAAGAACAGGTATTCCCGTAAAAAATCTTATTGAGGGCGGCGCGCAGGAGCGGGGAAAGCGCGCGGGAACGGAAAACACAGCGGGTATTGTCGGTATGGCGGCGGCTCTGAAGGACTCTGTGGAAAATCTTGAGGAAAACGCAAAAAAGGTCTCCGCAATGCGAGACAGGCTTATAGACGGACTGAAATCAATAGAGAGAAGCAGAATTAACGGAGATCTGGAAAACCGTTTGCCCGGTACTCTCAATATGTGCTTTGAGGGTATTGAGGGAGAAAGTCTATTGCTCCTTCTTGACGCACGTGGTATTTGCGCTTCAAGCGGCTCTGCGTGCACAAGCGGAAGTCTTGACCCGTCACATGTTCTTCTTTCAATCGGAGTTCCGGTTGAAATCGCGCATGGCTCGTTACGTCTGTCCATCAGCGAGTACAACACAATGGAGGAAATGAATCATATTGTAAATTCAGTTCCGGAGGTTGTTTCTTATCTTCGCTCTATCTCTCCTGTTTGGGAGAAAATTATGAAAGAACAAAATAATTAAGGAGGAATTCTTATGGCTCTTTATTCAGAAAAAGTAATGGACCACTTTACAAATCCAAGAAATGTTGGTAAAATTGAAGATGCGGACGGCGTTGGCGAAGTAGGTAACGCCAAGTGCGGCGATATTATGAAAATGTATATCAAGGTGTCCGACGACGGAATTATTGAGGACGTCAAGTTTAACACCTTCGGCTGTGCTTCCGCTATTGCGTCAAGCTCAATGGCTACCGAGATGATTAAAGGACAGCCGATTGACAAGGCGCTTGAGCTTACAAACAAGGCAGTTGTTGAGGCGCTTGACGGTTTGCCGCCTGTTAAAATCCACTGCTCCGTTCTTGCGGAAGAGGCTGTTAAAATGGCGGTAAAAGACTATTATGATAAGAAAGGCATCGAGTATGACCCTGCGCAGTTCTGCGAGGGTAATTGCGAGTGCTGCGGAGAGCATTAATGATTAAGGACATTCAGCAGGAAATTGTTAAATTAAAACAGGAAAAGGATATTTGTATCTTAGCGCATTGCTATCAGTCGCCGGAGATACTTGAGATTGCCGACTTCGTCGGTGATTCCTTTGCTCTTTCGGTTGAGGCGTCAAAGGTTAAGAATAAGACGGTTATTATGTGCGGAGTGCGCTTTATGGCTGAAACCGTTAAAATCCTTTCTCCCGATAAAAAGGTTATACTTTCAAATCCTGACGCGGGATGTCCTATGGCTGAGATGATGGATAAGGAGGTTATAGCTGAGGTTAAACAGCTTTATCCCGATTATACCGTCGTAGCTTACATAAATACTACAAGCGAGTTAAAGACAATCTGCGACGTTTGCGTTACTTCGTCATCAGCCCTTAAAATTTGTAAAAAAATCGAAAACAAAAATATTCTTTTTATACCCGACTGTAATTTGGGCGACTGGATTGCAAAGCAGCTCCCTGAAAAAAATTTCAAGCTTTTGAGCGGAGGCTGCCCGACCCACGCGAAATTTTCCGACAGTGATGTCCTAAAAGCAAAAAAGAAGCATCCCGACGCTCTGTTTCTCGTTCATCCCGAGTGCAAGCCGGAGGTTGTGGCTCTTGCCGATTATGTCGGCTCAACCACAGGTATTATGAATTTCGCAAAGGAAAGCAACGCCAAAGAGTTTATAATAGGTACAGAAAACAGTATTGTTACACATCTTCAGCTTGCCTGTCCGGATAAGATGTTTTATCCGCTTTCAAAGGACTGCATCTGCCATAATATGAAGGCAACTACGCTTGTTGACGTTCTCAATTGCTGTAAGGGTAAATTCGGCGAGGAGATAACTCTTGACAAGGATGTTTTCGAGGGCGCTAAAAGATGTATTGATGAAATGATAAGGCTTGGATAGGTGAAAAGTCCGAATGAGTAAAAAAGTGATTATCGCAATGAGCGGTGGCGTTGATTCCAGCGTTGCCGCTTTTTTAATGAAAGAAAAGGGCTTTGACTGTATAGGCGCAACGATGAAGCTCTATGATAACGACGATATAGGTATCGCAAGGGAAAAGACCTGCTGTTCGCTTGATGATATTGAGGACGCGCGTTCAGTCGCAAGACGGCTTTCCATCCCTTATTACGTTTTTAATTTCAAGGATGAATTTGAAAAAAAGGTAATAGATAAATTCATTTCTATATATGAAAACGGCGGTACGCCTAATCCCTGCATAGATTGCAACAGGTATCTTAAATTTGAAAAGCTTTTTCAGCGTATGAGGGAACTCTCTTGTGACTGTGTCGTTACGGGGCATTATGCGAGAGTAGTTGAGGACGGCGGCTGGTTTTATTTGAAAAAAGCCCGTGATTTTTCTAAAGACCAGAGCTATGTGCTGTATTCTCTAACTCAGAATCAGCTTTCACACATTCTTTTTCCGCTTGGTGAATATACAAAGCCTCAAATCAGAGATATTGCCGATGAGCAGGGTTTTTTGAATGCGAGGAAAAAGGACAGCCAGGATATTTGCTTTGTTCCTGACGGAGATTACGCCGCTTTTATTGAAAGATATACAGGAAAAAAATATCCTCCCGGAAATTTTATTGACAGGCAGGGAAATATTATCGGTCAGCATAAGGGTATAATAAGATATACAAACGGTCAGCGCAAGGGACTGGGAATAGCGTTCGGAAAGCCTATGTATGTTGCCGATAAGGATATTATAAATAACACGGTTACTCTGTGTACGGATGAAGAGCTTTTTACAAGCGAGCTTGTTGCGGATGATTTTAACTGGCTGATTCCTAATCCTCAAAAGGAGATCAGATGCAAAGCCCGCGTGAGATACAATATGAAAGAGCAGGACGCCACAGCATATACTTTGGATAACGGTGATGTGAAAGTTCACTTTGACACACCGCAAAGGGCAATAACGAGGGGACAGGCAGTTGTTTTATATGACGGTGACACAGTTCTTGGCGGAGGGACAATAGTTTTATAAATAGATAAGATGTGAGAAAAATGGCAAAGGTCATAGCAATATGCGGAAAAATTTGCAGCGTCAAAACTACTGTTTCTAAAGAGTTGTTTAAACAATTAGGAAAAGATTGTATGTTGCATGGATTAACAAAATATTATAAAGGGACAAAAGAAAAATGAAATATATTGAAATTATTAACAAAACAGACGACTCAATATCTGAATTTATAGATAGTAAATTTAATGAATACGCCAATGAAAATGATTTGGTTTGTAATTATAATTCATTTGCTTTTGTTGCTAAAGATGGTGAAAAAATTATAGGTGTTATAACTGGTCACTCTTATTATAACGAGGTGCATATAAGTGATTTTGTTGTTCTTAAAAATTATCGTGGTAAAGGTATTGGTACAAATCTTATAAAAAAAGTAGAGCACTTTCATAAGGATAAAGGATTTGAAAATATCAATCTTACAACCTATGAATTTCAGGCACCTGAATTTTACAGACGAAATAATTATGAATTGGAATTTGTAAGAGAAAATAAATCAAATTCAAAGCTGTCAAAATACTTTTTCATAAAAAAATTATGAAATAAATAGGAGTTAAAATGTTTATAGAAAACAATATACTTAAGCATTATTTGAGAAATGTGTATTTTATTACCGGAACAGCTTATGCCGGTAAATCAACAATGGTGAAAATGCTGGCGGATAAATATGATTTAATCCTTTGCGGCGAAAATTATCATTGTGAAATTACCGATAAAGTAGCTGAACCCGATATACAGCCAAATTTATGCTACATAAAGCAAATGAATAGTTGGGAGGATTTTGTAAAGCGTTCTCCTGAAGAATATGAAAAATGGATATACGGTGTACAAGATGAAGTTGCAGGATTTGAGATTGCAGAGCTGATTTCATTATTTAAAGACAAACGAGTAATTGTTGATACAAATATACCGATTAATGTACTTAAAGAAATATCGGGTTATAACCATGTTGCAGTTATGTTATCCCCTCAAAGTATGAGCGTTGATCGTTTTTTTGACAGAACTGATAAGGAAAAGCAATTTATTCTTAGTGTAATAGAAAATTGTGATAATCCTGACGAGGTAATGGCAAATTACAAAGCAGGATTAGAATTAATCAACAGCGAAAATCATTATCAAGAATATGCTCAAAGCGGATTTTTTACATTAGTTCGTGAGGATAACGATCAAGATACCCGGGAAGAAATGTGCGAAAAACTTGCAAAGCATTTTGGATTCACAAAGTAGGTGTGTTAAATGGCGAAAGTAATTGCAATATGCGGAAAAATTTGCAGCGGTAAATCTTATTATGCCAAGCAAATTAAAGCAAGATATAATGCAGTTATCTTATCAACAGATGAAGCAACTTACGATTTAATAAAAAATGAGCAAGGTGAATTTTACGATATCTTTGCTGACCGAGTTAATAAATATTTAAGAAAAAAGGCCGCTGAAATCGTCAGCGCAGGGTGCAATGTTATTTTAGACTGGGGCTTTTGGACAAGAGAAGAAAGAAAAGAAACAACAGATTACTTTAATATTTACGGTATTGATGTTGAATGGCATTATATTAATATAGAGAAAAACAGATGGGAAAAGCTGATAGAAGAAAGAAATAAAAGAATTGAAGAAGGAAACGGCAGTTCTGATTTTTATTTAGATGATGGTCTTATGAAAAAGTTATTATCAAAATTTGAAGAACCAACAAGAGAAGAAATAGATGTTTGGTATATAAACAGCTAAGAAAAAGTGCGGACAGCATTGCTGTCCGCACTTTTAATAATATAATAATTAATATTCAACCTTAATCGGTTTGCCGCCGTTTTCTCTTGATTCGTCCGCAAGGTAAACGCAGAGATGTCCCGCAACTGAATCAAAAATTGAGGTACAGGCGAGGCTTGGCTTTTCGCCTCTTATGAATTTAACAAAGTCAGCGGTCAGTCTTTCGTCGCCGCCGCCGTGTCCGCCGTACGCACCGACCATATCGCCCGTAACATTGAGGTCAACCTCCTCAATATCACATTCGCCGTTGTGCGCGTCGGGTGACGGGTTGATTTTGGAAACATAGAACTTTGACTCCTCAAAGTTGCCGTAAATCTCACCCTTTGTTCCGATAATATGTATTTTTCTGAGTGACTGTGAAGAGCCGCCTACCATATTGTGAGTACCTGTTGCGCCGCTTGCGAAGTTTACAAGCACAGACTGGTGGTCAACAACATTGTTATCGCATTTATAAATACATCTCGCATAAGGACTATCGCTTTTCATAAGCGCAATTTTGTCCTCAATTGTAGGATTTTCGATATGTTCAAGCTTATCCCATACATAAAATGCCCATCTGTCCGGGTGATCAATGTAAAGCTTCTTTGTTGAAAAATTACAGGTGTCAACATAAGGGCAATCCTTCATACAGATTGTTCCCGCACCCTTGGGGGCATTCTCGGGCTTGAACTGATATTTGCTTCCGAATGAAGAAATTGAAACAGGCTTTGTTTCGCTCATAAACCACATCATAAGGTCAATGTCGTGACAGCATTTGGCAAGGAGCATTGTTGTGTGGCATTTGTCAGAGTTAGCCCATTTTCCTCTTACATAAGACGTTGAAAGGTGATGATATGAAACGTGCTCGGTTGTTTGGATATTGATAATATCGCCGATTTCAGCTCTAGCAACTCTTTCTTTAATTCCGTAATAAAAAGGAGTATATCTTAAAACGTGGCAAATCATAACCTTAGAGTTGTTCTTTTTTGCGCATTCAACAAGCTCTCTCATTTCCTTTTCATTGACGGCGAAAGGCTTTTCAAGCAGCATATCATAGCCCGCATTTAAAAGAGGAATGGCTGTTTCGATGTGCTGTTCGTCCATTGTGCCGTTTATAATTGTGTCCGCAAGTCTGCCTTTTTTTGCAAGCTCCTGCGCCGACTCAAAGCACATATCCTCACTAAAACCGAAGTATTTCATACAGTGTCTGCGTCTGACAGGGTTAGGGTCGGCAACGCCGACTATCTTTAACTGCTCAGGATTAGTTTTTGCAAGCTCGCTGTATACCAATGCCCTGTGCCCTGCGCCTACAATTATTGCCGTTACCGGTGAATTTTTCATTGTCCATTACCTCTGATGCTTTTGTAATTTTAGATAATTATACAACTATCTATAAAAAAAATAAAGAGATAATTAAAAAATATTTTCTGATATTGACAGTGAGTTATAATAAATTTATAATAAAATAATTAAAATGTAATTTTAGGTGTAATCTTGAAAAAACTTTTGATTTATTTAAAGGGTTATATAGCTCAGTCCGTTCTTGCTCCGCTTTTCAAATTGTTGGAGGCTTCTTTTGAGCTTATAGTACCGCTTGTAATTGCGTCAATTATTGATGTGGGAATTAAAAATAATGACATATCTTATATATTAATCCGAAGCGCTTTACTTGTCTGCCTCGCGCTTGTCGGTATGGCTGCCGCAATAACGGCTCAGTATTTTGCCGCAAAGGCTGCAACAGGCTTTGGAAGGGAGCTTAGGCATTCCTTATACAGTAAAATTCAATCTCTTTCCTTCAGCGAGCTTGATAATATCGGAACGTCAACTCTGATTACAAGAATGACGAATGACGCAAACCAGGTTCAAAACGGTGTTAATCTTGTCTTGCGTTTGTTGCTTCGTTCACCGTTTATAGTAATAGGCGCAATGGTTATGGCATTTTTTATTGATGTCAGATGCGCGTTGATTTTTCTTGTTTCCATTATTCTTTTATCCGCCGTTGTTTTCGGCATTATGGCGTATACGATTCCGAAACACAGGAATATACAGTCAAGGCTTGACGGTGTTACGCTTATTACACGTGAAAATCTTTCAGGCGCGAGGGTTATCAGGGCATTTACCGGCGAGGAAAATGAAATAGCTGAATTTAAAAAGCGCAATAATGCGCTTTCCTCGCTCCAAAAGGCTGTCGGCAGAATTTCCGCGCTTTTAAATCCGGTAACATATGTTATCATTAATTTGGCGATTGCCATTCTTGTATATACAGGAGCGCTGCGTGTCAATGCGGGTAATCTTACTCAGGGCGAGGTTGTAGCTCTTTATAACTATATGAGCCAGATTCTTATTGAGCTTATAAAGCTGGCAACACTTATTGTTACTGTTACTAAAGCGTTCGCGTCCGCCGACAGAATTAACAATGTGTTTGAGCAGGAAAACACACTTGAGCATAACAGCAACAGCAGATTATCACAAGCCTTTGTTGAGTTTGATAATGTTTCATTAACATATAAGAACGCAGGAGAAAAGACACTTAATAATATTACTTTTAAGGCGGACAGGGGAGATGTTGTAGGAATTATCGGCGGTACAGGCTCAGGCAAATCAAGCCTTGTTTCACTTATCCCTCATTTTTATGATGCGAATGAGGGCAGTGTGTATGTTGATGGAAGAGATGTAAAAAGCGTTGATGATAATGAGCTCAGAGAAAAGATCGGGTTTGTTCAGCAAAAGGCGGCTCTTTTTAAGGGTACTGTACGGAATAATATGAAATGGGGTAAAAAGGACGCATCTGACGAGGAGATAATTGAGGCTTTAAAACAGGCGCAGATTTATGATATGATCAGTGAAAAGGGCGGACTTGATTTTGAAATCGAGCAAAACGGCGCAAATCTTTCCGGCGGTCAGAAGCAAAGGCTTTCCGTTGCGCGTGCGCTTGTACGCAAGCCGGATATTCTGATACTTGATGATTCCTCATCGGCTTTGGATTACGCCACGGAAGCGAGGCTCAGGGAAGCTATTTACTCACTTCCTTATAAACCGACTGTATTTATTGTTTCACAGCGTGCCTCATCGGTTATGGGCGCTGATAAAATTATTGTTCTTGAGGACGGAGAATGCGTAGGCTTGGGTACTCACAACGAACTCCTTGAGGTATGCGAGGTCTATAATGAGATTTATTCCTCTCAATTTGAAAAGGAGGGTGAATAATGAACAGTAAAGAGACGCTCAAAAAGGTAACGGCTTACATTGACAGGTATAAATTTTATCTCATTCTGTCAATGATTTTTGCTGTAATCAGCGTGGCGCTCACACTCTATGCGCCGATACTTGTCGGAAGAGCGATTGACTGTATTGTTTCGGCAGGGAATGTCGATTTTGTGAAAATAGGAGAAATACTTTTAAATCTTGTAATAGTAATAGCGGTAACCGCAACAGTTCAGTGGCTGATGAATGTTTGCAACAACAGGATTGCTTATAATGTTTCAAGAGATTTAAGACAAAAAGCGTTTGTTAAAATTGAAAGTCTGCCGTTCTCGTATCTTGACGCACATTCAAAGGGAGATATTGTCAGCCGTGTTATAAATGATGTCGACCAGCTTTCCGATGGTCTTTTAATGGGCTTTACGCAGTTTTTTACAGGCTTAGTTACAATTATCGGCACAATAGGCTTTATGCTTTCAATCAATGTATGGATAACTCTTGTTGTTGTTCTGGTAACGCCCCTTTCGTTTTTTATCGCGAGGTTTATAGCCAAAAGGACATATAAAATGTTTTCTTTTCAGTCTCAGACAAGAGGAGAGCAGACAGCTTTTATTGACGAGATGATATCGAATCAAAAGGTTGCGGATGCCTATAATATGGACAAGGATAATCTTAAACGCTTTGACGATATTAATGAGAGGTTAGCTGACTATTCCCTTAAAGCGACATTTTTTTCTTCCATTACAAATCCGGCGACACGTTTTGTAAACAGTATTGTATATGCCGCCGTTGCGCTTTTCGGCGCAATACTTGCTGTCAGGGGAGGAATTACGGTAGGAATACTGTCAAGCTTTCTGGCGTATGCAAACCAGTATACAAAGCCGTTTAATGAAATCAGCGCCGTTGTTACAGAGCTTCAGAACGCGCTTGCGTGCGCTTCACGTGTATTTAATCTTATTGAGGAGGATAGTGTTACTCCTGACAGGGAAAACGCGCTTACTCTTGAAAATACACAGGGTGAAATTGAAATCAGAAATCTTGCTTTTTCATATTCTCCCGATAAAAAGCTGATTACCGACCTTAACCTAAAGGTGAAAAAGGGTATGACGGTCGCTATTGTCGGTCCGACAGGATGCGGCAAAACTACGCTTATTAATCTTTTGATGCGGTTTTATGATGCAGACAGCGGCGAGATTTTGATTGACGGCACTAATGTGCTTGACATTACCAGAAATTCACTCAGAAAAAATATCGGTATGGTTTTGCAGGACACGTGGCTTAAGAGCGGAACAATTTCCGAGAATATATGGCTTGCTAATCCTTATGCATCGGATGATGAGGTTATCAGCGCGGCAAAGGCGGCACACGCGCATTCCTTTATAAAACGCCTGCCGCAGGGCTATGATACCTTTATAGGCGAGGACGGCGGCTCGCTCTCACAGGGGCAGAAGCAGCTTCTCTGCATTACGCGCCTTATGCTTTCGCCCCCGCCTGTTCTTATACTTGACGAGGCAACCTCATCAATTGACACGAGGACGGAAATAAAAATCCAAAGAGCGTTTAATAAGTTGATGAACGGCAGGACAACATTTATAGTCGCGCACCGGCTTTCGACTATAAAAAATGCGGATGTCATTCTCGTTATGAATGACGGAAATATAATTGAACAGGGTAATCACAGAGAATTGTTTGAAAAAAAAGGATTTTATTACGAACTGTATAATTCACAGTTTCCGAATAATAAATAATTTTATAATGTGAGGTTATTATGGATATTGCCATTGTAGGAGCAGGAAAGCTCGGAAAAAGACTTGCTAAATTACTATCAGAGGAAAATCATAATATCACGGTTATTGACATCAACGAGGATAAGATTGATCAGATAGTGGAAACGTATGATGTTCAGGGTGTTTTCGGTAGCGGCACACATTGTGACGTTCTTGACGAGGCTAATATAAAATCAACCGATTTGCTGATTGCGACAACTCCGTCGGATGAAAACAATATTCTAACCTGCTTAATCGCGGGAAAAATGGGCGTGGAGAATACTATCGCCAGAGTGCGGGACCCTGAGTATTTAAGACAGATTGATTTTATGCGCGGCGAGCTTGGTATATCAATGATGATTAATCCCGATTACGCGGGCGCGCTTGAAATTTTCAGGATTCTTCAGTTTCCGTCGGCAATCAATATTGACACTTTTGCGAACGGCAGGATTGATATGGCGGAAATAAAAATCAATAAGGAAAGTCCGGTTAAAAATGTAAAAATCAGTGATATTTTATCTGATTACCGTGACAGAATGCTTATTTGCGCCGTCAGCCGTAATGACGATATTTATATTCCAAACGGTGATTTCGTTATTAAAGAAAACGATATCATACATATAACGGGCTCTCACAGATACCTCAGCAGAATTGTTAAGTATCTTTCGGGTAAAAGAAGCGCAAGCATAAAGGATGTCCTGATAGTCGGCGGCTCAAGAATTTCAATCTACCTTGCAAACCTCTTAGCTTCCATAGGAAAAAATGTTATTATTGTTGAAAAAAATAATAACAAATGTAAAATGCTGTGTGAATATTGTCCCGACGCTTCGGTCCTCTGCGGTGATGCCAGCGACTATGATTTTCTTTTGGAAATCGGAATTGAGAGGATGGACGCGGTAGTTACTTTAACCGATACTGATGAAACGAATTTTCTTATTTCAATGTATTCTCATAATGTCGGCGTATCAAAGAATGTAACTAAAATCAATAATCCAAATCTGACAAAAATGCTTGATAAAATCGGAAGAGATTCTATTATTAATATTTCTGAAATTACGGGTGATACAATTACACAGTACGTTCGTGCCAAAACAAGCGTAAATTCATCCTATATGAAAACCCTTTATAATCTTGTTGACGGTAAAATCGAGGCTATAGAATTTGTAGTAGGTGATTATGTTTCCTTTATCGGTAAGCCTTTATCATCAATAAAGCTGAAAGAAAATATTCTCATTGCCGCAATCAACCGAAAAAATAAAATCATTTTCCCGAGCGGTGATGATACGGTTGAAATGGGAGATACAATTATTGTTGTTTCAAAGGAGCATAAGGTATATAATCTTAATGATATTTTGGCATAGGTGATTTTATGAATTACAAATCTGTTTTTTATGTTTTGGGGCAAATTCTGATTATTTTAGGCTTACTGATGTCCTTGCCTCTTGCAGTAGGAATTTATTACAGTGTACATGGCTATAAAGAGGCGACATACCTGAGTTTTATTATTCCTATGGCGCTTCTTGTCGTATTCGGATTTATTATGAGAGGAAGAAGGCAAAAGAATATACGCATATATTCAAAGGAGGGCTTTGTTGTATGCGGTATCGGTTGGATATTAGTATCCTTTTTCGGCGCTCTTCCTTTTGTAATAAGCGGTGCTATTCCGAATTTTATTGACGCTTTTTTTGAATCCGCGTCGGGATTTTCAACAACAGGCGCTTCAATTTTAAATGAAATTGAATCTCTGCCTAAATCAGTCCTTTTCTGGAGAAGCTTCACGCATTGGATAGGCGGTATGGGCATTCTTGTATTTTTGATGGCAGTCGTTCCCAAATCACGCGGTAATTCAATGTTCGTTATGAAAGCGGAAATGCCCGGTCCTAAAGCGGGAAAAATTTCCGCGAAAATTTCACAGAGCGCAAGAATACTCTACATAATCTATTTTGTTATTACGATAGCGGAAATCTTAGTCCTTTTTATCGGAGGAAGAATTACAGGCACGAATATACGCTTTTATGACAGTGTTGTAACTGCCTTTTCCACAGCCGGAACGGGTGGCTTTGCCGTATTGAATAATTCGATTTTAGGCTATCACAGTCCGTTTGTGGAATGGGTTATAATAGTATTTATGTTCCTTTTCGGAATTAACTTTAATCTTTATTTCTATATTTTGACAAAACGTTTCCGTCTGGCTTATATGGACGAAGAGTTCAGAGTATATCTGATTGTCAATGTGGTGTCGGTGACATTAATAACGCTTAACATTATGAGCCTTTACACCAATATCGGAGACGCAATCAGAGATTCCTTCTTTACTGTCAATGCCGTAATGAGTACAACAGGCTTTTCGACAGCGGACTTTAACCTTTGGCCGACATTTTCAAAGATACTGATCGTGATTCTGATGTTCTTCGGCTCCTGTGCAGGCTCGACGGGCGGAGGAATGAAGGTTTCAAGGATTGTCCTTTATACAAAGCAGGTAAACAGGGATTTGAAGCAGATGATTCATCCGCATCAGGTCGTAAATGTGAGAATGAATAAAAGGGTTGTTGACGACCATATTGTCAAGGGTGTTAATTCATATTTTATCGCCCATATTATAACAATTGTTTCTTCAATAATTCTTATTTCACTTGACGGGTTTGACATTACAACTACATTTACGAGCGTTATTACCTGTATCAATAATGTAGGTCCCGGACTTGAAATGATTGGACCGACAGGTAATTACGCTGATTTCGGCGTTTTATCAAAGCTTGTTCTTATTTTCAATATGCTTGCTGGTAGACTTGAACTGTTCCCAATACTGCTCCTGTTTTCACCTAATACATGGAAAAAAACCTAATATCCGCTAATAATAAAATCCCTAAGCAATTTATCTTGCTTAGGGATTTTTTATCATGCTAATTATTTAAAACTGTATAATTCCGTTACCGCCGTTAACCATCATAAAGGCAGAGGAAAATACGAGAGCGACAATGGTCATCAGCTTAATAAGTATATTGATAGCAGGACCTGACGTGTCCTTAAACGGGTCGCCGACAGTATCGCCGACAACAGCCGCCTTGTGAGCCTCAGAACCCTTTCCGTGTTCTTTCAGACCTTCAATGTATTTCTTGGCATTATCCCACGCCCCGCCTGAATTTGCCATAAATATCGCCATCATAACACCGCTGACAAGCGCGCCCGCAAGGAGTCCTCCCAAGCTCTCAACACCAAGGAGTAAGCCTACCAAGATAGGAACAACAACCGCCATAATTCCGGGCAAAATCATTTCATGCAGCGCCGCATTTGTTGATATGGAAACACACTTTGTATAATCAGGCTTTTCTGTACCCTTAAGTATACCGGGCTTTTCTTTGAACTGACGGCGTACCTCGTCAATCATTTTATTTGCTGCCTTTCCCACGCTGCTCATAGTAAATGCGGAGAAAAGATAAGGCAGCATTGCGCCGATAAATAATCCCACAACAACCTTTGCGTCAAGTATACTCATAGCGCCGTTTGATATATTGGTAGTTTCTGCATATGAAGCGAAAAGCGCAAGGGCAGTAAGTGCGGCAGAGCCTATTGCAAAGCCTTTGCCGACTGCGGCAGTAGTATTTCCAACGGAATCAAGCTTATCTGTTATATCTCTTACACTGCTTTCAAGTCCGCTCATCTCGGCTATTCCGCCTGCGTTGTCGGCAATCGGACCGTAAGCGTCTACTGCGACTGTCATACCTGTAGTCGATAGCATACCGACAGCAGCGATTGCTATGCCGTAAAGACCCATTGACTTATATGCTACTAAAATACCTATTGCAATAAATATAATAGGAACGGCAGTCGATTTTAAACCAACGCTCATACCTGTAATGATATTAGTTGCGGCGCCTGTCTTTGATGCTTCGGCAATATCCTTAACGGGTTTGTAATTATCTGAGGTATATATTTCAGTCAGTTTGCCGACTGCTGTGCCGACAACAAGCCCCGCAAGAACACACCAGAAGGCTCTGAAGCTGTCAAGCATCAGTTTTGAGAATACGGCGGAGGCTATAATTACAAGAACAGTCGCTATGTACTCGCCGGCGTTAAGCGCTTTTTGCGGATTATTTCCTTTTGAATTGTTTACGAAAAACGCTGCTATAACAGAACCGATAATGCCCACTCCGCAGATTATCAGAGGAAAATATGCCCGGCTTATATTAAATGTACTTGCGAGCATCGCAAGAGTTATAGCAGAAATGATTGAACCGACATATGACTCAAATAAATCTGCCCCCATACCGGCAACGTCGCCGACATTGTCTCCTACGTTATCTGCAATCGTTGCGGGATTTCTCGGGTCATCTTCGGGAATACCCGCTTCAACCTTACCAACGAGGTCCGCGCCCACATCGGCGGCTTTTGTATATATACCTCCGCCAACTCGCGCAAAAAGAGCAATAGAGGAAGCGCCGAGTGAAAAGCCTGTGAGTATGTTAATTCTGTCAGGAGAGTCTTTGATTAATAATAGGAAAATAAGACTGATGCCGATTACACCTAAGCCGACAACAGACAGTCCCATAACGGCACCGCCGCTGAACGCAATCTTGAGCGCGGCAGGCATACCGCCGTTTTTAGCGGCATTTGCCGTTCTTACATTTGCCTTTGTTGCGACAGACATACCGAAATAGCCTGCAAGCGTTGAGAATACAGCTCCGATTAAAAAGCAGACAGCAGTAAGCCAGCCGTTAGGAAGTAAAAATCCTATTAGTAAAAATAATGCGGCAACAAAAAAGATAAGGACCTTATATTCGCTGAAAAGAAATGCTTTAGCGCCTGTTGAAATCGCATCGGCAATCTCCTTCATTTTGTTGTTGCCCGCATCCTTCCTGCTGATTGAAACTGCGGAAATAACAGCAAATAAAATTGCAATTATACCTGCAACAGGAGCAATTATTATCACCTTTTCCATTTTTATCCACTCCCCAAAAATACTATATATATTTTATCACCTATTATGTACTCTGTCAAATAATATCAATTATAAAAATGCCGAAATAAAAAATAACACCGGTCAGCGATGACCGGTGTTCATTCATTAAGATTAATCGTTATTATTGTTATTTAAAAGCTCCTGTTCCTTTGCGTGCTGCTCTGCAAGTCTGTCAGCGCGCTTGTCAGCAAGCTCAACAATCATCTGCTGCTGAAGCTTACCGTGAATCGGATAGAGTATAAAGGATAAACCGTAGAATCCGCGGGCAATTGCTGGAAGAATACAGAAGATTGCCCATATACCGTTAAGAATTGTCGGATCTGTCTGCGGAACAGCATTACCGAGTGAGTCGGTAAGCGGTATGTAGTTAATCCATGTAAGAACCATACCTGAAAGCCAGCCGGTTACGGAAGTAGCAAGTTTACTGAAATAACCCTGTACGGTTGTAACAAGCGCCTCGTTTCTTAAACCGTGCTTCCACTCCATATAATCAAGTGCTTCTGCACTGAGAATAGGGTTGCAAACCTGGATAATTTTATTTGGAAGACCGCAGATTGTTAATGCGAATATACACCAGATAAGGTTTAATATGTAGTTATCATTAAAGGTCTGACCGAACGGATGATAGCCTACGAAGAACGTTGCCATATAAGCAATACCGCCGAAAACACCTGCGCCGATTGCCGTTAATCTTGCGCCGAACTTTTTAACAAGAGCAGCCGCAAACGGAACCATTACATAGTTTGGAATACCTGTGAAAAGACCGCAAATTGTCTGGTTCATAAGCGAGCCTGTGTTGTTGAGCCAGAAATATTGCTCTGATGAGCCTCCGACAGCCTTGAACTGGTTAAAGAAATCGGAAAGGATAATTGCGAAGAGAGGTCTGTTTGTAAAGATATTTTTAATTGAACCGAGAACGGATGTCTCATTCATTTCTTCACGGCTCATAAGCGGAACACGCTCTCTCATATTGAAGAAACCGAAAACGGTGAAGAAAGTCGCAAGAATAATCATGAAATAAGCAAATCCCGTATAAATGCCCTTCATTGTTATCTTCTCATTAACTTTAGGAAGAAGAGTAACAAGAACAGGTACAAGGGAAGGAAGCCATGTACCGAAAAGCTCTACAAACTTTGTTACAGTGATAAGATTATTTCTTTCGTCCGTGTTTGGAGTGATATTATAAATCATAAGATTCCAAGCACCGAAATAACTCATACCTAGACCGTAAATAACAATGGCAACAGCCGCCCAGATGATTTTCTGCGTTGAATTGATATTAGGTGCTGTGAACATCATAGCGCCGCCGACTACCCACAGCGGTAACGGAATGATAAAGAAAGGTCTGATACGTCCCCATCTTGTACGTGTACGGTCAATGATAAGTCCGGAAATGGTATCATCTACAGCATCATAGATAGATGAAAATAAGTTAATGTTAGCATAAGCAGTTGTGTTGAGCTTAAGGAACTGAATCATAAAGAATTCCTTAAACGCACTAACAAACTGGCTCAGATTCTTCTGTCCGAAGTTAACAAGCACATAAGCAGCAATTTCCTTTGGCGTAAGATAGCGCTTATGAGTATAGGCGAGTTTATCAAGCTCGTCCATTTCGGCTTGTGTTAATTCATCGGTAATGATTTCTTCTGCCAAAATATTCCCTCATTTCTTCAGGCGGCTCGGTATTGCGCAACAAGCCAGCCTTATGGATTGTTAATAACATACTTATACTATCATATTAAACTGTCGAAATCAATACTTTTTTATTTCCAAATATGATATTTTTAAAACGAATAAAAACTTTTGCAAATAATGTTGAAATAAGATTAATTATATTTGAAATTGTATTGACATTCAGCAAAAATAATTATAAAATACTTTAGTAACAAACTTTTGAAAGGGGTGCCTTTAATGGCAAGTACCTGTCCTAATTGCGGAAAAAAATTACATATATGGAACGTTAAAGCAGAATGCTCTGCCTGCGGTGTTTCAATACCGAATTTTAACTGGCAGGAAAGGCTTGAAGAAGATAATATAAGAGCTGAAAAGCAATTTACGGTTTTTAATAAAACAATGAACAGAATTGCTTATTCTATTTGGGGAACAAAGCTTCGTATCGCAAGGCTTATATTAACATTTCTTCCGGCTGTCGGATTTATTCTTCCGTGGGCTGTGCTTAAGAGTGACGGCGCAAGCTTTGATTTAAGTATTATTTCGTTTAGCGGTAACAAATCATTAATTGATTTCTTCACCAGCTTTTTCGGTAATATTAATTTGTACATCACAAATATGAAATTTGAGAGCTTTGGCGGTGCGTTGACTCTCGGCGTTCTGGGATATATTCTTTTTGTACTCAGCGCGCTTCTCATTGTAATTGCCTTTTTCCTGAACATTATAATGTGTAAAAGACCAAAGACAAAATCAACAGTCGTTTTTGATATACTTTCAATTGCGGCATCCGTTGCATCTGTTGTCTGCTTTGTAATTAGCGGTTCGCTCGCAGCTGATTTTACCGCTTACAATTTCGGTGATTTCGCCGTAATAAACGGCAGCGCGTCGATTTCTTGGGGCTATTTTGTTGCACTTGCGCTTTTGCTTGTTGCGACAGGTATTAATATTGCCGTTGCAAAGGCTCCCGCAAAGAGTGATGAAACGCTTGAGGAGGAGAGGCTTGCGCGTAAGGCTGTTAAGGATGAAAAAGAGCGCCAAAAACAGATTGAAAAGGAAAAGGCTCGTGAAGAGGCTGAAAGGCTTGCCGCTGAGGAAGAGGCTAAAAAGGTTGCAGAGGCAAAGGCAAAGCTTGCCGCCGATGCCGAGAAAAAGAAAAAATAATCATTTAAGCTACAGGGAGCAGGCTTTGCTCCCTTATTTAATAATTTAGGATTTGCTTGGATTGATATTATTTATATATAATCGGAGTGATAATTTTATGGATACAATAAAAAAGAAGAAAATAAAAAAAATTATTGTTGCAGTTGTTATAATCGCCGTAATTCTCGGCGGTGTTTTTGCCGTTTCGTCACATAAAATAGAAATTATGTACAGAATAGTTTATTCAATTATTCCCGACCATATTGACGCGACAATTAATGATGAGATACCGCTTACTGTATATAAAAGGTTAAATCCCGATTACGATCCCCAAAAAGATGATGAAATAAACTTTATGGAGTTTTATTATTATGATGAAAACGGTAAAGAGGTTGTAATTGCCGCTAACGATTCATTTATCTATGACGGGGTTAATAACGGCTCACCTTTTGCCGCGTTTCTTTTTGAGGCGAAGGATACTATTGCTAAAATCAGGACAATTGCCGTATCTGTCGGTGTTGTCATTGCAATAGCTGTAATAGTCGCATTAATCATTTTCTGGTTTTTCAAGTGGTCTAAAAAGCAGGACGATGAAAAGGAAAAAAAGTACGGTAATAATCAAAAGCATAAAAGCAAAAAGAAAAAATAATGTTATTTCGGCACCTTAGAATTTAGAATAAGGTGCCGTTATCTTAATTAACATTACGGGTGATATTTATGGAATACAGTAAACTTTTTACACCGATGAAAATCGGAAATGTTGAAATAAAAAACAGAGTGGTAATGGCTCCGATGTGTATGGGCTTCGGTCAGTACAACGGCTGTGCGACAGAAATGATGATGAATTACTACGAGGAACGGGCAAAGGGCGGCGTAGGCTTAATATTTACTGAGATTACACGTGTAAATGATATTACAGGCGCGTCGTCATACGGTCAGCTTGGAATGAGCCACGATTATCAGATTCCAGCTCTTAGGGAAATGGCAGAGCGTATACATAAGCACGACTGTAAAATTATGGTGGAGCTTCATCACCCGGGCAGACAAAATCTCGGTCTTATGATTGGTACGGTACCTCTCTGCGTTGCAGGGGAAAAACTGATGGGAAATCTTTATACAAAGATTTTAACAGGAGCTGTTATTCCCCCTGGAAAGAAGCTGCAGGACAAAAATATTGTCCCGAAGGTTATTGCTCCGAGTAAGTGCGAAAAAAGCAAAATGAGCAACAGTGTAAACAGAGCGCTATCAAATAAAGGCGTTAAAAAAATTATTTCACAGTTTATTGAGGCGGCTGTAAGAGTGAAAAAAGCAGGCTGTGACGGCGTTGAGCTGCACGCTTCGCACGGCTATCTTATTCAGCAGTTTCTTTCGCCTAATACTAATAAACGCACCGATGAATACGGCGGGAGCCTGGAAAACCGTATGAGATTTCTTACTGAAATCATTGACGGAATCAGAAAAAGCTGCGGCAGTGATTTTCCGATAGTTGTACGTCTGACTGTTGATGAAATGTATGACAGAATAGGACAAAAAAATAAAGGCTATGGACTTGATGAAGGGTTGAAAATGGCAAAAATTCTGAATGATAAAGGGATTGACGCGATTGATGTTTCGTCAGGCGCATATGATACTTTTAATTACTGGCTTGAGCCGACCACATTTGACTGCGGCTGGAGAAAGTATCTTGCCGAGGAGGTCAAAAAGGTTGTAGATATTCCCGTCATAGCCGCGAATCTTATCCGCTCGCCAAAGCAGGCTGAATTGCAGCTTGAAAACGGCATACAGGATTTTGTCTCTCTCGGCAGACCGCTTATTGCGGACCCTCAATGGGTTAATAAGGTTAAAAGCGGAAAAGAAAATTTAATAAAAAGATGCGTGTGCTGTCTGTACTGCTTTGAAAGTATGATGGAAAATGCTTATCATTACAGTCATGGCAATTGTTCTGTCAACAAATTTGTCGGACGTGAAAATGTGAAGTTTAATCTAAACGGTGACGGCAGGAAAGTGCTTGTTATCGGTGCGGGTCCCGCAGGTCTTACCGCTGCCGAGCTTCTTGCAAAGCGTGGTTTTGATGTGACTGTTCTTGAAAAAGAAGAAAAGGCAGGCGGTCAGCTTAACCTCGCAAAACAGCCTCCTCATAAGGATAAAATGGGTTGGGTGTGTACTGACCTTTTGGAGAGTGTAAAGGCGCTCGGTGTTAAGGTTGAATTCAAAGTTACCGCAAATAAAGATATAATTGATTCATATAATCCCGAAATTGTAATTAACGCTACAGGCGCAAACGCCATATTCCCCGAAACATTTAAAGGCGATAATGTTTCAACTGTTACACAGATACTCGACGGAACCGTTAAGCTTGAAAATAAGAAGGTTGCCGTTATCGGCTCCGGTATGACCGGACTTGAAACAAGTGAGCTTTTGATTGAGTATGGCAATATGGTAACGGTAGTTGAAATGGCGGATACTATTGCACCCGGCGCATGGTTTCAGCAGCTTGACGACGCTATGCAGAAACTGAAGTCGGGCGGTGCTGAATTCCTGCCCGGTCATAAGCTTATTTCAGTCAATGACGGATCGGTTACACTTGAAAGAATCAGGGACAATAAAAGAATCAATATTGATGCTGACCATGTTGTGCTTTCTCTCGGTGTAAAACCCGATACAGGTCTTTACAATGAAATCAAAACATCGGACAGCTATAAGGTATATAATATCGGCGACAGCCTTAAGACAGGCAGAATTGCGGATGCGACAGAATCCGCTTATCAGCTTGTAATGAATATTTAACGGAGATGAAATATGTTTTCCGCAAGAGAACACCTAAAAGAAAAATTACAATCTTTAAATACGAAAATAAGTGAAAATCTTGATTTTGATTTCAGCGCGGTCAGCAGGCGCGTTGAAACTATGGACGAATTCAATGAGCTTATTTTGAATGATTTTTTAAGCGGTAAAAGGATGTTTTATCGTGGCGAAAGGATTGACGACCCTAACCGTCACCTTCTTCCGACAATGCTTAGGCACGCAAAGGAGTTATTGAAGGACAGCGATTTAGGGATTATTCACATTGATTCAAAATTTATTTATGACTACTATTCACGTTTAGGAAATTTTGTCAATGTTTTCAGCAGTACAATGGGTCGTGTTGACGTCAATCATCTGTATGAAATTTGTGCCTTTGCTCAGCATTATTGCGATTTTTCTCCGCTGATTGATTTTACTAAGAGCGTTTATCCCTCGCTTTCCTTTGCAATAAAGGACAGGGAGAGCTTTGATGATGATATAGTTCTTTATGTGCTTGAGCTTAAGGATAGGAATGACTATACAAACAATATTGATGTCGCCAATCAGTGGATAAGGGATTTGAGCGTATATGCAGGTCATTTTGACGATAAGGCGGTTAAAAGCGCCGTTAAGGATATGATAGGCAGTAAACAGCTTCCGATTATTCCCGATGATTTTAAAATGCATCTCGAGCGTATAGGCTCAAAGCCTGTTCCAAAGGCAAAGTTAATTGACGTTCCGACAAATACAAGGATGAAATTCCAACAGGGTGTATTTCTGCTTCTTACTGATTTTCAGCTATTTAATGTCACTTACTTCACAAAAAATATCCGTGAACAGTTTTCTATCACAAAGTTTATTATAAACAAGGATATTTGTAATGATGTCCGCAAAATGATAAATGACAGAGCGCCGTGGTATTCATATAAATATTTAATGGACGTTGAGGGCGCATTTAAAGAGGCAATTGAAAATAAGGTAAAATAATAAAAACGCGCATTTGATTTCTTCAAATGCGCGTTTTTGCCTGTATCCTTATTTTTCAATAACGGAAACAGGAGTAAAGCCTGCCTCAGTCACGGCTGATTTTAAAACATCATCTGCAACATTTTCAGTCAATTTGACTGTTGCTGATTTTTTCTTTAAATCAACCTTTGCCGATTTTACGCCGTCGAGCTTTTCAAGCGATGATTTTACGCTTGCGGCGCAATGCTCGCAGGACATACCCTCAACTGAAATAATTTTTTTCATTACTTAAACCTCCTTAGTCTTAATGCGTTTAATACTACTGTTACAGAGCTCAGGCTCATACAAGCCGCCGCAATCATCGGATTAAGCGTCCAGCCGAATATTCCGTAAAAGCAGCCTGCGGCAAGCGGAATGCCCAAGCAGTTGTAAAAGAATGCCCAGAAAAGATTTTCGCGGATATTTTTAAGCGTTTTTTTAGACAGTCTGATTGCTTTTGAAACATCGGACAGCTTATTTGATACAAGCACAACGTCCGCTGATTCTATGGCAATATCCGAACCCGCACCGATAGCAATTCCAACGTCTGCACGTGTAAGAGCGGGGGAGTCGTTAATTCCGTCTCCTATCATTGCAACGGTTTTGCCCTTCTCAATAAGCTCTCTTATCTCTTTTTCCTTATCGTCAGGCAGAGCGGAAGCAATAAAGTTTTTAATTCCTGCCTGCTGTGTTATCGCATAGGCAGTTACCTCATTGTCGCCGGTTATCATAATTGTATCGGCGTTAATGCTTTCAATTGTTTCTTTGGCATCATCCTTGATTTTGTCCGCAACGGCAACCGTGCACAGGTATTCATCATCGCAGGTGAAAATTATCGGAGTTTTTCCGCTGTATGAAAATTCATTATCGGCAAAGCCGGTCAGCTTCTCATTACCTGCTTTATAAATTTTTCCGTCAATTTTAGCAGTAATACCTTTTCCGATTAAATATTCGCTCTCCTCAATTTCAAGTAGTTTAGCACCGTTTTCTTTGCAATAATTGCATACAGCCACCGAAATAGGATGCTCGGAAATATTTTCAATCGTGTAAATTATGTCGAGATACTGCCTGTCGGTTATATCTGTAACAAACATTTCACCCTTTGTGATAGTTCCTGTCTTGTCAAAAACGATGGTGTTGCATTTACCGAGATTTTCAAGCGCGGACGCGTCTTTAAACAATATTCCGTTTTCCGCGCCCTTGCCGGTACCTATCATAATAGCGCAGGGAGTTGCAAGACCGAGCGCGCACGGACAGCTTATTACTAAAACAGAAATGCCGATTGAAAAAGCAAATTCAAAGCCTTTGCCTATTATCAGCCATATGATAAAAGCAATAATCGCAATGGCAATTACAGCGGGAACAAAAATCGCCGCAATTTTATCTGCAAGCCTTTGCGCAGGCGCTTTTGAGGATGAGGCATCTTCTACAAGAGCAATAATTCTTGATAAAGTAGACTCCTCGCCGACCTGCGTCGCTTTAAAAACAAAGTTTCCGTTTTTATTGACCGTACCGCTTATTACCTTGTCGTCAACCGTTAAATCAACAGGTACGCTTTCACCCGTTACCGCGCTCTGGTCAACCGAGCCTGAACCCTCAGTAACAATTCCGTCAACGGCAATTCTCATACCGGGCTTGATAACAACCAGATCACCCTCCTGAATAAGCGATGATTCTATTTCTGTTTCCGTTCCGTCTTTTAAAATTATGCTCTTTTCGGGAACAAGGTCAATCAAGGAATTAATGGCGTCCTTAGTTCTTCCTTTGCTTATTGTTTCCAGAAACTTACCGACTGTTATGAGAGCGAGTATCATTCCTGCCGATTCAAAATATAAATGGTGATTATCAAACAAAAACATTGAGATTAAGCTGTATAGAAACGACGCTCCGGAGCCGACGGCAACCAAGCTGTCCATATTGGGGTTAAGCCTGAAAAGAGCGGAAAATCCGTTTGTAAAAAATTTTCTGTTTACAATTAATATCGGTATCAAAAAAATAAGCTGACCTACCGCATTCGGTATATGTTCGCCGAGTATCCACGGAAGCGTGTATCCAAGCATATGCGCCATTGAAAGATACATAAGAGGTAAAAGAAAGATAACGGAAACAATAACTCTTATTTTCATTTCTTTTATCTCAGCAGTATTTTCCGATTTTTTCAGCTTAAAAGGCTCACAGCCGTATCCCTCGCCTTTTACGGCATTGATAATATCATCTGTTTCACAGGTGTATTCAGCCACCATAGTGCCCGCAAGAAGATTAACGGTCACGCTGTCGCTGATTTTTGAAACCGCCTTTTCCACTCTGGCGGAGCAGGCGGCGCAGCTCATACCTGTTACAAGAAATTTTTGCTTCATTTAAAGTATAATTAACTCCTTTGTTATTTTTGATAAGTTTTCTCTTCCTCTCGGAGAGATATAGAGCAAATCCTCAATTCTTATTCCGAATTTACCGGGTATATAAATTCCCGGCTCAATTGACGTTACATTTCCCGTTTCAAATGTATCCGTACTTTTTGGCGAGGCATTGTATCCCTCGTGAATATCAAGACCCACTCCGTGTCCTAAGCTGTGCCTGAAATATTTTGCCATATCCTTTTCCTGTAAAATATCATATGACGCCTTATATACATCAGCGCATTTTACTCCGTCTGCAAGCGCTTTAATTCCTGCAAGCTGAGCCTTTAAAACAAGGTTATAACATTCTATCATCTCATCTGTTGCGTGACCGACAGCTACTGTCCTTGTCATATCCGAGTGGTATCCCTGACACGTTGCTCCGAAGTCGAACAGAACAAAATCGCCGTCCTTGATTTTTCTCTCACCGGGAACGCCGTGCGGCATTGATGTATGACTGCCCGTTAAAAGAATAGTATCAAAGCTGACTCCTTCAGAGCCGTTTTTTGCCATTAAATAATCAAAGAGGGCGGCAAGCTCTTTTTCGGTTTTGCCTGCCTTAACCTCCGGCAGTAACTCAAGAAAGGATTTTTCCGCAATGTTGTTTGCGTCCTTAATCAAATTAATTTCATCAATATCCTTGACGTTTCTAAGGAGCATTAACTGATTTCCTAATGGGATAAATGATACATTTTCTAAAAGCTTTGCGTATCTTTCATACTGTGCAAAGGAAATCGTTTCATTTTCAAAAAGAATTGATTTAATTTTATGCTTATTAACAATAGACTTAACCTCATCAGAGAAAGAGGAGGAAATTTCAACAACTGTAAGTCCTGTTTTCTTTGAATGCTCCTGTGCGGTTTCCGTATATCTCGAATCAACAATATGATAGCCTTTTCCGCCTTTAGTAACAATTACAATACCCTCGCTCGGCGAAAAACCGCAGGCGTAGTGCATATTGCTTTCGTTAAACAAAAGCAGTGCGTCTGAATGATTCTTTTTTATCAAATCAACTATTTTTTCAATATGCATAATTCTAATTCCTATTAATTTTATAGGAATATTGTAGCAACATTCCTTTATGTTGTCAATACTTTTTTCAATACGAATAAAATAATTCCTACAAATTTTATAGGAAAATTATATCAACAATATTCAAGTAAATTAATTATTGATGCTTTATTAAATTACTTTATTGACAATTATCTGTACTTATGATAATGTGACAATATAATAAATTATTTAGGAGTATATTATGGAAAAATATCTTATCAATCCTAATCAGAAAATCAGTAAAATTAATAAGGACATATACGGTCATTTTGCGGAGCATCTCGGAAGATGTATTTATGACGGTATCTACGTCGGCGAGGACTCAAAAATACCGAATGTAAATGGTATGAGATGTGATGTCGTTAATGCGCTTAAAGATATGGGAATACCTGTTTTAAGATGGCCTGGCGGCTGTTTTGCTGACGAATACCATTGGAAAGACGGCATAGGTCCCAAGGAAGAAAGAAAAAAGATGGTCAATACACACTGGGGCGGAGTTGTAGAGGATAATTCCTTCGGCACACATGAGTATTTTGAACTCTGCCGCCAGCTTGGATGTGATACATATATTAACGGAAATGTCGGCTCGGGAACTGTTCAGGAAATGAATGAGTGGGTTGAGTATATGACATTTGACGGAGTATCTCCTATGGCAAAGCTTCGCGGCAGGAACGGTCACGATAAGCCATGGAAAATCAAGTATTTCGGTGTAGGCAATGAATCGTGGGGCTGCGGCGGTAATATGGACCCCGAGTATTATGGTTGCCTGTTTAAAAGATATAATACATATGTAAGAGATTATGATCCTAATTCAAGGATAAAAAGAATTGCCTGCGGTCCGAATGTGGACGATTACAAGTGGACGCGAGAGGTAATGGATAAGGTTAAGAACAGGGCGTACGGAATATCACTTCACTACTACACTCTCCCGAATGACAACTGGGACAGTAAGGGCTCTTCAACACAGTTTGACACTGATGATTATTACAGAACTATCTGTAAGGCGTACAGAATGGAGGAGCTGATTAAGAATCATATTGCCGTAATGGACTGCGTTAACCCGCAAAAAAGTGTTCAGCTTATTGTTGACGAATGGGGGACATGGTATGATGTTGAGCCGGGCACTAATCCGGGATTTCTGTATCAGCAGAACACAATGCGTGACGCTATTGTCGCCGGTCTTACACTAAACATTTTCAATAAGCATTCAGACAGAGTTGTTATGGCTAATATTGCGCAGACTGTTAATGTTCTTCAGGCAGTTATTCTTACGGACGCTGATAAAATGGTGCTTACCCCGACATATCATGTATTTAAAATGTATAAGGCGCATCAGAACAATACGCTTATCGGCTCATATATCACAACAGATAATATTGAGTCTAAGGAAATCAGAAGAACCTGTCCTCAGCTTATTGAGTCCGCTTCTGTTGATGAAAACGGTGTTATTTATTCCACAATTACAAATACCTCCGCAACGAAAAAATCAAAGATAAAATGTCAGGTTGCTGATACAAAGGTTAAGAGTATAAAGGCTGAAATTCTTACAGGCGAAATTCATGCAAAGAATGACTTTGAAAACACAGACACCGTTAATGTAGATGAATTTACGGATTTCAGAAAGCTGTCAGACGGTTTTACCGCAACAATTCCGCCTTGCAGTGTAGTTAAATTTGTTATTGAATAATGGTTCATCAATGTAAAAAATGCCTGCTTTTAGAGGCCGGAGAAAATAAATCCTTTGAAACAGTAAGGGATTATATCTCAAATTTAAGTGACGAGCTTAAGGTCAGTAATGAAACCTACATAAGCAGGCTTGACTGCTGTAAAAATTGCGATAATCTGATATCAGGTATGTGTTTAAAATGCGGTTGTTATGCTGAGGTCAGGGCGGTGCTTAAAGATAAAAAATGCCCTGATTTCAATAATCCCAAGTGGTAAAAAAGGAGCGTTTATTATGTCGGACTTGAGCAGGGAAGGTCATAGAAAAAGAATGAGAGATACATATCTTTCCGGCGGTATGGATAACGCGCCTGACCATAATCTGCTTGAAATATTTCTGTCTGTTATAATTCCGAGACGTGATGTCAAACCGCTTGCATATGACCTGATTAATAAATTCGGCTCGCTTGAAGGAGTTATCAGCGCCTCTCCTCAGGACCTTATGACTGTTAAAGGTATTGGCGAATCAACCGCCATTGCGATTTCATCGGTTAAAAAACTGAATGACAGGATTACGAAAAACAGAAATAAGAACATAAAAAGAATAATAAATTTCAATGACGCTTGCGAATACTGCGTTAATGAGCTGTCAAATGAGGTCGTTGAGGTGCTGATTGAGGTGACTTCAAGAAATGACGGCTCAATCATAAATAAATATGTTATAAGCAGGGGCTGTGTTAGCGGAACGAATATTGACAGCAGAGCGATTATTAATAATGCTCTCAGGGACAATGCCGCATACGTTTTGATAGCCCATAATCATCCGAGCGGAAGTGCGTACGCTTCGGGAGAGGATATTGATTTTACATTCAGACTGCTGAATATGCTTCGTGATATGAAGATTAATTTTATTGACCATTTAATTGTTGCGGGTGATAATTGTGAGTCAATTATTCATAATCCGCTGTTTCAAAATCATTTTAAAGATATTAACAGATAATTGAATTGATACCATCATTATTGCACATAATGATGGTATGAGATTTTTTAATGGTATAAATAAATTACAGACAGCGTCACTGTTCCCGTTTATAATCTGCTCGGTTTTTCTTATTATTGCCGAAGTGCTTCAGCTTATAATGAATAATATCAGCCTTGAAAGCGAAATGATTTTCTATAATTTTTCAGAGCTTTTATACAGACTGTCGGGCTATGCTTTCTGCTATTTTATAACGCTTGAGCTTACACATAAAAGGACTGCTTTTTCAGCGTTTTGGAGCGTGCTTTGTCTTGCTGTTGTCAATACGGCTGTTTCTTCGTTCTATGAAGAGGGTACTCCTTATATTTTGGGTATAATTGTCGCTGTTTTTTGCGCATACTGCTTTAACAGGTTTGATCAGGCGCTTGCTCTCTCGCTCACAATGATTTGCGCAATTTTATCAGGCATTCTTATAGGATATGTCATTGACTACTGGAATAATTTCATTATGTCGCTCTCACGCCTGATTTCAGGCAAAGGACTTTTTTCACCCGTGCTTTTCAGTGTAACGGATAATATTTTATCCTTGTTCGGTATTGATACGCTTAAGGATATGATTTTTTATAAAAGCTATGGCGGATCGGTTGTTTACGGCGGTGAAATTGTAACAGGCGTTAAGGATTTATTTGTCTCGGGATATAGCGGGGAGCTTGTTTCGGCGTATCTCTCCGGTCATTATTTTCTCCTGTTTGCTCTTGCAGGAATAGCGCTATCACTCTTTTTTACACTGAAAGGAGCGCAGAGGTACATTCTGCTTGCGGTAACTGTCGGCGCTGTGGTCAGCGGAAATATCAGTATACTTCTGCTGTTTTTATTTCTTGAAAGTCCGTTTTTATTTTTCTCGGTTCTTTTTATCGGAGCAATAGCTTATCTGTCGGCATATGTTCTTAAGCTTGGAATCGGTTACACTTTTAACGGCGGAATGATTGAAATGATAATGAATCTTAACAATCCCGTTTACCTGCTTGCAGGCGGTGTTGTTTTTGTAGCAATAGGATATTTTATATTCAAATTCAGTTTTGAAAAGCATGGCATTTCCGACTCGCTTAACTACTATATACCGACAAGGCTTACTCCGTTTGTAAAAGCGCTCGGCGGAATTAATAATATTATAAGATACAAAGATAACGGGCTTGAAGTGAGAAATCCCAAGCTGATTGATACAGTCTCAATAGAGTGTGAAATCAGTGAGAATATAGTTACCTCAAAGGATAAAAGATTAATAGAGCTAAAGGAATATTTGTGATGAACGTAAGGGAAGAGCTGTTTAAGAACCGCGATTTGGACTATAAGGCATTTCATTCTAAGCTGATACCTGATATCCCGCCTGATAAAATAATCGGTGTGCGAGTGCCTGTCCTGCGTAAAATTGCGAGACAGGCTGTTAAAGAAAATGCTGAGGTTTTGTGCGAGTATTATGAAGAACGAATGATAAAGGGCTTTATAATCGGTTACAGAAAGTGCGGCATAAAAGCTCATCTTCAGGAATTAGCGGACTTCATTCCTCTCATTGACAACTGGGCGGTCTGTGACTGCGCCTGCTCCACCTTTAAGTTCACCGAGAAGAATAGGGAAGAGATCTGGAGTTTTTTACAGCCATATCTTTCGGGAGGGGAATATGAAATCCGCTTTGCGGTTGTTATGATAATGGACTATTTCCTTACTGATGATTATATTGATAAGTCTTTGAAAATTTTATCTGAAATAAAATCTGAATATTATTATGTGAATATGGCGGTTGCGTGGGCTCTTTCAACCGCATATGTCAAATATGAAAATAAGACGCTTCAATTTATCGAGAGCAGAAAACTGCCCATATGGGTACATAATAAAACAATTCAGAAAATCTGCGAATCATACAGAGTGGAGAAGGATAAAAAGGAATACCTTAAAACGCTGAAAATATAAGACGGACGCCGGTGCGTCCGTCTTGCTTTTTCTGCTTATATTTTTGTTAGTGGTTGTTATTTATAAACCCTTGGTATTCTCGGATTAACCATAAGAGGCGATATATCAACGCTTGCCAAATCTCCGACCTTTACATCGCTTCCCGTAACGTCAACTGCGGTATGAGAAAGACCGATTTCGCCGATAACGCTGTACATTCTTCCGTTAATTTTAACATAAATACGCTCTTTTTTAAGATATTTTTTAAGCTGTGAAAGGACAGAATGTAAATCAGCGTTTTCCTTTTCCTTAGTCAGTCCGAAGCCGTCGTAGTGACCTATCGGAACAATCGCGATTTTTGTTTCTCTCTTTGTGGTATAAAGTCCGTTATAGCCGATTGAGTAGCCGGCGGGAACTGTTTTAATCTCAATGACATCAGCCTCAAGAGAGCCGAGCCTGTTAAGCTTTGTTTTGCTTTTTGTAATTACTCTGCCTGTAAAGGCTGAGCCGATTCTTACACTGTCGAGGCAGACATTATCAACATTAAAAAGGGCGGGGGAGTTGCTTGCGTGCAGAATACCGATATTTTTACCGGTCTTTTCAATCTGCGTCATCGTGTCTTTAAAAAGGGCAAGCTGTGCTTTCGTCAGTCTTTCATTAGTAAATGCTGACGAAAAGTGAGTATACGCTCCGATAAATTCCAAATTTTCAAAGTCATAGCATTTTACAGCGTCCTCAACCTCGTTGGGCATAAAACCGTAACGCCCCATACCTGTGTCTATTTTAAGATAGCATTTTGTTTTTACACCGAGCGTTCGTGATACCCCGTCCATAACCTTGGCGGAGTTAAGCGAGCCGATTGTCGCAATGCAGTTGTTTTTTGCGATAATTTCAGCTTCGGCTTCAATTCCTGTTGAACGCATTACAAGAATGTCCTCGTCAATAAGAATTTCTCTTAACTGCGTAATATCGTCGACCTCAGTAACAGCGAAAGTCCTTATGCCGTTTTCCCTGAGTATTTCAGTAAATTCCTTAATGCCGAAACCGTAGCCGTTTCCCTTGACAACTGCGATTACGGGAACTCCTGCCTTTTCTTTAACAATTTTAATATTTTCATCAAGTAGCTTTTTGTCAATTACATATCTGCTCATATATTTACCTTATCTTTTCAAGAACCTTTGTTGCAAGATTATAAAGCTTGTATATAGGTTTGTTAATTACATAGTCAAACTCGCCTACAAATTCTTTCATATAACCGCCGAAGCCGTGCTTGAATCTCCATAGACCGTAGTGAGGATTATCGGGATTCTGGCAGTCACCAGAAATACCGCCGAAATCATAAACCTTGCAGCCGCATTCCATACCCCATTGCATCATAGCCCATTGAAGCGCGTAGTTCGGATAAACATTACGGTGTGCGTTTGAGGACGCGCCGTACTGGTATTTCATAACATTATGTCCCCATTTGATAGCGATTGTTCCCGCAATAGCCTGTCCGTTATAATATGCCATATATAGCCTTGCGTCATCGGTCATACAGTCAAGTATTTTTTCAAAATAAGACTTAGGTCTTGTTGAAAATCCGTCTCTCTCTCCTGTTTCACTCATTATTCTTACAAAATCATCAAGGGCCTCTTTACCGCAGATTTTAACCTCAACGCCTTTTTTAGGAGCCTTTCTTATCCTGTTTCTGTAGTCAGACTTGAAGGTTAGCATCAGCTCCTCTTCACTCAGTCCGTTATAATCAAAGCAGTAAACAAATCTGGGCTGTACGTTTTCAAAATCCATACATCCGGGGTTAAGCTCAACAAAGCCCTTGCTCAATACGTGATTTTTATACGCCTGATTTTCAATAACAATTTCAGGGTCAATCTTAAGGCAGTATGCATTGTACTCTTTCCCGATTTCAAGTATGCCGTCAAATAGCTTGTCAAATGTGTCAAAATCATTTTCATCGCAGACAAAGCCTCTGCAGCAGTACATAAGAGAACTTTTTATTACAGGAATTGAACGAATAAGAACAGAGGCTGAGCCTTTGATTTCTCCGTTATCCTCTTTGAGCATAATTGCTTCAAATTTCCAGGCGTCCTTAACCTTAGCCCACTTTGACGAGTGCTGAAAAAGTCCCTTTGGATGCTGCTTAATAAAGCTTTCATATTCTTCAAGATTATCTTTATTTACTCTGACTATCATTATTTAAACTCCAAATAATTATTTATTTTCAAGAAAATATTATAGCAAATTACCGACGGCTTGTCTATATTGACTTTTATTTCCATTCAAGTATAATATTATTTATAAGGATATTATTATAAGGAGGTACCATTATGGCTAAATTCAGATGGGAAGACCCGTCGGTATTTAAAATGAATAAAGAAGACGGGCACGCTTTGATGCTTCCGTTTGACAGCGAGGAGTCGGCGCTTTCAGGTGATGAGAGCAAATATAAGCAGTCTCTTAACGGTATGTGGCAGTTTCACTGGCAGAGAGGACTTAAAAACCAGCCTGAAAATTTTGAGCTTACTTCATTTGACGGAAGCTCTTGGGATGAAATACGCGTTCCGTCAGTGTGGCAGACTGAGGGATATTCCGTTCCGTATTATTATGCCTCAACATTCCCGAAGGCAATAAGCAGAAGTAAGGCAAAAATTCCGTCTATTGACCATAATATGCAGGAAATCGGCTTTTACAGAAAGACCTTTGAGCTTGATGAATGCTTTGAGGGACGAGAGATTTTTCTCCATTTCGGCGCAGTTAAATCTGCGCTTGAGGTTTACGTAAACGGAGAATTTGCCGGTTACTCACAAGGCTCAATGGTGCCTCACGAATTTAATGTAACCAAGCTTCTTAAAAAAGGAGAAAATCTTGTTTGCGCAAAGGTTTACCGATACAGCGACGGTACATATTTAGAGGATCAGGATATGTGGTGGCTCTGCGGTATTTACCGTGAGGTTTACCTTTATGCAGAATCAAAGCTTTGCCTGAGGGATTTTTATTTTAAAACGGATTTTGATGTTGATTATAAGGACTCTGATTTAAGCCTTGACATTTTCCTTGAAAACTATAATAACATTAAAGGCGAATGCACTGTTGACACAAAGCTGATATCATCAACAGGCAGAGAAATAGCAATCGGAACAAAGACAATCGACCTTTCGGGCGGTAAGGAAAAGCTCAAATTTAACGCTAAAATCAAGGCTCCGAAAAAATGGTCCGCGGAAACGCCCAATCTATATACGCTTGTTATGCGTATTTTACTTGACGGTAAAACGGTCGTTGTAAAAACGTATAAGGTCGGATTTAAAAAGGTTGAGATTAAAGGAGAAAAGATTTATTTTAACGGTATGCCCCTTATGATAAGAGGTGTAAACCGCCATGATTTTGACCCCGATTACGGCTGGGCAGTACCAAAGGAAAGGTACATACAGGACCTTGATATTATGAAACAGAGTAATATCAATTCTATCCGTACATCGCATTATCCGGATGATCCGTATTTTTATGAAATGTGCAATAAGTACGGATTTTATGTAATGGATGAGTGCGACCTTGAAACGCACGGGGTAAGACGAAAGGGAGTTCCCGGTTCTAATCCTGTGTGGACTGACGCTGTGGTTGACCGTATGGAGCGTATGGTGCTGCGCGACCGCAATAATCCCTGCGTTTTTATGTGGTCGCTCGGCAATGAGGCAGGCGACGGCGATAACTTTATGAAAATGAAAGAGGCAGCGCTTAAACTCGACGATACAAGACAGTTTCACTATGAAGGCGACTTTGACCAGACAAAGAGCGATGTAATTTCACGTATGTATCCGACTGCCGATATTATGGAAAAACTCGGTAACAAGCAGGAAATTAAGATTTCTCTTTATGATAATATTGCGAATCAGCTTGCCGCCGACAGCAAGCCGATTACTCCCGAAATGTATGAGGGCAAGCCCATTGTCCTCTGTGAATATGCTCATTCAATGGAAAATTCGCTCGGTAATTTTCAGGAGTATATGGACGATTTTGAGAAATATGACAATATGTGCGGCGGCTTTATCTGGGATTTTGTTGACCAGACGCTTCATGTCAAGGATGAAAACGGTAATGATAATTATCTTTATGGCACGGACTTTGAAAAGCTGGAGCCTAAAAAATTTATTGATATTCCGAATACTACCGCAATGACCGGCTCTAATGTCTATTTCTGCGCTAACGGCATTATCGGCGCCGACCGCAAGCCTCATCCGCAAATAACCGAGGTCAAAAAGGTTTATCAGGAAATCAAAACCGAAGCGTTTGACCTTATGGCGGGCAAATTCAGAGTTAAAAACAAGTTCCTGTTTACAGATATTTCAAACTATAAATGCGCTTGGGTGCTTAAGGCAGAGGGTGAAGTTATTGATTCGGGCGAGCTTGATAAATTTGAGTGTGAACCCCTCTCCGAAACCTTTATTACTATTCCTTATTCGGTTGACAGTATTCCGAAAGATAAGGAGGTTATTTTAACCATTTCGTTCTTCACAAGAAAGAAAACGCCCGGTCTTAAATCTAATTTTGAAATTGCGTGGGACCAATTTATTATTAATGAGATGCCACAGCCCGTACAGCCTGAAAATGAGGGCGATTTAACATTTACAGTAAAGGGTAAAAAGGTTACTGTTGAAAACGACAGCGTTAAAGTAGTTGTAGATAACGGCAAGATAATAAGCTATGTTGTTGACGGAAAAGAAATGCTTGTCGCTCCTATAATGCCTAACTATTTCCGCGCGCTTACGGATAACGATATTGACTTTTTGAATTTTACTCCTCAGTGGGCAAAGTTTCATCCGTACTATAAATGGCAGAGAGCGGGAAAGCATACAAGCGCCGTTAAAACAGTTGCTAAACCCGGCGGCGATAATACGGTTGAAATTCATATTGCATTCAGCACGCCGGGGCTTAAGAATTCTATCGCAACATATAGGATTTATCCAAACGGAAGAATTTATGTTTATCACTCGGCAACACCGACCGCGAATATGGTTAAATTCGGATATCAGATGACCTTGCCGAAGGAAATGGAATATGTTAAATGGTACGGACGAGGTCCTGTTCCAACCTATTGTGACAGAAAGACGGGCGCAAAGATTGACGTTTATTCTTCAACCGTTACCGATTTGGAGCACCGCTATATGCGTCCGCAGGAATCCTCAAACAGGACGGATATTCGCTATATGACTATTACCGACAAAAAGGGCAGGGGACTTAAATTTACTGCGTATTTTAATGATCCATTGAATTTTTCCGCTTATCACTACACGACCGACGGCTTGGAGAAAGCTACTCATATCAATGATATTCCGTATGAGGATATTACTACACTCAATATTGACCATATGCTTTGCGGCGTTGGAGGAGATCTGCCCGGTCAGGCATTCGTCCGTGAACCGTATATTATGAAAAAAGGAGTTAAGCAGGCATATTCATTTGTTATGGAGCCTGTTAAGTAATGAAGCTATGAAAAGAGTGTTTGCGTTTGTCGGTTTTTCATCTGCAATCACTCTGATTGTACTGAATGCGGTTGATTTTAATTTTGTAAAATTTATATTCATTCCGACAGTGATATTATTGATAGTATCACTGTCGGTAAAAAATCTGAGACAGGGTAAAGTTCTGCCGGTTACATTCGGCAGTATGCTTTTTGCCTGTCTTATTTTTATTTTCTGTATGCAGGCGAATGTTTTGCCCCAGAAATCACTTGACGGTGAAACCGCGTATGCTGATTTTCAAATAGTAGATATTGAAACAAAATCAGATGACGGCTATATTTATACCGTCAGAACAAGCAGTATTGATTTGCCCGGCGCTCCGCAGAATATCCGGCTTAAGGTCAAATCAAAAGCCAAAATATATGCCGATTGTTATGATAATATATCAGGTATGCTCTCCTTTTACAGCTATGCCGAAAACGGCTTTGATTCCTTCGGTGACTACGGCGACGGAATCTATATCAGAGCGAGCCTGATTAACTATGACGTAATTTCAAACCATAATAAGCCTTTGAATTATTACATAATCAAGCTGAGGTTAAAAATTAAAGAAATTATTGAAGATAACCTTGACGGTGAGAAAGCGGGGCTTGCGCTGTCGATTTTCACAGGCGATAAACGAACTTTGAGTGAAAATATTAACGATTCTTTCAGAGTTTGCGGACTTTCGCATATGACAGCCGTTTCGGGACTGCATATTTCTCTTATCTGCGTTTTTATTTATTCGGTTTTGAAATTCCTAAGAACTCCGAATATTTTAAGTACCGTTATAACGCTGGTCATTCTGCTTATATATTCAGGGGTTGCGGATTATTCAAAATCGGTCATAAGAGCGGGAATCATGATAACCGTTATGCTGCTTTCAAGGTTGTTTAATAATAAAGCAGATACACTGAATTCTCTTGGCTTTGCTGTTTTCATCATCTGCCTTAATCCGTTTGCGGTAACAGACGCAAGTGCCGTTTTAACATCATCGGCTGTTATAGGATTATCCGTAATCAAGCCTGCCTTTGATGAATATATTAAACCTAAAAACAGTATGATTAAATATTTTTATGATGGCCTGTTTACAGGCGCAAGTGTGCTGATTGCCGTATTTCCCGCTATGTGGCTGTTTTTCGGTAATGTAAGTATTCTTTCAATAATTCTTAATATTATTGCGGTTCCCGTTATGCAGATTGCTTTGATTTCTGTATTTTTGCTGTGTCTTTTCTGCGGCGTTCCTTTCTTAGCGTTTATTCCGAAATCTGTCGCTTCGTTCTCACTCGGTGCGCTGATTAAAATTACAAATTTTTCCCGTGAACATTTTGAATTTTTATATCTTGATATCTCCGACAGTATTTTCGGTTTGTCAATTGCGGGCATATTACTGCTTACAGGTGTTTCGGTTTTGATTTTTTCAAAAGCCGATGTAAGAATTATATCATTTTTTATTGTTGTTACGCTTGCCGTTTCAACCGTCCTGAGTGTTTACAGTTATAACAGAAATGCCTATCTTACCGTTTCAAGCAACGGCGCGGTTATCATTTACGATAAAGACAGCATTGTTGTTATTGATGCGGATGATAAAGGCGACTGCTATACTTTGGAGAATATTGCTGATCATGATATTTTTGATAACGCTTTAGTGTTGAATTCTGATAATAAAGAAAGCAAAATCACGGAAATTCTGCCAAACGCTCAGTTTCTTTCCGATGAAGAAATTATTATGTCAGTATGCAGTCATATTAAAATAGAATGTGACGGCGGTATACTTACTGCTTCGCTTTCAGATAAGGTCTTTAAAATTGACGATAATTATGTTACAATAAATGGGTACAGGCTGTACAGGAATATCTATGACAGATTTTCGGAAAGCGGTGATATTACTTTCATAGTTTCACCGGATTCAGAGCTTTTGAAAAAGGAGGGATAACCATGGCACGGCTTAACGAGTCACAGCTTAGGGCGCAAATCAAAGAGAGAAATATACTAAACGCCTATTTGATTTACGGTGAGGAACGCTACCTTAAAGAGCACTATATCTCACTTTTAAAAAAGAAAATTGTTGATCCCGCCTTTGAATCCTTTAACCTTCACCAGTTTGACGGAAAGGATACGGCGCTTGACGATATACTTAAGGACGCGCAGATGCTTCCCATGATGAGTGAATATAATCTTGTGCTTGCCCGTGATTATCCTGTTGAAAAATCAAAATCAGATATCAAGCTGCTTACTGAATTTTTAGATGACGTGCCTGAAAGCACCGTATTGATATTTCTTTATGACGCTCTTGAGCCTGATGTTAAAGCGGCAGGCTTTAAGAAAATTATTGCCGCCTTTGATAATGCCGGCGCTGTTGTAAATCTTGAAAAGAGGAGCGAGAGCGATGTTGCAAAGCTGCTTGTCAGCGGAGCAAAAAAAAGAGGCTCTCAGCTTGATATAAATAATGCAAAATATCTTATTTCCGTATCCGGAAATGATTTGAAAAATCTTTTAAATGAGCTTGATAAGCTGTCATACTTTGCACAGGGTAAGGAAATAACGAGAGATATTATTGACAATATGGCAACAAAATGCCTTCAGGCAAGAGTCTATGACCTGTCGAAAGCGGTTGTAGCAGGGAATTTTGACAGCGCATATGCGGTAGCTGATACGCTATTTAATATGAAAGAGGATCCCGTTTTAATTCTTTCGGTAATCGGCGGAGTGTACGTTGATATGTACAGAGTAAAGTGTGCAAAAGCAGCGGGGCTTTCCTATGATGATGTCGCAAAGCATTATAACTACAAGGGGAGGGAATTTGCCTTGCGAAACGCTTCGAGAGACTGCGCAAACCTTACGGAAAATCAGCTTAGAAAATCCCTTGATGAAATAATGGACACTGACTTAAAACTAAAGAGTACGTCAACAGACAAAAAGCTTCTTTTGGAGGAGCTTATAGTCAAACTGATTTTAATTGCGAAAGAGGTGCGGTATGCTTAAAATCGGTGAGGCGGTAATTGTTGAGGGCAAATATGATAAGCTCAAGCTTTCAAATTTTCTGGATACGCTTATTATTGAAACAAACGGCTTTGGTATATATAAGGATAAGGAAAAGCTGAAATTTATAAGAAAGCTTGCCGAAGAAAGGGGTTTGGTAATTCTTACCGATTCCGACCACAGCGGTTTTCAAATACGAAATTATATTTCTTCAGGAATACCGAAAGACAAAATTAAGCATATTTATATTCCCGATATTGCAGGCAAGGAGAAAAGAAAGTTACAACCGTCAAAGGAGGGCAAGCTCGGCGTTGAGGGAATGAGCGATGAGCTTCTTTTAAAGCTTTTCAGAGATGCTGGTATTTCCTCGGAAAAAGTAATACAATCTAACCCAGTAACAAACTATGACTTGTATTCTCTCGGATTTTCGGGTACGTATCATTCAAAGCAGAAAAAAAAGAAACTCTTAAAGGCTCTTGATTTACCCGAGTTTCTTTCAACAAATTCTTTGCTGTCCTATATAAATTCATCAATGGAAAAAGAAGAATTTTTTAATTTGGCGGAGAGTTTAAAATAAAATTTTCTTATGTTAAATATAATGTGTATTCAAAATTCCGCAAAAGCGTTGATTTTAACGACTTAAATTTACTTGATAATTACGATTTTTGACCTCTGTTCTGTTCCGCAGGGCAGGGGTCTTTTATATCCCAAATTATATAAATCCGTGCATTTACATTCAAGCGCAAACAATTTTTTACCGCCGTCGGTCAGCTTGTCAATATCGCTGTAACGGCTTATAACAGGCAGTTCAGCCGTTTCTTTCATTTTGCATAAAATGTTTTGACCTTTTTCATTAAAGCCTAAAATACGGATATATGGCACGTCTTGGATATATTCCTTTGTTATGCCCATATACGCTCTGAGAATTATTCTTCTTATTCTTGAGTGTGTATAACGCTTGGTTTTAATATTTTCATATATTTCTTCAAGACTTGACGAAGCCCTTACCGCCTCAGCAATTCTGTTCTCAAGTCCCTCGCTCACATCCTCAATTTTTAAGAAGTCCTCACGGCTCATTGTTCGGAGCTTTGCGAGAATGGCGGTTTCACAGTTTTTCATTGCGCATATTTCCTCTAAAGACAGACGTTCTCTTATTGCCGACGCGCTGTATTTTATGTCATCGGTATCGTGTCCTTTACCGATTCGTTTAAACGCGCGGCAGGGCAGGGAGGTTTCGTTTATATATTCAAGAGCGAGAATATTGTTTGGAGTATCAAGAATGCTGCTTTTAATAATTTTCTTTCTCGCAGACGGGTAGGAAATGCCCTCTTTCATTTTCTCCCTGATTTGACTGTCATATGTTTTGATGTTTTCCGCAACGCTTTTCAGCTCATTAATATCTCCGCACTCTGCGCCGAAAGCAATCTCATCAACAATTCCTGTTGCCTCTAATATCTGAACAGCATATTTTGCAAAGCCGTTTGCTGACATAACAGAATAGACGCACGGTAACTCGATCATTAAATCAGCGCCGTTTTCCAAAGCGCTCTTTGCTCTTTTAAATTTATCATAAACAGCGAATTCACCCCGCTGGACAAGGTTGCCGCTCATAACGCAGACAACACCGTCGGAATAGTTTCTGACAGTGTCGATTAGGTATTTATGTCCGCTGTGAAACGGATTAAATTCGCAAATTATGCCTGTAATCATAAATTTTACCTGAAAGCCCTTGACATTATAATAAATTATATATTATTATAATACTAAATATAATATGTTATTTCAATAGACGGAGGAAATATTTTGAAAATACTTGTAATTAACTGCGGCAGTTCATCACTTAAATATCAGTTAATGGATATGACAGATGAATCTGTCCTTTGCAAAGGCGCAATTGAAAGAATCGGAATGGAAATTAACGGCGGAGAGAAAAATGTTATCGTCAAGTTAAACGGTGAGACATTTACTTATGACAAGGAGCTTCCAAATCATACAGCCGCGTTTAATGAGGTTAAATATATTCTTTCAGACGGCGAGCATAAGGTTATCGACTCATTTGATGAAATTGACGCTATCGGACACCGCTTTGTTCAGGGCGGTGACAAGTACACGAAAAGTGTTCTTATTGACGAAGATGTCGTAAAAACCGTTGACGAGCTTTCACCTCTTGCTCCTCTTCATAACCCCGCGAATCTTCAGGGCTATAAGGCTTGCCTTGAGGTTGTCGGTCCCGGTGTACCGCAGGTCGCTGTTTTTGATACGGCTTTTCACAGCACAATGCCGCCAAAGGCTTATATGTACGCTGTTCCGTATGAATATTATGAAAAATACGGCGTGCGCCGTTACGGCTTTCATGGTACTTCTCATAAGTTTGTATCCCACAGGGTTGCGGATAAAATGGGCAGGGACATCAAGGATTTAAAGATAATTACCTGCCATCTCGGTAACGGCTCGTCAATTGCCGCTGTTAAATACGGTAAGGTTATTGATACATCAATGGGCTTTACTCCGCTTGACGGCTTTATGATGGGTACACGCTCCGGCGGTGTTGACCCCTCGGTTGTTACCTTTATTATGAAAAAGCTGAATCTTACCCCTGACGAAATGGATAAGATACTTAACAAGGAGTCGGGTGTAAACGCTATCTCCGGCGTATCGTCAGACGACCGTGATATATGTGCCGCACAGGCTGAGGGTAACGAGAGAGCTATTCTCGCTCACGAAATGCAGGCTTATGAAATTGCCAAATACATCGGCTCATACATTGCCGCAATGAACGGCGTTGACGCGATTGTATTTACAGGCGGAATCGGTGAAAACGGTTTCTGGCTTCGTTCAAAGATTTGCTCCTATTTCGGTTATATGGGCGTTCATATCAACGAGGCGCTTAATCAGAAAACCCAGAAGGGCAATGAGGCTGAGCTCACAGACCCGACGGATAAAGTAAGAGTATTCATTCTTGCGACAGACGAAGAGCTTACTATTGCGCGGGATACTGCCGATATCGTAAGAAGCCTTAAATAACTAATAATTTTTCTAATTAATATATTATTACAAAAGGAGGAGTAGAAATGCCTGAAATTAAGTATGAAATCACAGAGCATCTCGGAGTTATTTCAGAAACAGCGCGAGGCTGGACAAGAGAAGTTAATATGATTTCATGGAATGGTCGTGAGCCTAAGATTGATGTCAGAGATTGGTCGCCTGATCATTCTAAAATGAGCAAGGGTCTTACCTTCACAGTTGATGAGGTTAAGGAACTTACTAAAATTGTTGATAATCTTTAAGGGTGAAACAAATAATCTAATACGCCTGAAACGGTTTATTTGCTTTACCCTGGCCAAACTTAATTTAAGGGCAGCAGTATTGTTGCCCTTGAAATTTTGTTATGATACAATAATATTTTACTTTATTTAAGAGTAAAATTTGAGGTATAAAATTATGGAATGGACATCATTAAATGATTTAAGAGAAAAATATTTATCCTTTTTTGAAAGCAAGGGACATTTAAGACTTCCCAGCTTTTCTCTCGTACCTGACGGGGATAAGAGCCTTTTGCTTATAAATTCAGGTATGGCGCCGATGAAAAAATATTTTACGGGTGAGGCAACACCTCCTCGCAAGCGTGTCACTACCTGCCAGAAATGTATACGCACACCCGATATTGAATGCGTCGGCAAGACTGACCGTCACGGCACTTTTTTTGAAATGCTCGGCAATTTTTCCTTCGGAGATTACTTTAAAAAGGAGGCTACTGCCTGGGCGTGGGAATTTTGTACTAAGGTGCTTGAAATGCCCGTTGAAAAGCTTTATGTGACTATCTATGAAAATGATGATGAAGCGTTTGATATCTGGACTAAGCAAAACGGAGTTTCACCCGACCATATTGTAAGGCTTGGTAAGGAGGACAATTTCTGGGAGCATGGCTCAGGTCCCTGCGGTCCCTGTTCGGAAATTTATTTTGACCGCGGTGAAAAATACGGCTGCGGCAGTCCTGACTGTGCTCCGGGCTGTGAGTGCGACAGATTTACCGAGTTCTGGAACAATGTTTTCACGCAGTTTGATAATGACGGTAACAATAATTATACACCTCTTGACCATCCTAATATAGATACGGGAATGGGACTTGAAAGACTTGCGTGCATTATGCAGGGCGTTGATAATATTTTTGAGGTTGATACCATTCAGAATATTATGAAAAAGATTTCTGAAATCGCTGGCGTTACCTATCACGAGGATGGGAAAACGGACGTTTCACTTCGTGTAATTACGGACCATGTGCGTTCGTCTACCTTTATGATTGGCGACGGTGTTATTCCGTCTAATAACGGCAGGGGATATGTTCTCCGCCGCCTTATCCGCCGCGCATGCCGTCACGGAAGACTTTTGGGCGTAAACGAACCGTTCATTTACAAAGTTTGCAAAACAGTAATAAAAGAAAACAAATCGGCATATCCTGAGCTTGCCGATAAAGAGGAGCTTATTACAAAGGTAATTCTTGCCGAAGAGGAATCCTTCGGTAAAACGATTGACGCCGGCTTGGCGCTCCTTGACGAGTATATTGCAAACACAAAGGGCAATGTATTTTCAGGCGAGGACGCATTCAAGCTTAACGATACCTATGGCTTCCCGCTTGATTTGACGAAGGATATTCTTGAAGAAAAGGGCTTAACTGTTGACGAGGGTAAGTTTAACGAATTGCTGGCTAATCAGAGGTCAACCGCGCGTGCCGCACGTAAGGACGCCGGCGCGGACGCATGGAAGGGCGAGTCGCTTAAAATTGACGTGAAAAAGACAGAGTTTACAGGCTATACGGATTTTGAATGTCACGCGGAGGTTCTGGCAATCGTCAATTCTGAGGGAGAGCTTGCGGATATGCTCGGCGCAGGTGAGCAGGGTACACTTGTTCTTGATAAAACACCGTTTTACGCTCAGTCGGGAGGACAGATAGGCGACAGCGGCGTAATTAAGAGCAGGGATACAAATATATTTACAGTTGATGACACATCAAAGAATGCCGACGGAATTTATCTTCATACGGGTAAGGTTACATCGGGTATTATAAGCGTCGGCGACAGAGTGAATGCGGTTCTTAATCAAGACAGACGCAGGGCAATTATGAAAAATCACACGGCAGCCCATCTTCTTCAGGCGGCGCTTCGTCAGGTGCTCGGCACTCACGTTGAGCAGGCGGGACAGCTTGTTAATGAAAATGAGATCCGTTTTGATTTCACGCATTTTAATCCTATGACGCCGGAGGAAATTGCAAAGGTTGAACTGCTTGTTAATCAGTTTATAATGCAGGCGCAGACAGTAACAATGCAGGAAATGCCTATCGAAGAGGCAAAGAAAATGGGGGCAATGATGCTCTTTGGTGAAAAGTACGGCGATATTGTCCGTGTCGTTAAGGCAGGCGATTTTTCAACGGAATTCTGCGGCGGTACTCACGTTGCGAACAGTGGTGAGCTTGGTCTGTTCAAAATAATATCCGAATCATCTGTTGCTGCGGGAGTGCGCAGAATTACTGCTCTTACGGGGCTGAATCTGCTTGATTATCTTAAAAGCAGCGAAGATACCGTTAAACAAGTTGCTTCTGTTCTTAAAACAAGCGATAATGAAATAAACAGCAGAGTTTCCGCAATCGTTGCGGAGCTTAAGGAAAAGGACAAGGAAATTCAAAAGCTTAACGCTCAGCTTACAAAGCTTAAGAGCGCCGATATGTTTTCAAAGCCTGTTGATGTTGACGGACTTGAGCTTTATACCGCAAAGGTAGACGCTGCAACTCCCGATGCGTTACGCTCAATGGGCGATGACCTCAAGGCAAAGGGTGACAATATTGTAGCAGTAATTGCGGGTATAAACGGTAATAAGGCAAATCTTGTTGCAGTTTGCGGTAAAAACGCAATTTCCAGAGGCGTCAAAGCAGGTGACCTCGTTCGTGAAATTGCAAAGCTTGCTGGCGGCGGAGGAGGGGGACGTCCCGATTCCGCAATGGCAGGTGCAAAGGATTTATCTAAGCTTGACAGCGCAATTGCGGCAGTTGAAGAAACAGTAAAATCTATGATTAAAGGATAGAGGTATTCAGTATGTGTGTATTTTGTGAAATCATTGCGGGCAATATTCCGTCAACTAAGGTATATGAGGATGATAACATTCTTGCTTTTAAAGATATTAATCCTGTTGCGCCCGTTCATATCATTGTTGTTCCTAAAGTTCATATTGAGTCTGCAAATGAGGTAAATTCAGAAAACAGCAAATATGTTTCGTATATTTTTGAAAAAATTTCCGAGATAGCAAAATCTCAGGGTATTGACTCATACAGAGTTATAAACAACTGCGGTGAGGACGCGGGACAGACAGTTAAGCACCTTCATTTTCATCTTATCGGCGGCGTTAAAATGGGAGAAAAAATTATATGAGCGACGAATACTATACTTTAAAAATTGCAGGTCTTGAACGTCAGCTGAAAAAATTTTCGGTTTCAGACAGTCTTGACATTGCCGCTTTTATTCTCTTTGGTGATGTTGCGCTTACAGAAGCCTGCGCAAAAGCGCTCCTTGAAAAATGTCCCGAATTTGATTATATTGTCACACCTGAGGCAAAGTCAATTCCGCTTGCTTATGAAATGAGCAGACTGAGCGGAAAGAAATATATTGTTGCCCGCAAGGGCGTTAAGGTTTATATGGATAACCCTGTCGAGTATACCGTCAGGAGTATTACCACTCAGAAAGAGCAGACGCTCTATCTCGGTCACGAGGACGGCGATTTGATTAAGGATAAAAGGGTTTTGATTGTCGATGATGTCATTTCCACAGGTGAGAGCCTAAAGGCTGTTATAGGTCTTGTTAACGAATTTAAGGGTAATATAGCCGCCTGCTGCGCTCCGCTCGCTGAGGGAGATGCAGGGGAGAGAGATGATATAATATTCCTTGAAAAGCTTCCTCTTTTTTTTAAGTAAAATGGTATAGCTGTATATAAAAATGATATTTTTATATATTTCAGTTTTTATTCTAATAACATCATCTATTTACATTTTTTTTGCAAAAGATGAAATATCGAAAATACTTTTGTTTCCGGTTCTTTTAACGACTAAGAATGATTACCCAAGAGATGTCAATAATACTCTTGGGTGATTTTATGTTTCTGGATAACAAAAAGGTTGTGATTGTCGGAGTCGGCATGGTAGGTATGAGCTACGCCTACTCGCTTTTAAATCAGAATATCTGTGACGAGCTTGTTTTGATAGATATAAATAAGGAGCGCGCGAGGGGAGAGGCAATGGACCTTTCACACGGACTTCCGTTTGCGCCAAGCTCTATGAAAATAAAATCTGGGGAATATAACGAATGTGCCGACGCGGATCTTGTCGTCATTTGCGCAGGCGCCGCACAGCACGACGGAGAAAGCCGCAGAGATTTACTTCAGAAGAATTATAATGTTTTTAAATCAATAGTAGAACCGATTGTTGAAAGCGGCTTTAACGGAGTTTTTCTTGTTGCTTCAAACCCCGTTGATATTATGACGCAGGCGGTCTATAATCTGTCCGGATTTCCCGCAAACAGGGTAGTCGGTTCGGGCACAACGCTTGATTCCGCGCGGCTGAGGCATATGATGAGCGATTATTTTAAAGTTAATCCGAGAAATGTTCACGCTTATGTTATCGGAGAACACGGTGATTCCGAGTTCGTTGCGTGGAGCAACGCGGCAATTTCCGTCAATCCGTTGAAAGATTTGGAAAAGAGGTATCCTGATTTAATGGCGGATATGGAAAAAATCGCCGTTGACGTTAAGGAGTCAGCGTATGAAATAATCAAGGCAAAGAGTGCAACCTATTACGGAATAGGGATGGTGCTTGCAAGGCTGACAAGAGCAATACTTTTTAATGAAAATTCAATTTTCACAGTATCATCATATCTTAAAGGCGAATATGGAGAGCAGGGGATATATGTCGGCGTTCCGTCTGTTGTTAATCATAACGGAGTGCGTGAGGTTTTGCAGATGACGCTTAGTGAAGAAGAAAAAGAAAAGTTTAAAAAATCGTGTGAAATTTTAAAGGAAATGAAAGCGGAAATCGGTATATAATAAAAACGCAGATGTTAGCATCTGCGTTTTTATTAGGCTCAATGTCAAATGTTGGGGTAGAGGGAATAAAATAAAGGACGAGATAAGGAACCGAACAGTTGAATTCAACTGT
>CANQXE010000010.1 GCA_947627725.1 uncultured Clostridia bacterium | reverse complement strand
TGTCGGCATAACCTATTTTACCGGGCAGCGACCCGCCAAGTATCTTCGGCACAAATGAGCTTAACTACCGTGTTCGGGATGGGAACGGGTGGACCCTCATTGTAATCTACACCGACTAAGCTGTAATGCAAGGACACTACAGAAGAATGGACCTGTTGGTATCCCATAAGGTCTATGGTGACCCGTAGGAGAATCGAACTCCTGTTTTCGCCGTGAGAGGGCGATGTCTTAACCGCTTGACCAACGGGCCATTGATGGTACACCATCACGGGCTCGAACCGTGGACACCCTGATTAAGAGTCAGGTGCTCTACCAACTGAGCTAATGGTGCATAGCTCATACAGGGAAATATACCCTGAAAACTAAATACAGGAAAACGCTTTGTTCACTTCTCGACACATAACCTTTTAAGGTCAAGCCCTCGACCTATTAGTACTGGCTAGCTAAATACATCACTGCACTTACACATCCAGCCTATCAACCTCGTAGTCTACAAGGGGTCTTAACTGTAAACAGTGGGATATCTTATCTTGGAGACGGCTTCACGCTTAGATGCTTTCAGCGTTTATCCGATCCGCACATAGCTGCTCGGCCGTGCCATTGGCATGACAACCGATACACCAGCGGTGCGTCCATTCCGGTCCTCTCGTACTAGGAACAGCGCTCCTCAAATATCCTACGCCCACGACAGATAGGGACCGAACTGTCTCACGACGTTCTGAACCCAGCTCGCGTACCACTTTAATCGGCGAACAGCCGAACCCTTGGGACCGAATTCAGCCCCAGGATGTGATGAGCCGACATCGAGGTGCCAAACCTCCCCGTCGATGTGGACTCTTGGGGGAGATCAGCCTGTTATCCCCAGGGTAGCTTTTATCCGTTGAGCGACGGCATTTCCACTCACATACCGCCGGATCACTAACTCCAACTTTCGTTACTGCTCGACCCGTCAGTCTCGCAGTTAGGCTGGCTTTTGCGTTTGCACTCTTTGGCATGGTTTCCGTCCATGCTGAGCCAACCTTTGAACGCCTCCGTTACTCTTTTGGAGGCGACCGCCCCAGTCAAACTGCCCACCTAACAATGTCCCCCAACCTGTTTCAAGGCTGCAGGTTAGAATCTCAATATCTTAAGAGCGGTATCCCAAGGATGACTCCGCCAACACTGGCGTGTTGGTTTCCATGTCTCCCGCCTATCCTGTACATAAAATACCGAGACCCAATATTAGGCTACAGTGAAGCTCCATGGGGTCTTTCCGTCTTGCCGCGGGTAACCGGCATCTTCACCGGTACTACAATTTCGCCGGGTGCGTTGTTGAGACAGTGTCCAGATCATTACACCATTCGTGCGGGTCGGAACTTACCCGACAAGGAATTTCGCTACCTTAGGACCGTTATAGTTACGGCCGCCGTTTACTGGGGCTTCGATTCGGGGCTTGCACTCCTCCTCTTAACCTTCCAGCACCGGGCAGGTGTCACCCCCTATACGTCATCTTACGATTTAGCAGAGAGCTGTGTTTTTGATAAACAGTTGCCTGGACCTATTCACTGCGGCTCACTCTCGTGAGCACCCCTTATTCCGAAGTTACGGGGTCAATTTGCCGAGTTCCTTAACAACGTTTCTCCCGTTGGCCTTAGAATTCTCTTCCTGACTACCTGTGTCGGTTTGCAGTACGGGCACCCTAATTATATACACTAAGCTTTTCTCGCCACCATCCATGCATACTTCACTACTTATTTTCGTTCCCTTACGCCCAGGTCGACCAACACCTGGGTTATGCCCTTCTGATGTGTCCCTTAGCTTAAATTTAAGGTGGCTACGGAATCTCAACCGTATGTGCATCGACTACGCCTCTCGGCCTCGCCTTAGCCCCCGGCTAACTAGAAGCGGACGAACCTTCCTTCTAAAACCTTAGTCTTTCGGCCATTATGATTCTCACATAATTCTCGCTACTCATTCCGGCATTCTCACTCCTATGCAGTCCACCGCCGCTTTCGCTGCGACTTCTCCCCGCATACGACGCTCTCCTACCAACATACAATCCTAAAATTATATATTCCCAAGCTTCGGTGTACAGTTTAGCCCCGTTAAATTTTCGGCGCAAAATCACTCGACCAGTGAGCTATTACGCACTCTTTGAATGTGTGGCTGCTTCTGAGCCAACATCCTGGTTGTCTGCGCAATTTCACATCCTTTTCCACTTAACTGTACTTCGGGACCTTAGCTGTGGGTCTGGGCTGTTTCCCTTTCCACCACGAAACTTATCTCACGTAGTGTGACTCCCAAACATTCATTATCCGCCATTCTGAGTTTGATAGAGTTCAGTAAGCTTTCGCCCCCTAGCTCATTCAGTGCTTTACCTGCGGTAATGTTATTTGAGGCTAGCCCTAAAGCTATTTCGGAGAGAACCAGCTATCTCCGAGTTCGATTGGAATTTCTCCGCTAGCCACAAGTCATCCCCTACCATTTCAACGGGAGTGGGTTCGGCCCTCCATGGAGTTTTACCTCCACTTCAGCCTGCTCATGGCTAGGTCACTCGGTTTCGGGTCGAATACCACTAACTGCTTCGCCCTATTAAGACTCGCTTTCGCTTCGGCTGCAGACCTTAAGTCCTTAACCTCGCTAGTGACATTCACTCGCCGGACCATTCTACAAAAGGTACCATATCACACTTTGACGTGCTCTATGTGCTTGTAGGCACAAGGTTTCAGGTTCTTTTTCACTCCCCGCCAGGGGTTCTTTTCACCTTTCCTTCACAGTACTGTTCTCTATCGGTCATTGGTGAGTATTTAGGCTTGGAGGGTGGTCCCCCCATCTTCCCACCGGGTTTCACGTGTCCGGCGGTACTCCGGATCCAGCCGGCTGACTCCAGCTTTCGTTTACACGACTCTCACGTTCTATGGTTGAGCTTCCCATCTCATTCTACTAGCCTTTGTCAATACCTTACGCTGTCCTTACCCCGGGAGTATTACTACTCCCGGTTTGGCCTCTTCCGCGTTCGCTCGCCACTACTTGCGGAATCTCGGTTGATTTCTTTTCCTCTCCCTACTTAGATGTTTCAGTTCGGGAGGTTCCCCACCATATGCTATTTTATTCACATATGGTTGACAGAGTATTGCTCTGCCGGGTTTCCCCATTCGGATATCCGCGGATCGATGTCTGCTTTCGACTCCCCGCGGCTTTTCGTAGATCGCTACGTCCTTCTTCGGCTACCAATGCCAAGGCATTCCCCTTGCGCCCTTATTAGCTTGACCTTTTTGAATTATGTGTCCTTTGTTATTTTCTCAACTCGACTTATTGTAGTTTCTTTTACCCTTTAATCTTTTTCTAAAAGTTTAAAGCTTCAAATATTCTTACTTTATCTCGTTGTTTCCATTTCACATTTACCTGTATTCAGTTTTCAAGGTACATTTTTATGACGTCTGACATTGTTCCGACATCATATTTGTGATTCTGGATGAATACGCATTTCTCCGGTTAAGCCTTTTACTTTAAACCAAATATTCGTATTTCCCAAAATTGGTGGGCTTGAGAGGACTTGAACCTCCGACCTCACGCTTATCAGGCGTGCGCTCTAACCACCTGAGCTACAAGCCCATGTCTGATTCGCTCTTGCGAATCACTTAAGCGAATCGGTTTTTCGGTTTCTTTTTTCCCAAACCTCTATGACGTCTGACATTCCTGAAACATTCAGGTCTTTCGACCAACGCCTTAAAGACTCCTTTTCTATGCCCTTTGACGTCATATTTTAGTAATTTGTCTTAAATTGCATTCTCCCGCTCAAACCCTTGTTTATTTACAGCCTAAGCTTGAATTTCAATTCAGCCAAATTTGGTGGAGATAAGCGGGATCGAACCGCTGACCCCCTGCTTGCAGGGCAGGTGCTCTCCCAGCTGAGCTATACCCCCATATCTCTCAGGGCTGAAGTTCCCTTACTCAAAGGGCCTTCAAAATTAAACAACGACAAGTCTTTTCACTCGATCTGACCTTGGATTAGAAGAATTATTTTTCAAACCCTTCTTTTCTCCATAGAAAGGAGGTGATCCAGCCGCACCTTCCGATACGGCTACCTTGTTACGACTTCACCCCAGTCGCTAATCCCACCTTCGGCAGCGTCCTCCTTGCGGTTAGACTACTGACTTCGGGTGTTACCAGCTCCCATGGTGTGACGGGCGGTGTGTACAAGACCCGGGAACGTATTCACCGTGGCATGCTGATCCACGATTACTAGCAATTCCAACTTCGTGTAGGCGGGTTGCAGCCTACAGTCCGAACTGAGACCATTTTTTGAGTTTCGCTCCTCCTCGCGGACTTGCTTCTCTTTGTTGATGGCCATTGTATTACGTGTGTAGCCCAGCACATAAGGGGCATGATGATTTGACGTCGTCCCCACCTTCCTCCACCTTGTCGGTAGCGGTCCCATTAGAGTGCTCTTGCGTAGCAACTAATGGCAGGGGTTGCGCTCGTTGCGGGACTTAACCCAACATCTCACGACACGAGCTGACGACAACCATGCACCACCTGTCTCGACTTTCCCCGAAGGGCACCTAATGTATCTCTACTTCGTTAGTCGGATGTCAAGACCTGGTAAGGTTCTTCGCGTTGCTTCGAATTAAACCACATACTCCACTGCTTGTGCGGGCCCCCGTCAATTCCTTTGAGTTTCAACCTTGCGGTCGTACTCCCCAGGTGGATTGCTTATTGCGTTTGCTCCGGCACGGAAGGGGTCAGACCCCCCACACCTAGCAATCATCGTTTACAGTGTGGACTACCAGGGTATCTAATCCTGTTTGCTCCCCACACTTTCGAGCCTCAGCGTCAGTTAAAGCCCAGTTGGCCGCCTTCGCCACCGGTGTTCCTCCGAATATCTACGCATTTCACCGCTACACTCGGAATTCCGCCAACCTCTACTTCACTCAAGAAAACCAGTTTCAACTGCAGTCTATCGGTTAAGCCCATAGTTTTCACAGCTGACTTGGCTCCCCGCCTACGCTCCCTTTACACCCAGTAATTCCGGACAACGCTTGCCACCTACGTATTACCGCGGCTGCTGGCACGTAGTTAGCCGTGGCTTGCTCCTTAGCTACCGTCATTTTTCTTCACTAAGAACAGAAGTTTACAATCCGAAAACCGTCTTCCTTCACGCGGCGTTGCTGCATCAGGGTTTCCCCCATTGTGCAATATTCCCCACTGCTGCCTCCCGTAGGAGTCTGGGCCGTGTCTCAGTCCCAATGTGGCCGTTCAACCTCTCAGTCCGGCTACTGATCGTCGACTTGGTAGGCCGTTACCCCACCAACTATCTAATCAGACGCGAGCCCATCCCTCGGCACCTCAGTTTTGGTATATCTATGATGCCATTTATATACTTTATACGGTATTACCGTCCGTTTCCAGACGCTATCCCGTTCCAAGGGGCAGGTTGCTCACGCGTTACTCACCCGTCCGCCACTCAGTCATCTCTGATTTCTTTCCGAAGAAATCCATCTTCGAGCTTCGTTCGACTTGCATGTGTTAGGCACGCCGCCAGCGTTCGTCCTGAGCCAGGATCAAACTCTTAAAACTATTGTATTAAATCAGTCTTTCAACTGCTCTAATCGTTTCAAGAACTTCGCTCTTTCGAACACCAGTTCGTATTACTGTTTGTATCTCGCGATACGAGTACAGATAAAACTCTTTTGAATCTTATCGGGTTCCTTTTCTCGTCGTTGTTCAATTTTCAAGGTCCTTTTTCTCACTCTCTCAATATATGACCTCTTCGGCCCCTCTCTCAAGAGTGCTTTGCAATCTTAGCACATTTATTTCCCTTTGTCAACAAGTTTTTTTGATTTTTTTCAAAAAAATATAACTAATAGCAAATTAACTAAAAAAATAAAGTTGCAAATGATATTTTTATTTGTTATAATCATATAACATTTAGATATAATATTGAATATTATATACTACTATTATATTAAAAAGGGGTTGATATTGTGCCAATCAGGATTGACGACGAATTGCCGGCAAAGCAAAATCTGGAAATAGAAAACATTTTCGTAATGAGCAATAAACGCGCTGATACGCAGGATATCAGACCGCTGAAAATAATAATACTTAATCTTATGCCCACAAAGATTGAGACTGAGACACAGCTTTTAAGACTTCTCAGTAACTCTCCGCTTCAGATTGATATTGATTTTTTACAGGTTAAGAGCCATGTATCAAAAAATGTATCAAAAAATCATATGGACAAATTCTACAAGGTATTTGATGAAGTAAAAAACAGTAAGTATGACGGAATGATTATAACAGGCGCTCCTGTTGAGCACCTTGAATTTGAAGATGTTGATTACTGGGACGAGCTTTGCGAAATAATGGAGTGGAGCAAGAAAAATGTTTACAGCACATTTCATATCTGCTGGGGCGCGCAGGCCGGACTTTATTACCACTACGGAATAAAAAAGCACAAGGTTGATAAAAAAATATTCGGTGTGTTCCCTCACAGGAGCCTCGACATAACACATCCGCTGATGAGAGGACTTGACGATGAATATTATGTTCCCCATTCAAGATATACGGATATCAGCAGACAGGATATTGCTCAGATAAAACAATTACAGATTATTTCCTACAGCGAAATGGCAGGCGTACATATAGTTTCTGATATGGATTGCAGACAGTTTTTTGTAACAGGCCACAGCGAATATGACAGAGAAACGCTTGCCAAGGAATATTTCAGAGATAAGGCTAAAGGAATAGACATAGATATACCGTATAACTATTTCCCTGACGACGATGAAAACGCAGTTCCCGTTATGAGCTGGAAAAGCAGCGCAAGCCTTATTTTCTCAAACTGGCTCAACTATTTCGTATACCAGAAAACACCGTATGATTTAAGCCAGTTATAATATGTATATAAAATAATAAAACACAAGGTATTGGAAAATACTTTGTGTTTTTTATTCCATAAGATGTCTTAATTTAAGCAGAATTGCTTTTTCCTTTCTTGAAATCTGTACCTGCGATACGCCGAGCGCTTTGGCGGTTTTTGACTGAGTATAGCCCTTGTAGTATCTGAGATTTATAATTGTCCGCTCTGTATTGTCAAGGTGCTCCATAAGCTGATTAACAGAAAGTCTGTCAAAAAGCATATCGCTTTCGTCAATTGGTATATCAATGGTATTTTCACCGTCCTCACCGCAGGAATTAAGTGATACCATAGGCGAAATAACATTGAGAATTTCCGCTGTTTCCTCAACCGTACAGCCGAGAAGCTGTGACATCTCGGATACAGTCGGCTCCCTCAGCTCTTTTTTTATAAATTTATCCCTGAGTGACTGTGCCTTGATTGCCTTTTCCTTTAATGAACGGCTGACCTTTATCGCACCGCCGTCACGGAAAATACGTTTAATTTCTCCCATTATAACAGGGACCGCGTATGTTGAAAAGGCAAAGCCTTTTGACTCGTCAAAGTTGTCAACGGCTTTTATCAGACCTACGCATCCGCTTTGAAACAAATCGTCATAATCAGCTCCCCTGCCGCGAAATCTGTTTGCTATTGAATGAACAAGTCCGATATTCTGATTTATCATTTCTTCTCTGGTATCAGTTACCATTTTGATTTCCCTTCAATTTTCTTTGAAAGGTATACTGTGGTACCCTTGTCCTGCTTTGATCTGACCTTTACGGAATCGCAGAAGCTCTCCATAACAGTAAAGCCGAGACCTGCCCTGTCGCCCCCGCCCGTTGTAAACAGAGGCGTCATAGCCTGAGTTATATCGGTAATACCGCAGCCCTTGTCACGAATAGTTATTTTTACAACATTCTTTTCATCAACTGAACCTGTTATGTAAATCTTTCCGTATGTATTTTTATATCCGTGGACAATGCAGTTTGTCACCGCCTCGCTCACGGCGGTTTTCAAATCCGCAATTTCCTCAAGCGTGGGGTCAAGCGGTGTTACAAAGGAGGAAACTACCACCCTTGCAAACGCTTCGTTAATACTCTTGCTGTCAACTGTCAGTTTAAACTCATTAATCTTCATCTCTTTTATACTCCTTGATCATTGCTATTCTTCCGAGCCCGGCTAACTCCATAATTTTTTTAGTCTGAGGGGTAACATTTTTTATTTCCAAACCGGCGCTTTGGGATATACTCTGCAAAAGCCTGTACCTCCCCATAACCAAGCCTATACCCGACGAATCCATAAAGGTAACATTTCTGAAATCAAGTATAAGGTGATTCGGCTTTTTAAATTTAATTATACTGTCAATTTTTTCTCTTACCTCCGCCGCTGTGTGATGGTCAATTTCGCCGATAAGATATGCGATAACAATGCTTCCGCTCGCCTCAATAGTCACATTCATTATTTTTCACTCCAAATAAAAAACCAATCTGCAACAATAGTAACAGATTGGTTTTGAATATTTTATCGTATTTTGTACTTAAACAATCTTTTATAAGTCAAGTAAAATTCCCCGAACATCTCTCGCGAGGAAAAAGGAACCGCAGACTAAAAGAAAATCATATTCGGCGTTTTTAACAGCCTCAACCGGATTAGATACTGCTTTAACATTACCGCAGTAATTGAGAGCCGTCCGCTTTAATTCCTCAGCGGGAAACGAACGGTCATTATTCGGCGTCGTTGTGATAATTTCAGTAGCATACGGAGAAAGCACTTTAAGATATGCGTCAGCGTCCTTATCCCTCATCATACCGACGATTGCCGTTATTTTTCTTTCAGGCAGGCTCTCAACAAGCGCGTTTACAGCGTCAATATTATGACCGCCGTCAAGCATTATGCTGCCATTAATCATTTCCTGTCTTGCCGGCAATGACGGAATTAGAATATTGCATTCAAAGCCAAGTACAGACAAAGCCGTTTTAACCGTTTCAATATTATTTTGACGAAAACCTCCCTTATCAATGACCTTATAAAGTCTTGCATTGCGGACAATACAATGCTTTTCAAAGATATGCCCGCAGGCAGGATTAGGATATAATACAACTCTCCCGTTTTGTTTTATTATTCCTGCCTTTTGAAAAGCTATCTCTTCAAGAGTATTTCCCAAGAAATTTGTGTGGTCAAGAGAAACGGAGGTTATCACGGAAAGTAAAGGATGATCTATTGCGTTTGTTGAATCCTCAAGACCGCCCATTCCGCATTCAACAACAGCATAATCGACCCTGCTGTCATAAAAATATTTATAAGCAATCGCTGTAAGGAGTTCAAATTCCGTTGCCTCACAGGAGGAATAAATATTAACATATTCCGTAAGCTCTTCCTCAGTAATAAAACTGCCGTTAATCTGAATCTGCTCCCTGTAATCAATAACCCACGGTGATGTGAACAAGCCTACCTTAAAACCTATGCTTTGGAGAGTACAGGCAATACCTGCGCTGACGGTACCCTTGCCGTTTGTACCGGCGATATGGATAACTTTAATATTGTTCTGTGGATTTCCCATACGCTCCAAGAGCGCTGAAATACGGGTAAGCCCCGGCATAATACCGAGGCTTTGCTTTTTTGTTAAGATGTCAACTGCGTTTGCATACTTCATTTATTTACCGAGCGACTCAATAGAATTTTTGATGTTTGCAATCTTTTCCTCAAGCTTTAAGGCATCCTCTCTGTTCTGAGCAACAACCTTTTCCGGCGCTTTACTTACAAAACCTGGATTTGAGAGCTTTTTGTTAATAAAGTCGAGCTTATCCTGTGCCTGAGCAAGCTCCTTTTCAAGACGCTTTCTCTCTGCCTCAAAATCAACAAGGTCACCCATTGGAATATAGATTTTCGCATCATCGGTAATTATTGTAACCGTATTGCCGAGATTGTCAAAACTTTTCCCTACTATGACCTCATTCGCAGACGCGAGGCGCTTGATAAATTCACTGCCCATATTGAAAGTATCCTCAAAGGCTGTTTCAATATAAACAGTTGCCTTTCTGCTCGGCGGAATATTCATTTCAGAGCGCCTGTTTCTGACAGCCTTGATTGATTTCATAATTCTTTCCATTTCAGCCTCATCCGCTGAAAATGAAAGGGACTCGTCAAAACTTACCCATTTTGAAATCATAATCGACTCGTCGCCGTGAGGAATAGCCTGATAGATTTCCTCCGTAATAAACGGCATAAACGGGTGAAGGAGTTTTAAAATATCTGTCAGAACATATACAAGCACAGATTTTGCGGTATTCTTCTCCTGTTCATTATCACCCTGAAGTCTGATTTTTGCAAGCTCTATATACCAGTCACAGAAAACGTCCCAGATAAAATCATAAAGCTTCTGAATTGCAATACCAAGCTCAAACTTTTCAAGATTATCCGTAACCTCCTTTGCGAGAGCATTAACCTTTGAAACAATCCACTTGTCCTCAATTGCAAGACATTCCGGCAGACCGTTATATTCAAATTCATCAGTAAGGTACATAAGAACAAATCTTGCGGCGTTCCACAGCTTATTCGCAAAGTTGCGGGAAGCCTTTACCTTATCGTCTGAAAAGCGCATATCATTGCCGGGCGAATTACCTGTCGCAAGCGTAAATCTGAGAGCGTCCGCACCGTACTTGTCAATAATCTCAAGCGGGTCAATTCCGTTGCCGAGCGACTTACTCATTTTTCTTCCCTGCGCGTCACGAACAAGACCGTGTATAAGAACTGTATCAAACGGAACATTACCTGTATGCTCAACAGCGGAGAAAATCATCCTCGCAACCCAGAAGAAAATGATATCATAGCCTGTTACAAGCGTATTTGTCGGATAAAAATATTTAATCTCCTCTGTATTTTCAGGAAAGCCTAATGTTGAAAACGGCCACAGCGCAGAGGAAAACCATGTATCAAGAGTATCCGGGTCCTGATGAATACGCATACTGCCGCAATGTGAACAGTGCTTTACGTCTTCCTTAGAAACAGTAACCTTGCCGCAGTCATCACAGTACCAGGCAGGAATACGGTGTCCCCACCAGAGCTGACGTGAAATACACCAGTCCTTAATGTTTTCCATCCAGTGATAGTATATCTTATTAAAGCGTTCGGGAACAAACTTAACCTTTCCGTTTTTTACAACATCAATTGCGGGCTTTGCGAGCGGCTCCATTTTAACGAACCACTGCTTTGAAAGTCTCGGCTCAATTGAGGTATGGCAGCGGTAGCACGTGCCTACATTATGACTGTAATCCTCAATCTCAATGAGAGCGCCCTCCGCCTCCAAGTCCTTAACTATTTCCCTGCGGCACTCATATCTGTCCATACCTGAATATTTGCCCCAGCCATCGGCAATATGACCGTCGTCTGTCATAACATCAATGATTTCAAGGTTATGGCGGAGACCTACCTCATAGTCGTTAGGGTCGTGTGCAGGCGTAATTTTAACAACTCCCGTACCAAACTCAATATCAACATAATCGTCCGCAACAACGGGAATTTCTCTGTGAACAATCGGGAGTATGAGCGTTTTTCCGATTATATCACTATATCTCTCATCATTAGGATTTACGGCAACGGCGGTATCGCCGAGAAGTGTTTCGGGTCTTGTGGTGGCAAGCTCCACATAGCCTGTACCGTCCTTGAACGGATAACGAAGATGCCAGAAATGACCTGCCTGATCCTCATATTCAACCTCTGCGTCTGAAATAGTAGTACAGCAGTGAGGACACCAGTTTACCATTCTCTTACCCTGATAGATAAGCCCTTTTTCATAGAGGTTTACAAAAACCTCACGAACCGCTTTTGAACATCCCTCGTCAAGAGTAAATCTCTCCCTGTCCCAATCACACGACGAGCCCATCTTTTTAAGCTGTTCAATTATGCGTGAGCCGTACTGCTCTTTCCAGTCCCATGCGCGCTTAAGAAATCCGTCACGGCCTATATCCTCCTTAGTTACGCCCTCCTTGCGCATAGCCTCAACAATTTTTGCCTCAGTGGCAATAGAAGCGTGGTCTGTGCCTGGAAGCCATAACGCCTCATAACCCTGCATTCTTCTGAAACGGATAAGAATATCCTGAAGTGTGTTGTCAAGCGCATGACCCATATGAAGCTGACCCGTGATATTGGGAGGAGGTATAACAATTGTATACGGCTTTTTCTTAGGATTAACCTCCGCGTGAAAATATTTATTATCACACCAGAATTTATAGGTACGGTCCTCAACATCCTTTGGGTCGTACTGCTTTGCAAGCTCCTTTGACATAATCAAAACTCCTTAATAATTTATAATAAAAAATGCCTTCATCTCACAATGAGACGAAAGCAAAAACTCCGTGGTACCACTCAAATTGCATTTATATAAAATGCCGCTCAAACCCTTAACGCAGGCATACGGACAGAGCTAATAGTTCACCGTTCACCCTGCCGGCTCAAAAGCTACCTTCACATACCCTTTCTGTACCCTTTCACCATACGGATACTCTCTGCAAGAAACAGGCACACTACTCCTCTTTTTCCCAGCCGTTAGATATTGAAATAATATTAACAAAAATATTTTAAGTTGTCAAGTGAGTAGATATAATGTATAATCAAATCAGGGAGGGTTTATTATGATACGGGAAATAAACGAGAATGATTTTGAGGGCTTAAGCAAACTGTACACACATCTACACAGCAATCCGCCTATCCCAAAAAATGATAAAACGAAAAGACTTTGGGAGCAGATTTTAAATGATGAAAGCCATCATATAATCGTCTGTGAAATTGATAATAAAATTGTGTCCTCCTGCGTATGCGTAATTATCCCGAATCTTACACACAACCAGCAGCCTTACGCGGTTATTGAAAATGTTGTAACAGACAAAAAATACAGAAAAAAGGGATACGCTACACAATGCCTTGATTACGCTAAAGAAATCGCAAAGAAAGAAAACTGCTATAAAATGATGCTTATGACAGGCTCAAGGAAAAGAAGCACGCACAGATTTTATCAAAAGGCAGGATATAATAAAATAGAAAAAACCGCTTATATACAGAGGATATAAAACAACCGCCTTACTGGTTAAGAAAAGGCGGTTGCTTTTTTTACATTATTACTCCGTCCTTAAAAATTGATATTTCCCGGCAGCCGTTCTCTTCATTCCTTGTCTTTTTTCCTGACGCGACGGAAATGATCAGGTCAAGAAGATTATCGCAAAGCACACTAAAATCACCGCCGTTTAAAAGCTCGCCCGCATTGAAATCAATCCAATTTTTCTTTTTCACGGCAAGCCGAGAATTAGACGATATTTTCAATGTAGGAACAGGAGCGCCGAGCGGTGTTCCCCTTCCTGTTGTAAAAATAATCATATGTGCGCCTGAAGCCGTAAGATTTGTGGTTGAAACAATATCGTTGCCTGAGCCTGTAAGAAGATTGAGCCCTGCCTTTTTACATTTCTCGCCGTAATCAAGAACATCCGTAACAACTGCCTGTCCGCCCTTTTGAATACAGCCGAGCGATTTTTCCTCAAGAGTGGTAAGTCCTCCGTCGTGATTTCCGGGTGACGGATTTTCATAGCAGACCTGATTATGATTTTCAAAGTAGGTTTTATAGTCATTAATCATACGGACTGTTTTTTCAAACGTCTCCCTGTTTTCCGCGCGTTTCATCAGCAGATGCTCCGCGCCGAACATCTCGGGCACCTCTGTAAGTATCGCGGACGCTCCTATTCTTGTAAGTCTTTCTGTAATTCTGCCGCAAAGCGCGTTTGCGGTTATACCGCTGAAAGCGTCAGAGCCGCCGCATTTGAATCCTATAATAAGTCTTTCAAGTGAAACAGGGGTACGGTTGAATTTCTTAACATATGTATGAAGCTCTTTGAGAAGCCTTCTCCCATCCTCCAGCTCGTCATTACAATCCTGCGTAACAAGGAATTTCACCCTGTTTTCGTCAATATCACCAATATATGTTTTAAGCGTATTGACATTCGTATTTTCACAGCCGAGCGAAACGACAAGAACACCGCCCGCGTTCGGGTGATTAACAAGCGAAGCAAGAATTTTTCTTGTATTCTCCTGATCCTCGCCCATCTGGCTGCAGCCGTAAGGATGTGTATAGCCGAACACACCGTCAATACCGTCCGAAAATTCATTCTGCCCGATTTTTTCCAGCGTTCTGACAGTATTATTTATACAGCCGACGGTTGATATTATCCATATTTCATTTCTTATGCCGACTGTGCCGTCGTCACGCACATATCCGTTAAATGTAAGGTCTGTTTTTTCAGTTTGAAATTCATTTTCCCCCGAAAAGGTATAATTCATTTTATCACCGAGATTTGTTTTTAAATTATGCTCATGAATATGACTTCCTGCCTTAACATCACAGGAAAGGTGCCCTATGGGATTTGAATATTTAATTATAGTTTCCCCTGCATTCAAATCCTTTAAAAGTACCTTATGACCGAACGGAATATCATCAAGAAGAGTAATTCCCTGTTCCGTATAACCTTTTTTCAGCGGTTCAAGGGCAATTGCGACATTATCGTTTTCATTTATTTTAATAAGCTTATTCATTATATACCACCTTCTCAACCGCGCTTCTCATTCCGTATAGTTTTATATTGTCATAATCTTTTTTAACTGTGTCATACAGACCGTCAATTTCCGTTAAATCAATATCCCAGAAATCTTTATTTGACAGTACGTCTTTTACAACATTATTTTCTCTGTAAGCCTTTTCAAAGAAATCAAGAACATTTTTTGAATCGTTAATTTCGTAGCTTTCACCGTTTCTGTTTCCGATAAATTTTCCGTTGTCGTATCTGCCGTTATAAAAATTTATGAGAGCGGCAAGACCAAAGCAAATTATGCCCGGCAAGGCGCCTGTCTGTTCCCAGTAATCAAGTAGTGTGCAAAGGCAGCGTGCCTTGAACTTTGATACGGAATTAAGGCTTATATCAAGAATTTTGTGATCAATAAACGGATTGTCAAACCTTTCAAGAACAGAATCAGCAAAGGAAATAAGTTCTTTATCGGGCAAATCTATAGTAGGCATAACCTCCTCAAAAAGCCCCTTTTTTATATAAGCGTTCATCAAATCATCCTGTATCATATCACGGACAATATCAAATCCCATATGATACGCAGCCAACACTGACATTGTGTGAGCGCCGTTTAAGATACGCACCTTTCGCGAACGGTAGACCCGCAAATCATCAACAAAGGAAATATTTACATTCAGATTTTTAAAGGGGAGAAGCCTTTCTGCCTTATCATCAGCCTGAATAATGAAGCTCGCATACGGCTCACACGCTACGGCGCATTTGTCATTTTCGTAATCAATACGACCTGTCACAATTCTGTCAACAAGAGTATTGCAAAATGAGCAGTTGCTCTTAACATAGTCAATAAAGTTTTTATCTAAATTCCAAAGATTTATATACTTAATAATACATTCTCTCAGCGTATCACCGTTATTTTCTATAAGCTCAACAGGCAGAAAAACAAGTCCGCCTTTGCCTGCTTTGTGTCTCTCAAAAAGGAGCGCTGTCACTTTTGCGGGGAATGAAACATTCGGACTATCCCCTATTATGTCATTTTCATGAAAACAAATACCTGCCTCAGTAGTATTTGAAATAATCATTTCCAGAGCGTCACTTTTTAAAAGCTCAACAAGACTGTCATATTCACCGACCGTATCAATCGCGCGTGAAATGCAATTTATTTCTTTGACCTCGTCAATAATCCTGCCGTCGTTTTTTCCACGAATTATAATATTATATTTGCAGTTCTGCCTCTTTAAAGCATTGATTACCGCAGTATTGTTTCTCGGCTGGCAGACCGCTATACTGCCTTTATAAGCCTTGCTTTCATTTGCAAGCTGAATATAATAATCCGCAAAGGCACGAAGAAAATTGCCTTCACCGAACTGTAAAATTTTAACGGGATATTCGTTAAAAGGATTACTGTCTTTTTCTCTGTTTTCTTCCATAATTAACCTTTTAAAAAATAAAATAAAAATAGAATAATAATTAATAATAATTATATAGCATTGTAAATTTAATTGCAACAAAAACTCCCGACACTTTTCAGTATCGGGAGAAATTACCTTATTAAATTTTATTAACTAGTACATTGGTCTAACCTCAGATTTTATTCTCTGTAAAGTTACTAACTAGCCCATTGGAATTCACCTTAAATTAATTTTATCTTTAAATTAATTTATTCCTAAAATTATTTAAATTTATTATAGCTAACGCTACAAATTATCAGCAGGAAAATAATCAAAAAAATCTATATATAAAAGTTATTTAATTGTCATTGCACTCGATGTAATTGCCAACCCTGCTAAATAACTTTTTAATTACTTTTTAAAGTTTGTATCCGCCAGTAAATTCCGTTTTTACTTCTGTCGATACTGTTTTCCGTTATTCTATTGGATTACATTACGAGTGCTTGTCTGACCTGGTTCTAAATCCATTGGACAAGCCTCCTTTATTTTATTGAACAAGCGTTTCTATCTATATACCTTTAACTACTTCCTAAAGGTTATCTCCTTTGTTCAACTAAATAATAGCACATCGTTTATGGATTGTCAATAGTTTTTTTAACATTTTAAAATTTTTTTGTATAAAATTTATATAAACCTATTTACAATTAATTACTATTGACGAAAGGAACGCAAAAAGATATAATATAATTCATAAAGGAAAGGCAAGTGAGCAATATGGAAAACGATGAAAAATTTTATGAACCGGATATTATCAGTGTAACTGACGATAACGGTAATGAGATTTTATTTGAACTGCTTGAAAGATACGAAACAGATGATGACGTTTATGTAGCCATCACCCGCTATTATGAAACAGACGAGGAAATCGTCGAGGGCGACTACGAAGTAATCATCTTAAAGGTAGAAAGTGACGGCGACGAGGAATATCTCACAGAGATTGATGATGATATGGAATTTGAACAGGTTTCCGATATCCTTATGGCAAAGGTTGAGGAAAAATATGACGTCGAATACTTCGAGCCGGAGCAGTAAATAATATAGTCAAATATAAATATTAAGTCTGCCCTTCTCGACAACCTTGAGCCTTAATAACCCGAACACGTTTTTTAAGGGATTTATCTTCCGTGAAACGGGAATGCAGACCTCCCTGTTAATCAGGACGCTGGGAGCACAAAGTGAACGGAGTAAAACCCACCTGCTTTAGATGCAGGTTATTCTCGGTTCAAGGCGGCTGGGTGGATTTATAAAAAAAGTGTTGCAGTTTTTACTGCAACACTTTTTATTTGTTATCAGGATTATAGGTCCAGACAGAAAAACCCTGCTCAACAAACGCAATGCGAAGTCCTTTTACCTTTAAAAATTTTTTACGGTATAGCATATCCCAACCCTTGCGGTCCTTGAGAAGAAAGCCGCTTTGCTGATCAACCCAGTATATAAAGGTTACCGGGTGCGTTATTTTTTGCTCAAACTGTTCAATAAATTCTTTAAAGGTTTTCGGCAAAAAAGGTCTGCCTAAAAAATATACATTATAATTGTCAAAATCAATATTAAACGCATCGCCGAAAATAACATTTACATTATCATAATTCTTTGTCCATTCAAAAGCTATATTCGCGGGCTTTTCATTAATTTCCACACCGGTGATTTTACAGGGCGCTTTCATATTGATAAGATACGCAAGAACTCTGCCCATACCACAGCCTATATCAATAAAATTATCATTTTCAGTCAGCTTAACGTGTGAAAAAATTTCATTAAGAATAAGATAATGCGTTGATTCCGAGCCTGTTGAGCCTATCCCATTTTTGTCATCGCGAAAGACACTCGGAACATACTCGCTTATACTTCTATGGCATATTTTTTTGTCCAAAATTCTGTCATGTAAGGAAAAAATTTTTTGATCAATTTTATAAAAAATATTAGACAGTTTTTTACACAGCTTATTAAACATTAAGATTATTCGCCCTTCATTTCAAGAAGCTTTGCTTTGCCTTCAAAGGCGATTTTGGAAAGCTTGATTGAATCAAATATTGCTGATTCAATATCATCAGGCGTACAGCCAAGCTCCTTTGTATCGTCCGTTGGAATGAAGAGATCCATTCCCATTATTTCCGCAAGACCTACAGGGTCAATACCGGACTCAACATTACGCTTTGCGTAGTCCTTGCGCATAACAAGACCGAATGCCTGAAAAGCAGCCTTAGGGCAGTCAACAATCTTTCTGTCAGGGATACCGTCCATTGCGCGGTATACGATTTTAAGAAATTCTCTCCAGTGAAGATTATAACAGGAAATACCGTATGCTCTTGCACCCTCAACCTTTTCGGCAGCGCCTACAATTGCTTCACCGACCTGACGCACGGTCAGCATTGCGGTGCCTCCCTTAGGATACATTGTAAAAGGCATTTTTTCAAATCTCTGGAGCTGTTCAATAAGAATTACCCAAACAGGACGGCGACCCGGCTGTGTACCGAAAATATAAGGCAGCTCAAGAACTGCGACGCCCATATTTTCATCGGCATACTTAAAAGCGACTTCCTCCTGCTCAACACGGGAACGTATATACGGATGCTTTTCGCAAAGGTTCATATCAGGTCTTTTTTTAGCAAGCCAGGCAAAATAAGAGCCGAGAACAACACATCTTTTTACACCGCACTTTTTCGCCATAGCAAGGCAACGGTCCGTCGGGTCGATATTATACTTTTTGTAGGCATCATAAACGGGATGAGGAAATTCAACTCTTTCATCAACGCCGGCGGCGTATACAAAAGCGTCCATTCCTGTCATTGCCTTTTCAAGCTCCTCGTCGGTAAGCTCAAGAAAATTGCCGAACTCAATATCCATTTCCTCCGGAATTGGAGCACCCTCAGGAAGAGGAGGGAGAGCAATTGTCTTAACCTTGTGACCGCGGTCAATAAAAATCTGTGCGGCGGCTGAGCCTAAAAGTCCTGTGCCTCCGAAAATAAGTACGTTCATAACTTTACCCCCTGTTATGTTAAATTCTACAAATAAAGTATACCATTATATCAATTTTTCGTCAATAATAATTATCTGCTGAATATCAGAAAGTAAGCGAGAACTATTATACCGAGAGCTATTCTGTACCATCCGAATACCTTGAAATCGTGCTTTTTGATAAATGTCATAAGGAATTTAATACAGAGAAGTGAAACTACGAAAGCAACAACCATACCTAAAACAAGAACTATAATTTCCTCACCCGTAAAATCAAATCCGAATTTAACAAGCTTTAACGCGCTTGCGCCGACCATTGTCGGAACAGCGAGAAAGAAGGTAAATTCAGCGGCGGCAGTCCTTGAAACGCCTATAATAAGAGCGCCGATAATCGTTGCGCCCGAGCGTGATGTGCCCGGAATCATTGAAAGCACCTGAAAAAGACCGATAACAAAAGCGGTACGATATGTAATATCATCTAACGCCTTAACCTTAGGCGTTCTCTTTTTATTCCAGTTTTCAACAACGATAAACGCGATACCGTAAACAATAAGCATAATTGCAATTGTAACGGCATTACCAAAATACTTTTCAAGTAAATCGTCAAAGAAAAGACCTAAGACCGCTGATGGAATACACGCAACAACAACCTTTAGCCACATATTGATTGTGTCTATATTAACCTTCGGCTGTGATTTGTCCTTAAACTGAAACGGCCACATCTTCTTCCAGAACATAACTACTACTGCAATAATAGCACCGAGCTGAATTACAACAAAAAACATTTCTTTAAAGGATTCGCTCATATTGAGAGTGATAAATTCATCAACCAAAAGCATATGACCTGTACTGCTGATTGGCAGCCACTCTGTTATACCCTCAACTATGCCGAGAAATATAACCTTTAAAATTTCAATAATATTCAAATATATATCCCCTTTCATTATAAAGATATTTAACCGACAGCGATATTATACTTTATTAAAATATCTATGTCAATTTAGCTTTAAACATTTCTGTAATTCAGTACATATAATGTATCACAAAAAAGGACAGGCTCAATACCTGTCCTTTATAAAATATTACAACTTTAAAAATCATCACCGTTATTGTTTTCTATTCCTGAGGTTGTCACTATGTCAACCGTATTAAACTCCTCAATAACTGTAATCGGCTTTTTGTAATTGTCCTTCATAAATCAATCCTCCGTTTAATTATCATATGTATATGTCTGAGGCTCAGCATAAACTACTTTTGTCGAGCCGTTATCCATGCCAACATAAGCAAGAAATGCACGTGCTGTCATTGTTCCTGCTTGTGCCTTTAAGCCGAAAGTTAAGCTAAACTGTTTAGCATCAGTTTTATTATATACAGCCTTTACTGTTTGTCCGTCAACGTCACCCAGCGTTATTTCTCCAAGATTGCCTGCACCGTAAATATAACCTGAATTGACGCAAACATAATCATCAGTCATATAACGTGTGGCTAAAAAAGATGCCCTTGTTATATCTGTCGTTACCTCAGAAATCGAAACACCTGCCGCTACAGGAGCCGCATTCACCGCTTCAAAAACAGGAGTTAATTCAATATCCGAGCCGACAAAGAAAGTATATGAGCTGCCATAAGCAACCGTTGCACCGTTTATTTTCCAAGCCTTCGCATTATCATTGGTTATTGTTACAAGAGTATCATACCCGATATCAAGCGCTTCATTAGTAAAGCTTTTGCCCGCTGCCTTTATGTCACAATTATTTGCTGTTACTTTAAAAAGCTTTGAACTTTCCTTAACATATTTAACTGATATGACCGCTGATGCAGTAAGCTTTGAAATTTCATCATCAGTAAGTGACCAGCCGTTACTCGTTGCGAATTTATATCCTGCCCGGTTGGGAGCGGCAGGAATGACAATATCATTTGCTGAAGAAACGACCTGTGAATCAACAACATTACCATATGCGTCAACAAAAGTCACGGTTATCTGAGTATTGTTTTCAACTGCAAATACCGGAGTATAGGTTACGTTTGCAAGAACTGTGGTTTCAAAGATTGAATCTGTAGAAACCGTGGTAACACCGTTAGCAATCCATCCAACAAACCTTGCATTCTCATACGGTACGGCTTTGAGTGTTATTTTTTCATCCTCTTCAAAATTCATACTGATACCGTCAGCCGCTTCATTTCCATTAATGCTTACATAACCGAAATTGCTTTTATCAATTGTAACAGTATATGTCTTTCCAAGAAAATGAATGTTTGCATTTAATAAACTCTTATTGCGATTATCCTGATTATTGATATTCATTTTATTCCAGCTATCTTCAGTTCCATAATAATACACATCTGTCAATTTATCACAACTGTCAAAAGCAGCAAAATCTATTGAAGCGATGCTTTTGGGTATTATTATACTTTTTAAATTATAACAGTCAGTAAAAGTTCGATTTTCTATAGATGATACACCATCAGGTATTTTTATGCTATTAAGCAAAATGCAACGATCAAATGCACTTTCCCCAATACTTTTTACACTGTCAGGTATTTCTAAATCGGTAAGAGATGAACAATAGGAAAAAACGTAGCTTCCGATATTTGTTACAGAATCAAGAATTGCTATCTGTGCCAAATCTGTACAATAATCAAACGCTGAGCGACCTATACTTGTTACACTTTCAGGCAACAATACACTTGACAATGAACGGCAATATGAAAAAAGTCCGTCCTCGATAACAGAAATACCATATGGTATTTCTATACTTTTCAGATTTTCGCAATGTGTAAAAGCCCAGCCGCCGATACTTTTTGCACTATCAGGAATTGCTACGTCTGTCAAATCAGTACAGTAATTAAAAGCATAATCGCCAATACTTGTTACACTGTTCGGTATTGTTACACTTATCAAATTTTTACAATAAGAAAAAGAATGCTCACCGATATGAGTAACAGTATCTGTAATTATTACTTCAGTCAGGTTTTCACATCTCTCAAACGCATAATCACAAATGATTTCTACGCTGTCAGGAACAGTATATGAAGCTGCCTCATTTGAAATAAGATACTGTATTAACTTTGTTTTATTCTTGTTAAACAGAATCCCCTCCTGAAATACAAAATTCTGATTGTCTTCTTTGATATTTACCCCTGTCAAAGAAGAACAGCCTTTAAATACATCAACTCCGATATGTTTTACACTGTTTGGAATAGTAATACCGGTCATATCTTTACAATCGGCAAAAGCAGAAACCGCTATAAGCCTTGTTCCGTCCGCGACCTCATATACTCCGCTTAACGTATTGCGAGTCGAAACAAGACAACCGTCAATGTACAAAACGTCATTTTCCCAAAAGGAATCATCTCGGTAAAATCCGCTGTTATCAAAAGCGTTATAGCCAATTTCTGCAATATTTTCCGGAATTTTAAGCTCAGTAAGTACTCTGCAGTTACTAAATGCATACCACCCAATAGTTGTAACGCTGTCAGGTATTTGAATATGAGTTAAATTTAAGCACAGCATAAATGCGGAACCGCCGATAGAAGTCACACCATCAGGAATTGTTACGCTCAGCAAATTTGTATTATAAAAAAATGAATGATCTCCGAGACTTGTTACCTGATATCCGTCAAGTTCGGCGGGAATTATCACTTCCGATGAATTACCCTTATACTTTGATATTTCAGCAGTGCCGTCACTTAAAATCTGATATTCAAATTCACCGCTGATTTCGGCAAATGCCGGAAGTTCAAGACCTGCGCCTATGCTGAAAAGCATAGAAATTGACAGAAAAAGACTTAATATTTTTTTCATAATATACCCCTCCTTTGTATATATACAATTATAGATAATATTTATCTATTTGTCAATAGATAAATATTATCTAAGTTATACTAAATACGGGTGATGATTTTGAAAACAAGATTAAAGGATTTACGCATAGACAATGATTTAACTCAGACACAGGTTGCTCAGGCAATTGGAATAACTCAAAGAAAATACAGCTATATTGAAACTGAGATACAGCCCTTGACTGATGAAATCATTTGCAGACTTGCAAAGTTCTATAAAACAAGCGCCGACTATATTTTAAAGTTGAGCGACAAAAAATAAACCTGACAGAAATACTGCCAGGTTTATTTTATACCTTAATTATACAGGATGTACCTTTGTTTCAATATTATCGTGCTTGCCGTCAAGACCGTATTTTGCGTCACGTCTTTTTTCAAAGAATTTAACGGCAACCTGACCGAACTGAGCATATGAAAGAATATCCTCCTCCTGCTCATAGAACTCCTTGATTTCATCCTTAAATGAGTCAATTGTATCAGTAATTAAATCAGCAGGACGGCAGTCGATAATCTCATCGTCACCAACGATTTTTTTCCTGAACTCAGGGTCAATTTCACAAGGCGTTTTGCCGTACTTGCCGGCGACCATATCCTTGAATTCCTTAGTAACCATCTTGTATCTCTCGCCGAGAATGACATTGAACACAGACTGTGTACCGACAATCTGTGATGTAGGTGTAACAAGCGGAGGGTATCCCGAATCCTTACGTACACGCGGAACCTCGTTAAGAACTTCCTCAAGCTTATCAGCCTTACCTGCCTGCTTAAGCTGAGAAACAAGGTTTGAAAGCATACCGCCCGGCACCTGATAAAGAAGCGTATTTGCGTCTACGCCGAGCATCTTTGGATCAAGAAGCCCCGATTCAAGATACTTTTCACGCAGAGGTGTAAAGAAATCACGGATTTCGCTAAGCGCCTTAATATCAAGTCCCGTGTCATAAGGAGTACCCTGAAAAGCCGCGACCATGGATTCAGTCGCGGGATGAGAAGTACCCATTGCGAGCGGACTGATAGCAGTATCTATAATGTCAACGCCTGCCTCGACGCCCTTAAGCTGTACCATTGAGGCAAGACCTGACGTGTAATGCGAATGAAGCTGAATAGGAACATGAACCGTTTCCTTAAGCGCCTTAACAAGGTCATATGTGCCGTAAGGCGTCAAAAGACCTGCCATATCCTTAATACAGATTGAATCAGCGCCCGCCTCCTCAAGCTGCTTTGCATAACTGCAGTAATACTCAATATCAAATACCGGACCTGTTGTGTAGGAAATTGCCGCCTGAACGTGTCCTCCGTATTTCTTTGCGGCATTGATCGCCGTCTGAAGATTACGGACATCATTAAGAGCGTCAAAAATCCTTAAGATATCAATACCGTTATCAATGCTCTTTTTTACAAAATAATCAACAACCTCATCAGAATAATGACGGTAGCCGAGCATATTCTGACCGCGGAAAAGCATCTGTAATTTTGTATTAGGACACTTTTGGCGGATTAACCTTAATCTTTCCCACGGGTCTTCATTCAGAAATCTGAGACAGGAATCAAAGGTTGCGCCGCCCCAGCACTCAAGTGAATGATAGCCGATTTTATCCATTTTCTCAAGAATTCCGGAAAATTCATCAGTCGTCATACGTGTCGCAATCAAGGACTGATGCGCATCTCGCAGGACTGTTTCAGTAATACCGATTTTAGCCATCTATGCCACCTCTCAGCTCAATGTGATAATAAGCTGACCTGCCTCAACGCTGTCGCCCTTATTAACATTAATTGAAGCTACAGTGCCGTCCTGAGGTGCTACGATGTCATTTTCCATCTTCATTGCCTCAAGAACACAGAGAACCTGTCCGCTTGTAACAGAAGTACCGGCTGAAACCTTGATATCAAGAATTGTACCCGGCATAGGAGATTCAATCTTAACGCTGCCTTGTGCCGTTGGCGCCGCGGGAGCAGCGGCAGGTGCAGGAGCCGCCTGTGGCGCAGGCGCGGGGGCAGGCGCTGCCGGAGTCGGCGCTGAAGCAGGTGCGGGAGCCGCCTGAACGGGAGCCGATGACGCACCCTCCTCAACCGTTACATTATATGGTGTTCCGTTTACAGTAATAGTATAGTTTTTCATATTATTAATCCTCCATTATTTTACAGAATGTTTTCTCGGTAATGTAGTTTCTCTCTTGCCGGAAAGAATATCAAGAGCGGAAATAACTCTTTCTCTTGTTTCGGCGGGAGTACATATATCATCAATCGCACCGCAGGCAGCAGCCGTAAACGGTGACGCGATTGTATCAATATATTCAGCCTCAAGCGCTTTTCTGTCCTCACCTGCCGCAAGTCTGTCGTTAAACAGAAACGCAACTGCGGAATCAGCATTGAGCGGTGATACAACAGCGCTGTCCCACGCGATAGTCAAATCCGCGTTTGCGCCCTTGCCGGCAAGAATGATGTACGCACAGCCTATTGCTTTTTGTGTTATAACCGAAATCTTGGGACACGTTGCCGTCGCATAAGCAGACGTAAGCTTAGTAAGAGCAACCAAGGTCTGATTTTCTTTTTCATCTATGATACCGTCTGAGTTCACAAGCGTAACAACAGGGACGGAATAAGCGTCGCAAAGCTTTATCATAGCCTCCGCCTTATATGAGCAGGCAGGGCAGAGCGCGTTACCCTCAAACGCAACAAAACCCACAGTAGTACCCATAACAGTTGCAAGAGCTGTTTTACAGTTAGACGCCGCATAGCCGCCTTTAATTTCAACAACTGACGAATTGTCAGCAATTGCATTTATAATTGAAATGGCGTCCGTATCCTCCTGACAAACAGTCTGCGGAGCGGAAAAATCAAATATAGGCGCAGGCGAAAGATTATTTGACGGGAGCAGAGAAACTAAATTTTTGACTGTCTCAACCGCACCGCTGAAATCATCGCAAAGAATATCGACAGTACCCTCTTCAAATGACTGCTCAGCAGTTACGCCGCTCGGAGCGGAAACATAAAAATCAGCATCCTTAACCGCTACAACAACGTCTGCCATATTTGCGATAAGAGCCGATGTGCCGACGCAAGCGCCTGCGATGACAGCAATCTGCGGACAAACGCCGCTGAGAGAGGTTGACTTCTTAACAAGCTCACCGTAGGAATTGAGAACCTCAAAGCCCTCACTCAGCTTCACGCCGTTTGAATCAAAAACAGAAATAACGGGACAGCCTGTCTTTGCCGCAAGGTCATAAATCTTTTTTATCTTTGCGCACTGTGCAACGCTTACCGCACCGTCGTCAACAGTAATGTCCTGAGAAAATGCGTAAACCGCACATCCGTTTACTGTGCCGAAGCCGGCAACGACCTCAACTTCACCGCTCGCAGATTTAGCGAATGCGTCAATCTGGGTGAAAGAGCCGTCGTCAAAAAGCGCCTCAAGCCTTGCAAGTGCATTAGAGTCCTTTAATTCACTCACTTTATTATCCTCCTATTATTTGTAAAAACAAGCAGGAAAACTAAATAATTCCAAATTTTCCTATTATAGATTTTAACACTTTGTTTCACTAATATCAATATAAAATTATCTATTTTTATATATTAATATTATTCGCTTTCGGAAGGATTTGAGGAACGGAGTAGCTTTCTTACCTCATTATCGGTAAGCTGTCTTGATTTTCCGACAGCGAGCATACCCAGCTTAACAGGACCTATTGAAATCCGTTTGAGCCTTGCGACCTCTAAATCAACTGCCTCGCACATTTTTCTTATTTGCCTGTTTCTGCCCTCACGGAGAATGAATTCAAGAACCACTCTCCCCTTTTCCTCGGTAATAACATTTACATCACAGGGAGCGGTCCTTCTGCCGTCAATTTCAATTCCGTTTCTGAGTCTTTCAAGAATATCGTCATTAACGGCAGGGCGCACGGTAACACGATAAACCTTCGTGTAATTATGCTTTGGGTGTGTCAGCGCATTGGCAAAGGCACCGTCATTTGTAAGAATCAAAAGTCCCTCTGAATCCTTATCAAGTCTGCCGACAGGGTAAACTCTCGCATTGACGTCGATAAGGTCCATCACTGTTTTTCTGCCAAGCTCATCGGAAACCGTAGTCACATATCCTCTCGGCTTATTGAGCATAATGTAATACATTTTATCGGACTTATTGATTTTTTTACCTCGTACTGTGACGATATCTCTTTTTGGATTTATCTTGTCACCGATGTGGGCGGTATGACCGTTGACCTTAACCTTGCCCATTTCAATAAGCTCTTCGCTCTTACGCCGCGACGCGACACCGCATTCAGCCATGAACTTCTGCAATCGTACTTCGTTCTTGTTCGGCATAATATTCAACATCCTCGTCTGCCAAAATCGGCAGTCTTTCTATTAATTTTTTATTATAGTACACATATACCCATCCGAGCCTTTCTCCCGTTTTTACGGGAGCATACGCAAACGGGATATGGTATATTTCAAGTCTCAGGTCCGATAAAATATAGAATTCTTTTTTATATGACGCTGTTACCGTCCGAGTTTCAGAACCGACTGTGTTTATTTCCATATTATCCGAAACTTCATATTTATTATACATTTTTTCACATTCGCTAAGCAGCCTGATATGGTCGTTCCAGTCGTCGGGCGCGTAAAGGGTAACGCAGACAAGCTTATTGCCGTTATAGTTTTTTGCGCTGACAAGGCATCTTCCCGCCTTTTTGGTATAGCCTGTTTTCACGCCGAAAAAGTTTTCATCCCTTGCAAGCAGCTTGTTGTGATTATATACCATTATTTCCTTTTTGCCAACTATTATTTTTGCACTTTGCATTGAAACTATTTCGCAAAAGTCTTTATTCTGAACCGCAGTAGAGGTGAGAAGCGCCATATCATAAGCGGTGGAATGATGCCCGCCCTCATCAAGACCTGACGGGGTAACAAAATGTGTGCTTTTCATACCTATCTGACCTGCACGCTTATTCATAAGAGCGGAAAATTCTTTAATTCCTCCCGACAAAAAAAAGGCGACGGCGTTCGCAGAATCATTGCCTGAAGTCAGCATCATACCTGTAATAAGATCTTTGAGTGTGAGGGTATCACCCTCCCGCAATCCGAGAGACGTACCCTCTGTTTGCAGCATTTCATTTGTTATTCTGACCGTTTCGTTAAGTCTTTTGCTTTCAATCGCCAAAAGCGCAGTCATTATCTTGGTGGTTGAAGCAATCGGTCTTTCCTCATAAGCATTTTTCTCGTAAAGAATAATGCCTGTGTCGGCGTCCATTACTATTGCGCATTTAGCGGAATTATCGGCACCGTACACCGTCATAGGGAAAATAAACAAAAGCGCTAACAAAAAAGAAAATCTCTTTAACAAAATAATCACCTACATAATATATATGCAGGTGATTAATCGGAATAATAAAAATCTTATTCGCTTGCCGTTTCTTCGGCAGGAGCATCTGTTTTGTCGCCCTTAAGCAACTCCGTAACCTTATCAACAAGCTCAGGTATCATTGCGATAGCACGGTCGGCAGACGATGTGTAGTTATTAATCTGCATCATTCTGCACTTGCCGTTTTCAATAACAATAAACGCAACGGGAGTAATGGTAATACCTCCTCCGCCGCCACCGCCGAAAAGCTCAGCGTTTGACTTTGACGGAAGGTCAGTGCCGCCTGATGTGAAGCCGTACGATACCTTTGAAACAGGAATTAAGGTTGTTCCACCTGTTACCATAGGCTCGCCGATAATAGTTGACACATCAACCATTTCACGCATTTTTTCAAGTGTGTTTTCCATTATTTTGTTTACCGGAGTTTCTTTCATAATTTCAGTCCCCTTTTTTATTATTAATTAAATTCTTTAAGAATATAAATCCAGCTTTAAGCACTACTCTGAGAAGAAGTCCGACACTGATACTGCCGATAAACTGAAATTCAGTTTCAGTTCTGTCCGCGATAAAATCAGGCTGAATATAATCATCGTAGTTATCAACCTTCATACCGTTTAGTATAATACCCTTTACGGGATAGTAATACCTGCAAAGCGTTCCGTAGGACCGTGCAATAACATCGGCGTCCGGACCGCCCACCAGTATCATAACATAAAGTGAGTAAATATGTAAACCCCTAAATAGAGTAAGCACGGCAGAATTTGCGGTTTCAATAAGATTTGACACAAAGGAAAGTATGCCGACAACGCCGTCTTCGTCCCACATTTTCTTAATAGGATTTGATTTTGGCTTTTGCTCGGGCTTGTTTTCAGCCTTTTTCTCAGGCGGCGGGGCAATGCCGAAATCAAGATTTTCGGTTTTTTTATCCTTCACATCATCAGATGATTCAGACGCTTTTTTCACCTCAGTCTTATTTTTCTTTTTATTTTTCCTTTTTTCCTGAGCATTCTTTGACATATCCTCCGCTCTTTTCTCCGGAAAAAGGATGAGAGAAAGAAGCTTTGAAAGAGCAATTTCCTTTTCTATAAAAAGCACCTTGATTTTCGTATTCCAGCCTTTATCATAAACAATCGTAAAGGTTGCGGAAAGAGAAAAAATCACGGCAAACAAGATTACCAGAACGGCAACAATAATTAAAAATACCTTCATTATTCACCGTCCTCCTGCTGTTTCTCATTCATTTTTTCGCCAAGCAGGGAATCCTTTGAGGTGTTTTCCTCAAACAAGGATGTCTGAGAATTGTCCTTTTCCTCCGTATTTTCAGGAAGGTCGGGCAAATCGTCAAGACTGTTAAGTGAAAAGCAACGTAAAAATCTGTCGGTTGTGCCGTAAACAAGAGGTCTTCCCGGCAAATCAAGCCTGCCCTTTTCCTCAATAAGTCCCTTTTGGATAAGGTTTGACAGAGGACCGCTGCAATCAACGCCCCTTATCTGCTCAATAAAAGAACGTGTGACCGTTTTATTATAGGCAACTATTGCAAGCACCTCAAAGGCAGCCTGACTGAGCGGAGTATTCTTTTTTATTTCAAGAAGCGCTCTGACAGCATCGCTGTATTCCTCACGTGTACAGAGCTGATATTTACCGTCAACACGAATCAGTCTTAGCCCGCCGTCATTTTCATCATACACAGCCTCAAGATGACCGAGCATTTTTATGACATTTTCAACATCAATATCCAGTACCTCCGCAAGCTTTGCGGGTTCAACGGGATCTCCCGCCGCAAAGAGCATAGCCTCCAGAGACGCTAAAACATTATTACTGCTCAATATCATTTACCTCATTTACTATTTGAACTGAGGGGTTACTCATTTCACCCTCAATTGTAATCTTCTTTGTTTTTGCAAGCTCAAGCACAGCGAGAAAGGTTGCGACCATATCGCTTTTAGTCTGCGCGTCTTGAAAGAGAGATAAGAATTTAACCCTCTTACCGCTCCACAGCTTGCGCATAACCGTGCTTACCTTAGTCGCAACAGATACAAACTTTTTTGCAACTATAACCTTAAACGAATCAAGCGGAGGCGGCAGCTTGCGTCTGCCCCTGCCTGCCGCGCTTATGTATGCGTTAAGAAGCTCCTCTCCCTCGTGAAAGCGTTCATAATCATAATTGACATACCCCTGCTGAGCAGGACGGACAAAGCGGTTGAAGCCGTCTGTCTGCTCGGAGAGCTTTTTAGCCATCAGCTTGCAGTCACGATATTCTATAAGCTCGCCTGTCAGCTCCTTTTTAAGTATCTCTGCCTCTTCGTGCTTAGGCAGAAGTGACACGGTTTTGATGTAAATAAGCCTTGCCGCCATTTCAAGAAACTCGCCCGCAATGTCAAAATCCTGCTCCTGCATCCGCCTTACATAATCAACATACTGATTGACAAGTTCAACAATCGGAATATCATTAATATTCAGTTTATGCTTTGAAATAAGATGTAACAGCAGGTCCATAGGTCCTTCAAATACATCTATTTTATAATTTATTTGCTCCATTGTTAATTAAATATCGCTCTCGGAATTATTGAAATAAAATCCATCATTGCGCCGGAAATAAATGAAATAACTCCATTTAAAATTCCTGTAAAAAGAATGATTATAAAGCCTATCATAATATATTTTTCATATCTGGCAATCTTGAAATAAATTTTATCGGGAAGGACGGATGAAAGAATTCTTGAACCGTCAAGCGGAGGAATGGGAAGAAGATTAAATACAGCTAGTGAAACATTAACTGCCGCGGCATAATAAAAGAAATATGAAAGAGCCGAAAATGCGGGATTTTCCGAGTTGACAGAACCAAAAATATAAAACATAAAAACGGATATAAAGCCCATAATCAGATTTGACACCGGACCCGCGAGCGCAATCAGAGCCATATCCCGCCTCGGGTGCTTAAGCCTTGCGGGATTGACAGGGACCGGATTCGCGTAGCCTATACCGAAAAGAAAAATCATTATGGTACCGAGTATATCAAGATGAGCAAAGGGATTGAGTGTAAGCCTGCCCCTAAGCCTTGCTGTGTCGTCACCGCATTTATCGGCTATCAGAGCGTGGGCAAGCTCGTGAATCGGCAGACAGCAGAAAACAACAAAACAGGTCGATAAAACCATTATCAAAAAGCTTAAATAGTCGCCTTCCCTCAGATAGTAAATCATATCGGATAATCTACTCATAAAATCAATCCTTTTTTAATGCGGTAACCATTCTGTCGTTACCGTATATATCCTTTATTATATCTATATTCCTAAAATGTGTAAGAACATTTAAAATTTCTTTTCCCTGACCTTCACCGATTTCAAGAAAAATATGTCCGTCTTTATTTAACATATCAAACCAATTATCGTTGATTATTCTGTAAAAGTCAAGTCCGTCTTTTCCGCCGTCAAGAGCCATTACGGGCTCATATAAAACCTCTGCCTGAAGCGACTGAATATCATCGCTTTTAATATACGGCGGATTTGATATTATAACATCGCCTTTCGGCAAATCATTTGTGTTCTTTATATCTGCGCAAATTATCTTTACGTTGGGTATGCCATCTGAATTTTTTAATAAATAAAACAGAGCTTCCTCGCTTTTTTCAATCATATAAACCACGGCATCGGGGCATGCCTTTGCAATGCTTACTCCGATACAGCCGGAGCCCGCGCATAAATCGTATACTATGCATTTACCAAGAGTTTTGATATGCTTTATTGCAATTGAGCAAAGCTCTTCTGTTTCAGGTCTCGGAATAAGAACGCCCTTACCGACATAAAACTCGCTTTCGTAAAAATCCCACTTACCGATAACATACTGAAGAGGCTCACCGCTTTTTACCCGCCAGAGCAAATCGGCGAGACGCTTCATAATTATATCGTCCTGCGTGTGCAGTCTATACTCACTGTTTTTTATTCCCGCAAGGTGGCATACGATACAAAGCGATTTGAACTCAGCCTCATCTATACCGTTGCAGGATAAAAAATAAACGCCGTAATTATACGCTTCCTTTAAGGTCATTTTATTTCGTCATCCTCCGGATTGTCGGTAATGACCGCTTTAAGTGACTCTATTCCGACCTCAATAATTTCTTCGTCGGGTTCCTTTGTTGTAAGTCTCTGCATCCATAATCCCGGAGCGGAAAGTATTTTAACAAAAAGATTATCGTGCCTGCCGGCATATTTGATAAACTCATATCCAAGTCCCATAACCAGCGGAATAAAAGCAAGCTTTAACAGCATCCAAAGTATTCTGACAGAAGCAACGGCAGGAAAAATTTTTGAAAGCACCGTACTTAAAACAATACTGAAAATCAGCATTACAAATATAAATGAAGTGCCGCAGCGCGGATGAAAACGAGTGCATTTTTTTACATTTTCAACAGTTAGCTCAAGCCCTGCCTCGTAACAGGCAATTGATTTATGCTCCGCGCCGTGATACATAAAGGTGCGTTTAATGTCCTTCATCTGACTTACAAGGGCGATATAAATAACAAATATCGCAATCTTTAACACACCCTCAATAGTACCCTGCCAGGGAGTAAGCGCCCCCTGTGTCCATACATTGAGCCTGTTAAACACAAGAACAGGAAGATAAAAGAAAATTACAAATGCAAGTGCAAAGCCTAAAACAGCAGCAATACCCATTATGATATTCATAAACTTATCGCCGAGCTTATCGGTAAGCCATTTTTCAAACTGATTCATTTCAACGTCTTCCATATCCTCCATACCGGAGGCTTCGGCAGAGTACATAAGCATTTTATAGCCGAGAATCATAGACTCAACAAAGGCAACAATTCCCCTGATTACGGGAAATCCCCAAATTTTATTTTTATCCCTTGCGTGTTTAATTTCGTGATGCTCCACAAGGATACTGCCGTCGCTTTTTCTTACAGCGGTCGCAACTCCCTTTGGTCCCTGCATCATAACGCCTTCAATAAGCGCCTGACCGCCGACGGAGGTTTTATGTATTTTTTTATCACTCATTGCTTTCGCCTTTCATTTCCATACCTTTTCTTATTTCTGCGTCGTCCGGACTTTGTGAAATATCCTGAAGCTCGTTTTCAGACGGTGCATTTTCAACAGGAAGATAAATTGTAACAAGCGTTCCCTTCCCCTCTTCGCTGTCTATTTCAAGTCTGCCCTTATGCAGATTGATGATTTCGTTTGTTACCGCAAGTCCTATTCCCGAACCGCGCACAGAAACATTCGCCTTATAAAACTTATCCTTAACGTGAGGCAAATCCTCCTTGCTTATACCGCAGCCTTGGTCGGCAATAGCAATACTTATAAAATCAGCTCCGTCCAGTTTAACAAACTGCGCCTTAACAAAAATCTTGCTTGGCGAACGCGAATATTTCAGCGCATTGTCAAGTATATTCATAAATACCTGCTTAAGCCTGTTCGCGTCGGCATTTGCTATTGCGGGAACATCGGGAATACTGTATTTAACCTCAATGCCCTCGCGCAGCGCTCTCTCGCGGAAGGTGAACACGGTTTCGTCAAGCTCCGCAAAAACATCCGTCTTTGCAAGCTTCAGATTCATTCTTCCGCTTTGAAGCCTTGAGAAATCAAGAAGCTCCTCAACAAAACCCTCAAGCCTGCCTGCCTCCTTGACAATAACCTCAAGACCTTTTTTTGTAACCTCGTCAACAGAGTCATCCATACCGAAAGTAAGAGTTTCTCCCCAGCCTTTAATTGATGTGAGCGGTGTTCTCAGCTCATGCGAAATGGTAGAAATAAAATCATTTTTCATTTTATCGGTTGTTGAGATTTCCTCTGCCATTGAGTTTATTGAATCACAAAGATTTCCTATTTCATCGTTATATTTTTTCTCAATACGAACTGAATAATCGCCCTGTGATATTTTTTTGGTGGTTTCATTAATCTCCTGCACGGGAATTATGATTGAACGGATAAAAAAGAGATTTGAAAAAATAATTATCGCAAAAACAATTAACAGACCCAAAAAAATTAAAAACACCATTGAGCTTATCTGATTATCTATCTGTTCAAGCGATGACATTACACGAACAGCGCCGGCAATATCACCGTCGGGATTTTTAATCGCGCGGCAGATTGCCATAACCTTCTCGTTGCTGTCGATTTTTCCTATATACTTTCCGCTGTTATCCGGACTTGTAAGCGCCTGATTATAGTCGGGCATATCCTGCTTTTCAATCGCAAAGCCGCTTGAGGACATAATAACCTGACCCTCGCTGTCAATTACCCAGATTGTCGTTTTATCCTTATAGCTGTAGCTGTCTATAAAATCGGTTGCCGACTGTTCAAGCGTTACACCCGATTCAAGATTATAGGAAAAGTAATCGGTTGCGGTATTTGACGTGCCTGAGCTTAAAATACTTTCAACATTTGAATAATAGTGGTTTTTTATAGCAAATGAGGAAACAATAAAGACAATAATGAAAAACACGGCAATTACTCCGAGAATGTTTATGAGCCATCTCAGTGTAATACCCTCGATTTTAGGAATATGAAATTTTTCACTTATTCTGCTTTTCATTTTGCTTCCTGCCGAAATTAATTACTGCTTTGACGTTATCCACTTATATCCGAGACCCCATATCGTAACAAGTCTTGTCGGATTTGACGGATTATCCTCGATTTTAATTCTGAGACGTCTGATGTTTACATCCACAATTTTTTCATCACCGAAATAATTTGCGCCCCATACGGTTTTAAGGATATCTGTTCTTGAAAGGGCTGCGTTCGGATTTTTAAAAAAGTATTCAATAATCTGGAATTCAACCTGAGTAAGCTCAATCAGCTCTCCGTTTTTAGAAAGCGTTCTGTTTCTGAGATTAAGCTCAAATTCATCAAGCACAATGCTGTCGCCCGTTGTATCATTTTTTCTGAAGCCCCTTGTCATTTCAACACGCCGGTAAACAGCGTCAACTCTTGCCATAAGCTCACTCGGTGAAAACGGTTTTGTCACATAGTCGTCTGCACCGAACAGAAGTCCCGTAACTTTGTCCATTTCCTGAGTTTTTGCGCTCAGCATAATTATGCCTAAATCAGATGAACGCTTGCGAAGCTCCTTGCATACAGCAAGTCCGTCAACTTCAGGCATCATAATATCGAGAATGGCAACGTCAAAATTACTGCCCTCTTTTGTAAATTTTTCAAGAGCGACAGCGCCGTTTTCAGCCTGCTCAACCTCATAGCCGCTCCTTGTAAGATTAATTACAATGAACTCGCGGATTGACTCCTCATCCTCTGCGACCAATACCTTTTTCAAGTTAATTCCTCCTTTGAATTTAAAATCAATAGGGTTTAATCATATTTTTCAAATCTTCAACTGAAAATTTTATATCAGCCTGACTGTTCACTCCTGCAAGATAAACAAAGCCTGAATTGCTGAATATCTGCGTATAATTCTTAAACCTTTCATCGTCTGAATTATAAGCCGACTTAATCACCGTAACGATGCTAAAGCACTCTTTTTTACTGTCATTTGAAACTGCAGACAACATTCTTTTATCATTGTCGTATTTAACGCTGAGCTTTGAAAAATCGTTGTCGTCAATTACGAGCGAATACGCATCCCTTTTGCACGAATACGAATAGCACTTATGGTTTAATACCGTATTTCCATAGGCGACCCAGTTCTGAGCCGTGATTTGTGACGGGAGATTTTTCACTGATAAATCAAGAGGAATCTCAATCGTCTTATCACCGTCAATATCCTTGCAGTCAATAAGACTGCTTCTCGTAGTGTCGGCTGTTCTTCCCGTGCTGTAGCTGTAAAACGGAGAAACGATTGAATCGTAATAGTTTGACCAGTAGATAAATTCAGTCAGCATTGAATCTCCGTCCGACTTAAGCGCGTCAGCATAAATACTCATTCCCTCATCTGTCACTCCGCAGGTTATGCTTTCAAAGGAAATAATTGTACTGTCAAGCTTCGTTTCACCTATAAGGCTCTTTCGGTTATTTTTAAATGAATAAAGCTGTGCAGAGGGTGATTCGCCGGAAGAGCCGATATTGAACACAACTACTTCGTTTACCTTATCCTCATTTATATCCGCACAGACAAATTCGCCTGCCGTAATGGAATCGGAAATCGGTTTAAGCTTATATTCGCCGTCAGTCTGTCCCTGGCTGTATACACTCAGCTTAAAGGTGGTTGACTTTGAAATAAAGCTCCAGCAGACAAGAATTTCCTCCGCCCCGTCATCATTGACATCACAAAAATCGACTGACTTAACATCACTGCCTTCGCCTTTTATGTTATCAATAACACTCCACTTATCATCCGATTTTTTTAAAACGGCAAGGCTTACCGTACCGCGATCATCAGACGGCTCATAAAACGCAATCGCCTCATCATTTTCATCTGAATCTAAATTATGGAAAATATAAGAGGTTGTATAATCTCCGCCTGACGGTATTTTAATCAGATAGCCTGACTTGCAAAGCTCGCTTACCGCATTCTGTACGCCCGCGTTATCACCGCTTGGTGACACGGGTGAAATCAAATCGTCAATAGAGGTCGCAAGCTTGAAATTATTGCAGCCCGCAAGTAAAAGCGACAAAATCAAAATTACTGAAAACAATTTAATTTTTTTCATTTTGTCACTCCTTCTTTGCACACTTATTAAACATTATAACAGAAATAAAAAATAAAATAAATATAAATTTAAAAATAATTACAAAAAATTACATAAATAAACATTTATTAAAAAGCGATAACAAAAAAGGCAGAGCAAGAGCTCTGCCGGCAGACTTCGAGGAATGGAACTGAATTCACCTTTTGGCAATTCGTAGGCGTACAAGGGTACGGTAGAGTTGCCAAAAGGTGAAAACGCCGAAAGCCGCTTGAATTCGATATTCAATCGGCTTTCTCAATATTAAAATAAATTCAACAATGAAATGGTATGCTGTTTTTAAATATATAATATTTTATATCCCTGTTTTTTAGGCGTGATTCAGACCGCTTTATCGACAGTCTGAGGCAGAGCAAAAGCTCTGCCAACTTAGCAATCCTAATATTTATTATGAACCTTTTCAGCAAAGCAGAGAAAGTCCTTTATCTCAACAACAGTACCATCGTCAAGAACTGCCTTTCCTGTCATTCTGCCGAACACCTGATGCTGGTCGGTGACAATAAGATTCGCGGCGCTCGTGTAGTCACTCCTGTCGATAATCGGCACAAAGTCCATTTTAAATCTGCCGTCTGATGAAGTGAATGTCCACGGGTCGGTAAAATTATCGCTGATATTGAAAACAACGTCGTCAATCTTATGAGCGGTACCGTCATAGAAAATTACATTTTCGCTTGCTTTTGACGTATCTCCGAAACCATACCCTATATTAAAGCCGAAACGGTGACCGTCAATTTGTCCCGAACCCGAACCCCAGTACCAGTAGTTGTTATATGTCCACACACCTCTGCCCCAGTCGAGACAGCCGAAATCCGTTTCAGGACAAAGCTCATATATTCTGCCGTCATACTCAACCTTACCGCAGGCACGCATACAGTTAATCTTCTGATTATAATAAAATGCTTTTTTATCCTCAGCCCACGGGGTTGCGATTACCATTGTGTCCTCCGGCTGATTTTCAAGAGTTATGTTTACCTTTATCCCTTTTCCGTCATCAAATGAGGGAAAGTCACATCGTATAATGCGCCTGTTATTCTCAACCAGAAATTCAACGGCGAATTTTCCGTTTTTAACTTTAACATCACCTTTTTCAGAGGTTGAGGGCATAGCGAGCCTACCCATTGGAAACGGCGCCATATTGCCCTGAGTATGCTCAAAGGGCTTATTAAAATCAAGAAAGCTGACGCTTTCAAGTTCAAGATAGCCTAAATCGGAGACCGTAAAGCAAACACCTATATTATGCTTATTTGAGATTATGCAGTAATAATCCCATTCCTTAATTCTCGTCTTTCTCTTTTTAATATCCTTTCTGTTATAAATCTGAACAAGCTGTCTGCTCCATCCGGGCTCTCTCAGAGTACCGTCAGGATTAAGAAGCGGCTTACGCTGTGTTACCTCATGATTTCTCATACAAATTCTCCGTTTCTCAAAAGATGAATTCCACTTTGATTTTATCATATTAATTTATGTTTTTCAACACGAAAAAGCTGTAAAGTAATCCGATAAAACACTTCATAAAACGTTAAGACCCCGCATTAAAAATAATGCGGGGCATCATTTTACAGATACTTTTTAAGATACTGACCCGTATATGATTTTTTGCATTTAGCAACTTCCTCGGGAGTGCCTGCCGCTACAATTTTTCCTCCGCCGTTTCCGCCCTCCGGACCGAGGTCAATTATATGGTCCGCCGTCTTAATAATATCAAGATTATGCTCGATTACAACGACCGTATTTCCCGAATCCACAAGCATATTTACGACATTTACAAGCCTGTGAACATCAGCGGTATGAAGTCCCGTTGTAGGCTCGTCTAAGATATAAATAGTCTTTCCCGTGCTTTTTCTTGAAAGCTCGGTTGCGAGCTTTACCCTCTGTGCCTCGCCGCCTGAAAGCGTTGTGGCGCTCTGTCCGATTTTTATATATCCGAGTCCGACATCTGAAAGGGTTTTCAGCTTATTGTATATTTTTTTCTGCTGAGCAAAAAACTCCATTCCTTCATCAACCGTCATTTCAAGCACGTCATAAATTGACTTACCCTTGAATTTAACCTCGAGCGTTTCACGGTTATAACGCTTGCCTCCGCACACCTCGCACGGAACATAGACGTCCGCCAGGAAATGCATTTCTATTTTAACAATTCCGTCGCCCTGACACGCTTCGCACCGTCCCCCTTTGACATTAAACGAAAAGCGGTTTGCCTTATATCCCCTCTGCTTTGCGTCGGAAGTCTGTGCGTAAAGCTCCCGTATGTCATTGAAAACACCCGTATAAGTTGCGGGGTTTGAGCGGGGAGTCCTTCCTATCGGCGACTGGTCGATATTGATAACCTTGTCAAGATTATCCGCGCCTGTGATTTTTTCAAATTTTCCCGGACGCTTTTTTGCTCCGTTCAAAACATTTGATAAATATTTATTCAGTATTTCATTAACAAGGCTTGATTTGCCAGAGCCTGAAACGCCGGTAACGGCAACAAATTTTCCCAAGGGAATTTCAACATCAATATTTTTAAGATTATTTTCGGCTGCCTTATAAATCGTCAGCTTCTTACCGTTTCCCTGTCTGCGCTTCTCTGGCACAGGAATGGAGCGTTTTCCGCTGAGGTACATACCTGTAATTGATTTTTCACAATTAATTATATCGTCTGCCGTTCCTGCCGCTATCAGCTCACCGCCGTGAACACCTGCTCCCGGACCTATATCAACAATGTAATCGGCATTTCGCATTGTATCCTCATCATGCTCAACAACAATTAGCGTATTTCCTAAATCACGAAGATGTTTTAACGTGTCAAGCAGTTTATTATTATCCCTTTGGTGCAGACCGATTGACGGCTCGTCAAGAATGTATAGCACTCCCATAAGGGAGGAACCTATTTGAGTGGCAAGGCGGATACGCTGCGCCTCACCGCCTGAGAGCGTTGCCGCCTCACGTGAAAGCGAAAGGTATTCAAGTCCTACTGAATTAAGAAATTCCAGCCTCTCTTTAATCTCATTAATTACAAGCGTTCCGATTAGCTTTTCCCTTTCGTTCAGCTCAAGATTATTGATAAAATCAAGCTCCTCGCCTATCGGCATCTGACAGAATTCATAAATGTTTTTTCCGCCGACGGTTACGCTCATAATTTCAGGAGTAAGACGCGAACCCTTGCAATCGGGGCAGGTACATGTTGTCATAACCGCTTCAATATCGCTTCTCGCCCAGTCTGATGTGGTTTCGTCATATCTGCGTTTCAGATTTGATATAATACCCTCAAAGGTATTTTTATATGTTCCCGTACCGTACGAGGTCACACGTTTCATTGTCAGTTTTTTATCGCCTGTACCGTAGAGAATGGCATTAAGACCCTCCTTGGGTATCATCTCAATCGGCACGTCAAGCGAAAAGCCGTATTCCTTTGCAAGTCCCTCATAGTACATCTTCGCGATTGAGCCGTCATTGATATTCCAGCCCGACGCTTTAATTGCGCCCTGATTAATTGAAAGCTTCTTATTCGGGATAATCAAGTCGGGGTCAATCTCCTTATATGAGCCGAGACCCGAACATTTTTTACAGGCGCCGAACGGATTGTTAAAGGAAAACATACGCGGACTCATTTCCTCAATAACTGCGCCGTGCTCAGGGCAGGCATAGTTGAGTGAAAAAAGCTCCTCCCTGTCACCCACTATATCTATTATTACAACACCGTCTGAAAGCTGCGTTGCCGTTTCAATGGAATCTGTAAGACGTGACTTGATAGAATCGCTGATAACAAGTCTGTCGACAATAACCTCAATGTTATGCTTTTTATTCTTGTCCATTTTAATTTCTTCGGACAGGTCATATACAGAGCCGTCCACGCGGACACGGACAAAACCTGACTTGCGTACATTGTCAAGCTCCTTAACGTACTCGCCCTTTCGTCCCCGGACAATCGGCGACATGATCTGTATTTTCGTCTTATCCTCAAGCTTAAGAACGATGTCAACTATCTGGTCAACGGTCTGCTGAGTAATCTCCCTTCCGCATTTGGTACAGTGCGGAATACCTATCCGAGCATAAAGAAGCCTTAAGTAATCGTAAATTTCAGTAACAGTGCCTACTGTTGAACGCGGATTTCGGCTCGTCGTTTTCTGGTCGATTGAAATTGCAGGAGAAAGACCGTCGATATAATCCACATCAGGCTTTTCCATCTGCCCCAAAAACTGCCTTGCGTAAGAGGAAAGCGATTCAACATACCTGCGCTGTCCCTCAGCATAAATTGTGTCAAACGCAAGGCTTGATTTGCCCGAGCCTGAAAGACCTGTAAACACAATGAGCTTATCTCTCGGAATTTCAATATCAATATTTTTTAAATTATGCTCCCTTGCGCCCTTGATAACTATATTCTTAGCCACTACTTTTCACCAGCCCTTTTACTGTTAAACTCTTTAAGCCCCCTGATACCTTCGCTTGTAACAGGCTTAATCCATTTTTTAGTTAAGTAATACCGCATGCAAGTGATATTTTTAGGTATATCCTCAAAGATATACATTACCGCAAACGCAACCGCAAACGGTACCTTAAGCAGATAAACCGCAATAATGGTCGCAGGAACCGACAATGCCCAAAGGCAAAGAAGCTCATATTTTGCTCCCGTAACAGTATCGCCGCCCGAACGGAAAATTGCAACAATTTCCAAATACGGCATCATTCTGAACGGAAACGCAGCCGCGTAAATCACCATTATTGTCATTGCGGTATCAAGCGTTGTCGCGCTTATGTTATTTCCCATATTGAATATGCTGATTAACTGTCCTCTGAAAATGATTATCATAACAGCAACCATTACGGCAAGCGTCGGTACAAGCACCATAAAGCGTTTTGCATCAAGCAGTCCTCTTTCTATTTTGCCCTGACCGATTGATTTTCCTATCATAACCGATGCCGCACTGCACAAGCCTATAAAAATGACAAACGCTATATTTTCAAAGCTCCTTACAATTGTGAGGGCGGAAAAATATTCATATCCCATATTGCCGAAAACTATATTATACACAAAGGTACCTGCGCCCCACATACTCTCATTGAGTACGACAGGCCATGCCTTTGAAACATAAGCGGTCAGCTCCTGCCTTGAAAAACTGAAAAACTGACGAAAACTGCCGATTAAAATATTTTTTTGAATCAAAGACACAACGATAATCAGCGCTACGCCGAGCCACGCTGAAATTACCGTAGCAAGCGCCGCACCTTTAATACCAAGCACAGGAAATCCGAATTTACCGAAAATCATACTGTAATCAAGGAATATGTTAAGCACGGTCGTAAATGCCGAAACATACATCGGCAGCTTAACGTTTTCAACGGCACGCAGAATTGCGGCGAGTATGTTTGTCAGCGCAACGGGAATAAATGAAAACGCGACTATCCTCAGATACTGCGCGCCTGACGCAATAACATCCTTATCAGAGTTAAATATCCGTACAACCCCGCCCGGTACCGCAAGACTCACGGCGGTAAACAAAACTGCCGCGCCAAGCGCGAATAAAATTGAGATACCGCTTATTCGCCTGATTTTCTTTATATCCCTGATACCCCAGAACTGCGAAATAAAAACAGTCGTTGCCGAGCAAAAGCCGATAAGTATCATATTCATAAGCCATGCCCATTGCCCCATCATACCGACGGACGAAAGCGCAACCGTTCCCAGGCTGCTTACAAGAAGCGTATCGGCAAGTGTGAAAGAGCTTGTCAGCAGATTCTGAAGCGCAACGGGTATTGACAGCTTAACCGCTGTTTTCCAAAAATTTTTATCTTTAAATAATTTTGTCATTAATTTTTATTTCTCCAACTCGGCAATCTGGTCACGCAGGAAAGCGGCGTGTTCAAATTCAAGCATACGAGCCGCCTCCTTCATTTCCTTGGTAAGCTGATTAATAAGAAGCTGTTTTTCTCTCTTATTAAGATGCTTACGCTTGCCCTCAAGCTTTTCCTTAGATGTAATCTCAATAATCTGACGGACATCCTTTTTAATGGTCTGAGGAACAATTCCGTTTTCTTTATTATATCTTTCCTGAATTTCTCTTCTTCTTACAGTTTCGGTAATCGCACGCTCCATAGACGGAGTAACGCTGTCCGCATACATAATTACCTCGCCGTTTGCATTTCTCGCGGCACGTCCGATTGTCTGAACAAGTGAGGTCTCCGAGCGGAGAAAGCCCTCCTTATCAGCGTCTAATATCGCTACAAGCGACACCTCGGGAATATCAAGCCCCTCACGCAGAAGGTTGATGCCTACAAGAACGTCAAACTCACCAAGACGCAAATCCCGTATGATTTCCATCCGCTCAATAGTATCAATGTCGTGGTGCATATAACGCACTCTGACATCAAAGCCCTCAAGGTATTTTGTCAAATCCTCCGCCATCGCCTTTGTCAGAGTTGTTACAAGCACCCTTTCCTTACGCTGAGCGCGCATATTGATTTCAGACAGTAGATCGTCCATCTGGTCCTCAGTAGGCTTGACCGTAATTACAGGGTCAAGAAGTCCGGTAGGTCTTATAACCTGCTCAACAATTTGCGTGCTTCTCTCCCTTTCAAAAGGACCGGGAGTTGCGGATGTAAATATCACCTGATTAACCTTGCCGTAAAACTCATCAAACTGCAATGGGCGGTTGTCAAGCGCGCTCGGAAGTCTGAATCCATACTCAACAAGGCTTTCCTTACGCGCTCTGTCGCCTGCATACATTCCTCTTACCTGTGGCAGCATAACGTGGCTTTCATCACAGAAAAGGAGAAAATCATCAGGAAAATAATCAATCAGCGTAAAGGGCGCCTCTCCCGGTTTTCTTCCGCTCATAACGGCTGAATAGTTTTCAATACCCTTGCAAAACCCTGTTTCTCTCAGCATCTCAATATCGTTCATTGTGCGTTCCTTGATACGCTGCGCCTCAAGGAGCTTGCCCTTTTCCTCAAAGTAAGCTACTCTTTCAACCATTTCATTATATATCTTATTAATGGCTGCATTCATTTTTTCAGCGCTGACAACATAGTGCGACGCGGGATAAAGACATACGTGCGAGAGAATACCCTCAACCTTACCTGTCAGCGGCTGTATTTCACAAATCCTGTCAATCTCATCACCGAAAAATTCAATCCTTACCGCATTGCCCGAGGAGCCTGCCGGAAATACCTCAAGCGTATCGCCTCTGACTCTGAATTTATTGCGGACAAAATTAATATCATTGCGCTCATACTGAATTGAAACGAGCTTTTCTATAAGCGCGTCTCTTCCGTATTCCATACCTGTTCGCAGAGAAATAACCATGCTCTGATAATCAATGGGGTCACCTATGGAATAGATACAGGATACGGAAGCAACTATAATCACATCTCTGCGTTCAAAAAGCGCGGCAGTTGCGGAGTGGCGAAGCTTGTCTATCTCCTCATTAATTGCGGAATCCTTTTCAATGTAAGTATCCGTTGTCGGAACATAGGCCTCCGGCTGATAGTAATCGTAATAAGAAACAAAATATTCAACCGCGTTTTCGGGAAAAAACTCCTTAAATTCACTGCAAAGCTGCGCGGCGAGAGTTTTGTTATGAGCAAGAACGAGAGTCGGTCTATTGATTTTTTCGATAATATTTGCCATTGTAAAGGTTTTGCCTGAGCCTGTAACGCCCATAAGCGTCTGCTCTCTGTCGCCGTTTAAAATACCATTGACGAGAGCGTCGATTGCCTGTGGCTGATCACCTGTCGGCTTATATTTACTAACAAGCTTAAACTTATCCATACTAAGCACCTGACTCTTTTTTGAACATTTTTTCGCATATAATCTATTATATTATAAACATTAATAAAAGTAAAGATGTGTATTCAAATGAAAATAAACAAAGTTGATACATAACAAAAAAATTCTCCCAAATCATCATTTGGGAGAACTTATATAAAATTATTTACGTAATATATGAATTAGCGATTTCATTGTAAAAGTTATAATTTCAATCAAAAATTAAAGTGTTCAACGTTAATATTTTTATAATAATACAGCGATTTTGAATTATACAAATTAAAAGGGGATATTATAATAATGATGAGGGAAAGGTAGTATTATATGGAAACACAGCTTACGGTATCATAAGCAAAGACGGGAAAAGAAGATATGATTTTGGCAATGTTTCAAAAGAAACGGAAACCAATCTTCTGAAAATATACCATCAGCAATATACCGAAATCACCACTATTAATGAACACTTAAACGAATAAGAACAGTAAAAGTATTATTTGATTTTTAGATTTATTAATAATATATACAAAAATGATTATAGTAAAAAATCAAGCCGAGAGCAACTGATATGCACCTTATGAAGTATCTGACTTTTTGGGTGAATAGCAAATGACTTTCGGCTATTTATATGGTGTTTTATTATCTGTGAGCATTGAAATATAATCAATTGATGTTTTATAATATTTCGCAAAGCGTTTTGCTGCGTCAAGAGGAACTATACGCGCTCCCTTTTCATATCATATATAAGATTTTTTAGAAATGTACGCTATTTTGGCACAAACCTCTTGCGTAAGATCATTATCCTCTCTCAATTCTCTTAACCTTGTAACCATAATATCACCTTAAATAATTATATCAAAAGGTTACATTCGGCTTTGTGAAACAGTCCATATGGTCTATTATAATATTAACATATACTCTGTGCTGCGACGCAAATCATTTTATCAACGACACCCCCGATGTATAACTCCGTCGAGGGGTGCTGTTTTTCAAGCAGACGAGCAATTCATTTCCTTGTTTATTTAATATGTATAGAAAATAGCGAAAAAGTATCGGGCGGCTGAAAGCCGCCCTCCTTATATTTTTTAATTATGACCGTAATCGGGTGTTGCGTAGCCGTAAATACGAGAATTGCTGTGCGAATAGCTTCTTCTCTTAACAACGTCGTCCGAGTTACCCTCTATCGTGTAAACCGTTCCGTTTTCATATTTTTCAACAAGACCTACATGGTAAGGCGTTGACTCTCCGTAAAGAACGAAGTAAATCAAATCTCCGGCTTTCGGAGCATAACCTGCGCTCTTAAACTGACCTTTTGACTTAAACCATTTTGCCGAATCCCGCGGTGCCTGATAAAGAGGAATTCTGCCGGATTGATAGTATCCAAGCTCATTTGCGCACCAGGTAATGAAAAGATTGCACCACGGCACGCGCCTTTTGTAACCTGCCCACGTCCAGATTTTTCTTCCTCCTGTGTAACCTAACTGACTTTCGGCTACCCGTACCATATCATTTTTGGTTGACGGGGAGGAAACTGATTTAGCACTTTTGCCCGTAGCGTCATAACTGCTTGTATAGCTGTTTTCGCTTCTGTTTACGCATCTAACCGTGTAAGTATACTTTTTTCCTTTTTTTACCTGAATATCAGTAAAATTGGTGTAAGCGGTAACGCCTATAGAGGTCCATTTTCCATTTTCTGTTTTGCGAAGGATTTTGTATTTTTCAGCGCCCTTAACTTTTCCCCACTTAAGCTTAATTCCGCCGGAAGTAGCCGAAATGGACGAAATTTTAGGAGCGGCAAGAAACGTTATACTCTTTCCGGCAGTATTGTAACCGCTGGCATATGCCTTTCCGTCCGGAGTTACACAGCGAACGGTATATGTATATTTTGTTCCGCTTTTAGCTTTTTTGTCTGTAAAGGCTGTTGATGCCGTGGTTGTCAGAGCAACCCAGTTTCCGCTTGCTGTTTTACGGTATACTCTGTACTTCTCAGCCTTTGAAATTCTGCCCCATTTGATAACAACTCCCGCGTCCGTTGATGAGATTGATGAGATTTTGGGAACAGAAAGAGCGGTAAAGCTCTTACCCGAAACGTCATAACCGCTAATATAGCCGTTTGATTTGCTTACACAGCGGACTGTGTAAGTATAATTCGTTCCCTTTGCGGCGTTCTTATCCGTAAAGCTTGTGGAAACGGCTGTACCTATAACAGTCCATCCTTTATTTCCTGTTTTACGTAATACCCTGTATTTTTCAGCGCCAGTTACCTTACTCCATTTAATCACTGTTCCTGAGTTAGTCGCGCTGACTGAAGAAATTTTCGGAGCAGAAAAACTTGTTATACTCTTTCCCTGATGAAAGCTGCTGGCGTATGCTTTGCCGTCTGCGGTTACACACCTTACAGTAATGGTGTATTTAGTTTTGGTTATAGCTCCTCCCCATGTATAGCTTGTTGACGCGGTATCAGTTATCTTTTTCCAGCCGCTGTTTCCTGTTTTGTAGAATACTCTGTATTTTGCCGCGCCTTTCACCTTATTCCATTTTATCACAGTTCCGGCGTTGTTAACATAAACTGATGAAATGGACGGAGCGGAAAGAAATGTAATACTCTTGCCTGAAGTATCGTAACCGCTTATATAGCTGTCTGATTTGCTTACGCAGCGAACGGTATAGGTATATTTTGTTCCACTTTTAGCTGTTTTGTCCGTAAAACCTGCGGACGAAGCAGTACCTATAACAGTCCAGCCATTATTTCCTGTTTTGCGAAATACCTTATATTTTTCAGCGCCGTTTACCTTGCTCCAATTAAGCTTAACACCTGAAACGGCATTAGATATTGAAGAAATTTTAGGAACGGCAAGTGATGTTATGCTCTTTCCGGCGGCATCATAGCTGCTGGTGTATTTCTTACCGTCACGTGATATACACCTTACGGTAAATGTATATTTCGTTCCTATTTTAGCTTTTTTCCAAGTGTAGCTTGCAGAGGCGGTATCAGTTATCTTTTTCCAGCTTCCGTTTCCTGTTTTGTAGAAAACTCTGTATTTTTCAGCGCCTTTTACCTTTTTCCATTTAATCACTGTTCCCTCATTGTTTGCATAAACTGATGAAATTGATGGCGCTAAATAAAAGGTATTGCTCTTGCCCAAAGTAGTATAATTTGCGGCAAAAACCGTATATGACGGAATCATACTCAGTGCGATTATTATAGAAAGTAAAATAATAATAAACCTTTTTTTCATAATTTAAAACTTCTCCCCCGTAAGTCCTGTTATAATAATCTGAATATTGTATCTCAACAATATATATCTGATTTGTTTTATAATAGTAATAATATTAACATTCATACAATCACTTTGTCAATGATTTTAACGAATTGGAAAAATGATACAAATTACTATAAAATCACCGTTAATCCATAGAATATTATTAAAGAAAAATAAAAGCCCCGGAATCCGTGTAAATAAAGGGATTTCAAGGCTTTTGACTGGTGACCCATCGGGGAGTCGAACCCCGGACACCTTGATTAAAAGTCAAGTGCTCTGCCATCTGAGCTAATGGATCATATCACCCCGTTGTTATCGAGGTGCTGGCTGGGGAGGCGGGATTCGAACCCACGCATGACGGAGTCAAAGTCCGTTGCCTTACCGCTTGGCTACACCCCAATATTTTGGGATAAAAAAGACTCTGATTCAATCATATTAAACCAGAACCTGCGCTCAATATATATGAACAAATAGTGGGGTGGGATATCGGATTCGAACCGATGACCTCCAGTGCCACAAACTGGCGCTCTAACCAACTGAACTAATCCCACCATATATATAAAAGCACCTGAGTGCTGTTATCCTGTGTCTCTTATGGCGCGCTGAGAGGGACTCGAACCCCCGACCTACTGCTTAGAAGGCAGTTGCTCTATCCAGCTGAGCTATCAGCGCAAAATGGAGCGGGTGATGGGAATCGAACCCACACGACCAGCTTGGAAGGCTGGGATTCTACCATTGAACTACACCCGCATATAACGGTCATTATTATACATAATGACCGCCGAAGTGTCAAGTATTTTTTTAAAATTTAGTTTATTTTTATTGCAATTTTATCCTGCGCTGATAAAGTAAAGGCATCAATTTGCTCATCCTGATTGAAAACAATCGCATTAGCAAGCTTTTCCTCAACTTCACGTCTAACGGCATCACGCAGTCCGCGCGCATTTTTCTTTGAGCCGTATGCCTCTTTGGCAAGAAATACAGGTACAGAGTCATCATAAACGAGATTTATTGCTTTATCCTTGAGGCTTTCAACAAGCTCGTCGAGCATAAGGCGGGCAATTTTTTCAAAATCATCATGGCTGAGCGCATTGAATACAACTATCTCATCAACTCTGCCGAGGAATTCAGGTCTCAGGAATCTTTCAAGAGCCTTCATTGTAACCTCTTTATTAATATCCCCTGCCGACTTGTTAAATCCGAGTGAGGCGGAATCCGTCGAGCCTGCATTTGACGTCATAATGATAACAGTATTTTCAAAGTTTACAGTCCTGCCCTGTGCGTCGGTAATTCTTCCCTCGTCAAGTATCTGAAGAAGAATATTCAAAACGTCCTTATGCGCTTTTTCTATCTCGTCAAAAAGAATAACGCTGTATGGTTTTCTTCTGACCTTTTCGGTAAGCTGTCCCGCGTCGTCATAACCGACATATCCCGGAGGAGAACCTATTATTCTTGACACGCTGAACTTTTCCATAAATTCAGACATATCAAGTCTGATTAAATTATCGGGGCTGTCAAATAATGCGTCTGCCAGACGTTTAACAAGCTCTGTTTTACCTACTCCGGTAGGACCTACAAAGATAAAGGACTGCGGTCTTTTTTTAGGACTTATTTGAACTCTTCCGCGCCTTACGGCATTAGCTACTTTTTCAATTGCGTCGTCCTGTCCGATAATATGCAATTTAAGCTCATCCTCAAGTGACGCGAGCTTTTTAATATCATTCTGCTCAATTTTTGCGGCGGGTATCCCGGTCCACATTGAAATTACCTTTGCCAGATCAGCCTCAATTACCTGGTTATCCTTTGCCTTTTCCTCAAGCTCAGGAAGAGTAGCGTCAATCTGCATAACCTCGCTCTTAAACTTGGTTATCAGTTCGTAGTCAATTGTCTCATTTTCTTCAGGCGCCGAGAGCTTTTCAATATTCCCCTCAAGAAGCTTCTTCCTGTCAAGAGCCATCTGATATTTACTGATTGCTGGATTTCTGAGGTTTGCGCAGGTACAGCTTTCATCAAGCAAATCAATCGCCTTATCGGGAAGATAACGGTCTGTAACAAAACGCTCGGACATCGTTACGGCACGGTAAACAAGAGAATCCGAGATGCAGACCTTATGATAATCCTCGTAATATCCTTTTATGCCGAGTAACATTTTGTAAGCGTCGTCGATTGACGGCTCCTCAATTTTAATCGGCTGAAAACGTCTTTCAAGCGCCGCGTCCTTTTCAATATACTTACGGTACTCATTAAATGTGGTTGCGCCTATAACCTGAATTTCGCCGCGAGAAAGAGCGGGTTTAAGAATATTCGCGGCATTCATTGTTCCCTCGGAATCGCCTGTGCCGACAAGATTATGCACCTCGTCAATAAACAGAATAATATTTCCCTCGTGTTTAACCTCATCAACAAGTCCCTTAATTCTGCCCTCAAACTGACCTCTGAACTGAGTACCGGCAACAAGAGCGGTCAAATCAAGCAGATATATTTCCTTATCAGCAATGCGTGCAGGCACCTGTCCCTTAGCAATACGAATTGCAAGACCCTCCGCAATAGCCGTTTTACCTACGCCCGGCTCGCCTATCAGACAGGGATTATTTTTGGTACGTCGGCAAAGGATTTGGATAGCTTGTGAAATCTCGTTTTCTCTGCCGATGATATTATCAATTTTACCCTGCTTTGCGCGGTCGGTAAGATTATTACAATACGTATTTAAAAATTTTCTTGTCTCGTCCTGTGAATTCTTTTTTCCCTTTTTTGAACGTCTTTTACCGCCGCCTTTTGTATCCGCGTTGCCGTTTTGCTCTGTCAGCTCACCGCCGAATAAATCGGTGAACGGCATTGTCTGGGCTCCGTCCATATTTTCAGGATTAAACATATCACCGAGACTGCCGAAATCGAAGTCGCCCATATTTTCCATAAAAGTCGCCATCTGCTCGGACGCCATCTCAAGCTCATCGTCCGAAATGCCCATTTTATCAATCATCTGATTAATTGAGCCGATATTAAGCTCTCTGGCGCATTTTATGCAAAAGCCCTCCGGGACAGTCTTTTCTCCCTCCATTTTCTGTATAAAAACTACCGCAGGTCTTTCACCGCATCTTGAACAAATCTGTCTTTTCATTTAACCTCTCCCTGTATTACAAGTCTGTAACAACCGGACAAAGCAAATCAGAAGATTAAACCGTGTTCAAATTTGTTTTACTTTGCCCGAATATCTATATTATTTTATATTTTATTGATTTTCTTTTTTCTTATTCTCTTTAAGCTGGCGGATAAATCCGGGAGCATATCCGAGAAGTGAAATAAGCGTGCAAATCGCGGAAATTGTAACTAAAATCCATGTGACAACATCCGGAAGCGTAAAACCTGTAATGTCACACAGCGCACCGTTTTTACCAAACGCAAGTATGAAAATCATACCGATATAAAACACATTAGTCGCAACCTTGCCCCAAATTTCAGCAGCAGTAGGACGCATACCGAGTGAAAGCAGGATTGCCCCTCCGATAATCATAATAAGCTCTTTTACAATAAAAAACATAAAGAGATACTTAATCGCATTATCCCAGTATGTAACAATCAAAACCACAACAATCGCCATCTGAGAAAGTTTATCGGCAATAGGGTCAAGTATTTTTCCGAGATTGGATACCTGATTGAATTTTCTCGCAATCTTACCGTCAAACAAATCAGTAAGCGCCGCGCAAATCATAATAATAACCGCAGTTAAAATCTGTCCCTTTAAAAACAGTACAACAAATACGGGAATAAGCGCAATTCTTATAAATGAAAGCCAGTTCGGAATAGTGTTCCAGCCTTCAAAAAGCTCACTGACATTTTTCTTAAAATCACTCATATTTATACCTCCTATAACGGTTTCAAAAGCGGATTATCAGTATTTATAAATTCCAAAGCATAACTGCTTTCAGCCTGCTTTATAAATGAATTATCCTGAGGAAGAATATCAGACATATAGCCTATGATTGTTGAAACGGTAAATATCAGGACAACTGCCTTGAGCAGTCCGAACACTCCCCCGAGAAAAGAATTTGTGTGCTTTAGAGGCATATGCTCCTTTTTCTGAAGACTTTTTATAAGGAAAATAACTATGCCCGCGGCAATATAAAAAAGAACAAAGGTTATTATGAACAGAATTATTTTAATTATAATCAGCGCAATCGGCTCAACAACCGAATCGGTCACTGTTCTGCTTATTTCCTCAACGGAAAGATTTTTAAAAGAATCCGTATCAATACCCTGAGAAAATACGCTCGGCAGTGAATCTGTAAATTCATCAACAGCTTTAATGATGCTGTTTACGGACTGTGACTGACTGATTTTCTCTAAGACCTCATTGTAGGCATTCTCTTTTATAAAGCTGTCGTAAGCTTGCTGATAATACCTTCCGCTTACAAAAAACGAAAGAGGTACGCCGATAAAAAATCTCAGCATACTTAAAAGAGATACGAGGAATCCCTTTCGCGCGCCTATTATTACCATTAAAACAGTTATTATTATAAACGCTAAATCAATGTAATTCAATTTGTTTCTGCCTCGCTTCTGTCAATAAACGACTGTTTATGAACAAAAATTTCAGAACCCATACGGCAAATGGATTTTGACGAATCATCGGTTAATATTCTTCCTTTTTCCTCGGAATTTGAAAGATTGAAGCTGATAATTTCGCTGTTTGTCAGAACGCTGACAAGACTTGATGATGCGGTTACGGATTTAATATTGCCGCTGACCTTTATTTCATTTTTTATTTTTCCGTTTGATTTTATATAAGACACAACATTATCCGTTGAATTGCTGTACGAATTATAAACCAGAATCAAATCGCCCGCAGGAGTATAGCTGATACAGCGTGCGCTTATAGAGTCCTCTGCATAGATTTCCTCATATTTGCCGCTGCTTTTGATCATTCCCGCGTAGCTGTCACCGACAACTATAACATTTTTTGATGTATAGCTGATGTCAATGACCGAGCCATGCGGCAACTCAATCGCTTTTGCGTCAGCTGAACCGCTCGATACATCATATAGGTAAACAGATGTTTTTAAGTCCGCGTTTTCACCTGTTATAACAGCGGCGGCAACCTTTTTTCCGTTATCGCTCAGCGCCATTGCAACTATATATCCGTCAGAGGTACTGATTTGAAGCGTCTTTTCAAGCGATTTTGAATAAACGGTAATATCGCAGATTTTTTCGTTTGATGTTGTGGCAACGGCAACTGTACCGTTTTTTGAAACATCCGCACATAAAATAGTATTCTCCGTTTCCTGCTCATATACGGCAGAGCTTACAGTATCAAGCCTGTAATTTTTAGCGCCCTGATCGTATATCAGCGAATAAATCCCCGCTGTTTCAAGAACAGGATTTGAATAGCCGTGTTCAAATACATACTCGGTGTCAGCGTCATTGCTGTTAAGAACGGTAAAACTGCTCGGCGTCATGATACCCAGCTTATTATTGATATTGATTACAGATACATTTTGAGACGCGTCAAGACTATACGGAAAATTATCTTCCGCTACTCCATGTGTTAAAGTGAATTTCCCATCCTCATCAGTAAAACGCTCCTTTACGGAATTAATATTAATTTCACAGACTTTCATAATAATAAGGATAAGAACAATAACAGCAATGATTATCCATAATATTTTTTTATGTTTTCTCTCCTTTTGGACACGCCTTTCACGGCGTTCCATTTCACGTTGATTGCCAGCCATAGCGCCACCTGTCAGTAATTGATTTTGTTCAGATAAAGCCCTTGAGGCGGGGCTGTTTTACCTGCCGCTCTCCTGTTTTTTGAATTTATTATATTAATAAGCTCTCCCTCTTTAATTTTACCCTCAGAAACAAAGAGCAGAGTGCCGACCATAATCCTTACCATATTGTAGAGAAAGCCGTCTGCCTCAACCCTGAAGTATACCATATCATTTTCACGCCATACATCAAAGCCTGTAACAGTTCTGACATAATCCTCCACGTCACTTTTTGAGGAACAAAAGGCACGGTAATCATATGTGCCTATAAACGCCTTGCATTCTCTGTTAAGATAATCGGCGTCAATATTATACCTATAATGAAGAGCATATTTATGGTAAAAAGGATTTCTTATTTTTCCGTTATATATTTTATAAATATATTCTTTCGACCTGCAGGAATAACGGGGATGAAAATCATCGCAAACCTCACGGCAGCCGGTAACCGATATATCGGGCGGAAGCATTGTGTTAAGCGCAAAGATTACACCGTCATCGCTTATGTTCATATCGGTTTTTAATGTCAAGCAGTACATATTTGCGTGAACACCCGTATCTGTCCTGCTGCAACCGATTATATCAAGCCTTTCGGAAAAGACCCTTTCGACGGCGTTTTGAAAAACCTCCTGAACTGATAAGGCATTTTGCTGTACCTGCCAGCCGTGATAATTACTTCCGTCATATTGAATTGTTAAAAGCAAATTTCTCATATAACATTTTTTAATAAATAATTAGACGCAACAATTGCCGTCATAAAAATTATTACAACCGCGAGGGCCGCAAAGTCCCTTGCAGAAAATTTCATTACCTTCATTTTTGTTCTTCCCTCGCCGCCGCGGTAGCACCTGCACTCCATTGCGTAAGCAAGCTCGCCGGCACGCCTGAAAGATGATATAAACAACGGTATAATAACGGGTATGAGAGCCTTTACCCTGTGAATCAGTCCGCCCGAATCCATTTCCGCTCCGCGTGATTTCTGCGCCGCCATTATCTTTTCAATTTCCTCAATAAGAGTGGGAATAAATCTGAGCGCAATGGTCATTGTCATAGCTATTGAGTGAACATCAACCTTAATAAGCTTAAGCGGCTTAAGCAATCTTTCAAGCGCATCCGTCAGTTCTGTCGGTGAGGTTGTATATGTCAAAAGCGAGCTGATTATAACAAGCGTTATAATACGTATCGCCATAAATACTGCGGTTTCTATTCCGTTTTGTGTTATCTTAAGCCTGCCGAGCTGAACAAGAGGCTCCCCTCTGCCGTAAAACAGGTTAAGCAGAGAAGTAATTATAATAATCAAAGCCAAAGGCTTGATGCTTTTGAAAACGGTTTTTAACGATATTTTTGATATAAGAACAAGTAAAACCGTGCATATTACAACTGCCAGAAGAGATACAATATTTTTACAAAGAAAAATAGATACAATTAAAAGAAGAGTCAATATAATCTTCATTCTTGCGTCCATTTTATGAATGACGGAATTTCCGGGAAAATACTGTCCGATTGTGATATCAGAAATCAAATATCGGCACCTCCCCTGAAAAGTCTTTTCATTTCGGCAACACCCTGCTCGACTGTATATATATTAGTTCGGCAGTCAACGCCGAGAGCCTTAAGCTTCAGAAAGATATCGGTTATTTCAGGAACATTCAGCCCCATTGCCTTAAGCTCCTCGCCGTGTGAATAAACCTCGTCAACGGTACCGCTCATTGCAAGAGTTCCTTTGTTCATAACAAGCACTCTTTTACAAATCGCCGCCACATCCTCCATAGAATGTGATACAAGAATAACGGTATTGCCCATCTGGTGCTGATAATCCTGTATCAGCCTTAAAATAACCTTTCTTCCCCTCGGGTCAAGTCCGGCGCACGGCTCGTCAAGAATAAGCACCTTCGGCTCCATAGCGATTATTGAGGCAATCGCGACCCTGCGTTTCTGACCGCCTGACAGGTCAAAAGGAGACTTATTAATAAGCTCTTTGGACAAGCCTACAAAGTCGGCGCTTTCACGAACACGTTTGTCTATTTCAGCAGTATCAAGTCCCATCTGCTTCGGTCCGAAAGCAATTTCCCTGTAAACAGTTTCTTCAAATATCTGATACTCCGGATACTGAAAACAAAGTCCGACAGCAAAACGCACCTGCCTGATATTTTTTTTGTTTTCCTTTGTCCAGATATCCCTGCCGTCCACAAAGACCTTGCCGCCGTGCGGCTGAAGAAGTCCGTTAAGATGCTGAATGAGCGTTGACTTACCCGAGCCTGTATGACCGATAATGCCGATTAAATCTCCTTGCTCGGCGGAAAAGCTCACATTGTCAATTGCCGCTGTTTCAAACGGAGTACCGATACTGTAAAGATATTTTAAATTTTCACAGGCAAGATACGCCATTATCCTTCCTCCAGCTTGCTCATTAAAAATTCAACGCATTTATCGGCGTTAAGGATTGCTTCTCCGCTTTTAAGACCCAAACGGTATATCAGCTCCGTAGACTGCGGTACGTCCAGACCGAGTGCCTTTACCTCGTCTACCCGTGAAAACACATTCTGCGGAGTATCGTCCATTTTAATTCTTCCGTTATCAATAACAATAACCCTGTCCGCCTGGACTGCCTCGTCCATATAGTGAGTAATGAGAACAATTGTTATGCCTTCCTCACGGTTGAGTTTTTTAACAGTTTCAAGAACCTCCCGTCTGCCGCTCGGGTCGAGCATTGCGGTCGGCTCGTCAAGAACGATACAATCAGGCTTCATCGCGATAATTCCCGCAACGGCTACTCTCTGCTTTTGTCCGCCCGACAGCTTATTGGGAGCCTTCGTTCTGTATTCATACATACCTACAGTTTTAAGCGCCTCATCAACTCTTCTCCTGCATTCGTCCGATGGAATACCGAGATTTTCCACACCGAAAGCAACATCCTCCTCAACGATTGAGGATACAATTTGGTTGTCGGGATTCTGAAACACCATACCGACCTTTTTTCTTATATCAAAAATTGAGTCATCCTCTTTCGCGGTCTGTCCGTCAACGATAACCTCCCCGCTTTTTGCGAAAAGAATGCCGTTTGTGAGCTTTGCAATCGTCGACTTGCCCGAACCGTTATGACCGAGCACGGCAACGAAGGAGCCTTTTTCAATTGTAAGATTAAGATTTTCCAGCACCTTGATTTCTTTTTCACTTTCGGTATTTGTGCCTTTTATGTCCTTATCCGCTTCGGATTTACTGTTGTCAGCGTCACTGTCTTCAAGGATATAGGAAAAATCTACATTTTTAAATTCAATCAGGTTCATTATTATTCAGCAGTCCATATTGCAGACGAGCCGCATGGGAGAACCTGATTTTTTGATGAAACAGGTAATCCGATTTCGTCTGCCTCGACCTTACCGCCCTTTTCTTTTGTAATAACATCATCAATAATATATTTCATAACAGACGCAGAAAGACCTGTTGTGTAGGAATTAAGAAGCACCATTATAGGCTCGTCGGAAAGAAGCTGAGAAACAAGGCGTACAAAATCATAAATGCTGTCCTCAAGATGCCATATTTCCCCCTTAGGACCTCTGCCGTAACTCGGAGGGTCAAGGATAATTATATCGTACTTATTGCCCCTCCTGATTTCGCGTGAGACAAATTTCATACAGTCGTCAACTATCCAGCGTACATTTTCCTCCTCAACGCCCGATAGCCTTGCGTTTTCCTTTGCCCACTGCACCATTCCCTTTGACGCGTCAACGTGGACGACCTCGGCGCCCTCCTTGAGACAGGCGATTGTTGCCCCTCCCGTATAGGCAAAAAGATTCAGTACCTTAATATCTTCTCTGCCCGACTGACGGATAAGCTGTCTTGTATAATCCCAGTTCACAGCCTGTTCGGGAAAAAGTCCCGTGTGCTTGAAACCCATAGTTTTTATACTGAAGGTCAAATCCTTATACCTGACCTGCCACGCATCGGGAATACGCTTGAATACCTGCCATTTTCCCCCGCCTGTACGCGAGCGTATATATTTAGCGCTCGGCTGATACCACAGCCTGTGCTCCTTTTCACTTTTCCATATTACCTGAGGATCGGGACGAATTAAAATCTCTCTTGTCCAGCGTTCCAGCTTTTCACCGCAGGAGCAGTCAATTAATTCGTAATCCTTCCAGTCTGTCGAATATCTCATTTATAGTAAACCTTTATGCCAATCTTTCTCGCACAACGTCCGCTATGCTGTTGCCGAGCTTTGTAATCTGCTCAATATCCGCGCCCTCAAGCATTACCCGCACAAGCGGCTCTGTACCGCTGACACGGACAAGAACTCTGCCCTCGCCCGAAAGCTCCATTTCAGCCTGTTGTACGGCAGATATAATATATTCATCATTGTTGTACTTTTTCTTGCCCTCATCCGTAACCTTGACATTTATAAGCACCTGCGGATAAACACGCATTATATCCGCAAGCTCTGAAAGCTTTTTGCCTGATTTAACAACAGTTTCAACAAGCTGAACGCCTGAAAGCTCACCGTCGCCGGTGCTTGCAAAATCAAGAAATATAACGTGACCGCTCTGCTCGCCGCCGATATTATAACCGTCCTTGAGCATTCTTTCAAGCACATATCTGTCGCCAACGGCAGTCTTTGCACATTCAATACCGTTTTCCTTGCAGAATTTGAAAAATCCCATATTGCTCATTACGGTGACAACGGCTGTATTTTTCTTAAGAGTACCCTCTTCCTTCATTCTCTTTGAACAGATAGCAATTACCTTGTCGCCGTCTACAAGCTCTCCGTTTTCGTCAACGGCAAGCATTCTGTCAGCGTCTCCGTCAAACGCAAGACCTAAATCAAGACCTGCGTCCTTTACAAATCGCATAAGCTCCTCAGGATGAGTGGAACCGCAGTTATCGTTAATATTAACTCCGTCGGGCGTATCCGAAAGCATTATGCACCTTGCGCCGAGCGCCGTAAAAATTTCCTTTGCGCATACAGACGCGCTGCCGTTTGCGCAGTCAAGCGCGATTGACAAACCGTCAAAGCGCACCGAAGCGGTTGAAACGACATGCTTAACATAATCACTGACTGCTGTTTTGCAGTAAAGCCTGTTGCCGACCTCTCCGCCTAAAAGCACGGGGATTTCCTGCGTGTTATCAAGAATAATAGATTCTATTTCCTCTTCAATAGCGTCATCAAGCTTATAGCCTGTTTTCTGAAAAATCTTTATTCCGTTATACTCACACGGATTGTGCGACGCGGAAATCATAACGCCTGCCTCACAGCCGTATTTACAAACAAGATAAGCAACCGCGGGAGTGGGAACAACACCAACGGAAAGCACGTTACAGCCCACCGAAGTAAAACCTGCCGTGAGCGCGGCTTCAAGCATATCACCCGACGCTCTTGTATCCTTGCCGATAAGAACTGTCGGCTTAGCTGACTTGCTTTCCTTAATCAAAACCATAGCCGCCGCTCTGCCTATCTGCAAAGCAAGCTCAGGAGTAAGGCTTTCATTAGCAATTCCTCTCACACCGTCTGTACCGAATAATCTTCCCATATTTATATAACCTCTCTTTATTTATAATAAGCTCTGTTGTCCGTCCTGCTCAATGCCCAAGTGCCTGTAAGCAAGAGCAGTCGCGCATCTTCCGCGCGGTGTTCTTGAAAGAAAGCCGATCTGCATAAGATACGGCTCATAAACGTCCTCAATTGTAACCGCTTCTTCGCCGATCGCGGCGGCAATTGTTTCAAGTCCAACGGGACCGCCGTTATAGTTTTTAATCATTGTTTCAAGAAGAACTCTGTCAATATTGTCAAGACCAAGCTCGTCAATTTCCATTCTGTTCAGCGCGTCGACAGACGCCTCACGGCTGATAACTCCGTTATACTTAACCTGCGCAAAATCACGGCTTCGTTTTAAAAGCCTGTTTGCAATACGCGGCGTTCCACGTGAACGTGAAGCAATCTCAGCCGCTCCCTCATCGTCAACAGGTATATCAAGTATACCTGCGCTCCGCTTTACAATTGTGGCAAGCTGAGCATTTGTATACATCTCCAACCTGAATATCACGCCGAATCTGTCACGCAGAGGAGCTGAAAGCTGACCTGCCCTTGTTGTTGCCCCGATTAATGTGAAATGAGGCAAATCAAGCCTGATTGAACGCGCCGACGGACCCTTGCCGATAATAATATCAAGCGCGCCGTCCTCCATTGCGGGATAAAGCACCTCCTCAACCTGTCTGTTAAGACGGTGAATCTCGTCAATAAAAAGAACGTCCCCCTCCTGAAGATTTGTAAGAAGCGCCGCAAGGTCACCCTGTTTTTCAATAGCAGGTCCGCTTGTTATACGGATATTTACACCCATTTCATTCGCAATAATGCCTGCAAGCGTTGTTTTGCCGAGACCGGGGGGTCCGTAAAGAAGAACATGGTCGAGTGCCTCCCCCCTGCCCCTTGCAGCCTCAATATATATCTTTAAATTTTCTTTTACCTTATCCTGTCCGATGTATTCATCAAGGAATTTTGGTCTCAGAGAATTTTCAATATCATTATCCTCCGGAGTGAAATCAGAAGTAATTATTCTGTTTTCAAAATCCATCTCTGTTTCCTGCATAGTCTATCTCCTACAAATTCTTAGCAAGCTGTTTAAGTCCCTGCCTTATCATTTCGTCAACCGAAAGAGACTTATCCATACTTCCGACAACAACTGCCGCGTCGGACTGAGAATAACCGAGTGCAACAAGCGCTTCAACAGCTTCGGCGGAATCGCTGCCTTCCATAACCGACGAAGCGCTTGCGACAGCCTGTGACGCATCGCCTGCCGCAATCGAGCCCATTTTGTCCTTAAGCTCAAGAACAACTCTTTCGGCAGTTTTTTTACCTACTCCCTGCGCTCTCGTAATCGCCTTTGAATCGCCTGACGCAATACATAGCGCAAGCCTGTCCGGAGAAAGCTCGGAAAGGATAGAAACAGCCGCCTTAGGTCCGATACCCGAAACAGTAATCAAAAGCTTAAACGCGTCAAGCTCGGAAAGGCTCGCGAAGCCGTATAAATCCATTGCATCCTCACGGACCGCAAGATGTGTAAATACATTGACCTTATCTCCGACTTTTCCTATCTCTTTAACAGTATTGAGCGTGGTGTAGCATTTAAAACCTACACCTCCGCATTCCACGACTATAAAATTGACGTCGCTTACAGTAAGCGTACCTTTTAAATTATACAACATAAAATCACCCTGATTCCTTTAAAGAGCCCATAAGTGAGCCGCTGCAATGACCGTGGCATATCGCCATAGCCAGAGCGTCGGCAGTATCGTCAGGCTTAGGGATTTTTTCAAGACCGAGCATAATTCTCGTCATTTCCTGCACCTGTTTTTTTTCAGCCCTGCCGTAGCCGACAACCGACTGCTTGACCTGAAGAGGTGTGTACTCAAAAATATCAATACCGTAATTCTGCGCGGACAGCGTTATAACTCCCCTTGCCTGCGCAACATCAATAACCGTTTTGGCGTTGCTGTTATAAAACAGCTTTTCCATACTCATAACCTCAGGCTTGTACTTTTCAATCAGATAGCACATATCGTTATAAATGGTCTGAAGCCTTAGCGGAAAAGGAGTGTGGGCGTCAGTAGTTATCGCGCCGTAGCCTAAAACTCTGAATTTATTAGCTTTATATTCCAATACACCCCAACCCACGATAGCATATCCCGGATCGATACCAAGAATAATCATATATACTTCTCCATTTTAGATTTAGTCAATTATAACACGGCAGGAAATAATATGCAATAAATAATATATAAATTATATATGAACAGAGCTTTATAAAAAATCACCGATACTGCGGTAACGGTGATTTTTCACAATCAATATTTTTTATCCCTTTAAAAAATGGACGAATTTTTCAAGTTCGGTAACATTAAAGGTATAGCTGCCGGCATCTGTATTCGGAATATAATACCGCGCGCAAACCTCACCGTTTAATACAGTAAACGCCTGCTTTAAGGTTGATATCATATAATCGGCGGACTGTCTTGCGTTTGATCCGCTTACAATCACCGCACCTACCCTTTTATGCTTTTCGATAGGAGGCTTTGCGCCGCGCTTAAAACGAGCGCTGTAATAACGCTGAAAACGGTCAATAACCGCCTTGAGAGGAGCGGGGAAAAAGTTGTTGTAAACGGGTGAAAAAAAGGCTATGTAATCCGCCTGCTCGAAATCCTCAAAGAATAAATCCAAATCCTTATTTGAGCAGCCGTTATGATACTCGCAATACTTACAGTCACAGCAGGGCGCAGGCGCCATTTTAAATGTATCATATTCTGTAATAACACAATCGTAAAAGTACTTTTTAACCTGATTAATCATTTCGGCGCAAACGCCGTTATCCCTCGGCGAGCCGTTAACAATTAATAATTTTCTCATCTTATCACCGCCCATAAGTATATCATAAAATTATATGGTTTTAAAGTGCAAAATATGCTAATATGTACATAAATTATATTGTGAGGGTTTTATATGATAAACAGAATGATAGACAATATGATAAATAAAAAAAATCAAAAGCCCGATGTCATACGTGAAAAGCTTGGTGTACTCAGCGGAATACTTGGAATTATATGCAATCTTGCTTTGAGTGCGGTGAAAATTATTTTGGGTGTACTGACAGGCTCGGTTTCAATTACCGCAGACGCCGTAAACAATCTTTCGGACGCAGGTTCCGGGATTGTCACTATAGCGGGAGCAAAGCTGGCTAACAAGCCCGTAGACGAGGAGCATCCCTTCGGTCACGGACGGATTGAATATATCTGCGCGCTGATAGTTTCATTTTTCATTTTCATAATGAGCTTTGAGCTTGCTAAAAGCTCTGTTAAAAAAATAGCGGAGCCTCAGAATGTCGAATTTAACATCCGGTATGTCATAATTCTCGGAGCGACAATATTCGTCAAGCTCTTTATGGCACGGTTTAACAGTATTTTATATAAAAAAACAGATAATATAAGCCTTAAAGCAGTTAGGCAGGACAGTCTCAACGACTGCCTTGCAACAGGCGCGTCAATAGCCGCTCTGCTGATTACCTCCCTGACATCATTTAAAAAAGCGGACGGAATAACAGGTTTAGCCGTAGCCGTCGTTATTCTGATAACAGGAATTAATATTGTAAAAGATATTTCGGGAAAACTGCTCGGTCAGCCGCCATCCGAAAGGCTTGTAAAAGAGATTGAAAGCATTATGATGAGCGAGGAAAAAATTATCGGCATTCACGACTTAATTGTTCACGATTACGGAGCAGGAAGAATTATCGCGTCGGCGCACGCGGAGGTGCCTTCCACATCTGACATTGTGGAAATACACGATGTAATTGACAGAGCGGAAAGAAAAATAGCAAAGAAGCTTAAAGTCGTCATATGTATTCATACGGACCCTGTTGTTGTCAACGATAAAGAAGTTGAAAAGTACAAGGCGCTTACAAAGAAAATAATAAGCGAACTAAATCCGCAATACAGCTTTCACGATTTTAAAGTAGAAAAAGGTCCGACACATACAAACCTTATTTTTGACCTTACAATACCCTATGACAAAAGCATAAACAGCGCCGAAGTGCTGTCAGAACTGAGAAAAAAATTTCAGTCGGCTGATGAAAAAATAAATCCAATTGTAACTGTTGAACACTTATATGTATAAAAAATCAGGCTGTCTTGGGTTTTCCCAAGACAGCCTTTTATTTGTCTAATGTATAATTTACAGCGTTCTCTTTGCACCAACCAATGACCTTTTTCATAAGATATTCTTTTTCAAATTCGTCAAAGCCGGCGGAAATATCCTTATAAGCGTTAAAATATTTCCAAAAGGTTTCAACACAGTCATATGACGAAAGGCTGTCAAACTTAGCCGATACCTTTGAATTATTAAGAGATTTGATATATGCCCTGATAACCTCCTCGTTGCTTATTGTTAGAAACGGTATAAATCCGAGTTCTAACAATTTGGAATAATCTTCACAGGGAAGGTCGCTGTATTTATAAATTGAATAATCGGTACGTGAAAACCAATATTCAGTAGTTGAGCCCCACGCGTAGCGCAGATTCTTCTGAGTCAAAACAAGTTGCATTTTTCTGCCTCTTAGTCATTTTATAGAATTCATCAGACCGCCGTTTCTGATAATATTTTGTATGAATTCGGGAAAAGGCTGAGCCTGATATGTTTTGCCTGTGGTACAGTTGGTAATTATGCCGCTGTCAAAATCAACTTCAACCTCGTCGCCCTCTTTAATATCCCTTGCCGCCTCGTCGCATTCAAGAATTGCGAGACCAATATTGATTGCGTTACGATAAAAAATACGCGCAAAGGTTGACGCTATAACACACGATATACCCGACGCCTTAATAGCAATCGGAGCATGCTCGCGCGAAGAGCCGCAGCCGAAATTCGACTGCGCAACCATAATATCACCCGGCTTAACCTTATTTACAAAGTCCGCATCAATATCCTCCATACAATGCGAGGCAAGCCACGCGTCATCACTCTTATTAAGATAACGCGCAGGGATGATAACGTCCGTATCAACATTATCGCCAAATTTATGAACTAAACCCTTTGCTTTCATTCCGCGCTCCTCCTTATACCTTTGCAGGATCCGCAATAAAGCCCTTCAGCGCGGATGCTGCGGCTACCGCAGGTGATGCAAGATAAATTTCTGACTTGGTATGTCCCATTCTTCCGACAAAATTGCGGTTTGAGGTGGAAACAGCTCTTTCGCCCGCTGCAAGAATACCCATATGCCCTCCGAGACACGGTCCGCAGGTTGGAGTTGAAATGACTGCTCCTGCCTCAACGAAAATCTCCGCCAAGCCTTCTCTTATGCACCGGAGATAGATTGACTGCGTTGCAGGTATCACAATACACCGCACACCCTCAGCAATTTTTTTACCCTTAAGAATTGACGCCGCAATTCGCATATCCTCCATACGTCCGTTTGTGCAGGAGCCGATAACGACCTGGTCAATTTCAATCCTGTCAAACTCGTCAACGGTTTTGGTATTTTCCGGAAGATGAGGACACGCAACCGTCGGCTTAAGAATGCTTAAATCAATTTCTACAACACTGTCATACTCGGCGTCATCATCAGCTTCATAAATCTTATAGTCCCTTAAGCTTCTGCCCTTTACATATTCAAGAGTTATATCATCAACTGGGAAAATTCCGTTTTTAGCTCCGCACTCAATTGCCATATTCGCAATACACAGGCGGTCGTCCATTGAAAGCTCTTTGATACCGTCACCGGTAAATTCAAGTGACTTGTAAAGCGCGCCGTCAACACCGATTTCACCGATAAGATGAAGAATAACGTCTTTACCGCTGATAAACGGCGCTTTTTTTCCCGTAATAACGACCTTAATGGCAGACGGCACCTTAAACCATGCCTTGCCCGTTACCATTCCCGCCGCCATATCGGTTGAGCCTACGCCTGTTGAAAATGCGCCGAGAGCGCCGTATGTACACGTATGTGAATCAGCGCCTATAACGCAGTCACCGCAGGTAACGATTCCCTGCTCGGGAAGAAGCGCATGTTCAATACCCATATTGCCGACATCATAATAATGGAGTATATCATTCTTTTTAGCAAACTCCCTGACCTGCTTGCAGTTTTCCGCAGACTGAATATCCTTATTAGGCGTAAAATGATCCATAACAAGCGAAATTCTTGTTTTGTCAAAAACAGTATCCCTGCCAAACTTATTCATTTCATTGATTGCCACAGGAGACGTTACGTCGTTTCCGAGTACCATATCCAAATCAGCCTCAATAAGCTGACCCGCAACAACCTTATCAAGACCTGCGTGTTCAGCAAGTATCTTTTGAGTCATTGTCATACCCATAAGCATCACCTAATTTCCTAATTAAATATCGTCGGTAAATGAGCCCTCTCCTCTTTCAAGCGAGGTCACGCCTGTACGGGCAAGCTCAACAATACCGAAATCCTTAACCAAATCATTGACAAACATATCAATTGTTTCTCCCCTGCCTGTAAACTCAAGGGTCATAGTTGTCATCGAAACGTCAAGCACACGCGCGCCGTAACGCATATTGAACGCAAGAAGCGCGTTTTTCTTCTCAACGCCTGCTGCTTTAACCTTAACGAGCAAAAGCTCGGACGAAACAGACCTCGTCTCCTCAAGCTCTGATACCTTTTTTACAATTTCCAGCTTTAAGAGTTGTGTTTTAATCTGTCTTACGTTTTCAGGCTCAGTGTACGTTTCAATCGTCATACGTGAAAACGCAGGGTCTTCAGTTTCACTAACAGTAAGAGAACTGATGTTGTAGCCTCTTCTTGAAAAAAGGCTTGCCACACGCTGAAGAACACCGGCTGCGTTATCAACAAGAACGGATAAAACAAGCTTTTCTTCTGCCATAAAGCCTACCTCCTTACATCTCTTCAATAATATCTGCCGCCGAACCTCCCGGAGGAATCATCGGAAGTACATTTGAATCAGGTGAAATTCTGCAGTCGATGAGTACAGGCTCATTAAGAGCAAGCGCCTCTTTAAGTACCGCGTCAATTTCCTTATTATTATTAATACGCATTCCCTTAATACCGAATGCCTCCGCAACCTTAACAAAATCTGTTACACGGTGAGGGTCTGTATCGGCAAATCGTCTGCCGTAAAAAATCTTCTGCCACTGGCGTACCATTCCAAGCACAGTATTATTCATAATGAACATAATTACGGGAACATTGTATGAAGCCATTGTCGCAAGCTCCGTCAAATTCATATGAAAACCGCCGTCGCCCGCAAACATAACAACCCGTCTGCCCGGACAGCCTATTGACGCGCCTATTGAAGCGCCCATTGAATATCCCATCGTACCTAAGCCGCCCGATGTCAAAAAGGTACGGGGCTGTTTATATTTATAAAACTGAGCTGCCCACATCTGGTGCTGTCCTACGTCGGTAACAACGATTGTATCATCATCAGTCGCCTTGTCAACAGCTTCAATAAGCGTCTGCGGATTAACGTAATCATCAATCTGAAGCTGATTAAACGGACGTCTGAAGGAATTGATTTCATTCTTCCAGTCGGTGTGGTCAAGCTGTTCAATTGCCTGAGTGAGCTGAGGCAATACCTCCTTAAGATTTCCTCTGAGATGGTAATTTGAATTTATATTTTTATCCATCTCCGCGGAGTCAATGTCTATATGTAATATCTCCGCATTCGGAGCAAAGCGCGCTCTGTTTCCCGCGACACGGTCTGAAAAACGTGCGCCTGCCGCAATAAGCACATCACAGTCGTGCGCCGCCTTATTTGCCTCATACCTTCCGTGCATACCAATAAAGCCTACATGAAGCTCGTGACCGTTAGGAAAAGCGCCGAGTCCCATAAGCGATGATACAACCGGAACGTCAAGCTTTTCGGCAAAGGTTATAAGCTCCTTGCTCGCATTTGATGATATTGCGCCGCCGCCGACATAGATGATAGGCTTCTTACAATTTTTCAAAAGCTCGACCGCACGGTCAAAGCATTTTGACTTAGGTTTAATGAAAACGTCTGGCTCCTGCTTGGGCTGTGGTGTATACTCACATTCAGCAGCGGTAATATCCTTTGGAATATCAACGAGAACGGGACCCTTTCTGCCTGAAATGGCAATTTTAAATGCCTGGCGGATTGTATCGGCAAGCTCCTCAACATTACTGACCATAAAATTATGCTTGGTAATCGGCATGGTAATACCCTTAATATCAACCTCCTGGAAGGAATCACGTCCGATAAGGCTTGTTCCTACATTGCAGGTGATTGCTACCATGGGGATTGAATCCATATGAGCTGTCGCGATACCTGTTACAAGGTTTGTCGAGCCGGGACCGGATGTTGCAAAGCATACGCCGACCTTGCCTGTCGCTCTGCTGTAACCGTCCGCGGCATGGGACGCGCCCTGCTCGTGAGCAGTTAGGATATGTTTGAATGTGTCGCCGTATTTATAAAGCTCGTCAAATATATTTAAAATTGTTCCGCCCGGATAACCGAAAATCGTATCAACGCCCTGTTCTTTCAGAACCTCAAGAACAATTTGAGAACCGTTAAGTTTCATATTGAACCTCTCCTACACAAGAATAAAATTATTAGAAATATAATATATTATTTACCTTATAAAGTCAAGAGTTAATCTGAGCATAAATTGCACTTGTAAACAGTTAATTTTTGTTATATAATAAGCTGAATCAGATTATAAACGTCGAATCTTAAGGAGACAATATATGAAGCTTGGTATTGTAGGTTTGCCGAATGTCGGCAAAAGCACGCTTTTTAACGCAATTACAAACGCCGGCGCGCAAAGCGCCAACTACCCTTTCTGCACAATTGAGCCGAATGTCGGTATGGTCAGCGTTCCCGACGAACGTCTTGATAAGCTTGCCGAAATGTATCATCCCGATAAGTTCACTCCTGCTACAATTGAATTTGTTGACATTGCGGGTCTTGTTAAGGGTGCTTCAAAAGGCGAGGGCTTAGGAAACAAATTTCTTTCGCATATAAGGGAGGTAGACGCAATAATTCACGTTGTGCGCTGCTTCGAAAATAATGATATAACTCACGTTGACGGCAGTATTGACCCTGAAAGGGACATTGAAACAATCAATCTTGAGCTTATTCTTTCAGACCTTGATATTCTTTCAAGAAGAATAGACTCACGCAAAAAAGCAATGAAAGGCGACAAAACACTTGCGGGAGAGGTTGCTTTTCTTGAAAGACTGCAAGGCGAAATGGAGCAGGGAAAAACCGCAAGAAGCGTTGAAATTTCAGATGAGGAACAGGAATACTTAAAAGAGATTTCGCTCCTGACGATAAAGCCCGTAATATATGCCTGCAATATGGGAGAGGACGATTTTTCAAACGGAATTGAAAACAATAAATTTTACAAGACGGTTGAGGAAATATCAAAATCGGAGGGTGCCGAAACACTCCCTATCTGCGCCGAAATGGAGGCTGAAATCGCACAGCTTGACGAGGGGGAAAAGGAGCTTTTCCTTACCGATATGGGACTTGAAAAAAGCGGACTGGACAGGCTTATTAAAAAGAGCTATTCTCTTCTCGGTCTTATCTCCTATCTTACCGCAGGCAAGCCTGAGGTAAGGGCGTGGACAATCAAGAAGGGTACTAAGGCTCCTCAGGCGGCAGGTAAAATTCATACGGATTTTGAAAGAGGATTTATCAGAGCGGAGGTTGTTTCCTTTGATGATTTGATTGAATGCGGCAGTATGAACGCCGCTAAGGAAAAGGGACTTGTCCGTTCCGAGGGTAAGGATTATGTAATGAAGGACGGAGATATTGTTCTTTTCCGTTTTAATGTTTAATTTTAATAAAGATACTAAAAATCCGATTTCTTTAACGAAATCGGATTTGTTTTAGTGGAATTGTTCAATAAAATTTATATATTGTTTAATATTTTTGTTGACTTTTATGTAAAATCTTGGTATTATAGTAGTAAGGTGGGAGAGAATTATGTCAGAGTTTAAAACAGAAACAAATGACGAAATTCTTTCAAATGCGCAATCCGGCGACAATGTTCAAATGGAAATTGCAATTGAAAAATACAGACCTTTTGTAGAGCTTACTGCTTTAAAGTATAAGGACTCCCCTCTTGAGTATGAGGATATTATACAGGAGGGTATGATAGGTCTTTTGGCTGCTATCAAATCATATGACAGCAGAAAGGGCGCGTCATTTAAAACCTACGCAAAAATCTGTATTGACAATTCAATCCAGACAGCGCTCAGAAAATTTAACAGGCAAAAGGATATCCCCGCTCAGAATGTTATCGCATATCAGGAGGATGAAATGCCTGTACGGAGCGTTTCAGACAGCGCGGAAGATATTGTCATTGCTCAAGAAAGCGTTTCACTGTTGACTAAAGTTCTTCAGGAAAATCTCTCAGATTTTGAAAACGAGGTCTTAAGACTGCACATAGTCGGCTGCAGTTACAATGAAATTGCCAAAAGATTATGCAAAACACCTAAAGCAATTGATAATGCTTTACAACGTGTAAGGAAGAAATTAATCGGTATTTCTTTGTAGCACACAAATCCGACAATAAAATTTTGAGAGGTGAAAATTATGTTTGAGGACAAGACATTAATCTGCAAGGACTGCGGAAACGAATTTGTTTTCACAGCAGGCGAACAGGAATTCTATGCTGAAAAGGGCTTTGTAAACGAGCCTCAGAGATGCAAGGAATGCCGCGACAAGAAAAAAGCCGCTCGCAGAGGTCCGCGTGAATACCACGACGCAGTATGCGCCTCATGCGGAAAAGAATGTAAGGTTCCGTTTGCTCCAAACGGCGAGCGTCCCGTTTATTGCAGCGAATGTTTCGCGAAAATGAAAGAAGAGGGTTAAAGCCTTTTTGAAAGACTCTTTAAAGGGTCTTTCTTTTTTTGAAAAATTTCTTGACATATTATTTTTGCTGTGTTAATATTATTGAGCAACAAACGCAGAGGTATCGAAGCGGTCATAACGAGGCGGTCTTGAAAACCGTTTGTCCGAAAGGGCGCGTGGGTTCGAATCCCACCCTCTGCGCCAAAAAAAGAAGTCGTTTTCACGGCTTCTTTTTTATTTTCATTATTTAGAAAACAGTTTTTTATCAACCCATACAATTAAATCATTGTAATGGAAAAGCCTTTTCAAAAATTCGATAACAACTGAAATTGCTGTTGAAACAATTAAAAGTATAACGGGAATAAGTATTGCATTCTCAACCGAATAAAGCAAATCATTAAGATAAACATATCTGATAAAGGTATGAACCAGAAAAATATTTAATGAATGACTGCCGATGAACATAAGCGCTTTATTAATAATGGGAATCCTTTTTAGGTATCTGTTCGCAAAAAGAATGACAATCACAGGCGAAATGCAGTAATTAAATTCCCATATTTTTCCTCTGCCGAGCTTATCCGTAATAACCACAATAAGAAAAAACGCAAGCATATAAACAAAGAACAATATTATATCCGAAATGATTTTATTCTTTTTAATAAGTGAGAATTTATTAAGCCTTGAGAAAACGTCATACTTCGCAAAAGCCATACCCAGAATATATGCGAGGAAAAAAGAAAATATGTTTTTACTTCCCGGAAAGCCCATACCCATAATTCTCGGAAAAAGAATAAAGGCAACGCCGACAACAAAAAAACTAAAGCGTTCACCGAGTCGGCATATGAGAGGGAAAAATATTGTCATTATAACCACAGCGCTCATATACCACCATGTGCCCACAAGCGAGGGCGTTCCGACAATATGGGAAATTCCGAGAAAATCAAGTACAGCCCATACCCAACTTCCCTCAATCTTTGTCTGCGATGTAACATAGCAGATAAGCGGGCGTTGGTCTATGGCATACGTTATGATAAACACGAGAATATATACAAACCAAAAGCCGCTTAAGACTTTCAGCAGTCTTTCGCCCGTCCAATTAAAAACAGATCTGTTGTCAAGTTTAATTTGACTGAATGATTTATAAAAACCGTAGGCTGTGATAAATACAAACATACCTACACACAGCTTAAAGGAGTCACACACCATTAAAGGCCAATGGTACGATTTAAAAGGGAAAAAATTAAAAGTGTGCCTTTCAATTTCAGTCATGGAAATAGAATGGTGAAACATTAAGAGTACGATCGCAACACCCTTGACGAGCATAGAATCATACTTTGAAAATGAGCTTGACCGGGCTGCTCTTTCAACCTCTGCTTTTCTGATTATCATTTTGATTTCCTCAATTAAATTTTTGATGATTTCATATTCATATTGAGCTTATTATATTTTAAAATGGATAATATGTCAATATTCCGATTTTACGTAGTATTCTATAAACGAATGATCAACCTGCATAATTGAGCTTTTCCCTATTACTTCCGTCAAGGCTTAAGCGATAATTAGGACCTCCCTGAATATTGAGATTAAGTTTGCAATAAATCCATTCACCTGCAATGTTTATAGAATCTACTTCTTCATCTGTCAGCTTTTTCTTGTTGCTTCCGTCAAGCTTTACACTGTACATTCTGTTGCTATCGTCTGCATTTGAATAGTAAATCGTGTCACCTGCAACATTTAAATTAAAAACAGAATCATCATTGACTTTGTGATTATCAGTTCCATCGGTTTTTACAGCATATATTTTGTCGTCATCATTTTTGTTCAGATAATAAATCCAGTTATCGAGAACGATAATATCATACGTTGCGCAATCAATAACCTTGTGACTGTTGCTCCCGTCTGTTTTCATGGCATATATCTTGTAATCGTCATTTTTATTGTTATAATAAATCAAATCATCAACAACAGTTATAATATAATAATCAAAAATCTTTTGCTTATCACTTCCGTCAGTTTTCATAACAAATGATTCAAAATTTTCATCACAATACCCTGTTGAATAATAAATATTGTCACCCACAACACTAATATAAATGGAATAATCGTCACTTATCTTATGCTTATTAGCTCCATCTGTCATAACAGCATATATACCATCATAACCGTTATAATACACATAATCGCCAACAACGTTAATAAAAGGCATAAGCAGATTGCAATTTTCGCCCAGCTTTTTCCTTTCGGTTCCGTCAGTCTTTATGCGGTATAAATTATAAGTTTCTCCCAGCATATCGCAATAATAAATATAATCGCCCTGTAAAGCCGCATAACCACCATTGTTAAAATTTCCTGATGTGTTTCCGACAACATTGACTACTGTATTTTCCGGTTCTGTTTCAGTTGTACTTTCCGTAACAGTTAAATTCACCGTAGTTTCGGGCGCAGGATTATTTTGTTCAAGGTTTAATCGTGTGCCGGCAAACACACCGCCCGACACAAGAACTGCTGCGCTCAAAACTCCGGCAATCACCTTAGACGCCGTTGTTTTGAACAGCTTTTTTGGAAGTGAAATTTTGGCATTAGATAAAGCATTATCCGTGACACCGGGAGTCATTTCAGCAGGGCCGTTAGAACTGTGCGTAATTGGGGCAGCACCGTTCACAATAGTTGAAAAAGACGGATGCAACATAGTATTTGGAATAGGCTTTGAAAGAATAGTGCCAAGAAGAGGAATTGCAGCCGCGGAATGAAGCTGAATATTGTCCCTTTTTTCAATTGCTTCTATTTCATCACGAATTTTCTTTCGTGCATAATTCAGACGGCTTTTAACCGTCCCTTCACTGCATTCAAGAAAATCAGCAATCTCCGAAACCGATTTTTCATCATAATAATAGAGAATAATACATACCCTCTGCTCGTCAGGCAGGCGGTCAATAATTTCATTTATTATTTTATGTATTTCTGAATTATCAACTATCTCCTGCGCGTTTTCCGCTTTATTATCTTCAATATCAAATTCAAAACCATCCGCGTTATCATATTGAGAGAAAAGAACAGGCTTTGACTTTTTCAGATAATTTTTACATTTGTTAGCCGCAATGCTTTTAAGCCAGCTTTCAAAAACAAAAGCATTATTAAGTGTATCCAAACTTTTAAATGCGGCTACAAATGTTTCCTGCGTAATATCACCTGCATCCTCTCTGTTTTTGAGAAGCTTAAAGCAGAGATAGTAAATTCTGCTGTAATACTCTTCATATAAAACAGAAAAGGCTTGTGAGTCACCGCTTACAGCTTTCTGAATGAAATCGATTAGTTCTGTTTTTTCCATACTTGTCCTCTTATACAGTATCTTAATAATTATAACACAAATAACATTACTTGCAATAAATATAAAATTAAGACATTTTAATTTTGTTATTTAGTATAAATTTATACATCTATTATTATTTAATCTAATAAAATAACAGCTTGTACTTCGTCTCCGTCATGCAAATATGTATAGATAGAAGCGGGTTTACCATTGACCAAAAGTTCTGCAAGCTCATATCTGTAATTCAGAAAACTTGATGAACCATATGAAATTGCATTAAATAGGCAAATAGTTTTAGTATATTGTCCAACAGTTTGATTCTTCTGTTTTGCTAAAAATTGAGAGGCAGCAAAACTACTTAATCCATATACTGTTGCGGTTGTATTTTTCCATGGCACATCTGTTAAATCTATAAAGTTAAGCCCACTGATGTCAGTAATCTTATCAGGATACAGCTCGCCTAACTCTTTTATATCATAATACAATCCCCTATCTATTTGGCAAACGCTGAAATGCGCTATACCTGTTGTATCACCCTGCGCCACAGTGGTACTGCTGTCATTGGATGTATTTTCTGAATTTGCAGAATTCTTGTCGCCTGATGAATCCAATTCAAATATCGCAAATAAAACAATGCCAATTAATGCTAAAATAACCACAATGAATATTCCCATTGTACCTTTTTTAGATAATTTTTCGGGCGTTTTTTGAAATTCAATTGATTCATCGGAGCTTTCTGTTGTATTAGTATCAGATTCTGCCATTGTACTGTCATTGCCGCCGGTTTCATTATTTGCCAAAAAATTTTCAGACTGATTTTCCGCATCATCTGATAAAGTTACATTCGTACCGCATTCCGGGCAAAAAACAGTATCGTCCTCTAATTTGTTACCACATACTTCACAAAATTTCATATTTCTATTGCCTTTCCGTAAATTGCTCAACTCACTTTTTCATAAACAATTTTACTATAGGGTATATGATTACATAAGCTATAATTGCAAAAATAGGTATGAAAATATATGTAATAAAATGCATTCTCCAATCCTGCAAATGAAATATTCCCATAATTATTTCATCAATACCACTTAAAAACGCCGCCCAAAAGCCTATAATACACGATATAAATCCGGCAATACCTTTAGGCAGCCACTTATTTTCTTCCTCTTGTTCCTTGTTTGCAGCTTCAGTAATTTCTCTGCAATACGCCTCGTGTGACGGCAGAACCTCCCATTGATCCAGCGGAATCTCTCTGAAAAATGCCACAACCTTTGTCTGATTATTGATAAATTCAAGGCGCTCCTTTTCATAATTATACCGATAAAAACCGTTAGACTGCGTGTATAACGGTATTGACACCTTTGGTGTGCCTCCGGTTGTAAATGTGTTTGTTTCTTTTTCGTTCTGATTTAATTCATTTAATTCTGATTTTTCCATAATTTTATCCCTTTCTAAATCATTTGATACTATTAAGACAACTGAATATGTAATTTGGTTTTACCAATTTACAAATTTTAATTTTTTGTGATAAAAATTGCCTTAATAACATTATACAGATTTTTCATAAATAGTCAACCTAATGGTACACTATCTATTGGTTAATTATATTATCGGTAGATTAATGATACAATTTTTCTGGTGATTATTATGATAAAAATGAATGTTCAGAATTTATTGAACGAAAAGGATAAAACAAGGTACTGGTTAGTAAAGCAGATGCAGACAACATATAAAACAGTCAATAAAATATGTGACAATACTTTAAGCGGCTTACAGCTTGAAACGATTGAAAAGCTATGTGAAATATTGGACTGTACGCCAAATGATTTATTTTTGTTTGAGTAATAATTAATGCCTGTTCCCATAAGCTATTTCAGAAAATAAAAAAGGGAACAGATAAATCTGTTTATTTATTTCAAACGCGGGCTTTCTGCTCTGCTTTTCTGTCCTGCAAACAAGTATTATCGCGCCGGCTGCCGCCTGCTTGCACGCGGATAACGAAACAGTCCGCCGGACTGTTTCTCGCCTGCGGCGTATCCTGTTCGAGTCTCTCCTTCTGCGATTTAATAACATAAAAAAAGGAACAGATAAATCTGTTCCTTTTTTGGCGCAGAAGGAGAGACTCGAACTCTCGCGCCGGTTGCCCGACCTACGCCCTTAGCAGGGGCGCCTCGTCACCAACTTGAGTACTTCTGCAAGCTGACGGGTTAAACCTGTCAAGTATTTAATATTGCACTTTGCTGTGCGAGTAATACTTTAACACAAGATTTTTAAATTGTCAATAGAAATATTACATATGCGATTTAAAAAACCTTGCAATATCATTAATGTTTTTCTGTGCCGGAGGAATATGCGGCTCGATAACGCTGAACACGTGAGTAAGCATTTTTCCGTTATACTTTTCAGTGTAATCGTGAAATTCGTTTTCAACTCCCAGTTTATTAAGAATATCGCGCAGTTTATAGGATTGCTTCCTTATAAAGTCGCCTGACGATGTAACTATATAAAACGGGGGCAGAACGTTAGTTGCAAGATTTTCAAACTGCATAAGGAAATAATACGGCGATGATTTATGATGAGAAGTACCTAAGACAGATGTCAGGTTTACATTCATCATTATATTCGGCGATACCAAATCAATAGCAGGCGAAGTTGCGCACGCCGCTTTAAATTTAAGCTTATTCTCAGTCAAAAACAGCCTTTTGCGCAAATCATTATCAGCGTTAATCTGTGCGGTAAGGCAGCAGAGTTGACCGCCCGCGCTGTCTCCTGTAAGGAAAACATTTTTCCTGTCAATCGGATATTTATCACAATTGACGTCTATCCATTTTAAGCAGTCAAAAATATCCGCAAGCTGGTCAATAATTGTTACCCTGTCAACAAGTCTGTAATTAATATTCGCGACGACAAAGCCCCTTTTTGCAAGCTCCATAGAATAATACTTATTTATCTCCTTGGTACCGTACCACCATCCTCCGCCGTGAATATCAATAATGAGAGGCAAGGGCTCCTTCGTATTTTCAGGGTAATGAATATCAAGAAGATGATACTTGTTAAGGTCATTGATATAAGGAATATCAGTTATATTAACTACACCCTCAGGCGACTTCTGTGACGCGATACGCTTATTGTCCGCGCGTTCGGTTGAATTCCAAATAAGCTTTAATATAGGTTTAAAAATATCCATTATAAATTACTTCCCTTAATCATATAATGTTTTGGTGATAGTATGCAAAAAAAGCTTTTTAAATATAGTATTATCGGCTTTATACTCGTCAGTATCACGGGCAGTATAAGTCACTTTGTGTTTGGCTGGAGCAATTATAATCCTGCTATCGGTGCGTTCTTTTCCGTAAATGAAAGCACGTGGGAACACTTAAAGCTGCTCTTCTTCCCCTATCTGATTTGGTCGGTAGTTGAATACTTTTTATTAAAAAAAGAAAAGAGCGTATTAATCAGCAAGTGCATAGGCGTGATATCGGGAATGCTTGCAATCGTTATTTTCTTTTACACCTACACGGGAATCACGGGAAAATCAATAGACATATTAAATATACTTTCATTTTTTATAGGCGTCGGCACATCATTTCTTGTTGACTATAATTTAATCAAATCAAAAAAGCTGAATAAAGATATTTATAATTCAATCGCCATTGCCGTTTTTATCGTAATCGGTGCGTTGTTCTTCATTTTTACCTATGCGCCGCCGCTGATACCGCTTTTCAAAGATCCGATAAATTCTACTTATGGTCTATAAGCTCTGTAACCTCTTTTATTTTTCTGCCGACATCCTCTACCCTATGGGCGTCAGAGCCTGTTGAAAAATTTACGCCGACATTCTTTGCAATGTCGAAAAACTGCTTATTAACGCCAAGTCCCTTTGACGTATTCATTTCAAGAAGCATATTATTTTTCTTCACGTTTTCGCACAGCTCTCTGTACGTATCCGTAAGGTCATAATCGGGATAAAGCCCATGACAGGTAATCAGGTCGGGGTGAGCGATAATATCAAATATACCGCTTTGAACAAGAGAATTTTCAAGCTCAAAGTAGCGTTTATAAATATGATTAAAATCCTTACCGAGCCACTGATACTTTCGCTGATTAAAGGTCCAGTTATCTACCCAGTGAACAGAGCCTAAAAGATAATCAAAAAATCCGTCGCAGGTCAGTTCACGTATAATATCCGAATGCTGTTCAAACCAGCAGATTTCAAGACCGAATGAAACCTTAACCGAATATTCCCTGCTCCTGATTTCATCGGCAAGCGCCTTAAATTCATTAAGACTGTGGGCGCTCGGTACCTTTGAGTCAAACCATTTACGCTGATAAAGGCTGTATTCCCTTGCCTCCTTAAAGGTCGGATGAAATTCCCTGAATCTTATGCTGTGCTCAAGCAGACAGATTTCATCAAGATTCTTCTCAACAGCCTTTTCAATAAATTTTTCAACCCATTCGGCTGTGTACGCACCTCGTTCGATGTGAATATGTAAGTCTTTCATACAAATACCATTATTTCAAAACAACCGAGCAAAGCGCTCGGTTGAATTTTTATTTATTATATCCTTTCTTAAAGCGCTTTCTGCCTTCCTCACGAAACGTCTCAATACCGCCTCTTTGGTCGTAAAGCTCCGCTGCTTCAAGACATATATCAAGTGAAAGATTGATACATTCCTCGCTCATATTATCCGGTGTGTCAAGACGGGTGTGATAATATGTTTTAGGGTCGTGATTCACACCGCAAAAACCAACTGATTCAATACCGTAGCGTGAAAAGCCCTCGGCATCAACCGCTCCCGGATAAATATCAGTCTCCTTCATTTCAATTCCGCAATTAACGCCTGCCTCGTAAAGCAATTCGCCTACCGCATTTGAATTTTTCTGCGTACCCGTACAGCCCTGTGTATAAATCTGAAGCTGTTCAATCTCACGCATTGTATCCATTGAAATAACAACCGTTTCAATTGCCTTAAGCTCCTCCTGATGACGCTTTGCGTATGCAACCGCGCCGCGCAGTCCCGCTTCCTCAGAGCCTGTTAAAAGACAGCATACCTCCGTATTTTCATATCTTTTGTCATTCTCTGCCATTTCCTTGAGAACGCCCATAGAAATAAAGTCGGCGGTAAGATTGTCGTTTGCTCCGTCAACAATTACCTTCCAGTTAATGAAAAACATAATTGCAATAAAAAACGGAACAAGAATAAGCTGTATTATACCCATTACAAGCCAGAACTTGGAAAAATACGTTCCGCCTGATATATCATAAATCAGCCAGATTACATTAAAAATACAAATACCGATGAGTCCGCCGATTGAACCTCCCATAACAGGAGCAAGTGACTTGAGACCGCCGTGAAGCGAATATGTCCACTCGTTAGCAGCGTCCGTATGACCGCAGAAAATGATTCTTCTTTTAATCTCGCCGGTTGGCTTTCTTCTCGCCATAACATTACGCGATGTTTTCTTTGGGAAAAGAAAATCGACATATTCACGGTACATCAGAAATTCAATTACAAGACAGGATAAAGCAAACCATGTAAGCACTGTCGCAATAATCGCAAGAGCGGAGTTGTCAACCGCTCCCCTGTATGTAAGCCAGTAGAATAAAACTGATAAAATACCTATAATACCGGCAGGAGGAATCCAACCCATAAATGCATTAGGATGAAGCTCAAAATCCTCCATCTCAACCTCGTCGGCCCATTCCTCAAGCTGAGCCTTTAAAAACTTCTGCGCCTTTCTTTCGCTGTGAGTACCCGGCGCACGGTCTTTAAAATTTTCACATATATAACGGATACCGTCTGTCATAAACTTATGGGTACCCTCGGAGGCGCCTTTGGTAAGCCTCATAATATTCCTCCTCAAATATAATATTTTTATCTATTATATATCAACACGGTAAAACTTGCAAGACGTAAACGAAAATTCAATAAACTTCTTGACAAGTTTAAGAAGTTAATATATAATACTTTTCGCAGATGTGGCCCGGTAGTTCAGCTGGTTAGAACGCCAGCCTGTCACGCTGGAGGTCGACGGTTCGAGCCCGTTCCGGGTCGCCATTTTCGCTGATATGGCTCAGGAGGTAGAGCACATCCTTGGTAAGGATGAGGTCACCGGTTCAAGTCCGGTTATCAGCTCCAAACAAAAAGTCTTGAAAACCGCTTAAAAACAAGCGTTTCAGGACTTTTTTATTTTTAATTATAACTCTCTTAAACTCTTGTCAATTCTTCTCATAAGGTACCCTTATGGTTACCCCTTTTTATGTTAATACAAACAAAAAACCGCCCTCAGCTCTACAAACAAGTAAGAGCTGAGGGCGTTGTTTTATGTATTTTTAAACCAGTCGAATTCAACAAGTTTAATTAATAAATAAAAACTCTTTATACTCTTTATTCTATAAATGTGTAAAAAAAGGGAACCAATACAAGTATCGGCTCCTTGGAAACATAACTGAATATGTTTTGTTCTACATTACATATTATTACACAAATCAAAAAAATAGTCAACAATTTTTTTGACAAATTCATAGTTTGATTGAATTAGTGCATTTTTTTGAAAATAATCTTTATGACGAATAAATCTATAGTTCTTTTAGTTTACTTTCCAATTCTAACTGTTGTAGCTCCTGTATTACTTTCAATTATTTTAACTGCATTTGAATTTGAGAAAGTATGCATATAGCAATGATGATTTGATTCTTCTTTAAACATTTCTCCTTGTAGCAGCCATTCTTTTACTAGCTCTGCTGATAAATCAATTGCTTTAGA
>CANQXE010000009.1 GCA_947627725.1 uncultured Clostridia bacterium | reverse complement strand
AACAAAGCTTACTTTCTTACATCAAAGGATTTTACAATCCTTACAGACCCCATTCGCACAACAACGGTCTTTCTCCGGATCAAATTGAAAATTTTTATTTTTCGTGATTTTACTTGTCCACTTTATTGACTATAATCCAATTTATGTTTCAATTCGCTGAATTGCTAATACAGCATTGTGCTGCTTTTTCCTTTGAGGTAGCCCATAAAACTTGATACTGATATTTTCGGTGGTATTTCAACCGGCATATGTATATAATCTGGGCATACCTCGGCTTCTAATATTTTTACTCCTTTCCACTCACATAACTGCCTCAATATCTTTCCTATTGCTGCTTCCTTGCTGTCCAAAATGTTCATTGTGTGCTTATAGAGAAACATGTTCGTATCCGGAATGGAACAAAATCAAAACTATAATTAAGGAACAATCTTCTGATTGTTGTGAAAAACAATTAGAGGAATTTATTGAAAATGTCGTCAGATAGATTCAAAATAGAAACAGATAGTTTTGCTTATATTTTGACTTAGATTTGAAGGAGGAATATTATGATTAAAGGTTTAACTTTTTTCTTGAAATTTAGTTGGAAAAACAAGAAATCATATGTCGTTTTGAACATACTGAATCAAATTATTCAAGGCACTATGCCGTTGGTTATAATTGCCATGCCTAAATTCATAATTGACGAATTGCTGAACCAGCAAAGGATAGAAATGTTCGCTTGCTATATAGTTTTGCTTCTTATAGCTATTTTTATTAAAAATTGGGTTGGTTCACATATTGAATTACAGATATTTAATAAACGATGCTATTTATCATGCGCGTTTAGTGAGTTTATGCATAATAAATTGTTAAACACAAATTACAGTAATTTGGAAACACCGGATTTTCATGAAATAAAAGAGAAAGCTAATAAGTTTTTATATGGCGACTGGCATGGCTTTTCTTTTGTTTTAGAAAATGCTTTTTCTATTGCTGGAAAAATTATTACACTAATCGGTATCGTTGCCATTATTATTACAATGAATATGTGGCTTGTTTGTGCTTTTGTAGTGTTTATGATTATCAGCACTGTAATCGATTATAAACTAAAGCAAAAGGCACATGGGTTTTCTCTAGAAGCGGTAAACATAGAGAGAAGGTGGAATTATTTTACTCGTATCCTTGAGGATTCTTCGTATTCAAAAGAAATAAGAATGAATCAAATTGGTGATTGGTTAATTAACGAAGAAAAGGAATATGCTCATAAAGCAATAGGCTTTTATGAAAAGCGAAACAAATATTTTTCTAAGTCTGCGTTATTTAATACACTATCTGTGATTCTGCAAAGCTTGATGACTTATTGCTATTTAATTAAAGATGTTATTGATGGGAATATCTCTTTGGGCAGCTTTTCTATGTATGTTTCTGCCATAACTGCGTTTTCGGCATCAGTTAAAGATATAATAACAAGTATAGTAGATATTAAAGTTTATGGAGTATATTACGAAGCATTAGAGAAATACATAAATATCAAAGATACTATGCGTGAAAATGCAAGGTTGTCATTGCCTCAAATGGAAGATTTTTTAATTGAATTCAAAAATGTTTCATTTAAATATCCAGGTCAGAATGCTTTTGCATTAAAAAACATAAATGCAACTATTCAAAAGGGTAAAAAAATATCCATTGTTGGTGAAAATGGCTCAGGAAAAACCACCTTCATAAAGCTTTTATGCAGATTATATGACCCGACCGAAGGCAAAATATTATTGAATGGTGTTAATATCAAGGATATTGACTACGATGAATATATGAAAGTGTTTGCCGCTGTTTTTCAAGATTACAAATTATTTTCTTTTTCAGTCAAGGAAAATATTATTTGGATGGATAATTCTACAGACAGCAGAGAAAAAACATCAGCGCTGCTGAATGATATTGGATTAGGTGAAAGAATAAATTCTCTTCCCAAGGGTATTGATACGAGCGTTTACAAGGAGTTTGACAGTAGCGGCTTTGAGCCCTCCGGAGGAGAAAGTCAAAAAATTGCCATAACGCGTGCCATAGCAAAGGATGCACAAATAGTAATACTCGATGAACCTTTATCGGCTCTTGATCCAAAAGCGGAGAATGAGATGTTTGTTCAATTTGATAATATTGTAAAGCAAAAAACCGCGATATATATTTCTCACAGGCTTTCTTCATGTAGGCTATGTGATGAAATTCTCGTTTTTAAGCAAGGAGAAATTTGTGAACATGGTACACACGAACAGTTGTTAGCACGTAACAGAGAATATCAAAAACTGTATTCACTACAAGCTAAATACTATATCTGAAATTAAAAGATCTTTGTAATAATCAAACTCTACAATTGAATTTTTAAGCAATTGATAATTATTTTTATTGTTAGAAATATTTGGACATATTTATTGAAAAATGAAGAAAATAATTTTCTTTTGCGATTTTAAGAAACTTGATGATTGAAGTTGTCAGGTTTCTTTTCTATGGCTGGCATATCAAGGTCCTATTATGAAAATTACAAGTCAATTTGCTTAGATAATCGACATGCGAGAACAGTCTATGTTACCGTTTCGTATATAGCTATATCGTTATATAGATAAAGTGTCTATTTTCATGAAAAGTAACATGTTTTTATAAGAAATTTATAATTAAATTTTTCAAAAGGAAGTTCTAAAAAATAAAATTTGTATCATTTTATGCATTAACTATAAAAAATATATAAATATATTCTGAATTATTATTACACAGTTGCTATATATTAAAAACCATCATAAAGCAATAACCAGCGACCATAATTTTGACCACTTTCTTTATATTTTGGTTGTATTTTAAGAGTTCTAAATTAATGATTTTGGTTATAGTAGTATCGTATAATTGCTTAAAATCGGTATTTTTATCGTATTTAATTTATATCTAAATTTCTACGAACCAGAAGGTCGGGGATTCGAATCCCTTCCAGCGTACCACATATAAAATCCTTGAAACCGTTGATATGACTCGGTTTCAAGGATTTTTTTGGCATAAGGCTGATTAAATTTTTAAAAATTTATGTTTAATCCCACTGTTTTATATCATTGCTGAATGTTATAGCGAGAGAAGCGCCGAAAATATAATTGTCCTCCATATCGCCGTGATAGAACATCGCGTATTTATATCCGATATCCATTGTACTTATATCAAGCACAAAGCCCGCAGTTATTCTGTCCCTTGCCCACGGCTTTTCACTTTGATTTAAGTATGTTGTTCCTATTGAAACGAATTTTTTAAAATTCGTTGTTGATAATAAATTTATTCCGTTTTCAGGGGAATTAAAAATAATATATTCACCGTTTTCTTTTAAGACGCACACATTTTCACCGCAATCTGTATATCCTTTAAACTCCCAGTTTTTCATATCTTCCGACTCACTGAACGATACACCGTTCTGCTTAAAAAAGCATATGAATTTATCATTTTCCTTCAGTATATAAGGGTCTATCATTCTTCCCATTTCAGTTTCGGGAATATTGCCTTTAACCTTAATAAGCTCAGGCTTGCTCCATTTTTTAAAATCGGTTGTTTTCATCGTAAAAACGCGTGAGCTTTCATTTCCGAATTTTTCTCCGTTTGGTCTCGGATATGCCTGCAAACAAAGATAATATTCACCTTTATATTCGACCACACTGCCCGGAGAGGAATAATTCTTTGATATATCCTTTTCAGTCAATATTTCAGGCTTTGTCCAGCTTTTAAAATCCTTGCTTTTACTCATTGCAACATAAAAATACTGATTGTCGGCACCGTTTTCAACAAGAGAAAAGAAAAGATATATTTCGCCGTTATAGATATATGCCGCCGGATCACGGTATGAAAATCTTTCTGTCTGTGAAAATATAATTATATCTTTTTCCATTTTAATTTTATCTCCATGCTTTACTGTTGCGGTAAACACATTAACAGCTTTAAGAAATATAAATAATTTTAAGATTAGACTTATAATTCTATAATAAATCAATTAAACCCCGACAGTAGATATAATCTTATTGTCGGTAACTGCAATACATTTTTTATAGAATCAACTGATTATAAAATCGCCGAATATATTTTGTCAATAGCGTACTTTTACTTTTCATAATCGGAATTATGTTGTATAATTATAATAATATTGAAAAAGAGTAGCGACCTTGCTTGAATTTTTTATCATGGGGACAAAACAATGTATTTAATTAAGCCTAAAAAATTACAATACGGTGATACGATAGGAATCATTTCACCTTCTATTGCAATGAAAGCGGAATACATACAAAGTTCAGTTCAAAATTTGCGTTCATTGGGATTCCATATTAAATTATCCGACCATATTTTTTCAGACAGCTACGGATTTGCAGGAAGCATTTCTGAGCGTGCAAAAGACTTTAATGCTATGATATCGGATAATACAGTAAAAATGCTCTTATTCGGCGGCGGAGAAGTCTGCAACGAAATTTTACCATATATTGACTATAATAACGTCAGACAAAATCCTAAAATCATATGCAGTTATAGTGACAGTACAACAATTCTCAATGCAATTAATTATATGAGCGGACTTGTAACCTTTTATGGCACTTCCGTTCGTACCTTTGAACACCTCAGTGATTACAACAGGCAGGCATTTGAAAATCAATTAATGAACACAAAGCAAAGCTATTTAAAAGCTTCACCGTGGGAAATTATATATCCGGGAAAATGTGAGGGAGAACTCGTTGGGGGTTATCTTGTAAATTATGCTGCTTTGTATGGGTTAGAATACTATCGTAAATCGCCTTATGAAAGTTGTATATTATTTATTGAAGACCACGAAAAGTTCAGTTCACCTGCTGTTGTTTCCAAATGGTTTGCAAACCTTGAACATCGAAATGCTTTTAAAAATGTAAAAGGATTCATTTGGGGACATTACTCGGTAAACCGCAATCCTATTATTGACGATATACTTTACCGAATCGGAGAAAAATATTGTATACCAGTTGTCAAATGTGAAGATTTTGGTCACGGTTCTAATAATTCCATCTTACCGATAGGGGTTAAAGCAAGGCTTGATACAAATACAGATACATTTGAGCTTTTGGAGAGCGGTGTATGTAATTAATATATTTTATACTGCCCATATTAATAGATTACTTTAAACGCCTTGAAATCTCTTGACTTCAAGGCATTTATTTTTTTCACACATTTATTACTTTTCAAAAATATCGGGATAAAATGCTTCCGCCATATTTTCAACCGCGTATGCCATACGGTTACCGGGCAAAACACTTTCAAGCGTGATGACGGCAAAACGCTCATTTTTCACACAATCAAGCTGTGAAAGGGTTGGATTTGATTTGATTTCCGCAATTTTTTCCTCAGCCGACGGCGAATCGTAATCGTGGATTAAAATTACATCCGGATTACGTTTGAGTACCTCCTCATAGCTAACGGTTACCCACTGCTTTTCCTCTAAATCGGAAAACATATTTTTACCTCCCGCAAGCTCAATCAAAAGGGACTCAAAATTAATGCCCGAGCAGGTGAAAACTCCGTCGCTGCCGCTGTCATACACTAAAACATCAACAGGCTTTTCTCCGTCGATTTTTTTCTGAACCGCTGATATACGTGATTTCTGCTCATCAACAAACGCCTGCGCTTTTTCCTCAATGCCGAAAATTTTTCCTATATCGAGAATTTCCTTGTACTGCTCTTCAAGTGTTATTGCCGAATTCACATAAACAGTCATACCATAATCGGAGACTTCCTCAATATTACAGCCTTCCTCGCTGATTTCCCAATCAATTGCATAGATAAAATCAGCACCGCTTGTGAGAATTGCCTCGCGCGCCGCGGAGGAATAGTTAAGCTGCGGTATACTGTTCACAGCGTCTGCATGCTCATCAAGAGGACCTCGGCTGTGGTTTACAAGGGATCTTCCGATTACATAATCCTCCAGACCCAAGGCGGCAAAAAGCTCTGTGCAGTTAGGACCGAGCGTCAAAACCTTTTCAGGCTTTTTGGTAACCGTAATCTTTCTTCCGTAATTTTCAAAGGTCATAGGATATCCGCCGTCATTTGACACACTCTGTGTATTGTTTGTAATTGTATTTTTTTCCGTATTTTTGCCTTGATTATTGCATGCTGTTACTGTAAACAACATAGACAAAGCAAGTAATAAACTAACTGTTTTCTTCATTTCATTACCTTTTTTATTTAACTTGAGCAGGCAAATATGTGATTGACATTTTACCTGTTACAGAATTTTTAACAACCGAACTGCGCACACCGAAAATATCAAAAATATTTTCAGGTGTGAAAATTTCCTCAGGCGTACCCTGCATGATTATTTTTCCTTTTTTCAAAGCATAAACGCGGTCACAGTAAAGCGCCGCCATATTCAAATCGTGAATTGCCGATAAAACGGTTACATTCAGTCTTTTTATAAAATCAAAAATCTGCATCTGATAGCTGATATCCAGATGATTGGTCGGCTCGTCGAGAATAAGGAAATCGCTTTCCTGCGCTACCGCCCTTGCAATTATAACTCTTTGCTTTTCGCCTCCTGAAAGATTCACATAGCTTCTTTTAGCCATATCTTCCATACCGAGATGCTCAAGAGCGTGATAGACTATTTTCCTATCGTCGGCATTATCAAAATCAAATAATTTTTTATGCGGGCTTCGCCCCATTGCGACGATTTCCTCGACCGAAAAATCAAACGGGACTTCATTTTCCTGCCCGACCACAGCCATTTTAATCGCGGATTTTTTATACGGCATTTTAAGTAAATCTTCACCGTCAAGGATCATTTTACCGCTGTCGGGGGTCAGCCCACGGTAAACATTTTTTAAAACAGTGGATTTACCGCTCCCGTTCGGACCTATCAGTCCCACAAATTCTCCCCTGTCAACCTCAAGATTAATATTCTCAACCGTTGTTTTTTTACCGTAGGAAAAGGTAAGATTTTTAATTTGCAGCCGCATATTTATCCACCTCTCACTTCTTTTCCTTATTGTTCATTTTAAGCATCCAGATAAATACGGGACCTCCGATTACGGCTGTAAGAATACCTACCGGAAGCTCCTCAGGCGCAATAATCATCCTCGCCGCCACATCAACCCATACAACAAGAATACCGCCGAGAAGTGCGGAAATCGGAAGAACTCTTTTATGATCCCCGCCCACGAGCAAACGTGTAAAATGCGGAACCATAAGCCCTACAAATCCGATTGTACCGCTTACGGCAATTGTCATGCCTGCCATAAGTGACGCGACCAGAACAAGCTCCTTTTGCAGTCTGCGTACATTCACACCGAGAGCGCCTGCGCTTTCATCGCCGAGCAAAAGTAAATTCAGTCCCCGATAATTTATCATCAGAAACGCCATACAGAATACAAGCACCGCAAGCGGAAGCTTTAAATACGCCCACTTTGCACCGGCAAGACTGCCCGACATCCAAAATTCCGCATTGTGCAGTCCGAGAGCGTTAGGCGCGCCTAATTTTATTATACTTGTAACTCCGTCCATAATCATTGAAACCGCAACGCCCGAAAGTAAAAGCTGTGTAATATTTATACGACCCCGCACTCTTGAAATCACATATACAAAAATGATTGTGACTGCCGAGCCGATAAACGCGCTTATAGAAAGCGAATATGTACCTAAAAACGAAAAAGCGCCGAACAGCATTCCGAGTGTGGCAAAAGCAGCGGCGCCTGACGATACGCCGAGAGTAAACGGGTCAGCTAAATTATTTCGCACAAGTGCCTGCATAGTAACGCCGCATACAGAGAGGGACGCTCCGACAATCATACCGAGACAGACACGAGGCAGACGCAGACCGAGCACAATATTCTCATCAAGCTGTTCCCACGTTTGAGAAATAAGCTCGTTGATAATTGGAATTTTACTCAGCAGTATTTTCGCTGTCACTCCCGGTGCGACAGAAATAGGACCGATTCCCGTTGATAAAAGTATGGTAATAGCGGAAAATATGACTAAAAATGATATGATTAAAGGCATATTCAGCTTTTCACGGTTTAAAAATTTTTTAGCTTTTATTCTTGTCACGCCCTCTCTTTTTAATTATCAGTTAGGACAAATACCAAAATAGCATAAAAAAAATCCCCTCACAAGCGGGGTGGGGGGATATTATTTCAAAAATAACTATAAAAATATATTGAATAATAGCAGTAAAGCAATACGTATTAACTTCAATAAGGGACCTGCCCTATCATTCAACACGGCAAGGCGCGGCGTTAGCCGCGTTGAGGAATCAGCGGGGATTGTATCTATCACTGATTCCGAAAATGGAACCCGCCGCCTTAGAGGCGGGGACATCTTGCCTAAGTTATATAGTACTTTGCCTGTGCGTTCCACAAATCAGCATATTTTCCGTTTTTGCTCATAAGCTCTGAATGTGTTCCCGTTTCAACTAATTCAGCTTTGTCAAACACCGCAATTCTGTCACAGAAAGCGCAGCTTGATAATCTGTGTGAAATATATATTGCTGTTTTATTTTCAACAAACGAATTAAAACGGCTGTATATTTCATTTTCCGCAATCGGGTCAAGCGCTGCCGTCGGCTCATCAAGAATGACAACGGGCGCATCCTTGTATAACGCTCTCGCAAGGGCAAGCTTTTGCGCCTCGCCGCCTGAAATTTCAACACCGTTTTCTTCAATATCCTTATAAAGATAGGTATTTTCCTTTTCAGGCATCTGCTCTGCTCTTTCAAGCGCGTTTGAATTATCAAGGCATTTATATAATCTATTCTTATCGCATTCCTCACCGGCGCAGACATTGTCCTTAAGCGGAATGGAGAACATTTGAAAATCCTGAAATACAACTGAATATAAGCGAATAATGCTGTCCTTTGAATATTCCTTTATATTGATACCGTTAATGAGTATCACGCCGTCTGTTACATCATAAAGACGGCACATCAGCTTTATAAAAGTTGTTTTACCGCTTCCATTTCTGCCGACTACCGCAAGGTGTTCGCCGTTATTGATTATAAAATTAACATTTTTAAGTGCATAGGTGCTTGCGTTTGGATATTTGAATGACACATTCTTGAACTCAATTTCAAATGTATTTGTATCAAATTCTTCTGTTCCGTACTCCTTATTGTCCGAGTGTTCAATAATTTCAAAATATACTCTTGCAAGCGGTAAGATTTCTGCCAGCTTACCTAGTGTATTTGCAATTTGCATTACACCATTTATAATTTGCATAAACGCACCGCAATACATTACAAGTGAGCCAATGTCAAACAAGCCAAAATTTCCTTTAACACCAATAAAAACATAAACACCAAAAGCAACTATTGCACCCATAATGGCAACCACAGAGCTTGTTTTTGCTGTCCGCATGGATATCTGCTTTAAGGTACATTCACCATCTGTGAGTATTTTGTCTGTAGCAATATGGTTAATTAAATCCTGTTCCTTATATATTCTGATTTCCTTTCCCGTTTTATAATTACCAAATATGTCAATGAAGGAATAAAATAATCTATCAAGTGTTGCATAAGCTTCATTTGCTGCAAGGTAGGACTTATTCATTTTAATGGCAATAAGGAGCATAATAACAGCCATTGCAACAATAACACCAATTAACACTATCAGAAATATCGGCTTTTCAAAAAATGTGTTACCTGTCTTTGTAAAACCGATTTTAAGTAGCGGCATTATCATAATTACAGATACAATAACCGTATATACGCCGCTAACGAACACTTGACTGGTCCACATAAAATACGAAAACCTTGCCCACCTGCTTGCGCCTGCTTCCTCGTGCTTATGAATTACCTCTCTGAATTGGCTGTCCTCTAACGATTCATACTCTGTGTTAAAAATTTTTTTTGCCATTTTAAAATTTTCTTTATCAAATAAAACATTAGCTAAGACCTGATAAAAATCATCCAAAAAGCTACCCAGATACATTAGAACAAAATTAAGTAATACTGCAATACAGATATATAAAATTATGCTTTTATAGCCCGAGCCATTAGACAACAAAGCAATTATTTTTGCAGTAAAATAAATATTTATAAAAGGTCTTGTTGCAGTAACAAGTGCATTTAAAAAAGCAATCGGCTCTATTCTTTTATCAAGTCTTGCAATTTCTTGATATATTTTAAAAACCATTTTAAAATTACTCATTTATCGCCACCTCCTGTTCCTTATAATAATAGCTTTGGAGCTGGTACATTTTGTAATAATTACCCTTTAAGGCCATTAATTCATTGTGAGTTCCTTCTTCCATTATCTCACCACTTGAAATAAACAAAATTCTGTCACAAAAGCGAGTTGAAGAAAGTCTGTGAGAAATAAAGAATGATAATTTACCTTGAGTTAGCTCGTTATATTTTAAATAAAGCTCGTTTTCCGCAATCGGGTCAAGCGCGGCAGTAGGCTCATCAAGAATAAGAACAGGGGCGTTTTTATAAATCGCTTTCGCAAGCAATAATTTCTGCTTTTCACCGCCTGAAAAATCAACAGCTTCATTATACACTTCCTTGTCCATTAAGGTATTTTCCTTATTCGGCAAAGAATTTATTTTATCAAATATTCCTGCCTTTTCAAAGGCCGAATTCAGCTTGTCAGCATCATAGTCAAGGCTTGCTGTCATATTCTGCTGAATAGTCATTGGCAGGAAATAATAATCTTGGAATATTGGAGAAAATAAGTCAAAATAACTTTTTTTTGAAATAGTACTTGTATCAACACCGTTAAGGAGAATCTCACCAGATGTTGCACTATAAAGCCCGCAAAGCAGTTTTATGAGTGTTGTTTTACCTGCACCGTTTTCGCCAACAATAGCAATGTTCTCTCCATTATTAAATTTCAGATTTATATTTTTTAAGGTCGGTTCGTCAGCAGATGGATATTTATATGATACATTTTTAAATTCAATAGTTTCAACATTATTATCGGTTAATATCTCACCTTTATCTGCAATATCCTCACTTTCAATATATTCCCTGTATGCTTTACACTCATTACAGCTTCTTTCAATTTGGTTATATGCTCCTACTAAGCCAACAACCCAGTTTGAAAAACCTGTGATAATTCCAAAATAAAATATAAAATCAGAAACAGTTAGCTTATCAATAGTTACCAAATAAACAAGATAAGCATATGCGATTGCCTCGCGGATTAAATTTAATAATGCTGTGATACCATCAAAGGCAATACTTTGATGAGTATATCTTGCATATGTTTTTTCAATTTGATAAAGGGATACTGCAAGAGCCTTAATGAAATAATCACTCATGCTGTATAACCTAATATCCTTTGATGCCTTCCCGTCTTTGCAAAGCTTATAGAAATAATTAAACCTATTACTCGGCTTTGCCGCTTTACCGAGATTTTCAAACTGTCTGCCTGCAAGATATTTAAGAATAAAAAATTGAACTATACATGTTGCTACAATCAGCAAAATCATAAAAATATTGATTTTGTAAATCAGCACACTTGAGGTAATTACACCAACAACTGCAACGCAAAACTGATTACACCTATCAATAAAGTTGGCTCCTCCTGACCAACGACCATTATAAAAATTTTCTGCCCGCTTTTGGATTTCACGCTTTTCAAGGTTTTCAATATTCACATAATCTGTACTTAAATTTTTTTGAAATGCCATTACTGCATATCTCATACGAACAATTCTGGCTCCGCCGCGTACAAGTTCCTGCATAAAAGGATCCATCCAAATGGTAAAGGTTAAAAGAAGACTGAGCATACCGATAATCAATATCAGCCTTTGAGTGGTAACTCCTTCTGTAATAGCGTCAATCATCGCTTTAGGTATGTATGCTGTTATAATCGGCTGAAGCACCATAGCAGGAACACGGATAAAAAAGTATATAAGACTTTTCCTGTCCCATGCTATCCAGTTTTTCAGCATATACTTTAAATTCTCTTTCATTTCTCCTCCTGATATAATTTATTACTTAATGCTTAAGACGAATAAAATAAATAAAATGTCTAAAATTTTTTCTCATTCTTTTGGAATATATACGTTGACTGAATATCCATAATATCCCTTCCTTTATATATAATATTTTACATTAGCATATTCATATTGTCAATAAAAATTTGGGATATATCCCACTCGATATATCGTAAATTATTTTAAAATTTTTTTATCACAATAATATAAAGGGTGGTAAAAATGAGAATTAAAGACGCTGTCGCCCAAAGAATTATAAATCTCTGCAAGGAGCGTAAAATAGCTATTAACGCACTCGGTAATATCAGCGGCGTCAATCCGTCAACAATTTACAGTATGCTCAATACAAAAAGCCGTAATCCCGGTGTTGTGTCGCTGCAGAAGATTTGCGACGGCTTGGAAATTTCAATCAGAGATTTTTTCAATGATGATTTATTTAACGATATAGAACAGGAGATAAAATAAACATATTTTCCCATATAATTATAAAGACTCTGTATTAAAATTTCTTGACTTTTTATGCGCTGTTTCAGACAAAAAAGCTCGGTAGGCTGCAAACTACCGAGCTTTCTTAATTTTATTAAATCTGTCAATTATCAGCTTAGCTGATATGCCTATCAGAAAACCTGTTATAAGTCCCGCAATCAGAAGAACGGGCAGATAATATACAATCCGCACGGTTTTCATAACAAAGGCTGCTGCAATTATCTGACCGATATTATGGAAAATACCGCCGAGCATACTCACGCCGACTGCCGAAAGACGTGTTTTTTTCGCAAAATACATAATGATAAAGCTGAGTAAACCTCCGCACAGGCTATATGCGAGGCTGTACGCATTGCCGAATGTCAGAGCCGCGAGGAATATTCTTATTACCGCTATTGAAAACGCTTCAGCAGGCTTCATCATATAAATCGCAACTACTACTACGAGATTAGCAAGCCCCAGCTTTATGCCCGGAATACCGAAATTAAAGGGTATAAGACTTTCAAGATAGCTGAAAGTAAAAGCAAGCGCCACCATCATACCGTAGAGGGCAATTTTTTTCGCTTTATTCGCTTTCATAAATTTCCTTTCTTCCGTGCTATGCCACCGCGTCTACCTCATCCTGTTCATTTTCACTCACTACGGTTACAACCACCTTATGCGGCAGGCAGATAATTGACTCGCCGTTTCTATTAATTTTCATATGATTTTTGCAAATACCGTCAGGGCAGTTTGCCGATATTATTTTTGCGTAACCGTCTTTGATAACAAGTGTGTTTTTACCGCCGTTGTCCGTTATGATTTCGTGTGTTGTGTCAATATCAAGAGGCAAAGTTTCAGCTGTTTTTCCGTCAATCTCAATCTGAACATATGAGCCTGCGTTGCCGTTTAAACCATAAAGAAAAAAGAGCATCAGTCCCGCAACGGCAATCACAACGGCAATTAAAATAAAATCTGCTTTTTTCATTATTCCGCTTCTTATCCTTCAATATATTTTTCAAAGCCGGAGCTGTAGGTTTTATTATATTCCTTGTCAACCCATACAGCCTCAATGCCCTGCATATTTTCCACCATCTTTTTTCCCTGCTCTATCGGCATATTAAACAGGGTTGTTGAAAGTGCATCGCCAAGCGCACCGTCAGCGCAAATTACCGAAACGCTCACCATATATTCACTCGGCATAAGCGTTTCAGTATTAATGATATGGCAATATTTTTTACCGCCTACTGTGTAATAGCGTTGATAATCACCGCTTGTAACGACTGATAAATCAGTAATTTTAACATTTTCCAGATAATCGTCAGCGGATAAATCGGGATTTTCAATTCCGATATTCCACGGAGTTTTTCCGTCATCGTTTTTATAGCCGAAGGTACAGACATTTCCGCCGATGCTTACGGCGGCGGAGGACCAAAGGTTTGCCTTTGCCCATTTGCACACCTCACGCACGGCATAACCTTTTGCCACAGCGCCGACATCAAGCTTAAGCGCGGGGTCTGAAAAATAAACGGTGCCTTGCTCCCTGTCAATAACGAGGCTGTCTATGTCCGTATGCTCCGCGGCGGCTTTAAGCGCTTTCATATCGGGGAGTTTCGCCTCCTGCGGATTGTCAATTCCGTGTTGACGGCTGTCGTGCCATATTGACAAAACAGCGCCAAAGCAGATATTTGTTCTGCCCTCGCTCAAATCATAAACATATTTACAGTATTCAAGCAAATCAATAATTCTGCCGTCAACCTTAACAGGTCCGTCCTTTGCTTGATTATTCAGAGTGTAAAGATTAACAACACCGTCATATGAATTATATATATCATATAACCTGTAATATTCCTCAAGCCTTTGATGAAAATTTTCAAAATGATTATTAAAAGCCTTTTGACTGTCATCATAAGCAACAACGGTTGACGCGGTATCAAATAAATCAATAAAGCTTGTGGAAAAACGCTCTTTTTTACTTGTGTTAAAGCCTTCGCCGCAGGAACAGCAAACAAAAGAAAGAGTAAAAGATAAAACGACGCAAAAAAATTTTTTCATAATTAAATTATAACAAAAAGAATATATACTTTCAATAAAAAAGAGAGCATAAGCTCTCTTCAGCGTGTAGAAAAAATCCGAAAATCAAATTTCTACACGCCGGCAGACTTCGAGAAATGGAACTGAATTTACCTTTTGGCAATTCGTAGGCGTACAAAGGTACGGTAGAGTTGCCAAAAGGTGAAAGCGCCGAAAGCCGCTTGAATCGATGCTCAAGCGGCTTTCACAATATAAAAAAATTAATAATGAAGCGTTATCACTGCTTTAAATATGTAAGCATTTATATGCCTTGTTTTTTTCAGGCGTGCTTCAGACCACTTTATCGACAGTCTGAAAGAGAGCATAAGCTCCCTTTTAAGATGTTACCGCTTTTAATATGTTTGAAACAATGGTATCTACGGAAATAGTACAGCCTGCTCTTAAATCGGCATCCGATGAATAACCGTCCTCAGCGACAGCATTTGTAAGCTCATCGGCTGTTTTTCCTTTCGCATATTCCTCAAATGCGGCGGCCTGCTGATACCACTCCTTACCGATTTCAGAGGCACCCTTCATTGCATAATCTTTTTTAAGCTCTTTCTTTGATGCGAAATTCCCTTCCGAAACCGTGAATTTCCCGTTTTCAACCGAACATTTAGCCTGAGACGCGTCAATCAGGCATGACGTAATTCTGCCGTCCGCACCGAGAGTTATAACAGCGTAATCTGAATTATACTGAAGATTTTTATCATTACTTTCATCAAACTTCTCCGATGATATTGCGAGCTTCAGCGTATCTGATGATGACGCCCCAAGCTCCCGCGCATTTTTTACGGCATTGGAAACCGCCAGCGAAATATCTGACACATTAATTGTGCATCCTGCTTTCAAATCAGCGTCTGACGCATAACCGTTCTCAGCAACACAGCTTATAATTTCATCTGCCGTCTTTCCCTTTGCGAACTTCTCGAATGCGGAAATCTGCTCGTACCATTCCTTTTGAATAGAGGAAGCACTTTTCAAGGAGTAATCTTCCTTTTTTTCACGCTTTGTTCTCAAATCCGCCACATTGCCTTTATCCCGGTCAAGATCGGGCTTTATCTGCATTTGGTCAATCTTACAGTCGATGATTTTTCCGTCCCTATCAACAAGGACCCCCGCGCAAACGGAATTAATTGTAAGTGTGGTTTCGGTAATGTCGGAAATTGTACTTATTACAGAGTAGCCCGTTTTTGCCGCGATGGTACCGTCACTGTCCGTACTTGCCGAATTTCCGCTCTTGGCACATGCCGTAAATGAAAAGGTGAGAATAAGCGCAAGCCATGCCGCAATCATTTTTTTCATTTGTCATAATCCCCTCTCTCAAATTAACTCCACGTAAGGAACATTTATATTAAAAAGATATGATTTTAGAGTTGATAATATTTTAAAAACTACCCATAAATTTTAATTATCTTTCGTGGACATTTATCAACGCACGTTCCGCACTGAGTACATTTTGAATAATCAATCTTCGCGATATTATTTTCAAAAACAATCGCATTCTCAGGACAGTTTTTAAAGCAAAGTCCGCAGGCAATACATCCTGCCGTGCAGGCGTTTCTGACATCCTTACCCCTTGCGAGTGAGGAACACTGCACTCTGTGCTTTGACGCGGCAGGAACTATTTCAATAAGGTCGTGCGGACAAACCCTCAGGCACTTACCGCAGGCAGTACATAGACTTTCATCAACAACCGCCTTCCTGTCAATTATTCTGATTGCGCGCTGGTCACAGACCTTTGCACAGGAGCCGAAGCCCAAGCAGCCGAATTTACAGGAATACGGGCTTGAACCGGGCATTTTTGCGGCATATATACAGCTGTCAATACCGAAATAATTATAGTCAGTCTCTCTTTTTTCATAGGTACCGTCGCACTTAACGTACGCAACCATTTTTTCAATATCGCCGACCTCTTTGCCCATTATTCCGGCGATTTTCTGCGCAACGGTAATTCCGCCCACAGGGCAGGCAGATACATCGGCGTCACCGTTTGCTATGGCTTTAGCAAGGCTGTCACAGCCGGCATATCCGCATCCGCCGCAATTACTGCCCGGGAGAACTTCTCGAACAGCTACCTCAAGTTCATTGACCTCAACGTGAAATACCTTTTCGGCAATGCTTAAAACAAGACCGATTATTACACCGAGTATACATAATACGGCAACCGCGATAATAATTTCTTTTATGTTCATATTTTCCCTTTCCCTTATGTACTGTTTTATTTAAACATACTGAATCCGTAGAACGCGATTGACATCAGGCACGCCGTCAAAAGAACAGCGGGCGTTCCCTTAAATGATTCCGGAAAATCATTATTTTCTGTCTTTTCACGGATACCTGCCATAATAACGATTGCAATGCAAAATCCGACTGACGTACCGAGAGCCGTTACAACACTCGTAACAAAATCGTTAGCCTGCTGAACATTTGTAAGGGCAGTACCAAGCACGGCACAGTTTGTTGTGATAAGCGGTAAATACACGCCGAGACTCTTATAAAGAACAGGAACAGACTTTTTTAAAAACAACTCGACAAGCTGAACAAGAAACGCTATCACCATTATAAACGCGATAGTTTTCAAATATGTTAAATTAAGTTTAACAAGAATATGGTCATAAATCAGGCTTGTAACAGCAGACGATATCGTAATAACAAATATTACCGCGCCGCCCATACCGGCAGCCGTTTTTATATTCCTCGACACGCCCAAAAACGGACAAATACCGAGGAATTGGCTCAGTACGATGTTGTTGATAAGCGCAGTTGTAAGGAGTACTAAAAATAAAGTTTTAACCATTATTCGTTACCTCCCTCTTTAAAAGCGCACTCACCGCAGTTGCCGTTACAGCCGCCCTTCTCCTTAACGTGACGATTAGCTCCCTTGAGCTTAAGCTTATTCTGAACAGCGCAAAGGATAGCCAGCACGAAAAATGCGCCGGGAGCCATAACAAAAATGGATACAGGCTCAAAGCTCTGCGGCGTTACCTTGATACCGAAAAGAGTGCCCGCGCCGAGAAGCTCTCTTACAATACCGATTGTTGTAAGACCGATTGTAAAGCCGAGACCTATTCCAACCCCGTCAAATATTGCAAGGAGCGGATTACTCTTAGATGCATATGTTTCGGCTCTGCCTAAGATAATGCAGTTTACAACGATTAACGGAATAAAAATTCCGAGGTTATCATAAAGTGACGTGACATAAGCGTGCATAAGCATTTCTACAATCGTTACAAAGGACGCGATAATAATAATATACACAGGCATTCTCACACCGTTGGGAATAACCTTTCGCAAAAGAGAGATAAGAAAATTCGACATAATAAGAACTGCCATCGTGGCAAGCCCCATACCCAGACCGTTTTTTGCGCTTGTTGTTACCGCGAGAGTGGGACACATACCAAGCATAAGGACAAATGTAGGATTTTCTTTAATAATTCCGTTATAAAGTCTTTCTAAAACAGCTTTCATTTATCTCACTCCCCTTTCGGATTTGTACTGTAATCAGCATTGCCGACCGTTTTAACATCTTTACAGAGCTTCTCCAGATAAAACGTTATTGCAGCGTCAGCAGCTTCGGTCGCTGCGTTTGTTGTGATTGTGGCGCCGCTTATAGCGTCAATCTCGTTATCGGCGGACGCTCCTGTTTTGGTGTATTCAAGAAGCTCCGCCGGCTTGCCTGCAAATTGTGATGTAAAGGCAGGCTCTGTGCATTTTGAGCCGAGACCCGCAGTTTCACTGTTAGAAACAATATTAAATCCCGTAATCTTTGAATCAAGTGTAATTCCCAAAGCCACCTGCAAATCTCCGCCGTAGCCGTTCGGCGATGTTGCGGCAATTACATAGCCTGTAACGGCGTCGTTTTTATCTGTTACGGCAAGAGCGTCATTGATAAAACAGCCGTCGTATCCGGCGTCTGTAAGCAATTGGGCTGAATTTTCAATTAAACTTTCGCTGTTTTCAATATCAGAGAAATTTTCAGCATCGGGATAAACGAGTCTGTAAACCTCCGCTCTTGCGTTTGCTTCCGCCTGTGCAATAGGTTCTCTCGTTATCTGATTAACGACTGCAAGCGCAAGCACCGCAATAAAGGTTACCGCAAAAAGGACAAGCGTATTTACTAAAATACTTGATTTTTTCTTCATCACTCACTCTCTCCTTTCGCTCTCTCACAGCCGAAAGGCTTTGGAACTGTTACCTTTTCAATAATCGGTACAAGAAGATTACCGATAATAATTGCGTATGAAACGCCCTCAGCCGTTGAGCCGAGAATTCTGAACAGCGCCGTCATCAGTCCGAGAATTATGCCGTAGACGAACTGACCTCTTGATGTAACCGGACTTGTGACATAATCCGTAGCCATAAAAAACGCGCCTGCAAGAAGTCCGCCGGAAAGGAGATGACCCGCAAGATAAGTAATTGTGACCTCGTTTCCCATAACCACGTTTATTAAAGTAATAAACACAAGTGTCGACAAAATATATGTAATCGGAATTCTTACGGAAATAACCTTTTTAAGAATCAAATATAATCCTCCAATAAGGATTGCAAGCGCCGACACCTCACCGATACAGCCGCCGTGAAAGCCTAAGAAAAGAGTAAGTAAATCCGTGCTTTCACCTGACTTGAGAAGCGCGAGAGGCGTAGCGCCCGACACAGCGTCGACCGAAAAGTCATTCATTCTTGATGTGAACGAAATCAAAAGAAAGCACCTTGCGGCAAGCGCGGGATTCATAAAATTCTGACCGAGACCGCCAAACAGCATTTTAACAGCAATAATCGCGAATACCCCGCCGATAACGGGTATCCACCACGAAACCGTAGGCGGAAGATTTATGGCAAGAATAAGTCCCGTAACCACTGCGCTGTAATCAAATATTGTTATAGGCTTTTTAGAAATCAACTCAAATAAAAGCTCACTCAGAACACATGCGGCAACGCAGATTAAAATTATAAATAATGCGTTTAATCCGAAATGGTAAACACCAAAGGCAAGAGTGGGAAGAACGGCAATAGCAACATCACGCATAATTGCCTTAGTTGTACTTTTTTCTCTCACATGCGGTGAAACTGAAACATTATACATAAAATACACTTCTCCCCTTTCTCAGTTTTTTGTACGCATTTCGCGTACCCTTGCTTTTCCGAGCTTAAACATCTGCGTAAGCGGAATTTTCGCGGGGCACACATATGTGCAGCAGCCGCACTCGATACATTCCATACCGCCGATATTGTCAAATCTTTCAATATTCTGCGCCTTTATCGCCTTTGCCATCATCTGGGGAACAAGCTTTTCGGGGCAGGCTTTTACACATCTGCCGCAATGTATACATGCTGTTTCCGTAACTTCGGCAACATCATCCTTTGAAAAGGCAAGAATTGATGAAGACGTCTTGACAACAGGAACATCAAGACTGCCCATCGCCATACCCATCATAGGTCCTCCGGAGATAAATTTTACAACATCCTCTTTAGCCCCTCCCGCTGTCTCTAAAACATAACTGTGGCTTACACCGAGCGGAACATCAAGATTGCACGGCGAGTTAACAGCCTCTCCGGTAACTGTCATAACCTTATGTATCAACGGCATATTTTTGTAAACAGCCTCGTAAATAGCATAACAGCTTGCGGTATTTACAACGACGCATCCCAAATCCGCGGGGAGCATTTTGGAATTAATCCTTCTGCCTGTAATCGCATAAATAAGCTGTCTTTCACCGCCCTGCGGATATTTCGTCCTGAGCGGACAAACGCTTATTTTATCATCGCCTGCCGTCTTTTCCTCAAGCATTCTGATAGCACCCGGCTTATTGTTTTCAATGCCGATAACCGCCCTGGCATTTGGAAGTGCTTTAAGCACAGCCCTGATACCCTTAATGATCCCGTCGCCTCTTTCTACCATCAATCGGTAATCAGACGTAAGATAAGGCTCGCACTCCGAGCCGTTAATAATCAGAGTATCAATATCATCTGCGTTTTTAGGCGAAAGCTTGACGCCGGTAGGAAAACCCGCACCGCCGAGACCGACTATGCCCGCGCCCTTAATAATATCAATAACCTCTTCTGCCGATAAGCTGTCAAGCTCTCTGCTTTTGCCAAAACCGCTGACAGCCTCATCCAAATTATCATTTTCTATAACTATACAATCGCACTTACTGCCGTTAACAACAAGTCTTTTTTCAAGCGCTTTAACTGTACCCGATACCGAGCTGAAAACCGGTACCGAAATAAATCCCCCTGCCTCAGCGATAAGCTGACCCTTAAGCACTCTTTCACCAACGGCTACAACTGCCTTCGCGGGCGCTCCTATATGCTGGGATAAAGGATAAACCATAATTTTTTCAGCATCTATGCGCTTTATGGGGCAATTTTCGGACAATTCCTTACCCTCATAAGGGTGAACACCTTTTTTAAAAGATTTTTGCTTCATTAATGAATATCCTCCTCGGGAATTTACATATTTCAACATTTTTCATTGTAACATAAACATAGCAAACTATCAATTAAATAATATATATTTTGAGAGAATACCGCTTATTTGTATTCATAATGAAATAAAAAAATGACAGTTTACGGAAAAAGAGGAAATACTATCCACCCTTTGATGTATACTGTCACTTAATTTAATTTTTATTTTTACTTTTAACTCTTAACTCTGAATTTTCTGAATTTTTTGCCGGTAATCAAAACAATTCATCAAGCAAGATGTAATACCTGAGCTTTTTCTCATCATCACAGTCAACCATTACATTACCAAGTACAATTTCTTCCATAAAAATCCCCTTATAAATTTAAAAAGTATTTGTTTGATATCAGCTTAAATCCAATCTTTTCATAAATATGAATTGCGTCAGGAGTATTAGCAGTTAATGTAATATCATTAAATCCCTGTCGTTTTGCAAACTCAAGTAAATGCTTTATTAATTTCTGCTGGTAACCTGCACCACGAAAATCAGGCTTCGTGTACACGCTGACAAGGCAACAATGTCTGCCGTTTTTTTCTGTACATACAGTAATTTGAGGAAGTTCTGAAAGCTCCTCCAGCGCACATATAGCAATCGGCTTATTATCAAAATACATAACGCCAAAAAATATTGACTTATTTAGCTTTTCAATCAAATGTCTTTTTGTTATAACTGCAAAATCATCAGCATAGCAGGAAAAATCATCAGATAAGGTTTTATTCCAATCTTCTATTTGCATTTCAACCCTGAGCCTTGTTATATCATCAATATTTTCAGGCTGTGCAATTAACATTTTTATCATAACAATATTCTCCTTAATTGTTTTATTCCTCAAACAATGGCTTTTCCGTATCACACTCTCTGCAAGGAATGTATACCCACTTATTTGTTTTTTCAATAGTCATTGCGTTCACATTTCCCAAATGCGTATAGCAGTGTGCAAACTGACCTAATATACACGCAAACCTTGTTTTATCCTCGCAATCTTTTGCAATTTCGTCAAGCATTTTTTCGTTCAGATTATCCAAATAAGCTACAGTTTTTTCCTTCACGCTCTCAAAATACGCAAGCAAATCCTCCTCGCTTACCTGAATATCCGATTTAATGTCAAGCGAGTGCAAATTTTCCATATGAAATTTCGCGCCCAAATAATTTTCAGGCGTACAATACCAATAATCAAACCAGTATAAAGCGTGATAGATATGCTTCCATAACGGCTGATTATATAACCGGCTGTTTAAATCCGCTGTAAGTATTGTCCTTCTGAAATTTTCCATTAATGCTATTGTCCTGTCCCTGATAATATCAATCATACTTTTTATCTCCTGCATTTATATACATATAAACCATCACATTTAAAGTATAACATCATAAATTATAATGTCAATATATGCAAATGTTGTATAAAAATACAATATTTTCTAAATATATATAAATTTTATATTAATATTTTTAAATTTTACAATCTAAACTATTGACAATTAAAAATTACAATTCTATAATATGTGCAAAAATTTTTAATTTAATACATTAATCTGCAAAATCAGACCTAAGAATTAGCTTTGTAAAAGTAACAAAGCATATTGCTTATGCTAATGATTATAAGATTAACGAGGAAAGAAGGTTTTAAAATGAAAAAATCAAGGTTCATTAAATTGGGCACCCTGTTCCTTGCTCTTATGATGTGCATTTGCTCATTGCAGCTCACCGCATTTGCAGCAAACAGCGACCCGTCTCCTTATGAGTACAGGTACACAAACTGGTATGCACGCAGTGTTCATAAATATAAGGAAACAGGAAGTTCAAGCAATTATCTTCCCGCAACTTATCTTTTAGAGAAGGACGGCGAAGAATTTGCTACCTACTGTATCGACTTGAGCACAAGCGCTGTAAAAAATACAATGTATAAGCGCCTTAATCTTGAGGACGTTACGTATTTTAAAGACAGTACAGCCGCCGGAAAGGTGCGTACAATTGTTAATAACGGCTTCTGGCCGGATAATACAAACAGTACGCTTGAAGCCCTAAAAAAAGCAACGGGCAAATCAACCTTAAACGCTGCCGAAGCACTCTCAGGCACACAATTAGCTATCTGGGAATACGGAAACAGCGGAGATGTAAAAATATCAAGCCATTACAGTCAATCCGCCAAAATTAATACCTCCGCCTATGGCACATATCAGATGGAAAGCGGAGTCGGAAACGACCCGAACCCGCACGGCGATCTCAAAAACGGCTACAGCGCAACTACCTACGAAAATATTATGGCAGTTCGTCAATATCTGCTTGACCTGAGCGAAAAACACGCCCAAAATCCATCGCCGGATGAAATCATTATCAATAATGATCACTTTTTAAGCGGATATGATATTGTATCGGCAAAACAATCAACCGCAGGCGGATATGAAGTAACAATTTCATTTACATTAGAAAGCACAAACACCGCAGGCAATCTCATATTAACCGCATCACAAAACGGCAATGAACTGTATAACGGAAACTTAAACAATATTTCAAGTACAGGCAATACTTACACACTTTCATTGAAAACAAATGATGTGCAGAATGACATTAAACTTTCACTCAGCGGTACTCAGGACATTTCAAACGGCGTTTATTTCTATCAGGCTGACAGCCATACAACCTCCCAAAGCTTTGTAGGCAGAGGTTCGGGAAGCACTTATGTAAATGCCGAAGCTATGATCAGCCTCAAGGATATCAGCGCCGGAGTTACCCTGAATGTAACAGGCAAAAACGGTGAAGCTGTTGAAGGTTCAATATTTGAATTATATGATAAAGAAACAGGCGAATCTGTCGGTTCTTACACAACCGATAAAAACGGCAAAATAGAGGTGGACTTATTAAATCCTGAGCATGAATATTACTTTGTTGAGACAAAGACTACGGATGGATATAAATCCAACAACGGCTCATCAAACCACTACGACGTTAAATCAAACGGTTATGTTAATGTAACAAACGATTACGATGTCGGAGGTTTAACTGTCAGCAAAACCGTTGCGGGTAATAAGACTGACGAGCATTTTTCATTCAGCATTACTCTTGACGGCACAACAGCTTCGCTTGCAAATATTGACAAAATATTCGGTGACGAAATTGTATTAAATGCGGATTGGAGCAACAAAGATTGTACTGACGGCAGCGGAATGTCTATCCATACGGAAACAGTTACTTTTATACGCGATTCAGGTAAATCATATACTGCCGATATCTCTCTGGCAGGAGGTGAAAGCGTAACGCTTTCGGGTATACCTGTAGGTATATCTTATACGGTTACGGAAACCGACTCTAAGGGATATGATACAGTCAATAACATTACAGGCAATATAAACAGCGGTATTAACAGTACGGCGGACTTTACAAATAAAAAGTATGATACAGGAAGCCTGACTGTGGATAAAACCGTTATCGGAATTCCGACCAGCGAGCATTTTTCATTTAGTATTACTCTTGACGGAGAAACCGAAGACCTTGTTAATATTGATAAAATTTTCGGTGATGAAATTGTTTCAACCGCAAATTGGTCAGACGACAGTAACGAAACTCTTCATCCTAAGACAGTTACATTCACCCGCAATAGCGACGGAAAATACGTTACTCAAATCTCCCTTGCGGACAGCGAAAGCGTAACTTTATCTGAAATTCCCGCCGGAATGTCATATACCGTTACGGAAGCCGATTCAATGGGATATGAATCCAGTGGCGACGTTGCGGGCAGGATAACAAGCGGCGTTGAAAGCACAGCAAGTTTTGTTAATACGTTGTACAGCTTAAACAGTCTGACAGTAAATAAAACTGTTATGGGTAATCAGACTGATGAGCATTTCTCATTCAGTATCACTCTTGACAGTAAGGCTGAAGACCTTATTAATATTGATAAGATTTTCAGTAATGAAATCGCTTTGAACGCCGACTGGAACGGTGCAAATTGTACTGACGGCGACGGAACGTCTATCCATACGGAAACAATCACCTTTACCCAAAATGATGACGGAAAATATGTTGCCGTTATTACTTTGGCAGGCGGTGAAAGCGTAACTATTTCAGGCATACCCGTAGGTATGTCATATACCGTTACGGAAACCGAATCAAAGGATTATAAATCCAGCGGTGACGTTACAGGCAAAATAAGCGGTGATACTGAAAACAAAGCCGACTTTGTCAATACGTATATTGATAAATCAACAGGAAACGGAGACAACAGCGGAAGTAATAATTCCGGAAATAACCATGCAAACGGCAATGGTGGCGATGGAAATTCTTCCGCTAATAACAATGGAAGCAACGCTGATACTAACGGAAATAACAATTTAGGCAACGGTACAAACAGTAACGGTGCCGGCAACAGCGGTAACTCAAATACAGCAAATTCATCCTCAAAAACCAAGTCACCGTCAACAGGTAATAATTCTTCCGAAATATTGGTTTTGGCAATTGCTGTTTCCTCAATCTGCGGATTTGCCGCTTATATCGCAGCATCCAAAAAGAAACGCTTTGAATAATTAATACTAAAACTTAAATGCACGTTTAAACATAAAATAACCCCGTATGTCAGATAATACAGTTCAATATTTGACATACGGGTTATTTATTGCATAAATTACAAATTCGATTCTTATTTCTTACTTTAATATAGATTAAAGAATATCCTTTTATAACCGTTAATAAACATTTTCATAAGCATATATTGACTGCTCTCCTCATAAGTAATTTTTTTAATTCCGCTTTCATTTATATTATAAATTGCAGAGTTATGATACCGGAGTTTAAAGTCAATTTATTTTTTATACGGATATTTTTTTGTTTACTCGGGCTTAATGATATAATTCATTGAAAATATGTATCATTTCATTTTTCTTTGCTTTTTTTCTGTATAAATGATTGATGCTGTTATTAATCAATTATACAGAAAACAGCATACTTATAAAATTTTATTAACTTACAATTAAATTTAAAATCAAGGGAGTGACAAAAATATGAATGACCTGATATTTCACTACGATTCACTTATTAAAGAAAACAGTGATCCGGTATATGACAGTAAAGAATTAAAAGAATATATGAACAAGTGGGACGGAAACTCTTTTATAGAGAATATGAAATTATCAAAAAACAAAACCGTTCTTGAAGTCGGAGTCGGCACAGGCCGAATTGCTTTAAAAACCGCGCGGTTGTGCAAAAGCTTTGTCGGAATTGATATTTCGCCCCTAACAATTGAACGCGCAAAGGAAAATCTCTCGCATTTACATAATGTTTCATTAATATGCGACGATTTCTTCACACACGATTTTTCATCCAACTTTGATGTTATTTATTCAACACTTACTTTTATGCATTTTAAGGATAAAAGCCTTGCCATTAAAAAAATTTATGATTTACTGAATAAAAACGGTCTGTTTGTTTTATCAATAGATAAAAATCAAAGTAATATTATTGACTACGGAGTTAGACAAATCAAAATTTATCCTGATAACGCAAATAATATTTTAGCAAGCCTGAAGCAAAACTGTTTTATTATTGAAAAACACTATGAAACAGAGCTTGCGCATATTTTTGTATCAAGAAAATAATTATTTTATGGTTCGGAAAAGCAAATCAGCCATTTTAAGCCGCGTTCGGATTTAGTTTACTTTACTTGATTTTGCAGTAACCGTTAATTGCAGTGTTGCTGCAATCAAAATAAAAATCAATCGGATTATATTATTGCATTAAATTTTATTCATTAACAAGCTGAAATTTATAATATTATATAATGTATTCTCCGCTCTCAGCGTTAATTTCCGCATTCCTTTTGAGAACTAACTTTCCTTTTGCTTCATTCGGATAGTCAAGATTAAATATAATTTTATCGTTTATCCGCTTCCACATTACAGAAACTTTACCAAATGCACTATAAAATTCCGCTTTTGCAAAATTCATATTGCTTGGAAAATGAGGCGCAATATTTATCTTATCTGCATTTACTTTTATGCCGCAAATTTGCTCCATAAAAAACGCACTGATATTGCCCCAAAAATGATGATTATGAGAGCTTATTCCATCCGACTCTTCAAAGCTTTCACAAAGTGCTGTGTCACCATTTAAAACCCACTGCATATATGATGGTTTTGTGGGATTTTTCATAATCTTAATTGCCGTGTCCATTTCGCCGTTTTCTGCAAGAACGTTGAAAAGCACTCTTCCGCCAAGAATACCCGTATCAATGTGATAATCCGATTTTTCAATTTCACACATTAACACCTTCATTGCTTTGTCAAGCTCATCGTCATTGAATATTTTATAAAAAATACCCATTGCTTGTGATGTTTGACAAGGTTTCGCTAAAGTACAGGTGTCCCGGTCAAGAAACTGTTTTCTTATATTTTTTCTTATGTTTTCGGCAAAATTCAAACAATAGTCGCTATTATCTATCTCGCCGGCCGCTAAAAACATTATACCTGCCTTATGAGTAATATCATAAACCTCTATACTATCTGTTAAAATTAACGGAGCTTTCGGATCACCATGCGGAGCGCACCAATCGCCAAGACCGATTGCAATTAATCCGTTTTCATCAAGTCTTGTTTCTATATATTTAATGTATTTAAGAATATTATTTTTACATTCTATGAAGGATGAAAGGTCGTTTCTCTTTTGCCATATTTGATACGGAAGTTCAGTTAAAACACAGTCCCAGGCGGGACCGTTTCCCCATTCAAACCCCCAACCTCCGGTAGGAACTATTCCGGGTATTGCACCTTGTTCGTTTTGTGATTTGCATATTTCAAACAGCCATTGTTTGTAATTATCTGTCGGCTCAAAATACAGTAGAGTGTGCGATGCTGATAATGCGGCGTCACCTGTCCATCCGTTCTTTTCTCTATGAGGGCAGTCAGTCGGTATGTGATGGAAATTTGACAAGGTGGAATTCAGACTCATATTATTAAGTTTGTTTATATTATTGTCGTCACATTCAAAGCTGCCTTTTTCATCAAGAAAAGTATTGAAAACAACAAATGTTAAAAGGTCGTTTGTTGCCTGTTTGGATTTAATACCGTCAACTTTAACATACCTGAAGCCGTGATAAGTAAATGTCGGTTGCCATATATTTTCACCGTCCCTGCAAACATAAGTATCTCGTTGAAAATATCGGTCGGCAATATCATTAAATGTTGTATTTCTGATTGAGAACTTGCCGTTTTGTAATGTTTCGCCAAAGGTTAAAACTATTTTCCGACCTTGTGCAGCGTTAATATTGATTCTGCATACACCTGCCGTATTAATACCAAAATCATAGATATATGAATTATCTTCCTTCCAAATGGAAATAGGCTTAATCTCGTCACGGACTAAAATAGGCTTAGCGATTGACAATTTCTTTTCACCAAGGGGCGGAGATGTAAAAACGGCATTTTTCCACTCTCCCGCATCAAAGGTACAGTCATATGTCTCACCTAATCTCAAATCATTGAAGATAATCTTTGAAGCTTTTACCGCCACTGTTTCGTCAGCCTCAATAATTTCAAAATTTTCATTTGAATAGGTTATCTCTATTGCAAATGACAGTTTTGGCAAAGAGCGAAAACCAGCCTTATCAAAATCCCACATATATCCGCCGATTGCATTCTGCATACCATTGCCGAGAAGAAATTTGAATTCATTTTTACCAACCGCAATCAATTCTGTTATGTCATAATTATCATAAAAAACAACATCATCTGAATTCGTAATATACGGACTAAGAAATCCTTTGGTTATGCGTTTATCATTTAAAAACAACTCATAAAATCCAAGTCCGCAAACTGTAATTTCAGCCTTTTTAATATCCCCGCTTAAATTAATATCTTTCTTAAACCAAGGCGCGGGGGTTTTGTTTTCAAATGTAGAAAAATCTTGACTTACGCTAATAAAATTATTTGATAAAAACATTTTTCTCACCGGCATCTTTCAAAATATTAATTTTCAAATTAATAAATACACAGTATTATATCAACATTACAAGGGATTGTCTATAGTGCCGACTGTGTTGCAGAACATTTTCTGCCGTGCTTATCCGATACAACTGAAACGGCTGTTTTCGCGGCAGCAACTTCTGCGCTCATATAAATTACCCCCCTTTAAAATGAAAAAATCCGATTGAAATTCATTAAGAAAATCAATCGGATTTTTGTATTGCGTTTATAATTCTTCGACAAACCGAAAGTTTTGGAATTCTCATATTATATTTCTTTAACATACAATCGATCTGTTCCATTACCATAATTAACAATATCCCTGAGATAACGATATCCATACTTTTCGTATAATCCTACATGTATTGATGGAATATATGTTTTATCAAATCCATTTTTCTTTGCGTACTCGTTTGCAAAGGAAATCAGTTTTTCGCTAATCCTATGTCCACGATAATCTTCCGCCACAAAGATACCTGATACCCATGGATATATTTCAGGTAACAGATAATAGTCTTCCTTCCTGATGTAGGCTATTCCTATAATCTGACCATTTACTATTGCCGCAAATGGTGTTTCCCAATCCGTAAACGCCCATGCCCGAAGTTCGCCTAACATATGGTTTTTTACCTCTTCCCATGAGAAATTTTCAACAAAACAGATTAGTTTATCTGCTAAGTCTGTACCTCTGTCCACTTTTTTTATTTCCAGTGTATCCATACAGATAAACAACCTCCCCAATTCAAATTTATCAATTAATTATTTTACAAGTATTATATCAACATCACAATAAATTGTCTATTGATATTTTATCTTCCGCCAGCCTTACCGAACATTTTCTGTTTGAATTCGGGACAATAACTTGGAGCAGATATCTTTCATTACCGCATCTGTAAAGGCAGGTGCCTCTTTCGGGATATTTAATCAGTTCAAATTCTGATGGTTCAAGCTGCATGATATCAATATATATCTTCGGTTCAATATTTCCGGCATTGAATAAAAACGGATGTGTCGGGATAGAAAATAACGGCTTTGTATTCCTTAACACCATCAATTAAGAAATCGTCAATATTCTGACTTGCCAGAATAAACGAGCTTGCGGGGAACACCCGTTCAAACTGTTCCTTGAACATATTGGCTCTACAGGGCGCTACAGAAAGAAATCCCTCTTTTTGCCTTAAATTAATCTGTCAACCGACATCTTTGAACGTGTAAGCTCCATAAGAATATCGGACTGCAAATCACGAAACTTTTGCATACTTTCGCTTTAACTTCAAGAAATACGGCACAAACTCCTCTATACTGAATATTTTGACTTGCTCGCGGTTTTCTCTGCCCTTACTATCCTTTTCATCGCCACATCTGTTTTATCATAATTATGCTAAAAAGCCCGGCTTTCGCCGGACTTTTTCGGCACACTGTATCGGCTGCAACAAAACAGCTGTTTTTTTATTTTACTTTTTAAAGTTTTTTATCTCAGATACTTTATCAGGTAAATTTTCCTGCGAGTGCAAATGTTTTTTTGCATCCTTTATAAAGCTTGAAATTATCAGAATTATTACAATCCCTATAGGAAATGCAGCAATCATTGATACCGTTTGCAAATTGTTCATACTGTTTTCGTTAAATATTAAGACGATAGGGAGAAGTATTAAAAGGATTGCCCAAAATAATTTCATTCCTTTTCCCGCATCCTCATCTGATTTAATTTCCTTATAGCTGTAAGCCGAAGCAACTAATGTAATTGAATCAAAGGATGTAGCGTAGAATGCTATCATTGAAACAATCAACAGTACAAGCACAATCTGCGGAACAGGAAGTGAATGTATAACCGCAATAATTGTTTGATATAAATCGCCGGTTTTTTCATAAATTCCCATTACATCAAGTCTGCCGCTTGTTTGAAGTCCGAGACTGTAATTTCCAAGAATAATAAACGAGATAAAGGTAGAGCTTAACCCGAACGTGTAGGCACCGAGAACCACTTGTTTTACGGTGCGTCCTTTTGATATACTGCCCATAAAAAACGGAGCGGCAACACACCAAACCATCCAGTAAGCCCAATAGAAAATGGTCCAGTTCTGTGGAAATCCGGAAGTACGCAATGCGTCTGTCCATGTACTTAGTCCTATAAAATTCTGAACCAGATTTCCAATTGCCGTGAATCCTGTTTCGGCAATATAAATAGCATTTTTTCCAAAAATCAAAACATATATAAGCAGTGCAAAAAAGACATACATACAGATTTTTGCAAGAAATTTAACGCCTTTCATACCACGCATAACAGATACAGTATAAATAATGCAGATAACTGCCAAAATTCCAATTGTAACCCATTTTGACGCATCAATGCCGAACAGATCGGTCAGCGCTGCCGAAAGGAGAGGCGTAGCCAGACTGAAAGTAGTGGCTGTTCCCGCAATCAAAGCAATAATGGCAAGAACATCAATGAGTTTGCCGGGCGCCTTATCTGTATATTTTCCCAAAATGGGACGGCATGCCTCAGAATATTTTTGCTTTTTTACACCTCTGACGTGGAGCATAAAGCCGAAAGCCGCAGCCAGCACCGCGTAAAAGCTCCACGGAATAGGTCCCCAATGGAAAAGAGGATATGTTGACGCCCAATCCTGTATAGAACCGAGTTCGGCAATATGTGCCTCGCCCGCATACAAAATCCATTCACAAAATGAGTAAAAAAGAATATCTGCGGCGAGACCCGCAGTAAACATCATAGAACCCCAGGTGAAAAAATTATACTGAGGTTTTTCTCCCGGCTTGCCAAGTCTTATTTTGCCGATATCCGAAAAGGCAATATAAAGAGAAATGAGCAAAACTCCAAGTCCGACAATTAGATAATAAATACCGAGATCGCCTTCCAAAAACCCTCTGATTGCCGATAATCCTTTTGTTGAGGAGGTTGGACTGATTACAAAAAATATGCACAAGGCCAAAATGATTGCCATTGGTATTGCGGTTGTAACTAAATCAATTTTCCTTTTGTTATTTTTCATTTTGATTATTCCTCCCGAAATTTACATTTTTATTGAATATAACTTGAATCCAATGATGACAGGTCTTTAAGGGAATCTATTTCAACCACATCGCCCTTTTTCATTTCATGTATTCCTAATTTATAATCATTAAAATAGCAAAACATTACAACATCATCCCAATATATTTGATGGTTTTTCTTTTCCTCAAATTCTATTTCCAAATGGCGACGCAACTTTTTACCGTCTTCACTGTTCCAGCGCGAAATGCCATATAACTGCCAGCCGTGTGCACCGCCGTTCCTTGAGCAATTTGTCACAACACCATTCTCAACAGTCATAAGCCACTCATCTGTTTGATTGTCGGTCCATATAGCGTTATAACCGCTCATTTTAAATTCTCTTGAAAGTACATCAACATTTGAAATTATTTGATCACCGTCTAAAATTATTACATCATCTATGTATTCTCTTGCGACATATAATGAGGAAATATTATTGCAGGTATCATAATAAGGATTATCAATTATTTTAACTCCCTCATATTCCTGCTCAAGATTGTAAAATTGCTCTTTTAGATAACCGACAACAATATATATTTTATTAATATTATTAGCGTGCAGTCCCTTAATAATAGTATCTATCATTCTTACTCCATTGACTTTGACAAGCGGTTTTGGTGTAGAGTCGGTAACAGGTCTTAACCTGTTGCCTTTACCGGCAGCAATAATAATTGCTTGTTTTATTTGATACATTAAATTCCTTTTTCCTCCATTATTTCATTCGCTATTTTATAATAGTCCTTGGCATATCGGTATTGACGAAGTGCGTATTCGCCGAACTCCACTCCCAATGTCCGTTTATATTCGCACCAATTGCTCCATAAGAGTCCGCAAACAGAAATATAACAGTAAATTTTCAGCTTGAGCATTTCATTAAAATCTTCACGAAGATAAATATGAATCAGTTCATCAATTTGCTCTCTATTATACATTGCATAAATACAAAACATTGCAATATCAACATGGGGGTCCTGCATACCGGCATACTCCCAATCAATAAGTTTAATATCCTCGCTTCCGTTTTCATCTTTTGTGAACAAAAAATTATCACAAACTGCATCAATATGGGAAAGAACTTTATCAGATTGTACCTTATTAATAAAATTTTTTAAGGATAAAACGTTCTTTTTTGTATCCTCATAATCCCGATAACACGAAAAAGTTCCCCTCAGGGATTCATAAAATTCAATCATGCTGAATAAATCAAATTCATGACTGACTTTCAGTTTCATTGAGTGAAACCGCTTTAATTTATTCATACATTTTATTACATCATTTTTATTAAACGGATCGCAGACTTTTGCGTTTTCGATATACTCGGTAATTTTGTAGCCGTTTTGCGGGTTAATATATATAACATTGTCACATATACCTTTTCCATTTATCAATTGATAAACCGCTGCCTCCTGTGCACGGTTTACCAGCTTGTCCGTTCCTTCTCCGGGTATCCGCATAATATATTTTTTACCTTTGCAGTTAAATAAAAAAGAGCGGTTTGTCATTCCGTTTTTCAAAGCGGCAATATCAGTAATATTTTCAGTATTTACATTCAATGTATGAGCGGCAATCGAAATAGCTTTGGATTTTAGCTGCTTTGAGTTACTATCTATTTCACGCAGCTGTTCATAGGTGTTTATTTCTACATTGTCAGAGGAACGAACTACTCTTGCCGCTAAAATCATTTTATTATTCTTATATAGAGCTTCTTCCCAAAATGCTTTTTCATATCTCCTGCTCTCCACAAGTTTATTTACTGCCTGCCTTACCTGATTTGACTGTTCCTCAAGCAAGTAGGAAATTCCGATCATTGCATTTCCGCCGTTTTCCTCTTTAATACGGACAAGCTCCTTCTTCCGGTTAACACGAACCTCGCTTTCATTATCAACAAGATCACTCACCATATACCATGAATAAAGCTCATGCTTTCTAAAAGGGTTTGTGCCGCACCATACATCGCTTGGAATTATATATGTATTTGATAGTTTGTCAAGAACAAGTTTTAACGAATACAAATTATTACATTGGGAATAACGAGTGTTGATAATTAGATTGACGCCATACTTATCAATTAAATAATCAAAATGCTCTTTCATAAATCCGACAACTATGTAAATATCCTTGATACCGACTTCGTGTAGTTGATTAATTATTCTTTCTATAAGCGGCTGAGAGTCAACTTCGAGAAATGCTTTCGGAAGTTCCATGTTTATTGGTGCCATTCTCATTCCAAATCCGGCTGCTAAAATTATGGCGTTTTTAGGTGCTTTGCAGATTATTTCATTTTTTGCTGTGTCTGTCAACTGAATATTTTCATCTAAATATCCCTTTGCTATAAGAGTTTTTATGGAGCGGTTTACTGCACCAAGTGAATGACCGCAATGTTCAGATAAAACTCTTTGATTGACATAATGGTTTAGAAATAACGCGTTCAAAACATCATATTCTTGTATGTTCATAAACATCTACCTTCGATTTTTCGTGAACACAGTATAAAACAAATTTTCCTTTTTGTCAAGCAGATTAACTATTAAAAGTCAATAAGAAAGAAAAAATATGCGATAATGAACTATAAGGAAAAATTGAATAGAAAATAAAGAGTGCAATGATGAAGTATTTCAACATTACACGCCTTATTATTTTGAAAAGAATAAAGTAAAGTCCCGATATTTAATTTTAATTTTTGGGTATAAAAAAGCCTCGCAACAGATGTTACGAGGCTCTCTCTTGGCTCCCCAAGTTGGACTCGAACCAACGACCCTGCGGTTAACAGCCGCATGCTCTCCATAGTGTCGTGTTAAACACCAGAAAATGTTCGGTAAAGAAAATCGCTGTTTTTTCGCATTAAACAGCGATTTTTAACTCAATCGGTTGTGTGTTTTCGTGTTCGCTTATAAGGAATTGTTTATAGTTCATATCAAATACTATGTCTATCTCATATCCCTTACCTATGCGAACTTCTTTAATCAAGTTGCAGATAATCATTTTCTTTTGCTCTCTTGTAGCATATTGATATTCATCCGCCCAGCTTCTAAAAGTATCATAGTAATAATCAAGATTATCAACTGCACTTTGCTGATCTCCGATTTGCAGTTCATACTGTGAAATTAACTCGGCATTTTGTGTTATCTTTTGCTTTGTATTTTCAATTGCATTTGATAACATATCTGGGGTGAACTTACTCTCACCCATAAGAGCATTTGCAATTTCACTTGATAACTCTACAAGCTGCTTTTTGTAATTTTCGTTTTCAGCTTTGAGTTCTCTGACTTTCTTTCGTAAAGATTGCAGTTCAGTCTGATATCTTTTTTCTACAGCTATACTTTTAGGCGTTTCTTTTATTCTTGATAAATATTCAAGAACTACTGCCTCAACAACCTTATCAACCTTTTCAGCAGAATAAACGGACTGTGCATCTTTGCAGTTGCCTTTTCGTGTTCTGTTGCAGCACATATATCGTGTTCGTCTTGATTCATATAATGAACCGTCTTTCCTTGTATATTTATCAATGTGGCTGGCTGAAATCATTTTACCGCCACAATGCGCACAATATACATTTCCTGATAATAATGTGCTGCCTCTTGTTGTTTTGGCTATCTGCTGTTTCTCATCATTTTTTGTTGAACGCTGTTTCAGAATTCTTTGCACCTGATTAAAAATATGTTCATCAATAATCTGTATGTGTGGCAAATGTGGTGATACAGTTTCACCTGATATAAAGTAACCACAGTATATACGGTTTTTTAAAATTCGGTTAATCGTATTGGATTGGAACTTACTGCCGTTATGTGTCCGCAGTTGTTTGTTATTTAATAAATCAGCCATTTGGTACGATCCGATTCCTTCTTTTAATGTTTTCTCAAAAATCAGTTGTACTATTTTGGCCTCATCTTCTTCAATAACAATATCCTTTAACTCTTTACCACGCTTATTAAAGTTCCCACTTGGAATAAGTTTATATCCGTATGGTGTTGCACCGCCTGTGTATACGCCCTCAGCAGTTAACTGACTCAATCGTGTTTTTACACGAGTAGAGGTCTTACGGCTTTCGCCGTTAGCCTGCCAGAAACGCATAAAGTTAATAAGATAATCAGCTTCGCTTTCAAATCTCTGCTGACCTTCCTGTGTACTCCAGACTTCAATGCCTTGCTGATTAAACCATTCAACTACAAAAGGTGTTTCGTTTTGCCTTCTGCCAAGTCTGTCAAACATAAAAACAAGAAGTATGTCAAATTCCTTGTTTTCTGCTGCCGACTTAATGTCCTGAATGGCATCTCTATCTTCAGCGGATACCTTATATCCTGATACTCCTTTTTCAAAAAACTCTTTTGTAATAACCCACTCATTTTGTCTTTCGGCGAATTCGTGGCAAGCAGTTTTCTGCATAGGTATATCATCTTTATCAACTTGTCCTTTAGTGGATACTCTGTATAAGCAATAAACTCGTTTCATTTAATCGTCCTCACATTCTCTGTTGTTTAAAATGTGGGACTGTACTTATTCACTTTTCAAGGTACACGGATTCATATATCCTATACTTATTATATAATATGTGTGTACGGTCGTCCAGCGAATAAGAAATTAAATTAAACAATCTCCACATAAATTATTTCTTTTTTCAAACACATCAAGTAAGTTATTTAACACATAGTGCTTGATTTCGGGATTTTCTTTTTCTGTAAAAAACACACGAACATTACAGCCTGAAACTTTTCTTGTTTCAAATTGCAAATTATTAATATCGTGACTCATACTTTACTCCTTTATATATAGAACAGTGCAGTATCAACTATCTGCACTGTTTGTTGTTTTGCGTATAATTAATAGTTAATCATATTTGTCCACGACACCCCTGATTTTTGGGTATATAACAAACGGTCATGGCATTGACCTTCATTGGAATCTCACCAGCCCCTTCGCGCGGCCCGCTTTGCGGAAGTATCATTATCACTCAGTTCGTCGTCGCCGTTGTCTTTTACCTTTGACAGCTCGGAATACTAAGCAATGTATTTGTTATATCGTATATTCAATTGTCAAAGAACAGTGAAGAGATAAAAATCTCCTCACTTTCTTTGCCGTTAACTACCCTTGCTTAACAACCATTTTCAAGAAAAAACTTTAATTTTTTTAAAATTTTCTTATTTCTTTTGTTAATCATTTGCTGTGTAACGCACATTTTTTTACTTATGCTCTTTTGTGTTTTGTCCTGATAATATAGAAGTTGAACTATTTCTTTTTCTTCTGTTGTAAGTTGGTGAAACGCTTTTTCAAGATCGATATGTAATGTTGCGACCTCCTGTAAATCATAAAAAGCGGCGAATTCTATTTCTGATTCATCTTCGATTAGATTTAAAGAAATTTCGCGGCTCGGTCTATAAAAGGTTGTTCCATCTTTTTTCTTGATTGGCTGCTCAACTTTTAAATCTTCAGTTAGATATCTTTCTTTTCTGTCATATTTGTTTAATATTGAAGCTATTGTTTCAGAAACTTCTATTTCCTCATAAATCCCTGTAATAGTGTTATATACTCTTACAATACTTTTTTTGCTATCCATTTGTTTTTCCTTTCTGTTAAAAATCCTGATGACAATTAACAGATAGGTTATGGATACTCAGCCATATACGGCTGCCACTTAATCTTCATCCCTTTTTTTATTGGGATTTCACCAAAGTTCTTTTTTGCTGTTGAAATTAGTTTATAAACCGACACAAGAATGCGACAGAATACAAATTGTTATTTTTACTTTCTATATTAAAATATTTTATGTAAGAAATTAATCGAAATAAATTCTCCTCTTATGTATTAGTTTTGATATTTATATATCTAATTGGTAGTATTTGTAATTTACTGTTATATAATATTGTATTCGCTATAAATTTTTTTATTCACATTAGTAATTGTCGAATATAAATAAATAAAAAATGCCGAAAGAAATCAACGGATTAAATCCATTAATTCTTTCGGCTTGTTTGCTCTATGTATCAAATTTTTAAATCTCGTGGATCTTTATCTACAATTTTATATCGTGTGCCATCATATTATACTGAATACCTTAATAGTTTCAAGAAACCCACGTTTATTAATTAAAACAAACTTGTTTTTCCAGTTTACAACACAGAATACTGTCCCTTGTAGTTGCATATCATATACTTGTACATTTTTAAATTAGCTTGTAACTATGTTATCATTAAATTAAACTAATATACTATGGTGGATTGAGATATATTATTAAAAAAACAATCAAACCATCACATACTGTATTATTTTCAATATGTCAAAATGGCTTTCGAATTCTATAGGTGTTATGCGGTTATATTTATTCTAGATTGGTTTGACAAGCATTATTTCGAATGCCCTACGATATAAGAGAGTCTCAACCAACAATCATAACTATATGTTTTATGTAAGGTTCTTCTCCTTTAATAAATCTATGATTTCATTTATTGCTTCATTAATACTTTTGGCAGAATCAGTTTGCACAATTAAGCAATTTTTTGTGTTTTGGCTACGTTCTACCATATCTTCATATAATAATTTTAAAAAAGCTGGATTTTTTCTATAATAATCATGTATATCATTATGTCTACCATATTTCATTCTTTCCATAACAGTATCCAAAGAAGGTACGCAATAAACAGTAATAATAGGAGTTAAAAGCATATTACTTTCTTGAAGATGGCTCATAACACTATCAATATTGCAGCAATCATTGCTATATTTACCATATGCCGCAACAAATGATGAGATTGAATCGATATACCGATCTTGCAAAACGATTGTTTCCCTTAACATAGGTCGAATAATTTGTTGCGTATTTAAAATTAAATCACCAAGATAATATACTGCGCCTATATTCCAGTTCATATTTTTAGATTGCAGTTTAAAATTATTTCCAATATCCGTATCTGTAAACGCACCATGATTATAGTATGTACACCATCCTAATTTGTTTAAACTCTCCTGCAATAAATTACAAAATGTCGTTTTGCCACTACAACACACACCTTCAATTACTACAAAATTTTTCATGTAAGCCACCAACTTTCGCACTGAATTCTTTTCAGTAATTTTTTTATAAATTGTTCTATAAATTCTAAAGTTTAGAATTTATTTTATTAAGTTTATATTTCCAGATTTCCATAGCAATTTTCAATATATATGGGTTATGAAAATGGTTCCGCAATATATATTTTTTTATATTATTAAAAGGAACTTCGATTTCTTGAAAATCTTTAAAATTACCAATAATTAAATCTACAGAATTCATTGTCATGAGTTTTAAATATATTTTTTTCCAATAGAAGTCACTTTGATTAGCTAATAAATCTATTTGTAATAATATAGAATCGGGAACAAGGTTTGGAAAAATCTCCTTGAACATTTTAAAGTAAAAAGAACATAATGGACTCATTGAATGAATTTTACATAAAGTTACAAACTTGTCCCAATTGATATTACTATTAAGAATAACCGTTGCTACATCAATGAAGCGATCAAATTTTACAAATAATTCTCTTAAATTATGTCTAATATATGGTAAATGTTGAATTGCGTGATATATCAAAAACAAAATTTGACTTTCTGAACTCAAAACATAATAATTTTCAAAAGCAATTCTATCATTGAATATACATTCTTCATTAAAGTCAACAATTTTAAATGTATCAAAGACACCATGGATTTCGATTTCTATATGATTCACTCCATTAAAGTTTAACTCATCATTCTCATTCCACAATACAATATGATGTGTTTTCTCTAAATTAACATTTAAAATGCTGGAAAGTCTCGGTTGTTTTTGTATTGGATTAAGACTTCTTTTTTTTACAACTCTATAAGTGCCTTTTTCCGCAAAATATTCATAAAGCTTTTTTATGTCTTTTTTTGAAATCATTACATCAATATCATTATAGAAACGCATCTGATTCCAAAATTGTTTTTCAATAAATATCCCTTTTAATCCAATAATAGGAATATTGTTTTGTTTACAAAATGCGAATAAATCATTGCAGTCTTGCTCCATAAATGTATGAAGCGTTTGCTGTTCAGTTTCTTTTTTGACTAACCTTTTATATGTTTCAATACTATATTTCGAATAATAGTTCTTTAATGTAGGCGAAAAAGACTTGATAAGATACTCTTGAAATCCATTTTGATTAATATTTTTTTCTATAAACACATTTAACATTTTTTCCACAATTATTTCTCCCTTAGTAATTAATTATTTCTACAGCCTTTTTTAGATTCCCTTTATTTGATAGTCCTGCAGGCAGTATGAAGTTTTCACATCCTATTGATTTATAGTATAACACATCCATCAATTCAGCTCTTGTTGGTACATTCCTCTCTATTAAAGAAATTAAAACATCTGTACACAAATAAAATTTTTTATCATATAATAAAGTCTTTTTTATTGTATCAGTACAATTGCGGAAAAAAAATCTAGGTTTTGAATAATAGAAAAGATCCCCACGACCTAATAGTATACCAGTACTATTTAATAGAATGGGCGTAAGATTATCCACCCCTTTTTGTGTTTCTATCTTGCTTAATATATTATTCGGTGAACAACCAACTTCTGTACAAAAACTTAAAATATCATTTTCTTCTTCTACAAATGATAAAGCAAAATAAAAGTGATCGACTAATGAAGATAAATCTTTACATAAATGAAACAAGTCTAACGCATCACAATTTCTCACTTTACCATCGGAGAATGATTTACCTTCAAAAATTTTAAAAGAATTTTGTGCGCATAATACTATTTCGTCTGGACTAATTCCTTCACAAACTAAAGGTCCATATCCATCCGCAAAATATATTTCATCTCCCACCATAATATTAAGATTTAATTTATCTAAATAAACATAGTTTCTTTTAAGCTGATTTTGATTTTTCCACTCTCTTAAATATAATTTCTGGTTGGGAGCAACTTCCCAATAACCATCTAACATTTTTATTATTCGTGTTTTTTTAAATGGATATGGCAAATCAAAAATAAATTCATATCCTTGCAATTGATGTTTATGTATTAAGTCAAAGAGGTTTTTAAATAATACATCATATTCCCATACAGGACACTTTGATATATTAATTCTAAAACCGTCAATATTGCTATTTTTATAATAATTAATTCTTTCACCAACATTACCATTAATAATCAGATGATACGACAACGATAAAATACTAGTCACTAGTATATTCTCCTTTATATTGTTCTAAATGTTTATTCCACAACTCATTAAATTTGCTATTAGTATTGGATTTCAAATTATTAAAACTATTATCTTCGATTAGTGCACCATTATGAAATACAAGGATTCTATCTGAACATATACAAGAAAACAGTCTATGTGAAATATAAATTATACATTTATATTTTAAATACTTGTTAATGCTACTATAAAAATTATATTCAGATATAGCATCCATTGCAGATGACGGCTCATCAAGAATATAAAACTTGCAATTCTTATTTAATGCACGTGCAAAAGCTATTTTTTGCTTTTCTCCACCGGAAAAATTAATTCCATTTGGATTATATTCATTTCCCATATACGCTTCGGTCAAATTTATATTTTTTAAAAAGCTACTACAATCTGATGCCACCAAAACTGATTCTTCGCAAATGTTATCTTTATTACCTGTAATTATTTCATTTATGGAAAAGCCTGGTAAAAAGAAATCTTGAAACATTGTAGAAAAGTGTTTGATATAATCATCATTTTTTATCGTCCTTAAGTCTATTCCATTAACCAATATTGTGCCACTTGTTGGTACATAAATACCTAACAGCAGTTTAATAAAAGTAGTTTTACCCGCTCCATTTTCGCCAACAATTGCTATTTGTTCATCATTATTAATTTTCAGATTAAGATTTTTCAAGGCATAATTATTTGTATTTTCATATTTATAATATACATTTCTAAACTCAATTTCACTTATTTCACTAATTGTATTTGTTTGGATTTGTAGAGCTATATTATTTATATCATTCATATCAAGCAGTCTAAAATAGTACTTTAAATTATTATTGAGATATATAATTTGCCCAACACCATTTGCTATAAGCATCCCCCCTTGAATGATTTGCATAAACCCATTTATATATCTTGTTAGTTCACCAATACTAAACAAACCGATGTAGCACTTATATCCAATAAGCAAGTATACAAAAAACGCTAATAAACTTCCTATAGTGGCAACTACAGCTCCTTGTTTCGCTAGATAGCCACTTTTTTTATCCAAAAGTCTAAAGGTATCTTTTTCCATTGATTTTTTTACAGATTTTATTATTAGATTAACACCATTAAAGATTCTAATCGATTTACCTGTTTCAAAATCATTAAAATAATCCCAATAATAATCAAATTTATTTAAACTTTTTATTAGATCACTGTTTGTTTTTGAAGTTTTCTTACTGATAATAGCACTTGTCACTCCTACTAGAATTATCATCACTAAAGTTATAAAAACTATTACAATTGAAAAATAGCCTGATGTAATAAAATATTGATTATCATAAACAAAAAACAATCTTGATACGATAAGAAAAGTCAAAAATATATTTGTAAATCCACTTATAAAATCATAAATCAGTTTACAAATCATAAACAATGGATTATTAGACTGATGTTTCATAATAGAATTTTCTTTGCTACATAATTTTTTCAATTCATTACTGTTATAATTGGTTTTCTTTAAATTAATTACTGTATTGGTAAACACTTCCTTTTCTTTTATAAACAGAATTCTTCTTGCGCTAAAAAAACATCTATGCAAAATATTATTTAAAGTATAAAACAAAGTATTCACTATCAAAAGAATAAAAATGTGTATATGTATATCGTCTTTGTTCATTATTAAATCATCAACTATTATTGAAATTCCGTAGATAGAGATAAAAGGATATATCGCAGAAACTATCCCATAAAATATTGTCAACGGAAACATCGTAGGTTCAAGTTTCTTTATTTCATATATTCCTCTTAAAAAATTAGATTTTTTAACTTTTAAATAATTTTCTTTGAATTTCATACATTTCATAATAAATACCTTTGTTTTTTATTAAATCATTGTGGGTTCCTATCTCTACTATTTCTCCATCATTCATAACAATAATTATATCAGAATCTATTATGTTGGCTATTCTATGAGATATAATTATAGATAAAACATTATCTTCAATTATGGATTTATAAACAAAGTTTTCAGCCTTTACATCAAGCGAGGCAGTCGGTTCGTCAAATAAATTAATTTTTGTATTTTTGTAAAAACATCTACTCATTAATAACCGTTGTGTTTCACCACCCGAAAAATCAGGCGCATCATAATTTATCGAAGAATTTAACATAGTATTGACACCATTATTCAATTCTCGTACCTTTTTTAGCATATGAGTTTTATTCAACGAATTTGTTAATTTATCATTATTATAAAATTCCTCGAATGATATATTACTATATAATGCTTCCGGCAACAATTCATCTTTTTGAAACACAACAGAAATCTTTTCATTTATTATACTAGAGTATTCATCATATGTAATTTCTTTACCATTTATAAATACTTGTCCCGAAACAGGTTGAAACAATCCACATAGTATATTGGCTAATGTACTTTTTCCTGAACCATTCTTGCCGACTATTGCTATTTTCTGATTATTTCTTATTAATAAATTTACATCCTTTAACGCTAAATTATTGCCATATTTATATGAAACTTTTCTCAATTCAATTTTTTCAATTTCACTGAATTCAATGTTCTCACAAAGTAATTGAGAAGAAAGTATATTTTCATTAAAATTCTGATAATCATTGTACGATGAACAAATATATGTTAAATCACTTTGGCTTGCATAGTAAGTTCCCACCCACTTAGTCATAACACTAATCAATCCAAAATATAATACAAAGTCAGAAACATTTTGTTTACCTATAAATATATTTTGAATCACCACTAAACATATAATTAGGTCCCTTGAAAATATAAACAGTATTTTTAATATATCCAATTTTGAATCTACGCTATTATACCTTTTCAATTCATTACTGATTTGTCTACTATATTTTATACTTTTACTTTTAACTATATCTGTTGTATCAAATACAACAGCATCTCTAATGAAATTGGTTGTCAATGCTTTCCTGAAAATATAATCGCTTTTAATATTCGGTAAAAACATATTTTTTTTCATTTTTAGTTTGTTAGAATACTGTTTCTTATTGAAAAAATATTCTACAATTACAGAACAAATAAAGACAAGCAGGAGTATACTACTGTTTGTTGATAGAATCACTAGACATGACAGCAGTCCTATTATGGATGCTATCCAATCACTTATCACAAAAGCATATTCAAACACCGGGGATTTCCCACTATCACCAACAAAATGTTTAGCTTTTTCATAGGTATTTCGGTTACTTAATTTTTCATAATTACAGATTAATAAATTAGTCAACAAGTCCGTTTGATGATTAATTCTCAATTTTTCCGATTGTGCTGCAATTTTTTCATGTATAGATGGATTAATCCATGCGATTCCCGCCATTAATACTGATATAATTACGATTCTGATAATAAGCTTTGTTATACCTACTTGATTTTCAATACTATCAATTATCACCTTTGGAATAATTGATAATAAAAGAGGATATATAACAGAAAATACAATTTTAATTATGCCTAAATTTATTAGACTTTTATCCAAATCAGCAATATTTTTTAATATAGACTTGTTTAAAGATATAAATGTTTTAAAATTCAAATTCATACTAGTGATTCCCTAATAATAGATAATATTTTTTTATAAATCTTGTATATTTCCCATCAGAATTCTCAACCAAGTTTACTAAGCATTCTAATTTTTCTTTAATTTTTATAACGTCACTATATTTATCAACTTCATATTCAATTTCCAATTCGTAATCAATCTGGTCAAAATATTCGTTTTTATCTAAACATATCATTATTCCATTAACAATTTTTATTAATCTTTTTGTCACTAAATATCCCAATTGTATTACATCAAATTTACATAGGGGAAATTCTTTATTTAAGATTTGATAGGGTATATTATTACAAATCATTGTGTATTCTTCTCTAATCTTTGTATTTTTTTCAGTACTTATATTTTTCGTTTTATATTGAATCTCTCTGATGCCATTAATTTCTCTAACTCTTAAAGTCTCGCCCTGTTTTTTTAGATCAAATTCCTGAGTATCATAATAGTAATTCTTCTGCATAAGGCTTCTATCCCAATCCAATAAATCTACTAAATATATATAATCTTTTTTTGATATTAAAAACTTTTGCTCGATTTCTAAAGAATGTTTCATAACTGATTTCTAACTTTTCAATATTAATTAATATACTAAAACACTGAACCCTAATTAAAACCTGTGCTGTTATTCACTATACCGATGATGAAATTCATCCTTTAATGCTTTTATAATTTCACTAATGTCTTTTCTATAAAACGGATATGCCAATATAATAAATGAAACTAAAAGCATAAATTTTATTATTGACATTATAAATCCAATAAAATCTAAAAATTTTTTCAATAAAATAATCTCCTAAGTTTAAAAATATTGGGACATTTATTACAAATTAAGAAAGCATGCGATAATTAATAACTGTCTTATATAAATATTAACAACATCACATTTTTATTCAATAGTAAAGTCGAATTAATATAAAAACAGGTCAAAATTGTCGAAATTCTAATGTTATAAGAATTTCGACAATATATATATCGTAATCATGAAAAAATTTAAGTAAAATAAACAAAGTATAGCTTTATTGGAACCACATCTTGTTTTATCCTTAAAAAGTTCATTAGTTAATTATATAAATAAATCTTCAATACTTTTGTTCCATGTGTAAAACATTGTGTTTTTATAAATCTGAGAGTATTGATATATGATTGATAATCTTCAATAATGTTGTTTATTCAATAATTTTTAATTATAACCACCAGTTGAACTGGTGGTTTGCACAGGCCCTTTAAGGGCCTCCTACTGGTTCGCCGACTGAAAGTCGGCACTGAAGTTTGACATCGCATTACTTTTTCAAGCAGCCCCTCTCGTGGGGCTGTTCTTCTTTTGCTTACTTATTCTTGTTACCCGTGAACGGGTCTATGTACTCTTTGAGTGATATCTGGTCATTTGCAAAATCTTCTTCAAGCTGATTTTGTATGTACTTTTCTATCACTTTCTTGTTTCGACCGACTGTATCAACATAATATCCCCTACACCAGAAATGTCGGTTACCATACTTATACATCAGATTCGAATGTCGGTCGAAAATCATCAGCGTACTTTTTCCCTTGAGATATCCCATAAATTGTGCTACACTTAGATACGGTGGTATTGATACCAAAAGGTGTATATGGTCTTTGCAGGCTTCTGCCTCGATGATTTCTACACCCTTTTGTTCGCACAACTTACGGATTATTTCACCTATGTCTTTTCTCAATTTTCTGTATATCTCTTTTCTGCGGTATTTCGGTGCGAACACTATGTGGTACTGACATCTGTATGTTGAGTGTGACAATGTTTTTATTTCGTCTTTCTTATCATGCTTTTTATCCTCCTGTATTTTAGTAATGCGGCTGCCAAACCATTTCTATTATATATACTTGGAGGTTATTTTTTCGCCAATACTCCCGCCTTGCTTTAAGCTCGGCGGTTTTATTTTTACTAAAGCGTTCTTTCTACCATAGAACCGGTGATTTAGTCTTTGCTGAAGAAAAAATAAAGATAGAAGCCTGACAATTTTTGTCAGGCTTCTATCTTTATTTTTTCACTTACATTAAACAGTTCAAAAGTAAAATATATTTAACTCATCGTACAAATAATAGTAAAATTTTTAAATCACTACTCACTCTACAGAGATCTTTTTTTATTTTCAAAATAAAAGCTATATTGATGTGCTACATCAGTATTTTTAGCTAATTACATAGATATCAGATTTTTTGTAATCTTTACACGTTTATGCGAAGAAAATAAATTATATTTTAACATTTTTTTGCAAGCAGTGCTTAAACTTGCCGGTAACAATTAATACACTTTCAAGAATTAAACTCATACAACAAGGTAAAAGTACAAATTCGATTTTAAAACAATATGTAACTATAATAGCTACAACGATTACAAATAAAACAATCCAAGATATTTTACGAAAATATTTAAACTCTTTATCTGACAATGGTTTTTTAGGGGTATCAAGCGGACAAAGAAAGAATATACATAAAGATGATATAGCGCTGATTATCAGTAAACCATTTTGAAAATCATAAATCTTCGATAACTTTATTACAACAATACAAGCCAGTATAGACAAAGTTGACAATATCTCACATCTTATTTCTGTGGCCGCATGATAGCCACCGGCATATCGTCTTATAAATTGAAATGCAATATAGAAAATTATACTTTCAAAAAAACATCCTAATATCAAGCCGAAGATACAAGCAAGAACAAAATACATTAATTGTGATAGTAACATAAAGAAACCATAAATATATAGTTCTTGCTCTTCTTCAGCAATTGCACCATTTAGAAATAATTTATCAGCAAAATATTTAGATAACTTATTAATCATGATCAATCTTACTGAACTTCTTTAAAGAAGCCGGTGCTTTGGGCTGATAAACGGCCATACAAGTTGTGCTGTTAGCATCACGAGAAAGTGATTTTTCGGCCATTATTTTAATTGCTTTTGTGAAAATTTTCTTTTGAGATTTCATTAAAAATCCCTCCCTTTCTTTGATAATTAAATTTTATTTCATAAAAATAATCAAGTCAAGATAAAAATCCAAACTATTAAAAAATTGGGTTATTCGATTTAAAATACCCTTATTATAAGAATAATCTAATATAATTTGTCTCCTATTCTTATATTAACAGGATATTCTATTAATATAAGTGTAATTTATTGTCGATAATTGATAAAGTTACCTTGAGGTGATTTTATGACATATAAAGTATTTCTTAGGGAGTTGGGTATTAAGCTTAAACAGCAAAGAAAACAACTCGGATTAAAACAAAGTGAACTTGTTGAAAAAATTAATAACGGATTGAACAAAAATGATGATGATTATTTATCTGATAAACAAATGTCAAGAGTCGAGTGTGGCAAAAGTGCAACAAGATTAGATAAATTTGTAAAATGGTCACTTGCATTAGGGAAAACACCTGATTACTTTCTATTAGGAATAGACTATAGTGATAACAATACAGATGGAAAAATACTTCAAATTTGTGGTTGCCTTCAAAATTGCAGTAATGAGGATATTGATACAGTTTTAATGTTGGCACAAGCAATGAGTTCTAAAAATAACATTAATTAAAATTTGATAAATTAACTTTTACATACTTTTTGTTTTTTGAAAGGTGATATTTATGAATATAGCAATATGCGATGATGATAAAACTTTCAGAGATTTATTGGAAAAACATTTAAAAAATTATTTTACTGAAAGAAGTATTCCGTTAAACTTTTTTCAATTTGGTTTAGGTGAAGATCTGCTTGATAATCAGCTGTTATTTGATTTGGTATTTCTTGATGTGGAAATGGGGAATATCAACGGAATTGATACAGGAAAAGAACTGAAAAGAAGAAATCCACATAATATCATTTTTGTTATCACTTCATATGACGGTTATCTTGATGATGCCTTTAAAATCAAAGCGTTTAGGTTCCTGCCAAAACCATTGAATGTGGTAAGGCTTTATAAAGCACTTGATGATGCAGCTGAACTCATAAATAATGATATGATTGTTTTCTATGATATGAATACCGGAGCCGATGTTCGCGTATATACAAATGATATTATCTATCTTGAAATAGAGAAAAAGAAAACAAAAATCGTTACAGTTAATGATACCTACTATTCAACTGAAAAACTCGCAGTATGGAAAAATAGATTAAACGGTATCTCCTTCGTTTGTCCGCATTCAAGCTATATTGCTAATTTGGATTATTCCATAAAACATACCCGTACTCTTCTTGTATTAGCAAAAAAGAATCTTGACGGAAATATTATTGAGAGATATGAAATCAACATTGCACCAAAAAAACAAGCTGAAATTAAACGATTGTTTTTTTATGTTTTAGAAAGGAGATAACTATGCCTGCTCCACCCTTTCTTGTATTTATGTATTTTTCAGAATGCTTGATTGTATACAGCTATGCAACGTCCATTTATAAAACAAGAAATAAATTTTCAATATTAATTTCCATATGCTTGTATGCTGTTCTGATGTTGGTATATAAATATGTGACCAGCCAAGAAATATTCAATATTCTCTTTACACTAATGTGTAATATTTTATGCATTTATGCTTGCTTCAAAAGTTCGTTTAAATCTTCATTGTTTCACGGAACCATATTAAGTATAATTCAATTTGTATCCGAGGTTGCAGCAATATATCTCATTTCCCATATAACAGAAACTCCAAATAATTCATATATGGAAAACACCACCATTTATATGCTTGATGTAATGATAAGCAAGGTCTTATATTTCACGATAAGCAGATTTCTAGCAAAGCTGTCTGCAAAGGAGGATTCGGCAAAATCCTGGGGGCGCTGGTGTTCGCTTGCTATTCTGCCTGTCAGCAGTTTGTTTATTATTTTTGTAATCAGAATTATAACGAATGGATTAACTTTTTCTTTATCTGAAAGCATAATCTGCATTATTTCAATCGTTTTATTGCTTGTTGCCAATATCATAATTTATATTATTTATGAAAGAGCAGAGAACAACAGTCAGAAGTTAATTGAACTGGAATTGGTCAATCAAAAAAATGATATTGATATGCAATATCTTACATTGCTTGAAAAGAAAAACGAAACCATGAATGTAATGGCACACGATTATAAAAATCATGTCCTGACAATCAGCAATATGTCAGACTCACCTGAAATTAAAGCATATATCAGCAATATGATTGGCGATATAACGAAATATAACCAAATAGGCAAAACAAAAAATAGATTGCTGGATGTTATCTTGGGAAAATATACAGATATATGCAGAGAAAAAGAAATTACATTTGAAACAGATATTATGTCTGATAATCTTAAATTTATCAATGGTTATGACATATCAGCTCTGTTTAATAATCTTCTTGATAATGCTGTTGAAGCAGCTACTGAATCAGCCGATAAGTTCATTCATCTTGAAATTACAAACAGTTTAAGTTCATATCATAAAATCACTGTAATTAACAGCTGCGATATTGAGCCTAAAAGCAAAAAAGGAAAATTAATCACAACAAAGCATAATAAGGATACACACGGTTTCGGAACAAAAAGCATACGAAAAATTGTAAAAAAATACAATGGTGAATTGCAATGGGAATATGATAACACAAATAAGCAATTCAAGTGGATAATACTGTTTCCTTATGGTTAATAATCCACCATTTGTTTTATCACATTATAGTTCAAAAATAATTTTACACTTATCAATCAATGCTACCAGTCGAATTGGTGGTTTATGTAGACTCTATACAAGTCACTTACTGACCCAGCCTCTGTAAGAGTCTATTTGCATTACTATCTCTAGATCGGCTACAGGTGAGGGGTCATCTTTTTGTCTACTTATTACCATTATCCGTGAGCGAGTCTACGTACTCTTTGGAGGATACTTTACCATATGTAAAAGCTGTTTAAAATTGATTTCTTAAGTATTTTGAAATCATCTTAGTATTTCGACCAACTATACTAACATCATATCCTTCCACCAACAGTCTTGCACTATACTTATATTTGAAATTGGCATGTCGGTCGCAAATCATTAGGCTACAGTATCTCTTTTAGATATCCTCAATGAGGTTATACTTACGCCACCATGTTATGTGTGATAAATCATTATATTTATTCCTCTAAAATCGCCTTTCGTCTACATTAGGGTTGAACACTTTATTGTACTTAATGTGATATTTCTGGATATACTATTTGTCACATACACACCTAGAGGAGGGTTCTTTGATTTGCTCTTCTATCAGACTGGCTTAAAAACATTAATATAAAAGTATACAGAAGAAGAATCTAAGGTTTTCCTCTATGTACTTACTCGTAAAGCTATAATTTTTTATTGATTATATAGTGTTTATTTTGGTAAAAAATCAAAATGTAACGTACTTAAATTATGCAATTTAAATCAGTAAATCCAAATATTCCTACTTAGTTTTATTTAAAATTTAGCCCTACTTCATATGGAAAAGGAATGAATAAGTCTGTAGGTGGATCTGTGAATATTACCCTTTTGGAATGAGCTATCATGAATCCAAATTCAAACATTGTACCCTGTCCAATATGACCATCCGGATTGCATACAATAATAGCATCGGATTGACAAAATTTTTTCATGTGTATATATTTATGTTTCCAAGCATCTCGCTTATTTTTTAGAGGTTCTTGTCCCTCTAATAGAATAAAATCCGTACCGATGGTTTCTGGTACAATTTTTGTTGTCCAGGGACTTAATACCGCAATATCATGTCTTTTTAAAATTGACATGATATCTCCTATCTCTTTTAAATGTTGCTGAAAGCTACCACATATTACGACACGCCTAAATTCTTGATTAATTAATCCATGTATTATATTGGACGATCCGTATACTGATCGACTTTTTTCAAGATAAAACTTTTCTAATTCTGGTGGCACAATATTAAAATATAGTCCATGATTTACATAAATATGAATAACCATGTAATCTTGACTTTCCTGTGCAAATCTTTGAAATATACCTGTAGCATATAACCTAACACGAGTGTTATCAACTATTCCTACAGATGCATCTAAAGTATTTAAATACTGGTCAACTTTTTCTAACAGCTGATCACAAGTAGAAGTTTTATCTAAGGTTACACTTTCCTTTTTTATCAATTCTAATTCGTCATTTTTTAAAATATAGGCACTAATTTCGTTTGTATGAAAATGCACTAGTATTTTATCCTGGGTAACTAACATATTTTTCCTCTTTTCATGATTTTTATGTGTACTAAGATAAATTAAGTACTGTTAATACACTTGTGTATTTTACAATTATATTAACAGAATTTAATAACATTCTATATCATTAATAATCTTCCATCCAAGACAATATTATAAAATATTATAAATTTATTGATGAAAATTACAGAGGGCATTAATATATTTTTCAATAAATATGTCCTTCTTCTTTGAGTTATATTGCATAATAAAACGTGGATGTTCTAATGGTATAATCTTATTAAAAAAACTATATTTTTTATTTATTTTAGATAAAAAACTATAGTTTTCCCCACTGCCAATACAATAACACACCGACGTATCAATCCCAAAATCAAGTTGAGTACGAATGGTACTAACAATAAAAGAATGTAATGCATCTTGTAACTTTTTATTTTCGTAGTAATTGCAGTTAATCTCATTTCCTTTCGGACTAGTTTTAACAATACCGAGTGGACAAACAAAATTCATATAAAAATCAGTATAAAACCTCTTACAGCCTCCATACTTGTTCATAACATCATACAAAAATCCTGATGAAGATTTATTAATATAGAATTTATCAATACAAATTCCAGTTTCACATTGAAGATGTGATGCATCTTCAAAAGGAATTCCAGTGACTGCCGAACCCCGTCTTGCTGGTGAGCTCCCTAATATTAAACGTCGAATATAATTATCGTTATAATACTTCTGATAAAATTCCGTTGTTAATTTTTTTACTTGTTGTTTTTGAGTTCCGTTGAATGGATTAATCGTTTTATATCCATCAGGTAGTTCTAATGATACACCCGAAAGTTCCTCATTAAATTGTAGTATCTGATTAGCAAAAGTCTTTTGTTTTATCATATTATGTAGTACTCCCTCTTTGTTTGCTTTAAACATAATTAATTATATTATAACATATGCCCATAAGATACTGCAATAGATTATAATTCTTGATGATTATTACCTGCTTACATTGTCAGCCATTAATTGCTGATAAGTAAATTTCAGTGTTAGTAGAAAATATTTGCACATCATGAAATCCTGCTCGAATTAGCTCATCCTTAATTACTTTCGTCGTCTCCATACTACGATAAATATCAACAAATTCGGTTCCTGGAATGATTAACCCGGGAATAATACAATTATGTTTTGGATACAAAAAACCATTCGCGACAGAAATAATAATCATTGCATGAGTTTTTAGTACTCTATTGGCTTCTTTTATGGCTTCTTTTATATCAAAAAAAGATGAGTTGTATGTTCTTAAGGATACATATAAATCATAGGTGTGGTTCGGTATAGAAAATAAATTATCAGCACTAGCCACTAGAGTCTTGGATAAGGGTATTTGTTCTTTGATTCTTTCTAGTCCACCTTGAGCAATGTCGACAAAGGTAATATTATAACAATCTAAAAACAAATCTATTGCCTCTTGTCCACCACCGACACCCACATTTAAAATATTAAGATTAGATAAAGGAATTGCAGATAATTCTTTGTAAAAAGACATAAATCTGTTCTTCCAATCCGAGTCCAGAGAGCGTGTATCATAGGAATAGGTATATGTAGAATACTTACTATTAAATGCTTCAGCTAAGACATTACTGACAATACTATTAGCCTCCTCATATTCAATTCCATATTTAATATGAATTAGATTTGCTAGCTCAAATTTCCGTTTGTTTAAATCAAGCTCGGTTTTAGATACATCTAACCCCTTAGATTGTAGTTTATCAATAACCAAATTGCTAATCCTATTTTCGGAATAATAGGGACTACGCTTGATACATTGCTGACTATTAGTAAAAAAATTTTCATTCACTCCTAAAATCTCACGTTGTAATTCATCTGGATAACGATATACATTTTGGAATGAAGTAACTGGATCATCATCAAAATATTTTGTTAGTGCTGGATCTGGAAGCCCAATGTATAGTTCTTTTATGCTGACTATAGTTAATAATGCAAGTACATCAAATTTCGCATCCGCTGATAATGTGTTTATTGTTATATACAGACTCTGCGCACAAGAAACGTTTAATTTTTGTACTTTTGTTAAAATAACATCATACCATAATTTATCTCTTTCTTCACATGTGTAGGCTGAACATAATAATTCATTTTGGTCAGATACTAGTACTGCTCCTACATGCAGATAAGACGAAGAAACGCTTTTTGAAATATCAATTGAATATTTCATCCAATGCATACTATCTCTCTTCATATTTAAGTCTCCTGATTAGAAATCACTTCATCAAACGGTTTATGTGTCAATCCCAAAGCAATAGACTTCCAAAAGTACGACGAAACAATAGTAGCATAATCAATCCAATTGGCAAAATACTCTGTTAATAATTCTGAAGAAGGCAATTCATTTAAACCATACATCCATTGAATAATGCGTTTAATCGTTCCATCACCTTTTGACAACACGTTCTCTCTTCCCAACGAAAAAATCAAATACATCTCCGATGTCCAGCGCCCAATTCCTTTCAAAGCCGTTAACTGGGAAATCACGTCTTCATTTGGAAGAGTATTAAATTCGTCAAAGTTTATTGTTTTATTAATAACACTTTTTGCTAATATCTTGATATACTCTACCTTTCGTCTGGACAACCCTATACCACAGAGATGACTTTCCCTAGCCAATAATACTACATTGGGCGTTACATCACCCAATGTAGTACAGAGACGATTCCAGATGGTTTCACGTGCTTTATCACTTATTTGCTGACCCACAATATACTTTACAAGACATTTAAACCCATCTCTTTCTATCGGTAACTCACTAACTCCAATATATCTAATCAATCTACCCAACTTCTCGTCTGTCTTCATTAAATACTTGACTCTTTCGTCATTCAAATCATACTGTAAATAATGCATATTTTCACCTCAATACTCTAACATGGGATTTACACCTAGTGCCTGCTGACGCATTCGTTCTATAACAAACTATCACTTAAAAAGTGGCCATATTCAACTACTTATGGAACAGTTATTACTATAACCAATCAAATAGTCGTAATCTGTATATTACCATCAACCATTAAATCAGTTCATAATTATACCATGTAACTATTTCCATTGTAATAATTACAGACCCATTCATTTTTTTACTACTATAAACATAAAAAATGAATATAACAATTAATAAACCCCTAAAAAAAAATGATTAAAAGGAACTTAGTATTAAATATTCCAAAATGTCATTCTCGAATAAATAATATCATACATTTTTATAATGTCCATGCTAATATCAAAACTATAGAAAACATGGTCTAAATTATTGAATTTCCCATTTTTAAACGATTATTCTTACATTACGGGATAAACTACAATAACACACATACCATAATATTTAGTATGCTGTATTATGGGAACGCTAAGAAAATCATCAAAATCATATGAATCTTTCCATCTATTAATAATACAGATCTATATGTAACTCCAATATTTCTATGACTTATATTGTAAGAGTCAATATTAACTATTAAACGCTCTTGTACCAAATACGAAATTTTCCATGTAAAGTTATATAGAGCAAATTATATTCTAAAATGTCTATATTTGAACAGTATTATTGATTAACTATCTTATTTAACATTGTTCATTCTCGCAATAGGCACATTGTTCTTAACTATACTTTGCCCTCCGCCTTTTGAATCATTATCCTTATTCTTCTTTTTTGCCTTTCTTCTTTCAATCTCTTGTTCAGTGATTGGTGTTTGTGGTGCATGAAGCTGCCCGGCTTTGGCAAGTGCCGCCTGTATTTCTTCTTCAGATAATTCTTCACTGCCATACAGTTCATTGATTGCAGTTTCAAGTTCTCGTTTGTTCAGATATTTAACCTCACGAGTATCTTGTTCTTCAAGACTGAAAGGTTTCTCAAATTCTATACCCCACTTAAAGAAAAGTTTCAGTTTTATCTTCATGGGATTGTGTCCTGTTTTCATAACAATGAACTGTCCTTTAGGCATGGATTTGAGTTCATCGGGAGTCATTAACGGTCTTTCAATCATTTGTAACGACTGCGATGGATCATTTTTTCCTCTGCTGACCGAACCGCTCATAACCGTTCTGCTGCCCATTGCTTTGGATAATACTTCGGCAGATTTTGAGTTCGGAGCAAAGCCGCCGAATATAGTAAGCTGTGTATTGTCAGTTATAATTTCCGCACCCTCTGCACCGTAGTTTTTATTAAGCTGCGCAAAGGATTGTATGATTGGAACAATACTTATCTTTCTTGAACGCCCTGCCGAGAACATAAGCTCTGCCGACTGTATCTTCGGCAGCGTTCCGAACTCGTCAAGATACATCATTACTCTGTTTTTCAGCTTGCCGTTGTTCTCATCTGCAACGGTTAATACCTCTCTGTAAAATTGTTGCAGTATCAACGATACCATAAAATATTTGGTGTCATCTTCTTCGGGCATTACAATAAATATTGCCGATTTCTCGTTACAGAATTTCTCTGCATCAATCTCTGTATCAAAGCATAAAATCTGTTCAAGTTCAGTATCAAGAAAAGCATTCAGTCTTGACATAGCTGTTGACATTACTGACATCATAGACTGTTCACCTGAGTTCAGAGCTGCTCCTGCAAACCATCTTGCCTTATGTTCGGGCGGCAGCTTATCAAGCAACTGCTTAAACTGTGTCTGTCCTTTTACCTTTGACGGAGCCAATAAATCTTGAATGATTTTGAAAACAGAGACTATATGGCGTTTCTCTTTCGGTGCGAATTCCGCAACAAGCAAAATAGCAGAGGTTAATAATCCCTCTGCTGCATCATAGAAATATGCGTTTTGTCCGAAGGATGCAGCATCCATTCCTGACATAATGATTGTTTTTGAAATAATTTTGGCGTACTTTTCTGCCTTTGCTTTGTATGATATATTCGGCTTTTTCTCTTTAACACTTACCTCGTATAAATCAATATACTTGTTGACAAGGTGCAATAAATTGTTGCCGTGTGACTTGGTCGGATTACGCAAATCAAGAACGGAAATATTATACCCATAATACTTTCGGGCGATATTTCCGTAACTTCGGTAGATATCGCCCTTCGTGTCGGAACTGATAAAACTCATACCGCTTGCACAAGCATATTCAATATTCGGATAAAGGAAATATGCTGTTTTACCTACGCCTGCTGCACCAATCATTAATGCGTGTACATCCTGATCGTCAACAAGTGCAGTTGTAGTTGCTTTACCTTTGCAGCCGACGACAATTCCCTGAGGTAAAGGCTCACCATTCGGCATTGTAGGTGTTTCACCGTTCTTTGCCTGAATTCTCCATTTTTCAGGCTCATACGGAACGTGTTTATATGTTTTCCTGATTTCTTCTTTCGGTGCAAATCGGGCTGTTCCGTGCTGTCCGTCACCGACTGTTTTTGATTTAATATTGTTCAGATTATAAATGTGTGCAAGCAAGGATATTAAACCAAGCACGGTAAACATTATAACGGCAGCGACGATTAAGCCTGTTGGATTTCCCATACGGCATCACTCCCTTCTTGTTCTTCTGTAAAATTTTCAGTTTCTGCCATTTCAATCTGTGATTGGATTTGCAGACTGTCGCAAATGATTTCAAACACACACTGTATATCTCTTTCAAGATCGTGATCTATTCTCATTTGCATCGGATTAAACAAATCCTTGAAGTAATCCATATCTTTATTTAGTTTTTTAAATTTGTTTTCAAGGCAGCTTTTATCTGTATGCGGCAAATATTTTTGAAATATTCCTATCATTAATTCTTTATCATTTGCAAGTAAATAACCTTTTGTCATGCGGATTGCATCTATCGCAAGACGGTTTGCGCAGCATACGATATCATCGTTTGTACTTGCATTTATTAATTGCTGAAAATCATCGCAAATGGTTTTATAATAAAACTGCAACGGCTTAATCCTCATTGCCGTATGAACAGTATTTTTTATAAGCTCACACATTTTATTCATTGTAGGATGAGGAACAGCAGGTAATGGTTCAATGCCGTTTTTCGCCTTGAGAATCTCATTCCAATCCTTGTATTTCGGTCTGATGAATGCAACATCATAATATCCGATTTGATTCAGATTATGCCTTATTCTGTAATCGGAATCTATTCCTTCTCTGTCATTATCAAGGCATAAATATATTTTATTGAGATTCGGATTATCCTTCAGCATTTGAATAACGGCACGATCTGAAACAGAGCACAAAGAAACATAGGAATGCTCAGTCCAGTTTTCTTTGTGTAAAGAAATATATGAAAGCATATCTATGGGAGCCTCAAAAACATACAGTACATTGCTTGTGCCTGTATGATGAAAACTGTACTCAGCTTCACAGCTATCCACATTCCCTTTGAACGAATCACCAAGTGTATATGTTCCTCTCTTGTGAGCATGGCGGGCCTTACCGTTCTTATCTACCCCGACAAATACACAGTTATGAATTTCTTTTCCCTTGATGATTTCTTTGCTTTCATAAATCAATCCTTTATCAACAAAGTATTTAACAACATCTCTGTCAAGAAATCGTGATTTGAACAAGTACGCAAATATCTGTTTCATACTTTCATTAGGTGCAGGGAGTTCAAAAGGTCTCTTTTTATTCTGCTTTTTCTGCATTTCAACACTTATGGGTTCTATGTGTTCGTCAAGCAGCATTTGCACTGCATCCTGATAACTTTTGTTATAATACTTCTCAACAAATTGAACGGCATTACCGCCTTTCTGCTCATACTGACTGTACCAGATATTGTCCCGGATTGTTACTCTGCCGCCTGCTTCCCATAACATTTCAGATCCACAACGCTTTAAACTCTCACCTTGAGAAAGTAAAAAAGCAACCAAATCTGTATTGGCTGCTCTCTGCTTCTGTTCTTCTGAAAACTGTATATATTCTGTTTGATATTGTTTTCTTATGTGATATCACCATCCTTTTAACTGCGTAAGCCCTGTGCCATTTTCTTTTCTTCAATCTGTCTGCGTTGTTTCTTATCAATCCTGAAGCCTGTTTTTGATTTATCAGTATTGAACTTTTTGCCGAACAGATTACCCATATAACCGAATAATCGCATGGCAGACATTGCGGCTAAACACTTCAAATAGTCCTCTCTGTTCTGTAAGATTTTAGCTGCGTATTCGTTGCCTTGTTCTGCTGCCGACTGCAAAAGTTCAACTCCTTTTTCTTCGTCTTTTGGTATATCAATACCGAATAAAAGCATTTTTCCAAGTAAAACTCTTGCCCATTCATTGTTCTTTTCGATGGAAGAAATCAATAATCGTATTGCTCGTTCTGCGTCTTTCGGTATAACTTCACTATTCAAAAGTAATTTAGCAAGAGCATATTCAGCCTTGTCATCTCCGAGCGATACACTGTGCAAAAGTAAATTGTATGCTCGCTTTTCGTCTTTTGGTAACAGCTCGCCCTTGAGAATTATAAATGCAAGCATTTTTTCGGCTGGTGCAAACTTCTTGTTTGCCGAGCTTTCAAGCAGTTCAAGACCTTCCTTGATTTTGTCCTTAAACTTATCTGAAAATAAATACTGACAGGCAAGAGAATACATTGCATATTTGTTTCCTTTGCCTGCCGATTCACTTAAAAGGTGTATTGCTCTTTTGTAATTCTCGTCCACTTTTCCGTTGCCGAGATACTGTTTACCGAGATAGTATTCGGCATATTCATTGCCTTGCTCACAGGCTTTTTCCAACCAATAAACTCCCTCGTCAATATCTTCTTCGCTTAACTCATTAACAATTAATATTCTGCCGAGCTTGTATTGCGCGTACTGATTGCCTTCTTTTGCAGACAATTTCAGTAATGCAAAACCTCTCTCAAAATCATATTTTGGTGAATTTTTGTCGAGCAATCGTTTCGCTTGCCAATACTTTTCAGAAGAGGTAAGCGAATAATCTCTGTAATCCAACTCGTCATCATCGGGTTCGGGTTCTGTTTCGGGTGCAGATAATATAATCGGTTCTTCTGCGGATTCATCGTCAAAAATCAAAACAAGTTCGTCAAGTTTTAAGGCTTCCTTTATTACCATATTGCGAATGCTTTTGAATTCCTTGTTTGCAGACAACGGAATTCTTTTTAATTTTTCATTCGTGTAATTGCTTGTAATTTTGTCTTTCTGCTCATACCACAACGCATAAAGCGACTTAATATTCTCGTTCTTTTCAAGCTCCTCAACGATCTGATTAACAATTAATTTAACTTCGGGTTTCAAATATCCATAGACCTTTTTGCCTGATGTTCGTTTTAATTTATCGTTCAGATCAAACAGAAGTCTTTCAATATTTTCATTTTGGAAGTTGCCTTTCATAATATTTTCAATCAGTTTTTCAGCAATATCTTTACTCTCAACTTTTAGTTTATCCCGTATATCCGTCTGTTCTTTATATATCTGAATCAAATCATTTTTGAAGATTTCTTTTGCAAGACAGGACTTGATATTTCGTATTCCTTTTTTAGATAAATATGCTTCTGTAGGCTTAGTTGAATAAGCGACCATGTGTATGTGCGGATGGTGGCTTTCATTATGAAAGGCGGCGTACCATTTAAAGTTTTCGGGATCAATATTCATATTCTTGGCGATTTCATTCCGCTTTGCAGTTAATAAATTTTGCCACGCTTCCACATTATCAAAACCAAGCCGAGCTGCATCTTCTCGTTTTAATGAGATAATATGTGTCCACACATTGCCTTCGTATTCATTGAGTTCTTTCTCAATTTTTGATAAAACAATCGGTGTTCCGTTATCAGAAAATAATCCGTGCTCTGCTATTTTTTCTGCACCTGGTCGGCTTGCCATATACTTAACATAACCGCCCATGCTCTCCAACTGTACATTAGCTTCAAGAACTCTTGTTATGAACTCACTTGCATTCTCAATTGTAGGCTTGTCAAGGTAGTCTTTGTATTCCAAAAGTTCATTACAGTTTGGAAAATCTTTAAGCATATTTTCAATTAAATTCTTCTGTTTTTTTGTTGCAGGGCGGTTTAGTTTTGTATTCTTCGGCAGCTCAACTCCTTCTCTTGTTGCAATATATCTGACATATTTACCCATTCTGTAATCGGTTGCTTTATAGTATGGACTGTATAAAATCAACTTCGCCATTACTCTGTTTCACCGTTCTGATAATTAATAATATCTTTCAGATTTATAGCACCATTTACTGCTTTGACTTCATTCAAAACTCTGTCCTTCGTTAATTCAAATTTTTCTGCATCAAGTTGAAATGTTCCGGCAAGTATGTTCATTGTTGCCGCCATTTCAAAGGCAAGTTTGAAAATGATCTGTGATAATCTGTACTCGGTTAAGTCGAGTCTTGCGTCAATTACGGTTTCAAAAGCAGGTGTTAAAACTTCTGTATTTAATTTACGGTCTAAATAGCAATGATAATATTTTACGGCATCGCAAATAAATTGACTTCGATTAGGTACATTTGCTTTTTCCAAATCTCTTTCGCAAATTTCTAAAATCTCACTATTGGCATAAACCGCTATTCTTTTTGCTTCATTTTCTTCTGTCATAAATCAACCTCCTTGCAGCATACAAAAAGTATGCTGTTAAATTCACCTTTTTTCTCGATAAATACTTAATAATGAACAAATAGCAGCATACTCATTTTTGTGATTTGTATGCTGCTATAATTTTTTTAGGTTCAACTTGTCGCACACATAAAAAGTTCCGCTCGGCGTTGCCGTGCGGTGTTTTTCGGAGTTTGCCAGCCTTTGGCGGCATACTCCTTTATCCTGCTTTTTTTCAACCTTGCAATTTAGAGCAAATTTATACTTGCTTGAACCCTCTCAAATCAACTTATATAGAAAGCAAATATTTGCCGGAACTCCCTCTAATTCGCTTTTAACAGTATATTTGATTACTTTCCCGACTAAACAATAAACTCTTGCCACAGCTCGCCACGCGGCTCGACAAGTATAAATTCTTACTTGTTATCCGACTGCACTGCTGACTCGTTCTTCATATCAAAATACTCACGAACGGTAGCAGGGATGTGCTTTGTGAACAAGGTATCCATATACCCGGCTATTTCGTCATCAAGATTTTTGCCTTTCTTTTCAAGATACATTTTTACTGCCTTGTACTTTTCTTCATCGTACTGTACTGTAACAGTTACTTTTTTCATTTCAATCACCACCTTTACATTGTCATGGTCGGAGCAGCATTCATGGTTTCGGAATTATTATCATTAAGGACTGTCAATCCGTTGTTGTAATCCTTAACCATTTTTTCTGCTTCGGTCAGATTATGTTTATCATTGTACCAAGTGGATTCCATATTGCTGACCGTGTTTTCAATACTGTGCCAATCTACATTATCCGAATAATGTTCAGCGGCAGAGAGGAATGCCTCTCTGCCGTGCTTTTTGTATATACCATATACACTTTGAATTTTTTTCAAATCTATCACCTCATTTACATATTCATTGCAGGACTTTTGTTTTCTGTATTTGTATCTTCAACTGCACTGCTGATTTCTTTTTCTGAAATACTTTCAATGAAAATATTCTGTCTTGCTGCGTAGTTCAAATCTTTGTTACTATTGGATTTACGAACTGATTCGGATAGATCATTCAAATCGTAAGTCTGCCACATACCGTTTGCATTATCGCAGTATTTTAAATAATTGCTGTCAAAATCAAATTCAATCAGTGATGCTATTCTGCTGTCCTTTGACATTGCTGCGCATAGAACAGAAAAAACCTGTTCGTCAATAAACTGCTGATCTGAAAAACACCCGGCGAGACTGTCAAGAGAAAGTCTGCCGACATCATCCTTAATGTAATAATGATAGGTACTTGCGACACAATAAAAGTCATTTGGAATTGCGGTTGTAAAAAATACAGCATCCTCATAATCTTTCATACAAAAAACAGAAAATCTATTATCCTGTTCCATATCTGAAAAATCAAAACCGAACAAGTTGATTTCGGAATCAGTCATATCCAGATGTTTATGCAGTATATCCAACAAGTCTTTAGGTTCATAGTGTTCCGAAAACCAATCAAGTGCTTTTTCAAGTATTTTTGTCTGCCGTTCTTTTGAAATATCTGTAATCATCTTGTTTCCTCGCTTTCTTCAATATAGTTGATATACGGAACCTTCAACCAGTGAGTCCATCCGCTTGAGGTTATCGGTGTTTTGATAACACCGTCATAGGTGTTGGCTGCATGGATAACATATCCGTTACCGATATACACACCGATATGACCTTGATGCCAGACTGCAAGACCGGGAATATCGGGCATTGTACTGATTGGTCCTTTTTCTGTTGCAGCAGAAAACATACCATCAGCCGTAACATCCTGCATTCCGTTTGTTCCGTATTTAATCGTTCCTGATTCCTCGTTGTACCAACCGTAGCCTTTTATCAGACCTACACAGTCCGATGTTCTTCTGCCGAGCCAATGCTCACGGATATATGCTTCCTTGTCGTTTACATGAGAGCCGAACACACCTTTCAGTCTGTTCAGTTCCTTTTCTGTCAAAACTTGACCGTGCGAGCCCCACACATATCCCCAATGATTGTTGTAGGCAAATTCTGCCCACTTGACTAAATCAAGATTGTTCTTATCAGTATCAGTCAAATCAATATCAATAACCGTATTTTTAATAACGCTCATAAGATTATTAAACTCATCAGCATTAATTTGAACACCAAAGGCAGAAAAAACTGCATTCCTCAAATCATCGTCTGTTTCCGATTGCTCAAAGCAGTCTGTATATTTGGTTATGAAATCGGGATCGGTTTTCTCAATATCATAAAGGGCACAAGCATATAATGCCTGTGCCTTTTTGATGGTAATATTATTCAGTTCTCTGTCCTTGAATTCACTTCCGATTTTTTTCATCACCGATTCAAGATGAGTGAGCTTTGCTTTTTCTTCTGCTGACATATTCTGCACTATCATTTGCTGTGCCTGAACGGTGTCAATCTCCATTTCACCGAGATTACTCATAACGCCCATATACACAATCAAAGGCAGAAAGAACAGCATAATTATTGAACATAGGATTGTTGCTATTGCGATTCTGCCACGCTTATCCGATGCAACTGCAACGGCTGCCTTCGCGGCAGCTACTTCTGCACTCATAAAAATCACCCCCATAAAATGAAAATCCGATTGAGGTTCATTAAGAAAATCAATCGGATAATGTTATTATATTAAGTTTTCGATAAACCGGAATTTAACAATGCCATTCCTTTTTCAGAACAGCATACTGAAAAGTATTTTCATAGCGTGGTGTTCCATCGGCGTTATTTACGAATGATACAAATTCCATAAATAAGCCCTCTCGGCGCATACCGAGCTTTTCACACAAATGCTGGCTGGAAAGGTTATAATCTTCAGTATAAGCATATATTCTTCTTGCTCCTTTTTCATGAAACAAATAATTGAAGAAGGCATAAGCCGCTTCATACGCATAGCCTTTTCCCTGATAATCTTTATTCAACATCCAACACGGACTGAAAGTATCAAGAGGTGAATCACCGTCTTGGTCGTGCGGTTCAGCGTGTTCGGGATATGCGTCTATCTCACCGATAACTTTTCCTGAATCTTTCAGTACAATGGCAAAATAGTATTCAGTTTCAGATTTTCGTTTTTTCATCTCTGAAATAGCTTCTTCAATCGAGTTCAGTTTCATGCAGACAAAACAGTTAACCTCGGGTTCTTTCAAGTATTCCAACACATCTGTCGCATCGCTTTCAGAAAAGGGGCGCAAAATTAATCTTTCTGTTTCAATAACCATAGTTCAAAACCTCAGTGATTCCAATTTATAAATTGATGATTCGCAATCATTATACCAATATCACAATAAATTGTCTATTGATTTATAATATTCATCCAGACAAGAAACAAAATGGAATATACCGTGATCCTGCGAACAAATATATTTCGATAAATCCTTATATGACTTAACTAATTTACCATTGAAAAAATTAATTGATTTTTGTTTCGGTAAAATTCTTAAAACATACTGCCTTGAAGTGTGTCCATCTTTACAATACATTTCAATCGTATCACCTATATGAAGCAAATTTCCTACGGTATCAATCGTTCCTGCACCGTCACCTACAAAGCCATAGAATTCCCACTCACCATTATTACTCTCAACAAATATAGCTTTGATATCATCTGCCGGCTTTGGCATTTCCAAACTGTCTGCTATAGTTTTTCCGATTGCAATAATATCTTCCATCATTTCTTCTTTTTTAGGGATATGAAGTTTGGCATAAGCGTTCATTTTTAAATCTGATATTTCTCTACCTACACTTGCCATTATCTGCCACCTGCCTTGCCGAACATTTTCTGTTTGAATTCGGGTGCGATAACTTGGAGCAGATATCTTTCATTACCGCAGCGATATAAACAAGTGCCTCGTTCGGGATATTTAATTAAATCAAATTCGGACTGTTCGAGCTGCATGGTATCAATATATACCTTTGGTTCAATATTTCCGGCATTGAATAAAAACTGATGTGTAGGAATAGAGAATAACGGCTTTGTGTATTCCTTTACACCATCAATTAAGAAATCATCAATATTCTGTGATGCAAGAATAACAGAACTCTCTTTTTTACGCACTCTCTTTGATGCATTACGGATATATTCAATTGCAGTCATATTGGTTAAGAACAAATACAACTCATCTATGGCTGCAACGGTGTTGCCTTTTCCGAGCAGTTCATTTGTCATATACGATAACACATTAAAAAGCATTGCATCCTTGAGTCTGCGGTTGGTGTCCATAAGTCCTTTAACACCAAAGCAGAGGAATTTATCGTCAACAATATTTGTGTGTCCGTTGAAATACTTACTTTCCGTTCCGATACACATGGAGTGCAAACCGAGACATAATTCCTGTAAGGTTTTTTCTCTGTAGATATTCTTCTGATTATGCTGATAGCCTTTGTATTCCTTTTCGAGCAGTTCATAAAGGTCGGACATAATCGGATAGTCTGTTTTGCTCAGTTTATCATAATCTGTGTAGTCGGTAATACCGAAGTTCTTGTATAACTTGGTGAGGATGATTTCAAGGGTATCAAGCTGTTCATCGTTGAATTCCTTGTATGCTCTGAAAAAGTCCTTTAAATATGCAATGTGCTGTGATAACCTCGTAACCTTTCTGAACGCTGCCGGTACGGAATCGTCACAATCGTGGGAATAATCCGTATTATCGTTATCCGTTCGGCGCGAATTGGGTGCAGGCTCAGCCTGCTCAGCTTCGCCGAATGATTTCGGTTCAAGCGGATTGATAATATATTCACCTGACATAAAATCAATATAACAGCCGCCGAGTGCTTTTGTTAATTCTTCATATTCGGCTTCAGGATCAAGCGAAATTATTCGTTTTCCTGATTCACGAAGATTTGTAAGGATTAACTTCATAAGGAACGATTTACCCTGTCCTGAATTACCGAGAATAAGACAGTTAGCATTTGTCTTGTCATCGGCTCGTCTGTCAAAGTCTACTAAAATGTTTGTGCCGTACTTGTCACGCCCGATAAAAAAGCCTTTCGGATCGGTCTTGCCTGAATAATTGAAAGGATAAAGGTTTGCAACCGAGCTTGCCGGGAGCACTCGCTCAAACTGTTCCTTGAACATATTCGCACCGCACGGCAGAACAGACAAAAAGCCTTCTTTCTGTCGGAGTGTTAATCTGTCAACCGACATCTTGGAACGTGTAAGCTCCATAATGATATCGGACTGTAATTCTCTTAACTTCTGCATACTCTCTGCTTTCAGTTCAAGATAAACAGCACAATGGAGCAGCGGCTCTTTGTTCTTGCGCAGTTCTGCAATGAGAGTAACTACATCCTGTAAATTTCCCTCTGCTGTGATGTTCTCAACTGCATCGTTGCTTCCTGTGCTCAGCTTGTTTCGCCTTGTTGCATTCTGTATAATCTTCCTCTGCTCTAATGCATCAACCAGCCTTGAATACAAGCGGACAGTTAAATTGTTTCTGTCTGCAAGCTGTGAGAATAAAGCAAGTTCTTCTGTTGAAGGCGGATATTCCTTGATTGCCCATACACATCGGTAACTGTCACCGATAATATAATGATCTGTTGAAAATTTTATTGTTGACGGCAGAATACGGTCAAAGAAATCTTTTATGCGGATTTCTTCTTTTTGTTCTTCTGTCAGTTCAATCTGTTTCTTTTTAAATAACATTTTACCTCCTGTCTTTTGCGACAGAAGGCAATAATCCTACTCTGTAGTTGTTTTGCGTTCTGCCGCAAAACAACTCATTTTAATAGGTTATCTTCTTTTTGCTATAACGATTAATCTTCCGTTTGTTTGTGAATATTCACAAGTAGAAAGGGTTAAAAAATAATCCCCATACTGTATCTCATCCTGAGTGAAGTATAGGGATTTATTTTTAATATGGGATATTAAATTGTTGAATGATTCTTTATCCTTTTGGGTAGTGTAATTGTACCATTCATCATCATTCTTAACCTTGCAGACTGTAACAACCTCATATTCCTGAACACCATTCGGCGTAATAAAATGAATGAGGTTATGCTCTTTGAAATAAGCGTGTTCTCTGTATTTCAAAAGGTCTGCAAACATTTTTCCGTCACGCATATTGTGTCCGTAAACGATAAGGTTGTTATCGTAGTTTGCATCACACCTTGAGTCCATAAACGGTGTACCTAAATAGGAATACTGCTTATTGAAATCACGGCGCAGATAATACTGCGGATTATCCTTTGTCTGCATAACAGGATAATCAATCTTTGTTCCGCTGATTCTTAGCCAGCCGATACAATCGGAATTCCTGTTTATTAAATCGGTTATTCCGCTGTCACTATCGTTACTGTCATCATTATCTTCTTCAATAGTAATTGTCTGTGCCATATCGTCAAACTGTTTCTGATCCTGTGAATCAATATTAAAGTTATATATCAGATAGCAGAGGACTACTGCGAAGATAATAAAGCAAATTGTAATCATAAAATTAAGCCACCGCCTTTTTGATTTCTTCTTCAAAGCAGTCACCTCCGTCTACATCCGGGATTAATTCACCCTGCATGGATGCACCAAAGTATATTGCAAGAAATCTTTTTATATCATCTTTCTTTGCTCTTTTCACCTCAAAGCCCTGTTCTGCAATAGCCTTTTCAACCTTGTTTACCTGATTGAAAATCTGTTCTTCCTTTTCTTTTCTGAAACGAACGGAAAACATAAACTGCCTTGCAGTTGACATTTCAATCTGAATGTTATCAAGATAATCTATATCTTTTTTTATACATTCTTTTACCGACAAATTGGTTTCCTCATTGAATCTTTCAAGCATAAAGGATTTATTATCATCAAACCTTTCGCAAGAGTCCATACAAGTGATTTCAATATTCGGCTGTGCAGAGAGAACCTGCATCAAGTGCCATATCTTTGTCTGAATATTCTCATTTGACAGCACAGATATATTTGTAGGGCTGATAATAAAATATACAAGTTCTCCGTTTTTCGTCTTTAAGCCCTTGTTGAAAAATGGCAAAATACCAATAAGATCCTGAACAGTATTTTTATTCTTTTTCTTTTTGCTGAACCTGAACATTTGCCGACACCTCCTTTTTCTGTTTTGTTAAGGGTTTGCTTTTCAGACCCCACTCGAAATACTGCTGTGTGGATATGAAATACCTGACTGCATATTTAATGAAGTCAAGTATGGTTGTTTCATCATTGCGGATACTTAAAAATGCGAAGGCAGCAGTAAGCACCGCAGGGATTAATATTCGTGTGGTGGCAAGCACCATTGCAGAAAAAAGAGCACCGACTACAATAATGGCAAAGTCTTTCAGACTCCAAAGCCACAGCGTAGCAGATGCTCTCATATTCTGCGGATAGATAAATTGTTTGTTCACTTTTTCCTCCTTGTTTTAGGGTAAAAAAATAACACCTATCGGAGTTGATAGGTGTTCAGGTAATTTTACTTAATTATTTAACTGCGTCTTTAAGAGCAGCGCCAGCCTTGAATGCAGGAACCTTTGCGGCAGGGATTTCAACTGCTTCCTTTGTTCTTGGGTTGATGCCTGTGCGAGCTGCACGCTCTTTAACAGAAAATGTACCAAAACCAACAAGAGCTACCTTGTCACCCTCTGCAAGTGCTTCGGTAATAGCTTCTGTAACAGCCTTTACTGCTGCTTCTGCATCCTTCTTTGAAATTTCAGCTTTCTCTGCAACTGATGCAACGAGTTCATTTTTGTTCATAATAAACTTCCTTTCGTGTGTTTGAATTTATCAAAATCATAATAACACAAATGCTGCCATTTTTCAATTACATTCCGCCAAGTGTCAGTTCTTCACTCTCGGACATAACAGGGAATAAATTTTTAACTGCAAAATTCTTTTCAAAATATTTCACCAAATCTTCCTCAGAATATCCCGTATCCTTATCAAAAAATCCGGCAATAGCTATAAAATGTACCTTATCACTGTTTGCTCTTGTACCTTCATATACTACTCCAAACTCACCGTCAGCAAGTGTTTTTAAACAAGTGCTTGGCTGCCATTCGTCAACTTCACTGCGTATTTTATCAGCAATGTCATTTATTCCAAAAGATACGCAAGCAGTATCAGCGCCAATAGTATATTCCTTAATTTCACTTGATTTTGGATAGCGTATACCATTTTCTGTAAAGTCACATCGAACAGATGGGTGTGAAAGTAAAATTTGAAAATCCAAGCCGGCTATATCATAGCCGTCAATATTCTCATTATATTTTTTAACTTCGATTTTAATATTCCAATTTTTTGCATTAAGATTATCATTTTCGTATCTGCACCACACACCCTTTTCATAGCTCGGATCAGATACAATAATCTGATTGATTTCATTTATATTTCCTGCATAAGTCATTTAATTCCTCCCATATTCATTGCTTCATCTTCTTGTTCACTCTGAATAAATTCCAAAATATTTTCACCATAGTTATCCTGACAGTATTCTTCCATTGCAAAAATAATAAGGCATCTTTCTTCCTCTGTCGGAATATATGAATGGTTTTCAAAACTATTCGGCTTATGCACATAATACTCGCAATTCAGCTCTCTGCTTTCGGGGAAGTATTCAGCATAGAAATTCACCCACGAATCGCAATTGTCATTTATATTTGTTCCGAGTTTTTTATCAACATCAAAACAAGTCTTAAACTGACACGATATACCATCATAATTATCATTCACTTCGATATCTTCTACACATAATTCTTCCTTGCTGAATTCAGGAGCTTCTACTGAAATGATTTTTGCCGAATGTGGCTTTATAAAGAAATCCGATGTGTTGTCGCAGTCATCAAAATCGGTTGTGATTTCGAATCCGTCAACAACATCGCTGTCCTCGATTCTTATACCGTTTAACAATTCATTTTTTGTTTTGGTTATATCCGATTCTTCAAGCTCAGTTTCCATTTCAAATTCAATTTCTAATTTGACTTTCATAATTACATCCCCTTATTTTGCAATATTTTTTGCAAGATTCACAGCAGTAGAAGTCATGTGAACAGCACTCATCATATTAAATTTAACGCTTGTATCAAGACCGAATCTCTCTGCAATTCTCGGCACTTCCGATGCTGCCATCATAATTCCGATTGCAAGGAGCATGTTGTCTGTCCAAGTGAGCAATCCGAGAAATAACAAAGTTGTCTGCAAAAATGCAGTCAGACAAAGTGCGATTACTTGTTTCATCCACTGTGTAAATCCTTCTCCGTAGCCCCTTGGAATTGAGAACATATACAGACTGCCGACTGCGATCTGAACAAGCAGGATTCCACCTCGTTTTATATTGTCAAAAAATATTTTTACAACACAGTAACCGAGTGCGATTATAGCCACAAGTTCAAACAATCCGGCTTGTACGATTGCACCATCCTTGAAAAATGCCAACTGTAGTGTTTTCAAGGCAACCTCGCCGAGTGTTGTTCCTTGCTGCGATGCAAAGATTCTTGTTAAATCTTTTGATAAAGTATTCTGCAAAGTCACACAGAATTTATATAACTCTATCGGTGTTATGGTAAACAGTGATACCGCCATAAATCCCTTAATCCAGTTTATTGCAGTTCCGTGTATGCTTGCTCTGCCGTTCTGATATTCAATAGCCAAGTCAAATGCGGATACCACAAGCCCGACAACAAACAAAGTCCAGCCGAACAGAGAAAACAACTTAACGACTGCATTTACCCAATCAAGTGTAAAGATTTCAACACCGAGTCCGCTTATCATTGTAAAAAATTCAGCGATTCCGTCATAGATAACCGTAAATATCCACTGAATAATTCGGTTTAATATTCCATCAATCAATTTATCCGAAATACTTCCAAAGGCGTTTCCTATTGCATCACCGAGTCCTGATACAATATCGCCTAACCAATCAAAAATTTTAACCACCTCCAAAATGAAATAACCGCCGAGTATACACTCAGCGGTTACCCCAATTAAATTGTTTCGCAGCAAGGGAGCATGCATTTCTTACATCAACACATATATCACGCTTTAGTGCGAAAGTCCAGCTTTTATAATAAATTTTATTTGAATTCTTTTATTAATTCAATGTCCTTTAAATCTTTAAGCATTTCAAAGGCATATTTTAATCCCATTTTAAATGCCTGTTCTATCTGCGAATTTATACATTCTGTGTAACAGTCTTGTGCTTTTTCATAAAGTAAAGTCTGTTCTTGATTCAATGCATCAAACAGTCGGTTTTCAGCTTCTTTGTGTTTTTCTCGGGTTTTTTCAAAATTCTCGTTATTTTTACAAATCATTTCAAATGGGAACAATCTGCCATTAAAAACATCACTGCAAAAACTTTGTTTTGCTATATCAATCACCTTCTTTTAAAGGATTGGGATAATTGAATTCTGCTTCAGACAGTATTTTTATCCCTGCTTTAAATCCAAGAAAAAAGGAACGCTCATTCTCAAAGCTGTTTGCAGCATTGCTCAAATCTATTAGGCTCTTAAACATCCTTTTTTCATAAGGGCCAAGTTCAATTAAGATTTTATCATAGAGTTCTTTTATCTCTGCATTAATCCTTAACTCTTCAGAATTATCATTCAGAGCGAGCATAAATTCATCGTTCCATAATAATTTGCCTATCAATGATTCCATATTAAATTAATCTCCGTTTTGTTTTTTGTTCGGAAAAGATATTACTTTTGCAAACCGTTATAATTACCTTCTTTTGTGTTATCAAAGTAATCTTTATATGATTCAAATAATATTCTTACTGCACTTTTAAATCCCAGACAAAAAGCATCTTCCACATCAAAACAGTGCATTGCATTTTTCGTAGATAGCATTTCATCTAAAAGATCTCTGTTTTCCGAGCTCATATCAGCAGTAATTTTTGTGCTCATCTCATTATATTGAACGAGCAGTTTCTCTTTTTCCGAATGATCATTAACAGTGCTTATAAAGTGATCGTTCCAAAACAGTTTGCCTATAACTGACATATCCAAGCCTCCTTTCAGACATCATTATATTGAAAGATGTCTGAATGTCCAGCTTTTATAAAAAATATCCGCAGATTTTATTCTGCGGATACCCCTTGTAGTTTGGCGACATTGTCTGGCGACCGCAGGGGATTTCTCCTCTGCAACACAACATATATCACACTAATCTGTAAAAGTCCAGCTTTTATGGAATATTTTTTTACATACCAACAATACCCCAGATATAAAGCGGAGCCGTAAGTGTGAATATCAGACAGGCAAATAAGATTGCCGGAGCCGTGAATTCAAACTGTCCGTGCTTTTTATAATCGAAATATGCTGTGCCGACCTTTACAAAAAAGAGTATAGCAAGTACCATATCAACAACCGGGAATACAACATTGTTTACAACAGTTTTTATCTGTGATTTTGCCGTATTCCATGTGCCTTCGATAGCACTTGCCACATCTCCGGCAGCAAATACTGTTGTTGCAGTAAATGCACAAATTAATACTAATGCAACTGCAAAAATAGCAAATTGCTTTTTCGTAATTTTCATATATACCTCCTTAGCTGTGCGTGAGCATAGAGGTATTTTTAAAACCATTTTGCTCACGCAAAACAGCCTTAAAATTTATTTTTTTATATTTGTGTTTGTCCGTAGACTTTCAATATTTCTTTGCACTGATAATCGTCAATATAGTGAATCTGTCTTTTCAGTGCCATTGACTTTCTGATTTCTTCACCCATGCCTTCGGTAATCGTATTTCCGAATACCCATACATGCTCGGAATCAAGAATCTGTCCGAGTCCGATCGAAATGCCGAGTTCTCTCTGTACTTTGTCTGTATCATCAAATATCAGTGCATAAAAATGCGACATGATTGGTATCATGCCGCATCTGTGGTAAACGAATTTTGCATAAGCAATAGCGTTATTGATATTTTCTTTTTCATTCCCGGAAAGAGGGGAACAGATATATGCCTTTTCCATTAATCCTCATCCTCGTCTTTCTTTGCCTTGATTTTGAGGATTACTGCTGAAATTGCACCGCCGATAGCAATAAAGCCGAGTCCAATCCAAAAACTGTAGTTTCTGTCATCTCCTGTTTTTGGTGTAGACGGCTTTTCGGGAACAGGAATATTAATCTTTACGGTTTGACCTTCATCATCTATATCAGCGTGTACTGTAATTTCCACACCCTCACGATAAAGAGTTTCAAAAACTACAAGTTCAGTTGTTTCCTTGATTGCAGTTGAATCAAAGGTAAATGAAACAGTAACCTTGCCGCTTGATTTTTCGGGTGTAAATACCATTTCGCTTGTAACAGGCTTTCCGTCAATCTTGAACGGCTTGCCTGTGGATTTGTCCATAAGCGTGCCGACAATTTTGTATTCCTTGCCGGGTGTGAGGTTGGTGTATTTTACTGTATCGTCAATGGTGATTTCGTCTTTTGCCGTGATTTCCTTTTTGCCGTTAGCTTTTGCAGTTGTCTTGATTTCAGGCACTTTCACTGTTATGGTCTGACCCTCATCGTTAATATCTGCGTGAACGGCAAGCTCTTTTCCGTCTTTATACAGACTTTCAAATACTACAATATCCGTATCAGCCTTGATATATTTTGCATCAAATACAAATTCAACGGTTGCAGTTCCGCTCGGCTCTGACGGAATAAATGTTGTTTTGGCTGTTACGGTTTCACCATTGATGATAAGCTCTTTGCCTGTTTTCTTATCCATAAGCACGCCCTTGAGCATATATTCCTTGTTTGGAATAAGGTGCTGATACTCAACCGTATCAACAAGCGTAAATGTTTCTGTTGCACAAATTTCTTTTTCACCATCAACTGTAGCCGTTGTTTTGAGTTCAGGAATACGGTCATTGACTGCCGTGATTTGAATTATCTGTTCGTTTTCCGATACAGTAATATGGTGAATATCATCGGTTGACAGATAATCCTTTGCAGGCTGTAATTCCTTTACAATCCAATTACCATAAGGGATATTTTCAAAAGTGAATATACCGTCTTTGTCTGATAATGCAGTAAGAATTGCATTATCTTCGGTAAACTCTGTTTCGTCAGATTTGAATAAACCGAACAAAGCACCTTCGATTGTCTTTTCGGTTTCTCTATCCACTTTTAATCCTTTAATCGTGCCATAGATAAAATCATTAATAATTGGCTCACCGTTATTAAGGTTGATATTGATTACTTCCGTTTCCTGACCTTTGTAATAGGTGTCAAATTCGTGTTTTGTATCCGAAAGAATATAGTGGTTATCGGTTGCCATTTCTTTTGCGTAGAACTTGCAGCCGATTGGTAAATCACAGTTAAAAGTTAATTCGCCGTTTTCATTACAGTAGCCATAGGTGATTAAAGCATCTTTCGGAATCACTTTTCCGTCTGCTGCCTTGATTTTTTCATCTGCAAAAATACCGAACTGAACAGATAAAATCTCATTATTGTTACCAAGCCTGAATATTTCATTTTGCTCCATAATCTTTTCAAGTGAAACAGATACCCTCTGTCTTTTATTGAATACAGAAAGTGCAGTTGAGGTTACGGAAACATTCTGTCCGGCATAGGTGATTTCTACATCGTACTGCTCATTTGCATTGACGAATGTGTCGGGTGCTGTTTTCTCAATCACGGTATATTTACCGAGATATAACTGCTTTGATTTTGCAATGCCGTTATCGGCGGTTGTAATCTCGTCTACCAGCTCACCCTTAACTGCTCGAACAGTTCCGTCAAGCGTAACAATATCCTCTGCAGTGTAGATTTGAAATACTGCATTTGCGAGGTTTTTTGTTTCATAGATTGGTGAATAAGTGATTGGGAATGTTACCTCATTACCGTTCTCGTCAATATATCCGCCGCCGAGCATACCTACCGATGAAAATATTTCGCCCTCTTTGGTAATCTCAATAATACCTTTCTGTGCAATATCTCTCGCCTTAACCTTTACAACAGTTACGCCTGTATCTGTTGAACTGTTCTCCTGTGTTACGGTAAACGGAATAGGTGTAGAATCAAGCACATAGCCATAAGGAGCCTGTATCTCTTTTAGCGTGTAATCACCATACGGCAGTTTTTCGGGTGTAATTAAATATCCCTCTGAATTGGTATAAAATGTGCGGATTGTTGTTACTTCGGGATAGGTGAACTGCATATTTACACGGTGTCCATTTGAATCGTAAATCTCAAAGCCTGCACCCTCATACGCAATCTGCTTGCCTGTTTCGGCATCAAGTTTTACTACCTTGATATAGCTTTCAAAATTAGAATTGTTGATTAAGAATTTGTAGGTTTTACCGTCAGAGTTGATATAGACATCAAAGTCCTTTATCTTCTCACGCCCATCCCAGCCTTTCGTTTGATGAACGGTATAAACACCGTATGGCAGTAATTTTGAACTTGCGAATCCGTCCTCATCACAAACGATTGTATCTCTCTCGTCTTTATCAGCCTTTACAAAAGAGCCTGCCGATTTCAGATAAATCTGAAATTCTGCACCCTTTTCAGGTGTTTCAATTTGTGTTGAGCCGTCATCGGTGTGCTTTATAATCGCAATGTTACCTTTCAACACCTGTTCAACAACCTTATTTTCTGTTGTATTAAACTCAACCGTATAGAGTTTCGGATCAGCTCCGACCTTGTAAATCTCATCATTAACGAGATAGCCCTCGCTTGATTCAAGTTCACGAATCGTCCAATCCGTATCGCAGACATAATAATCTGTTGTGAATGATGCGTTTGAATCCGTTGTATAGGTGTCAATAAGCTGTTCGCCTTTAAAGATACCGTACTTTGCACCGCTGAGCTTTGCATCACCCTGTGCCTTGCCTTTTTCAATATCAGACTTAACAACTTTAACTCTGAATTTCTTTAATATATTATTGAAAGTTACCGTTGATGTTTTATCTGCTTCAAGCGTTACAGTCTGTCCGTCAGGTGTAACATAACGAACAGGAACATTGGTTTCCTGAACGGTATACACAATCTTTTTGTTGTTACTATCATAAACAGGCACATCGGTAATTGTTGCAATGCCATTACCATTGGTCTTTGCATCGTATGTGCTGCCGTCACTGCCTGTTACCTTGAAAGTGAAGTCTTTTACAATCTTATCTTCCGAGTTCTTCAGTATCTTTATATCGCCCTTTTTGAGTTCGTTCTTGAAAGATACATTTGCAGTATTTCCGTCTGTTACAGTTACAGACTTAACTGCCTGTTTTACATAGCGGAGAATATCACCTTCATAAATCTGATAAGTGCCGACAGGAATATTCTTGAGTTCTGCATTACCTTTTTCGTCTGTTGTGAGATTGTAGGTCTTGCCGTTACCTTTAACCGTAAAGGGAATATTCTTAATGATTTCATCTTCTGAACTCTTGCTGATTTTAAGGTTGCCGAATTCAATATTAACCTTAACATTGAATGTTTGGGGATCGACATAGTTTGAAAACATTAAATCCTGAACATTACCGCTGTCAAATTCAAAATATACATAGTTATTCTGCTCGCTGCTGTAATTATCACCATTGGGTAAACCTTTATAGATTTTCTGTGAAGCGGAATTAAAGTTAACAGAATGTGTTGTACAATTATCTGCAACAGAAATATTCAGCTTGTTTTCACCTTTGGTATGCTTAAAGGTTACACCATTTACTGATTTATTAAAGCTTGGATAATACTTAAACACACCGTTTGAATCAGTCAGCGTTGCCGAACTGCCGAGATTAATATTTTTGGTTGAACCGTCAAACGAAGGATATTTATTGTAATACTGATTCATTAAACTTTCTGTATCAGAAAGCCATTTATTGAATAAAGTATTATTCATATACTCATCGCTCCAAGAAGAACGGGAAGGGTTTACACCAAGGGTTTCCCATGCATACTGCTGTGCACAGCAGGCGGCTATCCATTCATTTTTTGAACTTGGCAAACCGTCACCGTACAACATTGTATATCCGAATGCAATATGATCGGCAATATCTTTATATGTGCTGCTTGATCTGTTTACATATTTGACAAAATCCTTGTTGTATTCATAAGTGCTGCCATCAGGAGATTTTACACCCCACTGACAGCAGAATGTGAGATATGTTCTGCCGTCATATTTGGCATAATGCATTTCGTGTCCGTACTTTTCATAGCTTCCGCTGACAACACCAAACTGTGCATCACTGTTCATATCCGTGATATATGCAGCAAAGGATGTTATCGGAAAGGCTGATAAACAAATAACCAATGCCATAAGCATTGAAATGAGTTTTTTAGAACAATTTTTTATCTTCATATTTACCTCCTGTAGTTTTGCGTGCAGAAGGCAATTACCTTGTGTTGTTTTGCGATTCTGTCACGCAAAACAAACTTTTTTACAAAAAAAGAACCGATATTCCTATCGGTTCTAAACATACATTATTTAGTTATCTTAAAGTAATCTCCGCAGTATATTTGCCACACATATGGCATTGCATAACTCTGAAATTGCCTGAAGCATCATGATTGGCTATATATTCAAGAGCCTTATCAGTTGCTTCATCAAAACTGTTTACCCAACCTATTGGTCCGACTTCACAGGAATGTCCGTCTACATTACAATCCCATTCAAATTCGGTTGTTGAGATTTTCTTGGTAGTTGTAGGTTTCTGTGTGGTCGTAACTTTTTTCGTTGTATTCTGCCGTTGGGTTGTGGTTTGCATCTGCGTTGTAGTTACTTTTTTTGTTGTGGTCTGACCTGCTGATTTTTGCTCAGCGGGTTTAGTTGTTGTACCCGAATCATTACTTTTCTTTGTAGTAGATTCGGATTTTGCTGTTCCTTTTTCTGTTGTATTTTCTGTTGTTGATTCTGCGGCAACAGTTGTTGTTACTGTAGATTCTGTTGTTTCCACAATATCCTTTTCAGCAGTAGAACAAGCTGTTAATCCTGCAATTATCAATACAGATAATATAATTAAAAATATTGTCTTTTTCATAATATTTTGCCTCCTGACCTTACCGTAGCAGAAAAGCAAAAATTTGTCCAGCCTTTATGGCATATTTATGCCCAAGTCATCCGGGATTTCTTCAAAATCTTCTCCCACGTCATCAGACTGTTCGTTGTCCTCTGCCTGAGCCTCGCCGTTTGCAATTTCTTCGAGTTTCAGTTCATAAGCCTTCAAAACAGCATTGTTGAGCTGCATTCTTGAATCCTTGGTAATAGGGAAAAACATATCCACATATTCACCATTGTCATTCAGTTTTGACGGCATTGTAACAAACAAGCCCTTTTTGCCCTCCACAATTTTGATTCCGTTGACTGCAAACTGGCCGCCGAGCGCTGCTGATGCAAGGCCCTTGACCTTGCTGTTTTCGTTATCGTATACTTCATGTACTCTTACTGATATTTTCATAATATATTTCCTCCTGTATTTTAATTAAATCCATAAATTACAAAGCCCACATCGGACTCTGTTTCTTCCTGTGATATATCTTCGGGCTGAGCAAACCGTTCCATATATCTGTCAGCCTGTTCCTGTGATAAAGCAACAAAATCTTCGCCGCCGTTATCACCGACAATTAACATAGGGCCTGCATAGATGCCGTTGCCGACTCTGCGGTTGCCTTCCATACCTATGAGTTTTGCCTCGTCATTGCCGACAATGGCAATATCATCATCAAATGGTCGGGTGATTTCAATCGTTCCTTTTACTGCATCCCTTAAAACCTTGTACTCGTTGACTTCAAGATTCAGTTCAATAGGGGTATGATGCGGAGTGATATATATACATTTTAAACCGTTCATTTCTTCGCATTTGCTGGTATCAAAATCAATCGTTTTGTATCCTATTGAATCGCAAAAGAAACATTTACCCTTAAACATTTCATTGTCGCAGTCGATAACTTCTACTACATCAGATACCGACAAGTTGTGACCTTGAAGTGTCGGAACTCTATCCATATTAAAAATAGCATATATATCTTCCAAATCGTCACCGTCAACATCACCGTAAAATACATTTTTGTAAATGCCTGAATCAATATCTGTGCTGCCCTGCAGTTTCTGTAAACTGTCATAGCCAGAAAATTTAACCTTGTTGATATCTCTGTCAGAATTTATCTGATAAATCTTAATTCTCAATGCAGTCACCGCCTTTCATATATTCTTCCATATTTATGTCACATTCGACTTCATTTCCCCAAGTGTCCCAGCCATCAGTTTTTGTTCTTGCAAACAGTTCCACACGAGGTAAATCACCTGCAAGTTCAACAATTTTATCCCTTGTTTCATCGGGTTTCTGACTGTGTTTTCGTAAGGGACTGATAATGAACTGATGAATGCTTTTTGATTCTCTTTTCGGATGTCCTTTGGTTGCAAGCAGACAAATCTCTGCATTGCCCCTTGTCCAGAAGCCGAGACCGTAAAACCAACCTTTTCCTGACTTGTTCTGTTTCAGCCATAAAAATGCGATTGTTTTATATTCAAAGCCCCATGACTCAATCACCCTGAGTCCTTCTTTCAGTTTCGGAAATGTAGTCCACAAGAACAAAAGAGAATCCTTTTCAGCCATTTCATTGACAGGCAGATTGCAGATATCTTCAAGCGACATAGTGGGATAAATCTTTTCGGCTGCACCCTGCACATTCTTTTGGTCATATCTCCATGGGGGATCAGCATAGATAATGTTATATTTCTTATCTATATCAACACCCCCCTATGACATAGAAATACCGCCGTCCTCTACAGGCTCGGCGGTAGCTTCCAAATCATATTTTTCTTTTACCCAGTCGGGAATAAATTCGTCTTTCAATATTCCGATAAAGTTTGAACGATTCCAAGTATAATATTCATCGTCCTTTGCAAAATATCCTGAAACGGTGCGACCGATTGCATCAGGGCGGCATCCGAATCCCGACCTTGCATAAAAAAGCTGATCCTCAGGTGTTTTGTATTTATCCACAAGACACTTAGGATCAATTACAAGTATCTTGCCTTCAAGATTCAAACCTGTTTTGGATATACAGTGCGAACTGTTCCAAAGATTGAGTTTATCCCATTCACTTCTGACCTCATCAATGAATGAGTCAAGCAAAATAGGATGTGAACCGATTAAATAATCCATTCGCATATTGCTTTCTGGAGCATATAACTCCATACCCCATTCTTTGTTTTTTTCGGAATATCTTCCGTCATGCTTTGCCTGTTTCAAGTTATATTGCAGAATAAAGTTTACACGGTCAAAGCCGAATTCTTCAATAATGTCTGATGCGAAATCGGGATTGAAATGGTTATCCTTGTAATTGTCTGCAATTGCATTCTCAATTGCTTTTTTACAGTCAATATTCGCTTTATGGCTTGCTCGCCATTCATCAACCTCATTGCAATGTCTTGCGTTATCAAGCGAATATTCATAAAACGGTACAATATCAGACATTGGCTGCACCGCCTTGCTGAGCTGCCCAGCAGGCTGAGCCTGCACCCGATTCGCGCACGGCTGCCGAATTATTTTCAGCACCTTTTCCCGCGCCGACAGTTTCTTTTTCCGCCCATCTTACTGAAAGGTGAACAAGTGCCGTTCTCTGTTCTTCTGCTGTCAAGCCGTCAAGAAATCGTGTAACCTTTGAGCTTGCATTTGCCGGCTGCTTGTATTCGTTATACATAGGGCAGGTTTCGTCACATATTCTTTCGCGTCTGACAATGACTGTGTTATTATCTGCCTGAACAAAAGACAAAACATCGTTATATTTAAATCCGACTTCCTTTCGGATTTCAAAGGGGATTGTAATCCTTCCTTTCTTGCCGAGTATTCTTAAAATCTTCATTTTACACCTCCGAATTTAATTAGTGAATGGTATCTGTACCGCTGACGGTAATACCGTTAATCTGAACCTCATAGCAGAATTCTTTGTCATCTGCCTCACGGCTGATAAACTGTTCTGCCATACATTCACCGCAGCATTTACAGCAAAAACAGCAGTCCTCGCAGTCAATATCTGCTTCGGGCGGCAGTATGCACTTTCTGCCTGATTCCTGTGTTAAAATAAGTTTTCCGTCATCGATTTCTGCGGTAAACACGCCTTCATCCGTAAATCCGAGCATGTCATATATCTCCTGTGGTACAGGAATGAATTTCATTGAGTCTGTCATAAATAATATTCCTTTCTCCGATAAGTTGATTTGTATATTCTTTAAATAAAGACATCTGAACACAGGAATTTAAAAATTCTCTTGTGTCATAATTTGAAATTAATAATTCGGGATATTCTTTTCCGCCCTCATATCTTTGAGCAAGATTTGAAAGCCTTACAATCCTTTCAACAAGAATTCCCGGTCTGTTGTATAACTCCCTGATTTCTTCGCAGTCATTGTACGATAAGAGAAATTTACCCTTTATACCGCACAGTAAATCTGCGAGTATTTTGTGATCTGCTCTGCTGAAATTACCGCCGGGATAGTTTTCTGCTTTGTAATACGGCGGATCACAGTAGAAGAATGTATCAGGGCGGTCATACTGTGTTATGAGTTTATCATACGGTCTGTTTTCAATGATAACACGCTGCAGTCTGTTGCAGGCTGCATCTATCATCGGATAAGCATTCCACATTGACATTTGTCTGCCACCGTATTCATCTGCATTTGAGCCGTAACTGAAACGAATCAAAGCATAAAAATATGCTGCTCTTTTCGGGTTCGGCATGGGAGCCTTGCCCCTGAGCAGCTCTTTCATATACAGGAAATCTGTTCTTGAATTCAGAATATATTCCATTTCTTTTTTCAGTTCTTCGGGACTGTCACGAACACACCTATACAAATTGATAAGAAGTTCATCATAATCGTTGAATACTTCATAATCCTTTCCTTTAGGCTTATGGAACAATACCCATCCGGCGCCGCCGAATACTTCAACATACTTTGTATATTCAATAGGAAAGCGGAGTAAAATTTCGTCACGAAGTGCCTTTTTACCGCCTACCCATGAAATAAAGCTATTTATATATAATCACCCCCTTTAGTGCAGGGGATGTTTGCGTGCAAAACAAAAAAAGCGTGGTTGCTCCCCGTGTTAAACACGCAAAACAACCACGCACTATTTTCTATTTAATTAAGATTAATCTTCAATACCCATTGCTCTGTCAGCGCTTTTCGCTGCAAAGGCAAGGCACATAGTAAAAGTAGCAAAAATACTGCCGACTATAAAGCCGCCTGCAATCCATAAAGCTGTCATTTTTCTTTCTCCTTTTCGTAGAACTATTTCTGGTCAAATCACATTGACTGCTGTATTTCTTCTTCAATCGGCAGGGCATATCCGTATGCATCCTCGCCAAGTGACTCTAAAAATGTGTTTAATTTTTCAATGGAATCACAATCACGAATACCCCAATCAGCACAACCTTGTTCATATTCTGAAATATCGGTATCTTCATCAACGAGTCTGTAATTTAATGAAAGCCAAGTTGTTCCCGAATTCCAATGAATATTTAAAAAGGTCGGAAAGCCATGAGTTTGGTCGCATTGAAAATCTCCTATCGAATCAATATCAAGAATAGAAGATTTGCCGATTCTCTTTTCCAGTTTTTCATTGAATTCGTTTATTGTCATTCAAACATCCTCATATACCTTACCAGTGCTCTTATTCTTCGACTGAAAAGTGAAACATAGTCATCAATTGCCCTCGTAAGTTTTTTCAAATCGTCAACATCCGGATATGAGTTCCAACAAACACCGTCTTTGTCAATATAGATATGTGGAAGTTCCTTTGTACCGTCATATTTTTCCTGCAATTCAAAATAATCATCAAAACGAAATGTTACACTGTCAACAACATAATTGTTGTTAAGAACCGTTAATTTTACACCTTCAAATTTCTTAAAAGTGTTTACTCTGACTAATTCTGCCTTAACTTTCATTCCGTTTCCAAGTCTGATATATGCTGTTCTTCCTATATACTTAGCATTATCAAATGCATTACCAAATACTAATACATCCTTTAGCTTTTGCTGATATTTATTCATCATTATCACCTCACATTGATTGTGTAAAATCCTCATTGTCACTTATATCTTCATTTGGACCGGTAATATTCACATACTCACCGATAATGCAGAGTGCGGCATCATAACTGCCTGATTTAGTAATACGAGTACACATTTCGGTTGCTTCTTCAGCCATTCCGTTTCTTCGGAGTGTTCTTGATGCAATACCCATAAGATTAAAAATATTGCCGTTATACCGATATCGTAATAATGGAAATTATTCCGATATAGACATAACCCCGATACAGGGTCAGCAAATGCTGTAATATCGGGGTTAATTAAAAATTTTAT